>CAWEZN010000008.1:0-183337 GCA_963813655.1 uncultured candidate division Zixibacteria bacterium | reverse complement strand
TCAACGGTAAGTCCTATTTCATAATCGGACTGATTTGTAAGGGCCGACGAAAGCCCCTTCTGAATTATCAGCACGGCGGAGGCATGGCCGGATCTCAATATTTGTTCAGGATTGACGATTTCAGATTTTCTCCGGGCAATTTGAAATATCCCGAGTGATAAAATCTACCAATCAATTCGCGTGATTCGGCGCTCTGATCGAAATCGATGACAGCCATACTGATATTCTTTATATCCAGATTAATGGCATATCCATAAAGAAGCGTCATCATGACAGGCATCAAGATAGCAATAATGAGGGAGCGGGGATCGCGCAGATATGGCGCACTTCTTTGATCGCGATATGCTTGATCTTATACATTAACGCCGCTCACTGATATCAGATTAATGAATAATTCCTGAAGATTGGGTTGATTATACTTGGTGATCAACTCCTGTGGATTTCCGATTTCTATTATTTTTCCTCTATGCATGATGGATATTCGCCGGCAAAATTCGGCTTCATCCATATAATGAGTGGTTACAAAGAGGGTAGTGCCTTCGTCGGCAAGACGATACAATATTTCCCAGAAGCGACGCCTGAAGACCGGGTCGACTCCGCCGGTGGGTTCATCGAGGAAAAGAATTTTGGGCCGGTGCAGAAGCGAAGTCGCCAGCGCCAGCCTCTGGCGCCAGCCCGTGGGAAGCGATTCAGCCCGACGATCTATAAACTCGGTCAACTCCAAATCTGACGATAATTCAACGATACGCTTTTCCAATTCACCATTAGGGAGCTGGTAAACCGATCCGTAGAATTTAAGAATCTCTCTGCCGGTCAGATCGCGATAGAGAGAAAATTTTTGCGACATATATCCGATGCTTCGTTTTATCTTTTCGCTTTCAGAATAGATATCAAAGCCATTGACGGTACCCGTGCCCGAAAACGGAAGTAGTAATCCGCAAAGCATTCTGATGGCGGTAGTCTTTCCTGCGCCGTTGGCGCCGAGAAACCCGAATATTTCGCCGCTTTCCACGTTAAGGCTGATTTCATCAACGGCGGTGAAATCGCCAAACTTCTTTGTCAATTTATCTATGGTTACGGCGTACTGCATACGCTATTTTCCCATCAATTGGATGAATGCATCCTCAAGCTCAGGACTTATGGCCTCTATTAAATCAGCGGTAATGCCAATCTGATTCAGCTGATCGGAATAGTCTCCGGCAGAATGGTGATCGTCGGTGTAAATATGGATGGATGAACCGAATCGTCGCGACATTATGCCGCCGATGTTGTTAATTTGCTGCATCCGTTCAAAGGTGGGACTCGCCGTCACTCGATAGGCCTTCCCCTTGAATTTCCCGGTCAATTCCCGAGGCGTCCCCTCGGCCAGTTTCTGGCCATTGAATATGAAAATTCCCCGATCCGAAAGAGCCACCTCGTCCATATAGGCGGTAGAGACAACGATCGACGAGCCACTGTTACGAAGCTCTTTGAGGATATCCCAGAATTGTCGCCGGGAGAGGGGATCGACTCCAGTGGTCGGTTCGTCAAGAATGAGTATTTGTGGTTCGTGCACCAGTGCACAGCTCAAAGCCAATTTCTGTTTCATACCACCGGATAGCGCACCTGCCCGGCGATCAGAAAACGGCCCGAGCCCCGAAAATTCATAAAGACGTTGTCTCTTTTCTCTGAATCGCTTTTTGTTCAATCCAAAGAGACCGGCATAGAAGAATAGATTTTCGTCTACCGAAAGGTCCGGATAAAGCGAAAAAGTCTGCGGCATGTATCCCAGCAAAGGTTTTATTTTTTCGAAATCCCGTGCGACGTCGTAGCCTGCGATCGTGATTTTTCCAGTGTCATAGGTAATCAGGCCGCAGATAGACCTGAAAATGGACGTTTTGCCGGCTCCATCCGGACCGACCAGGGCGAGAATCTCCCCTTTTTCGGCGGCGAGGCTAAAATTATCCACCGCCTTAAGAGATCCGTAGCTTTTGCTTATATTTTCAACCGAAATCAGAGTCATTTTAATTCGACCGATACAGGCATGCCAATCTTAAGTCGTCCACTTGGATTGGGAATAATGACCTTGACGGCATAAACGAGGTCGGCGCGGGCTTCTCTGGTTTGTACAGTTCTTGGGAGTGAATTCGGCCTGATCGGAAATCCATCCGATGTGACCATCGAGCGGTGAATTCTGACCGTCTTCAGGGTCAATTTTGGCTATTCCGCCCAGCTGGATTTTGCTCAAGTCCGCCGGAGGAAGATATATTTTGACCCAAACCGTATCGAGCCGGGCAATTTTGACCAGCGGTTTCCCGATTGCCACAAGTTCCCCGGCTTCTATATACTTATTCACGATTGTCCCTGAATTGGGAGCGATGGGGAAACAGTCTTTAAATTGCTTATTAAGCAGATCGATGGTTGAGGAAATTCTATCGAGATCGGCCTGGGCGGCCTGGTAAGTCGCGGCGGATTGTTTCCGAACGAGCTCGGCCTGCTTGTAGGCGGTCTCCACCTGATCATATTGCTGCTGATTAACTGATCCTGTTTTGATTAATTCAGTAACCCGGTCATATTCCTTTTTGGCAAGAGTGAAGTTAAATTCGGCCTGTTCGATACCTATTTGCGATGATGTCAGCCTTGTACGTGCGGCCATAAGGCTGGCAACCGTCTGATTTAGAAGCATCCTGGCGGTTGAGGTGTCAATCAATCCGATGGTATCTCCCTGATTTATTTTGTCGCCCTCGTCAAAGTAGCGGGCTTTCAATTGTCCGCTAGTTTCGGCAGAGACAATCACCTCGGTTGCTTCAATCAGACCCGATCCGCCCGGTGGAAGATTATTCCCTCCGCAGGAAACGAGAAACAATAATGGAAAAATCATGGATATTATTCTCGAACGTAGCATTTTATAATCCTCCATAAATCTTTTCGGAACCATTGGCGTACATGTATTCAGTATCAGACAGATAGTAATTGATGATCGACGCTTTGTAGAACTGCTCGGTGGCGGCCAGTTCGGCTTCCAATTCCAGAATGCGGTTGACGGTCATCCGTCCCATTTTCTGCCTTTCTTTCGCGAGGCGGAATTTGTTGGTGGAAAGGTTAAATTGCTCTTTTGCTATGAGATATGCCTGATATGAATACTTGAGATTTTCGACAGTAATATCTCTCTGCATGAGAAGCGATTCTTCCAGCTTGCTTCTGGCCATCTGGGCCGAGAAGAGGGTGTTCCTTGCTGAAAGAGCGCCGTTATTTACCTTTCCGCCAAGGTTGAATTCCCAACTTAGGGCCAGCCCGGCAGTGAAGTAATCGTTCCATGTCTGATTGAATTGATCTCGATTTGGCATGCCGACAGAATATCCGACATAGCCGCTCAGATTGGGAACGTACGCCGCCTTATTTAGACCAATCAGGAGATTAGCGGATCGTATCCTACTATCCAGGGCATTCAATTCAGGCCGATTGATTTTCGGAGCAATCGGCTGGCCGCCAGGAAGCTGGTCGGATGTCGGCTCTGTCAAGCTTTCTATCGGGATGATTTCCAAATCGGAGGAGAGACCTGTGAGTTGAGCCAAAATGATAGAGGCATTCTTTCGGGCGGTTTCTTTCTCCGCCAATATCTGGAGGCCATTCTGGCGAGCAGTCTCGGCGTCGAGGATATCTACCGAATCGGCCATGCCGACCCGGAAGAGATTATCCACATCGTTCCGAATGATTTCCACTCTATTTAGAGACGCCTTGGCCGATTCGACGAGGGAAATCGACATTAAAAGATTCAGATAGGCTCTGCGGGTCAAGTATGCTGTCTCGAGTTTCATTGCCTTAAGATTGAAAGTCCTTGATTCGGTAATCGCTTCTTGTATTCTGGTTTGATTCGAAATTTTCCCGCCGGTAAAAAGCAGTTGCGTAAGTCGGAAATCGGACTGATAGTTTTCTTTGGAGCCGATTTCCTTGCTCATAAAGGGAAGCTCCAGCTTTTGCAGCTTGTTGTAGTAGAAAGAAACTGCCGACAGGGAAAGTGTCGGATACTGCTGCGAGCGAACAGCTCTATAATCAAACGCTGCCGAAGCCGAATCGAACCGGCCGGCTTTAACGCCATAAGAATGATCCTCGGCCATTCTTATAGCATCAGATAGCGTAAGACTGACCTGGAGTTCAGCGGCACTTGAAGGGGTATGCGACAGCAGGAATCCCGCCAGGAACAATGCAGCAGCCAACTTCCACATATTATCTGCGCCTGAGACCATATAAGAAGAGGGTGACAACCTCTTTCTGTCTCTTCTGGCGAAATTTCTTTTCATCTTTGATCTCCCAAACTGAATTCATGACTGGTGCGGTCATCAGATAAAACAGATTCATGCCAATGAAAGAGATTATGGCATGAGTACCTGTCCAGATCGCCGAATTCCCCGCGCCGTTTCCCTGTTTCCATCAACTGCTTAAGTTTGACATTGATTGCTCTTTCAGACATCATCTTCGAAAATGCGTCCCTTATCCGGTCGCCCCCCGCGGCCAATTCTCTCAGGAAGATGGGTGCGAAGTCCCCGCGATTGGCAAACATTTGATCATAAAAGCGGGTCATACCGACAAGTAACGTTTCCAGTTCCTGTCCCTGGGATAGATTTTCCTCGAGGAAATCGCCGATCCTGGCGAGATGCTCATTGATAACTTCCTGATAGAGATTCTCCTTGGAACGGAAATGATAATATATCATCGCCTTATTGATCCCGGCACTTAGAGCGATGCGGTCAACTCGAGCGCCAGCCAGACCGTAACGGGCAAATTCCTTTCGGGCCGATTCTATAATTTTGTGAGCGGTGCCGATATCGCCCGGATTATTTTTTGTCATATATTATCCAACTATTTAGTTAAACTAACTAGTTATATAACAATATTACGTCCAAGTCAATATTTTTCTTAATAATATTCTACATGCGGGGATAAAAAAGCGTCTCCGAATTGTGTCGGAGACGCTTTCCTGCTGGAATCTGGCGGCTTTTTGGTTACTTTCCCGTTCCCTCGGCCAGAGCAAATTGTACCTTATAGGCTACCCAGGTTGCCACTGGCTTTTCATTTTGCGTGGCCGGAAGATACTCGCATTTTTTTGCCGCATCCAGCGCCGCTTGTTCGAAACCGAAGTCTTTCTTAGTGCATTTAACCACTTTAGCATCAATAACTTTCCCATTTTCATCGATCAGAGCCTTGATCCAGACGATCCCCTCAACGTGATTGATCTTCGCCGAATCGGGGTAAACCGGGGAAACTTCCATTTTCATTTGAGCCGGTTTGTCAACAATAACGAAATCATCTTCGCCGGGTAATTTTTTATCACCGGATACCGGTAAGGCTATGCCAAAAAACAGAATGAGGAGGGCGAGAACTGCGAAATACTTAACGCGCATAACACCTCCCTAACTTTGAAGTTAGCCATCTTTAACGGGTGACAATCGCGGGTGAATCTCCATGTATAATATCGGCTATTTTATGAATTTGTCAAGCGCAATCGGTTGCACATAATTCAAGTAAATCATTATTTTGCGAACAAAATCGACGCCATTCGGTTAGGTACATTAAATGAAATTTTAGGCTGGGTTCGGCAATTTCAATAACTCTGGAATGCCTTGAACCTTGCCCTTGAGAATTATTTGAGGGAGTCATAAATAAAGGAGAAGAAATATGGCAGAAGAAGGTGTCGTTTCCAAGTGGTTATCATGGAGCCCTTATTTACGAAGCGTGCTCCGCATAATGGCTGCGTTCATGTTTATGCTTGCCGGCTCAAGGATACTTTTTGCATTTCCGGCCGGCATTCCACCGAACGGCGGCACCGCCGTTCTGATATCTCAGATCGGGCTTGGCGGTGTTCTTGAATTCTTCGGCGGCGCCTTAATCCTCATAGGCCTTTTCACCCGGCCGGTGGCATTCATTCTGGCGGGAGAGATGGCGGTCGCATATTTCCAATTTCACTTCCCGAAGGGCTTCTGGCCAATCTTGAACGGTGGATCAGAGGCCGCTCTTTACTGCTTCCTCTGGCTTTATTTTTCGTCTGTCGGCGCCGGAGCATGGAGTTTGGATGCCAAGCGAGGGAAATAATTTGCATCATTGTGCTACTTCACGATAGACGGCAGTTTGGCGGGGCAAACTCAGGCTCTATGTGGCGGCAGTTCGTGAGTTGACCGGAAGTGAGGAATGAAAATGAGAAAAATAATTCTTCAGATGATGATATCGCTTGACGGGTATTATGAAGGACCAAGCAGAGAATTGGACTGGCATCACGTGGATGACGAATTTAATGGATATGCCATAGAGTTGCTCAATAGTGTAGATGTTCTATTATTCGGACGAGTGACATATGAACTTGATGGCAAGTTATTGGACGTCTCCGGCGGCAAAAGCAGACGACCCAATTATCGCCGACAAGATGAACAACCTGCCCAAAATTGTATTTTCAAAGACCCTTGAAAAAGCTGAATGGAAGAATACGAAATTGGTCAAGGATAATGTTGTGGAGGAAATAGAAAGACTGAGAAAACAGCCCGGCAAAGATCTGGCAATATTCGGCAGTTCCGACCTGGCTCTGACACTTATACCGATGAATCTAATTGATGAATATCGAATCGCCGTGAATCCTGTTATCCTGGGCAGTGGTAAATCTTTATTTAAAGGCTTAAATAGACGAGTCAAGCTGGAGCTTTTGAAGACCCGGACACTACAACCAGGGAATGTTATTCTTTACTATAAGCCAATAAGAGAATAGTTTGCACTTGTGGGCAATGGATACAGGGAGAAGGAACATAATCTGACAGCTGAAATTCCGAGCAAGAGGGGATGATAATATGAGTAAATTTATTGCGACAGAAAGCAATTGGTGAATGATATGATGAAAAACAAACCATTGATAGTCGAGCAAGTCTACAGCGCCCCAATAGCGAAGGTCTGGAAAGCGATCACGGATAGGGACCAGATGAAGCAGTGGTATTTTGAGGATATCGAATCATTTAAGGCAGAGGTTGGCTTTGAGACTCAAGTCGATGTCGCCAATGGCGACAAGATTTATCGGCACGTGTGGAAAATAACCGAGGTAGAACCTGAGAAAAAGTTGACCTATAGCTGGAGGTATAGAGATTATCCGGGCGATTCATTCGTGACTTTCGAGTTGTATGCAGAGAAGAATCAGACAAGATTGAGATTTACGCATGAAGGGCTGGAGAGTTTTCCTCAGGATAGCCCGGATTTTTCCAGAGAGAGTTTTACGGGGGGATGGAATTATTTTATCGTCAAAAGGTTGAAAGAGTTTTTGGAGAAATGCGATTAATTCGGTCGGATACTCAGATTCACGGGGTTTTACGCTTACACGCCATCATCAATAAATTGGTATGCGGATGAGAAAGGAGCGTACAAAACTAGCATATCCATTATTGATGGATTTCCTTTCCCAATGATAAATAACTGTTTGTTACCCAAGCAGGTTTCAGGTCAAATCTGGCGTATGAAAAGCCAAATTACATTGCGCAATTGCAATGAAGACGCCCTCGTCTTCCAGTGTACGGCAACGACTTAGGGGCGGAGGAGGGCATCTGCCGCCCACATGCTCAGGGTATTTTCTGACATAATCCGAATATTTATGAAATTTGCGCTGCCTTTCGCGTCGTTGATTACGCCTTACTTCGACCGATAGACCGATAAACGAGCGCGCCCAATATGCCGCCAATGATCGGTGCAATCCAGAACAGCCACAGTTGCGCAATTGCCCAATCGCCGACAAATAAGGCGACAGCGGTGCTACGGGCGGGGTTTACCGAAGTATTGGTGATCGGGATGCTTATCAAATGGATAAGGGTCAGCCCCAGTCCTATGGCAATCGGAGCGAATCCCTGTGGGGCCCGCTGGTCGGTCGCTCCGAGAATTATCAGGAGGAACATCATGGTCATGACAATTTCAGTTATTAAGGCTGCGAGGAGCGAGTAGCCACCAGGCGAATGAGCCCCATAACCATTTGCGGCGAAACCCGCAGAGACATCGAAACCGGTCTTGCCGGAAGCGATGAGATAGAGGACAGCGGCGGCGATCACGCCTCCAAGAACCTGGGCTATGATGTACGGGAGCAGCTTTGTTGCAGGAAATCGGCCTCCCGCCCAAAGCCCAATGGACACGGCCGGATTGAGGTGACAGCCTGAAATATGGCCAATTGCAAAGGCCATAGTCAAAACCGTTAGCCCGAAGGCCAGGGCGACACCTAATAATCCGATACCGACGCCCGGGAAGGCGGCGGCAAAAATTGCGCTGCCGCAGCCTCCAAGCACTAACCAGAATGTTCCGACAAACTCGGCGCCATACTGTTTCATCTTATCCATCCTTTCCGTGATGGGTGATTTTGAGAAAGACTCCATAGTTCGTATACATCCATATTACCGGATAGCCTGCTGCCCAACGATGCAATTCCCTACCCTATAATTAATTATGGACTGGCCACCTTGATATCAATATAAAAAAACAGCTTTCGGCAAGATGTTCTCGGTAACGGCGCTAGATATTATTAAATGCTAGTTGGAGATGCATAGTTTTGACAGCGTCGAAAACCGCATTATTCCTGCGTCAGGCCCTGGCTCCTGTTCTGAAATACTATTAGTAAAACTGTGAGTGGAATCGAATCTCGATTTATCCTTTAGTACATTTCAGATTAATGATTCGTACGGGCGGTATTTGGTGTGAGGTGCCAATATTAAAGGCCTCATAAACTATCCGGCGCCTAATAAGAGAATTGCTGATTGGGAATCTTGGCCAGTAATCGCAGTAATCCATCGAGGGTCGTAATCGGATGTGGCGGGCAGCCGGGGATGTAAAGATCAACCGGCAAGATATTATCGGCGCCATTATGTACTTGTGGATGATTTATATATGGCCCGCCCGATATGCCACATGCCCCCACGGCGATAACGATCTTTGGGTTTGGAACTGCCTCATAGGTTTTCTGCAGGGCGAGTTTCATATTCTCTGTCACCGGACCGGTAATCAACAAACCATCGGCATGCCTCGGCGAAGCGACGAACTGGATGCCAAATCTGCCCAGGTCATAGACAATCGTGCCCAAAACATTCACTTCGACCTCGCAACCGTTGCATCCGCCGGCGCTCACCTGTCTCAGCTTCAGCGACCGTCCGAAAAGGCGGAACATTTCATCATCCAGTCTTTGAACCAGGGCCTTCTCGGAATTATGACTGACTGAAAGATCTGCGCGCTTATTCGCGGCTAAGCTGAAATCGTTCGTGAATCGAATCAGACCGGACGGACAGGCTGTCTCACATTGGCTGCAGAATAGACATCTCCCCAGATCTATAGCAGGGTGCCCGTCTATAATCTTAATTGCTTCCGTCGGGCATAGCGGCAGGCACTTGAGGCAATTCTCAGGGCAGACTCCCGAGCTGATTACGGGATATCCACGGAATCGTTCCGGCATAGCAGGCGGTTCACCGGGGAAATCGATAGTTCGGCTTCCGAATCTCAGTCGGGTAAGTAACGCTTTTATCATCGGTTGACTCTACAGATCATGTCCACAGTACGAGAGATTGAAACTTTTATTACATAGAGGAAAATCGGAAATTTGCTGGTTTCGCATGGCGATCGCCAACCCGGCCCAGTTGTGGAAAGACGGATCGATGACTTTGTACCATCCAAAGCGGCCGTCACTTCCGGTGCATGCGACATGACAAATCTCGCCGCGCCAACCCTCCACCAGCGAGATTGAAATTGAATCAGGCGCCAGTGATCCGATGGAAACCTGAGCAGGCTCGGGTGGTAGAGCTCCCAGTTGAGTCCGAATGAATTCAACCGACCTAACTATTTCGAGCCAGCGTACATAGGCCCGGCCAAAGACGTCTCCGACGTGCCAAAGAGACACGGGAATCTGTACATAGCTAAAAACGTCAGAGGGGTAATCGAGGCGCGAGTCCTGCTCGATGCCGGCGGCGCGCGCAGGCGGGCCGACAATTCCCAATTCCTTGCATTGGGCTGCGCTCAAGGTTCCCGTTCCCTCAAAACGATTGACAATCGAAGGCGTCTCCCATAATAACTGGGCAGCCGCACCAACATCTGTAAAGGACTGGTCTAGCTTTTGCCGGAAGAGGGTCAATTGCTCTTCATCAAGATCAAATGCAGCGCCGCCCGGACGGGCGATGCCGCGGCCCAGCCGATTTCCGCAAATTTGGGCGGTAAGATTTAAAAAATCACCACGGATCCGACCGCAATGTGAAGATACAGGTAAATACCCGACATCCCCCGCAAGGGCGCCGAGGTCACCGGTATGATTGGCCAGCCGCTCCAATTCAAGAGCGATGCTTCGGATAATCATGCCCCTTAATGACACCCGACAGTGCGAAAGCGTTTCCATGATCTGGCAGTACGCTATGCCATGTCCAACTGACGTATCTCCTGCAAGTGTTTCCATATAATGAATGGTTCGGGCGGTTGGACCACCAATTAACGCCTGCTCGATTCCACGATGCTGATAGCCAAGCGAGATCTCAAGATTATGAACTATCTCTCCGGAGCAAGCAAATCTAAAGTGTCCCGGTTCAATTATGCCGGCATGTACCGGGCCTACGGCCACCTCGTGGCTTTCGTGACCGGAAATGCTGTAGAATGCCGTGTCACCTATGGGCGATTTCGTGAAGCGAATCGGCTTTAGCCAGGGGTGATCGATAGGTGTTATTCCCCGCGTTTCTGCGATTTCTCTTTCGAACCAGTGGGCCTGGGTACAATGCGGAGTTAGAGAAGGGTATCTATCTGCCACTCTCGCCGAGCATATCCGCAATGCGCCATCGTCGCGGGAGGTAGTGATGGCAAAAAGCAGGTGATCACTATTGTTGGATGGCTGAGCAAACAGAGCGATCAGGCGGTCGTCATTCCGAACCGTCTCCACGATGAATTCCGCAAAATCATCAAATTTTAAAACCGGGATGTCCGCTAGTTTTATCGGTTCGCAGTTGCGGCACAGAACTGGGTGCATCTGGCTCATCAATTGCCTCCCACCAAGCGAGCCGCCTCGGTGAGCAGTTCATTCAAAGCTGGAGGTACGTAAACCCCTAATATTAATACTGCGATGCAAAGTATAGCCGGAGGTATTATTGATGCCGGCGATTCCTTTATGGCAGGGACGGACGATTCACGTGAGGCACCGTATGCCATGCCGATTATAATGCTTGCCATACCGACAAAGATCACACCAAGAGTTACCAAGAGAATAACTGCGGCCAGTGTATGTCCTGAGTTAAAAGCAGCTCGAATAATAGTAAATTCGCTCTGGAACAGGCCAAATGGAGGTGTTCCGGTGATTGCAAACAATCCTGCCATCCATAGTACACCGGACGTCGGCAGAGCGCTCAAGAGGCCGGTAACTGATTTTATCGACTTGGTGCGATACCGCGCGAGGATATTTCCCGCCACCAGAAACATCATTCCTTTCGTGAGGGAATGATTGACTGCATGAAGAACGGCGCCGAAAGAACCGAGACCACCGAGCCCAATTCCAACGGCCAGAATACCCATATGTTCGATGCTCGAATATGCCAGCAGGCGCTTGTAATCAAGCTGGGCAACGATGAATACCATGGCGAGTACGATTGAAAGAAGCCCGAAGACCAACAGCAAGCCATGAGCAAATTTTGCCAAACCGGTAGCATCGAGGACCTGGGTCATCCTCAGAATCCCAAGAAAAGCGCAGTTGAGAAGGGCCCCTGAGAGGAGAGCGGATACAACTGACGGCGCCTCGCTATGGGCGTCGGGAAGCCAGCTATGCAGGGGAGCCAAACCCATTTTCGTCCCATATCCGACAAGCATGAAAAGAAATGCAACCTTTAGCCAGGGAACTTGAAGCGACGAAGCGTGGGCGATCAAATCCTCGACTACCAATGGGACACCAGCGGCTCCCTTTGCGGAAGCGGCTAAGGCCAGGAAAAATGTGCCAAGTAAGGCCAGAGCGATACCCACAGAGCATATCAGAAGATATTTCCAGGTTGCCTCCAGAGAGCGATGGTGGCGATGGAAATAGATTAAGGGGGCGCTGGTTAGAGTTGTAGCCTCCACGGCCACCCAGAGCAGACCGAAATTGTGACTGGCGGTAACCAGTGTCATTGTCGAAAGGAAAAGAAGCAAACATCCGACAAATATCGCTTCCGGTTCATTTACGAATAAGTTGGATTCTTCAAAATCCGGTCGGGCTCCCGATTGTTCCTTGGCCAAGTACGATACCGCATAGATAGCCGCCGCCAGAAACAGACAACTGACCGAGGATAAGAAGATCAGGCCAAGGGCGTCAATCTGAAGCCAGCCATTCAGAATAGGGTCAGGCCGTACAACCCATAATACGGCCGTCAGTGCGGAGTGCGCAATAGCCGTGACCACCAGAAGAACGCGCCGGGTGTCATTCCTTCGGGTGAAGAACGAAAGTAATCCGGCGAATGCGGGGATAAGAATTAAGGCGAGTATCATATTGATTCCTGATCCCTGCTCAATGATTCTTTACGGCTTTTGAGCCAATCCTTGAGAGTGCTGAGCTGACTTGCCTCGATATTATCAAATTCGCGACTGATATGGAAAACCATAATTCCCATGATGAATACGGCCACAAAGACGTCCAGGAGTATCCCGATTTCGATCAGCATCGATTCCGATTGGGCATAAAAGACGCCAAAGGCATAGATACCATTCTCAAGCGTGAGATACCCGATGATCTGCATCAAAGCCTGTCTCCTGCTCACGATGAGAAAAAGCCCGGTGACGATGGTGAAGAAGACCATTGGAATTGCCATACGGTATCCGCCCTGATCCGGAAAAGGCAGGGAATAACCCCACCAGAGCGAACTGCTCATCACGAGAATGCCAATCAAAAGTGATGGCACGGGACCGACGTAATAGGTGACGGCCCGAACTGAGCTCAATTCCCGAAGACTTCGCATCAGCAGACGGGGAAAAACAATACCCTTAAGTACGATAACCAGAAAGGCAATGATCAGGAGGCGCATGGTGAGTCCGTCCTGATGGACACAGAGGGGAAGCAGGCCCAGGGCCAACCCTTGTAGCGCGACAATGCGAATAGAGGCTTTAAGCCATCCTGCGCTTAAAAGCAAGAAATCTGCGATTACGATCAATACGATAATGGCATTTATGAGATCATTCATAAATTATCCCAAGACCAGTATAGCGGCGAGAATCGAAAGGGCTCCGGCGCCTATAAGTAGTTGTGGCACCTTCACCAGACGTAATCGCGCCATGGATGACTCCACGATTCCGACGGCGACGCATAAAAGAACTAATCCGGCAAGCCCAAATCCTTCCCTGAGCCAGGGGTTTGAGCCCGCAATATTGGGTGAAGCGACTCCGACGAACAGTTCTCCGAAAAGCCAGAGCTTCAGGGCACTCCCGTATGTCACAAAACCGAAATCCGGACCGCTATGGTCAAGAACCATGACCTCATGAATCATTGTCAGCTCCAGATGAGTGTTGGGATCATCGATGGGTATTCGGGAGTTTTCCACGAGATAAAGGACAAAAAATGCTGCCGCGACCAGCGCCGGGGCGCCGATGCTCCAACCGGCCATGCCCGAGGTATACAACATGCCGCTCAAAGACAAGCTGTGGCTGAGGCGCGACAGGGCAAACAGTCCAATCAGAAATGCCGGTTCTATCAGCATACCGAATGTAACTTCACGGCTGCTACCCATACCCTCAAAGCTTGAACCTGTATCGAGAGCAGCCAACACTACGAAGAATCTCGCCAGACCCAGAGCGTACGCCAGCAAGATGAAGTCTCCATCGAAGGCAAGGAGCGCTGAACTGCTGGCGAACGGGATAAGCGATAGCCCGAAAATTACAATTACCAGATTGACGATCGGACCGGCTCGGAAAATCCAGGTTGTTGAGCGGCTGTACACGGCGCTCTTGCGTAATAACTTGTAAATATCAAAATACGATTGTAAGAGAGGCTGTCCGCGCCGACCGGCCATGTGGGCTTTGGTGCGGTTGATTATTCCCGGCAGGAGCGGCGCTGCAATTAATGCCAGGGCGATATGAACCAGCGATAATGGATTAATCGTCATTGCAGCTTCCAGAACATCAGGACGAATAGAGTTATCAGAATATAGAGGATATAAAGATGTACATTGCCATGCTGCAGCCAATGAAAAGCATCAAGCCCTTTCCGAACTCCAACGAATATAGGCCGAAAGAGAAGTTTCCGGAAAACATCAGGGGTTTCCGTGTGCAGAGCAACTGCCTTGGGGAATGCTCCGTCAATCTGCAAACGCTTCCGACGGGTTCCCAGGAGCATTCGGAACATGTCGACAAGCGGCTGCGCAAAAGAAGTTGCCGTGTATTGCATCCGTGGCGTGGGTAGCGCGTAACCGCAGTCCCAGGTTACTGCTCTACCTGCTGTCTTCCCTCGTAACAAAATAATTCGCAAAAGAGTTATGAGTATTATCAGCCCGCCGCAGATCGAAGAAGCGATAATGACCTTAGAGAGAGCGCCTGTCCCATGAGCCAGGAGTTCGCTCGTCGTACTAGGAGTCATTTGACTAACCTGGGCAATGACCGGGGCTAGAATACCGATGGCATAAGGAGCCAAAAGACCTATAGCCAGGCATCCGGCGGCGAGCATGCCCATCGATATTTTCATCGCCGGTCCCGCTTCGTGAACGTCTACGGCATGCCCCGTCCGCGGTTCTCCGAGAAAAACTATGCCAAATGCCTTTGTAAAGCAGGCCACTGCCAGACCGCCAATTAAGGAAAGACCGACCACGGTCATGATGCTGGCAACGGCAAGCCTGCTATGAAATACCGCCCCTGTGTGCAAAGCGCCCAAATAAATAAGAAACTCGCTTATGAATCCATTCAACGGAGGAAGTCCGCAAATTGCTATCGAACCTATGAGAAACATCGTGCCGGTCCAAGGCATTTTCTTCATAAGGCCGCCCAGCCTGTCGATTTCCCGTGTTCCCGTCGCGTGCGCGACCGATCCTGCTCCCATGAACAACAAACCCTTAAACAGGGAATGATTGACCACGTGAAGGAGCGCGCCGCCAAATCCCAAAATGGCTATCATTGGCGCTTGATAGCTGATTCCCAAAATCCCAAGCCCGAGTCCAATGGAAATTATCCCGATATTTTCAACGCTATGATATGCCAAGAGGCGTTTCAAATCATGTTGAGCTATGGCGAAAAGCACACCCAACACCCCCGAAGTCAGACCGATACCTAGTAATAACCAACCCCACCACTCGGCCGGGGATCCCAGTAAAGTGAGAGTTCTCAAGATGCCATAAATACCCATCTTGATCATAACGCCCGACATGAGTGCGGATATATGACTCGGAGCCGCAGGATGTGCTTCGGGAAGCCAAACATGCAATGGTACAAAACCGGCCTTCGTACCGAAACCGATGATGCTGAGCAGGAAAAGTAGACCCGCGTGAGTCGATGGCGCAAGATTATCAAAATCCAGCAACTCACCGTCCCCAAGAAGGATAAAGAATGCAAAGAGAAAAGCAGTACCAAGATGCGCTGCAACTATATAAGTCCAGCCGGCCGCCTGTGCATCGCTCCTTTTATTATCGGACAGGACGAGAAAGAATGATGACAGTGACATCACCTCCCAGGCGACCAGAAAGAGCACGGAGTTTCTAGCAATCACCACAACTGCCATTGCGGCGATCAGCAGATTGGTAAAAAACCATGCTGAACCTAAATCGTAATCGCCGCGACTGCGCCAGAGGTATGATGCACCATAGATGCTTACGGGCACCGATACGGCGAAAATCACTAATAGGAAAAGAGCCGATAGAGGATCTAACCCAACTGAAAAGCTTCCCCCGGGGACAATCCAATTCCATTTGATTGAATCAACCTGGCCGCGATACAGAGAGATAATGGTCGGGATCAAACCGATGAGACATCCAATGACAATCCCGCCGACACCAGTAACCGTCGCCGCCGCAGGATATCTACGCAAGGCAAGCGATAAAATTCCGGACAGCAGAATTATGGCGATCGCAAGGAGTACGGTTTCCATTCCCACCTATTCGGGCTGTATTTGTTGAGCGGCCCCTCGCGCCAACGCTTCCTCGACTTTTTGGGCGGCTTCAAGAATCTCGTCGCGAAGCCCACGACGTTCTATAGCGGCTCGAAATTTCGAATCCCGAAGCGTATAGGCAAGACGGGACAGCAGATGAAGGTGTGCCCGCACCGTCGGGCTAATGAGCATGAAGAGTGCAAACACCGGCTGGCCATCGATGGCACCGAAGTCTATGGGATGTTCAAGGAAAAACAGAGTCACCATCGGTTTTGAAATATGAAGAACTACAGGATTTCGGACATGGGGAATGGCGATGCCATCGCCGATGCCGGTCGATGATAATTCCTCTCGCGCGACAAGAACCTTGAATAGAAAGTCTCTATCGACTTCTTCGGGAAGTTGCAACAGTTGAACCACATTTTTCAGAACCGCCAACTTGTCAGCGCCAACCACCCTATAATTGATGCCGCCAAATTGCAGGGCCTCAAATAGGGACGGCATTTGGACGCCATGGGTCTCCGGCTCGGCAAAAATTTCAGGCGACACCGGAATCTTGCGGGAGGTCGCCCATTCCAAGATTTCGGCGCGATTGAAGCGATATTGCTCGTGGACTTGATAGGCTGGCAAATTTCCTTGGCTTATCCAACGGTAAACTGTTTTCTCAGAAACACTTAATAGGCGGGCGACATCTCTAACGGTTAGTGTCATCGAGTCTCATCCTTCTCACAAATAATCCATTAATGGACATAGCATCCAACATGCGGACATCTTATCTCTTTCCTGACATTTGTCAAGAGAAAAGGTGACGATTATCATCGCAATTTTATGAAGTGGAGTTATTCAGACAGATTAATTGAAAGGGACGGAACGACCCGTTCGCTTTTCGAGAGCGAATCTCGCTGATACGACCGAAACTATTTGCTCATTCGATAATACAACATCTATATAAAGTCAGAACCATGGCAAGGACTACCGGCAGATGCCACGATTTTGGAATCATTTCCACCGAATACTTGTAATTGCCGTTCTGGCATTGATTCAACGCCAATCTGCGGAGGCAATGGATCAGCCGACAATCCGGTACGATATTCAGGTCACTCTGGACATATCAAACAAGAAATTAATCGGACGCGAGACCATTCGCTATATCAGCGGCGCTGACAGCGCTCTAAATGAACTTTATCTGCACTTCTATCCAAATGCTTTCTCCGGATCTAACAGCACCCTTGCCAAGGATATGGAAATAATTTACCGTGACTTTACAATCGCTCATGCCAAAAGGCAGGAACTTGGCGGTCTGGATATCAATTTTCTAACTGTCGATGGAATAAATGGCTCATGTGAGATTGATGACACATCAGTCAGGATTAAACTTCCTCGACCGTTAGCCGCGCATGATTCGGTACTGCTGGAAATCGGATTCGTCACCAAGATACCTTCCCTGCCGGGTCGATTCCGCACTCAGGACGGCGATTTTTCCATCGCTCAATGGTATCCCAAAATGGCGGTGTACGACCGGATGGGCTGGCATCATGATCCCTATCATCTGATTGGAGAGTTCTACGGCGATTTTGCGACATACGATGTTAGTATTAGTCTTCCCACACAGGTACTATGTTGGCGCCACGGGAGAATATATCTCGGGAGAGGGCGGTGATAACAATATGCCGAAACTTTCGGAAAGCAGAAGCGCCACCAAAGCTCGCAAGCGGGAATTAACGGAGAACGTTGAGAATCACCATCCACCGGACGCGAAGACACTTCATTTTCACGCCGAACAGGTTCATGACTTTGCCTGGGTAGCATCGCCCGATTATCTTATCGATGAGACCGAATGGAACGGGGTGAAGGTCAAAGCGCTGGTGCTTGCGCGCCACGCACAATCCAAATGGAGAAATCTGCTCGCATACGAGATTAATGCCCTCAAGTTCTTTACAGAGAAGGTTGGTGATTACCCTTATCGGACGCTTACGGTCGCGGAGGCCTACAATTTCCCCAGTGGTGGGATGGAGTACCCGGCACTCGCCATGATGGACCCGGCCATGAGCGTACCATTCACGCGCGCCCTGGAATATGTCACGGTGCATGAGGTCGGGCACAATTGGTTCTATGGCGCTCTGGCCAATAATGAACTGGACTATCCGTGGCTGGATGAAGGTTTCGAAGAATATTTTACGTTGCTATATGCGGAGCAGACTTACAAGGACGGCTCTATTTTAGACCTGCCCCGATGGGCATCATTGTTTCTTGATCTCCCCTATCGGTGGACTCATGAGATCGATTACCGACTCTTGCCGCCCACAAGCCAAGAGCTGCCGGTCGCGCAATCGTCTCCCCGGTTTGCGGACGAGCGAGAATACCATGCTATAGTTTATTCCAAAGGAGCGCGTGTTCTCGAAAGGCTACACGACCTTGTAGGAGATTCGGTTTTCAATCAGATCATGAGAATGTATTACGCTGAATACAAGTTCAAACATGTGACTATCCCTGACTTCATCGGTGTTGCTTCGAAAATTAGCGGCAAGGATTTTGACGCATTTTTCGACCAATCGCTGGGCAGGTCCGATGGTGTCATCAAATCGAATCGAATAGAAGCGGGTAAGGACGAAGCAGACGCTTCTGTCAAAATCGCGCGACCGCTGTCGCCGTTCGCATTCGCTGACCCGGGGCATTATGTAATCGGGATTAACCCCAGCATCTGGTATAACAAGATCGACAAGATGCGGATTGGGGCATGTCTTCGCAGCGGCTACCTGATGACTTATCACTCGATCTCGGGGGGATTCAGTTATGGGATCGGCTCGAGGAAGACTAATTACCATGTGGAATACTCCACTCCCATACTGAGCGCACCTGACATTCGGATTGCGCTTAAGGCAGGCGACGACGAAGGTAAGCGTAATTATTCTGTCGATATCGGAAACTTGCAGCCGGAGAATTTGCTCTTATCAGTCCGGCAGTCGGGGGCGCGTGAGTTTCCGTCGTTTCGGACGATCTTGTCATTAAGCTATAGCGATCGATACAATGGCCACTATTTCGACCCCAAGTTTTATAATCTCGGCAAGACCGCGATCGTGAGCCTGCACGGAAGTTACAGGCAGCGCGGGTATGAGGGAATTTCTCGCATCGACTATTCGCTCGCTCAGGGACTGGAGGCACGAGGAGCGCGGTCGGTCTTTAGCAAGGCTTATCTGAGTATCGGGCAGGATCTGCGCCTCGCGCGGACCGGTGAGGTGGTTATGAATATTCGCGGTTCGTTCGGGATCATGTCCAATGGCGCGCCAAAGCAGGAGCAATTCGCGGTCGGGTATGGGGTGCCGGTTTCGACAGTCGATCCGATTGGCCAGTTTATCGCGAGCGGAGGTGGAGGAGTGCGCGGTTACCAGAATGACGCGGCCTTAGGAAGTCGTCTGTTCGCGGTCAATCTGGAGTTCGGTTCCGAGCGATTTCATCTGGGCCTGCCATATATAGACCCGCTGCTGTTCTTCGATGTCGGCCGTGTCTATAATCCTGTGCCATCGCAGTTGGCTAATAGGACTCTGTATGATGCGGGGATTGAACTCCGAGCGCTCGATATACTGCAATTGAGTTTTCCTCTGTGGTTGAGTGAGCCCGCGAACGGCCATGTCCAATTCGAATTTCGAGCCGTGGCGCGAATAATGCTTCCGGGAAACTAGCCGACGCCCGGCTTTCATCTTTCAGCCCGTCAATTTTACCTCGTTCGTACCGGCGTAGCCATTTTCTCAGAGTCGGTCTTGATTTCCCACACTTGATTATTGCCCTTGATTTGAACTGGCAAGCCCAAAGTAATATTACCCTGATGCTGCTAACACACTTCGCAAATTCCGGGCCAGTGCGACCGAGTCATCAAGCAGATCAGTCTTATCAAACTTGGCGATCAGACCTCGAGGCATTTCATCCTTTGCTAACCCTTCGAGCAACATCGCTGACTCCTCATTCGAAAACTCCGCAAACCTGATTGTCCGTGATGAAACATCTTTATTCACCGGGCAATATCGTTGACATCTCATGCAACCCACCAGGCAATGATGCCATGACTCGTTTATCCACGACGGGAAAGCCTGGGATGATTCATTATGCAGCGTAAGGCACTTTTCGGCATGCAACTGGAACCGATTGGGATCAATGGCGGCGGTCGGGCATTTCGAGGCACAGGCCCTGCATCCGGTGCACTCGTCAAGCACCTGCGGCTCCTGCCAGCCGTCTTTTGGGGTCGGCAAATCGGTGTAGAAAGCGATAAGCCTGTGAAAACTTCCGAATCCGTCCACATAGGCAATGTTGTTCCTGCCGTAGCGCGCCAGGCCGCTGTGAGTGGCCAATAATTTATTGGGGAGTGCGGCGGGGCTGATCCGATATCCGCAAGATTTAAGCTCTTGCTCAATCAAGTTCGTTACTTTTTCATCATTACTATGATCGTAGGTCGGGGGTATGATCATCGAGCGCTTCTCACCGTTGATTGTCAGGACAACCTCGAGCATAGGCTGCGGAATGGCTACCACTATGATCGACCGCGCCCAGGCGCTATCCTGCTTAAGCATCGAATCAAAGTACGCGGTGTACTGTCGATAGACGGCACTACTAATCAAGCCGTTATGCAGGGAATTTTCTATAGTCAGGCGCAGCTCCGTAGCGTGGATTGACGACACTATCGCCCACTTGAAGCCGTCTTCGCTAAGAGTCAGGTGCAACCCGTCGATAATTTCACCGGTGTTCATACCACACTCTCCCGATTGAGTTATTGAACCAGTTATTGTAACGTCACCAGTAATAATATATTACCGGTTACGTCACCTGTCAAGACATTTTGTTGGTAATTTCACTGGACAAATGAGCGGCCCCGAATTATCTTATTTAGTATGAAAAACCTTGACATGCTCAAAACCGGGAAGAAGCCGGCCCCGGGCGAACTCGCTATCGTACAAGGACTTGTTAACACTCTCGATGTTGAAACAGGAGTTGACGACATCGGCACGGAGAAGCAACTGAAGGGTTGGCTGGTTCGTCATGGCCTGCTGCAGTCCGCCGAAAAGGTTTCTTCAGCGGATCTTCAGGCCGCCCGATTACTCCGTGAGGGGTTGCGTTCTCTTTTGCTGGTAAATAACGGCGGATCGGTCCGACCATCCAAGCTGAAGCAGCTTAATCGTCTATTGAGTCTATTTCCGCTTGCAATGTCCTGCGATTTGTCCGGCAGACCCTCCCTTATCCCTTCCAGTCAGGGGACAGCCGGGGCGTTCGAATTTATACTCTCGCAGATAGTCCTGGCGGTGAGACAGGGAACCTGGTCCCGATTGAAGGCCTGCAATGAGCCAAAATGTAACTGGGCATTCTATGATGGCTCCAAGAACAGTTCTGGTCGATGGTGCTTAATGTCGGTTTGCGGCAGCCGCGAGAAGGCTCGAGCTTACCGAAGACGTCGCTTTGCCAAGGCACAGAAGCCCAACTCCTAACAGGATAAACCGAGCCGCTGAAGAAATTTGACTTGGGAAGATAAGCGGATTTGAATTCCCCCTCCCCAAACTATGGCAGGTCTTCAATTCGGGGCCTATGTTGACCTGTATTATGATGTGGATTATATTATAGATACTTTATGGATTTTGGTGAGTGAGCAAAATGAAACCGGGATACTTAATATTGCTTATACTCTATTTAACGGCTAACGCTATACGCATAACATACGAAAGGCTCAAAAAGGCCGGGAGGGTAAATCCCAAAAGCACGGCTCTCTTCATATTTATTCTTTTGGCCATGTGCGTTCTATGGATAAGCTGGTTCGCCATGTGTCCTCAAGACCCCGTGCGTTTGATAATTCCTGATTTAATACGGTGGGTCGGACTGGGAATATTGATCGCAGGCTTGGTATTGGCTTTTGGCGCTCTTTTTCAGCTTAGAGGTGTGGAGAACATCGATCATCTTGTCACCACCGGGCTGTTTTCAAGGTTGCGGCATCCAATGTATCTGGGATTTATCCTTTGGATCTTTGGCTGGGCGATCTACAACGGTGCCGCGTTGAGCCTTATCGCCGGCCTTATCGGTATTGGTAATATCATATATTGGCGACATCTCGAAGAAGATCATTTGGCGAAAATCTATGGGGATGAGTATTTAATCTATCGCGAAAATACGTGGCTTTAAATTTAGGTTTCTGGGATATTAGGCTATGTTTTGGTCATGGGTGGTGACGGCGCTTCCGGTCTTTTTCCTGATCGTATTGTTTGGCGGGGGAAGTCTTTTGCGTAAGCGAAACATCGACATGGACGGAGATCCGCCTATTAATCGCATAGTTTTCCTATTGAGTAAATATCTAATCATCGTTGTCTGGGTGACTATGGTTCTGCAAAATTGGGGCATAGATCTTTCGTTTTTCAATCCTCCCAGGCTTGTCGAGCCGCTTTCGCTTGTTTTCTGGATTGCCGGGTTTGCCATGCTTTTTATTGGCAGATTTGGTATGGGAAAGTCCTTTAGAATCGGTTCACCCAGGGAGAGCACTGACCTGAAGGCGAATGGCCTTTTCGGGGTTAGTAGAAATCCGATGTATTTAGGAGTATTCTCCACTCTTCTGGCAACGTTGGTTCGCACACTTAATCCATTTTTGCTGGCGGTGGTGATATATATAGTCGCCGTGCATCACCAAATAGTGCTGGCCGAAGAAGAATATATGAGAAAGGTTTTCGGGCAGGATTACTTGACGTATTGCAGAAAAGTCAGACGGTACATTTAAGAGCGAAATTTTATCTTCAAAATCACAAGGAATGGCAAATTTTGCTATGCGTGAGACGTGAATGGGAAAGCAAATTGAGTATTTTCTAAAGGGAAACTGCCAAGAAGGTGGGTTCCATTTCCCACCGCTCTGATTCGGTCGAAATTCTCCAGATTCAGCTTATCCACCATAAAGAGAAACTCAATGGCCTCGTCTCGCGGATCGCAGATATACGAGTATATCTCTGCAAACGTCGGAATTGATGCTCCCACAATATCAAAAATCGTCATCAATCCCTTTTCACGCTTAAACAAGACCAGGATATCTAATGCCGAAATGTAATGTGCATGATCCCTGAGAGAGTACAAACACCAATACATGAACAGTTTGTTGTTGGATACTCCAAGAACATCAGATATAGGGGCTCTATTGGAAGCCAAATGGTATGCCAGGTCAATATGGTCCGTTTTTTGCATATCTAGTTTGACGACACCGGACCGAGCAACTTTCCCCAGCACTGATATGCGGGCATAATACTCATCCGTCATTCGAAAACCGCACTCCTTATAGAATCGGTAAGCAGCTTCATCCGCAAAGAGAAAGAAGAAATCGTGCTTGTCTCGTGCCCAGTCCAACGCAGCTTGCATCAATTTGAGACTCAGACCTTTTCTGCGATATTCTGGAAGCGTTCCGACTGCTGAGATCTGAGCGACAGGGCATTTCTCTCCCTGGATTGTCATATCCATAGAATATACGCAAACGTTGGAAACCAGAGAATTGTCAATAAAATATGAAAACGGCCTGTATCGCCTATCCCAGTATCCCGATTTATCCCATAGCGACAAATCAAGCCCAAATATCTGAACCAGAAAACTTTTGAACTCCTCTTTCAATTCAAGAGAATCCCAGTAGTCTTCTCGAAATGACAGGTTCACTATTTCACTCCTCAATCATAAGATGCATATTGTCGAACAATTCGGACAATGAACATCGAAAGCCGGGGAGACGAGACGATTTCATCAACCGGAGACGTTCCACGTCTGCAGTATAAATCATAGGAAATTCATTATTAGTGTTCTATGACAATAAGCCGATAACCTACCCCCGGTTCGGTCAGAATCAGTTCGGGCCGCGACGGATCCGTCTCGAGTTTTTTGCGCAATTGGCCTACATATACTCTCAAATATTGTGTCTGTTCTAAGGCATGCGGCCCCCAAATTTCTTTAAGCAGATGCCCCTGCGTAACGACTTTCCCGGCGTGACGGATTAGCAGCCTCAAGATATTATATTCGGTCTCGGTCAGTTTAATCGGCCTGCCGGATTTAGATACTGTTCTGGATGAGAGATCGACCTCCAATTCTCCGCTGCGAAAAAACGCCTGCATTTCGGAAGGCTGCGTATGACGAAGCGCCGCCCTAATTCGGGCTAATAATTCCGGCACGCTGAACGGCTTTGTCAAATAATCATCGGCGCCGGCGTCAAGAAGCGTAACTTTATCTATATCGGAGTCTTTAACTGTCAGGATAATGACAGGTATTGTTGACCATTCGCGCAATCTCTTAAGTACCATTATGCCATCAAGGTCGGGTAATCCCAGATCGAGGATTATCAGATCCGGCCGTTGTGTGGAGGCAATCACTAATCCTTCTTTCCCGTCTGATGCTTCCAGCAGAGTGTATCCTTCGGCCTCGAGGCTGATATTCAAAAGGCGCCGTATTGCCTTTTCATCATCAATAACGAGTATGCGAACCCCTGTCATATATTGTTGCTTTCTGAAGGCAGGTCGGGCTGTCTTTCTATTGGGAGCTTGATAGAGAAGCAGGTTCCCCCTTTGGGAGCATTGGCGACCTCGATGGTCCCGCCATGTATCTCGACAATCGCTTTGGCAATGGCCAGTCCGATTCCGGTTCCGCCTGAGGGCGTTCCGGGCACGCGATAAAATTTGTCAAAAAGGTGCGGCAGAGATTCTGGTGGAATGCCCGGGCCTTTGTCGGTGACATTCAGGATTAATGCATCTTTACTCATCATTATTTCCAGATCTATAGCCGTTCCTGATGGGGAATAAGCGGCGGCGTTTGACAATAAGTTGATCAACGCTTGTTTAAATAAATTGAAATCGATTCGTATCAGAGGCAAGGTTTCGGAGCTCCTGGTAACAACAGGATGATCCGATAGAGTCTTCTTCTGGTCGTCAAGCACGACTGCAATCAAGTCATTTATATCGTGCCAATCCTTTTTCAGCCTGAGCGTTCCTGAATTCAGGCGGGACAAATCGAGCAAATTCGTCACCACATTATTTAGACGTTCAGCGTTTTCGCTTAATTCACCCAGGATTTGCTGGCGCCTATCGGCAGTGGCATTTTGCGGGTCGCTGCGAAGCGCCGACGTATAACCTATTATTGCTGTCAAAGGGGTGCGAATTTCATGTGAAACGGAATTAAGGATAGTTTGGTAGAGTTTTTCCGATTCCGCCAGTCTCTCGGCCAATTGTGAACGTGCCTGAAACATTTCTCGTTCTATTGATGCCGCCAGTTGCTGAGACACTGCAAAGAGCAGATTTTCCTCTTCCGGAAGCAGGCGGGTTTTTCCCAAAGGATGATAGGCCAAAATTCCGACAGCCTCGGTAGTTCCTCTCAGCGGGAGATAAAGCCCCGAAGCAGACGGCAGAGTATCAGTTGACCAGCCTGCCGCCTTGCCGTGATCAAAAGCCCATTGAGCCACGGCCCATTCCCTGTCAACGTTACTCCAGTCACGGGCAGGATAGGTTACCCGTTCCAGATTCTTCTCTTCATTTGAAGCTACTATTGAAAAATTCCCTTTAAGGATCGTGCCAAGTTTATCGGCAACCAAAGGCATAAACTCTCTCTTGCCGCGCGCGGCCGCTATGGTCCGCACAATATTATATAACATCTGGGTGCGTTCCTCTCGGAGGCGCAGCATTTTCTCTCTTTTTCGAATCCGGTTTGTGAGCGTTCCGGTGGTAATGGCGACCAAAAGATAAGCGGTGCACATTGCAATGTCTTCGGGAGCGGAAATCTGAAAGGTGCCATAAGGAGGGATAAAAAAGAAATCCCAGATAAGTGCACTCAAGACAGCTCCAACCAGAATCGGGCCTATTGATACAAACATACCTAGAGCAAGAACTGTCAGCAAAAATATGAAACCTACTGCCCTATAACCAATAATATGCATGAGAGAACTATCGAAAAGTGCAATGGCAACTATGACGGCAATGACCAACCCATAGGTCGATAGCCCCGATTCCATTTCAATATTTCGCCATCGTTTCGGCGCAGTATCGTCTCTCTCTTCCGGGCGCAATACATGGACATCAAAATTTCCGCCTTCTCTTACCAGCCGATCTAAAATCGTTCCGCCATGTAAGAGATCTCTAAATGGCCGACGTGTAGGGCGACCAACTATGAGTTGAGTGACATTATATTGTAATGCGATCCTCTTAAGAGCCAACCCGATATCCACGCCGGCGGTCGATATGACCTCGCCGCCAAGTTCTCTTGCCAGTGACAAGTTTTTGCTTAATGTCGCTTTATCTTGTTCGGAGAGAGAAATTCCGGTATCGATATTCACTCCAATCCAGGGGGCTTCCATGCCAAATGCCAGGCGTCTGGTGGCGCGAATCAAACCCTCTGAAAAAGGACTATGACTTACTGCCACCATCAGTCGTTCGGTAGTCTTCCAACTTGTGTCACTGTCCCTGATAGTAATCAATTCCTGCAGTTGATTGTCGACTGTCTCCGCGGTCAGGCGTAGGGCAATCTCACGCAGGGCGGTGAGGCGATCTTCCTTAAAGAAGTTTTGCGCCGCTGTTTCCGCCATTTCTCCCAGGTAGACTTTTCCCTCACTCAATCGCTTAAGCAATTCTGCGGGTGTGATATCTATTAGAATTATCTGAGAAGCGCGCTCCAGAATGGAATCGGGTACGCTCTCGCGAATTCGAATTCCGGTGATTGATTCGACCGGCTCCTTTCGGCTTTCGATATGCTGAACATTAATAGTGGTATACACATCTATGCCGGCGTCCAGCAACTCGACGACGTCATGCCATCGCTTTGGGTGGCGTGAACCCGGGATATTAGTATGAGCCAGTTCATCGACCAATACTAATTGAGGCCGTCGAGCAAGAATCGCATCAATATCCATCTCTTCAAGGATCGTCCCTTTATAATTGATTATTTTACGCGGGACGGTTGCCAGGCCGGAAAGAAGCGCCTCTGTCTCTGCCCGTTTATGCGTTTCAACAGTTCCGATAATTACATCAACGCCTTCTCTGAGCCTATCCTGCGCCGCCTTTAACATAGCAAATGTTTTTCCCACGCCGGCAGCCATCCCGAAGAATATCCTGAGCCGACCAGATTGCAATTTGGCTTCATCTTTCTTGATGGCGGCCAAGAGCGCATCCGGGTCGGGGCGCATTTGATCGGACACTATTTTTGCACCGTCAATAATGAATCCAGAGCCAGATTCAGTTTCAATACATTCACACGAGGCTCCCCAAAAAGATACCAGGAGGGGGCTTCGGTATGCTTATCAATCAGCATATTTAACAATGTTTTATCTTTTTGGTCAATGCCCCGCGCCTTCATGATTCGGTCGAGTTGATAATGTGCCGCATCCGGGCTGATGTGGGGATCAAGGCCGCTGGCCGAAGCGCAGAGCAAGTCAATCGGAATCTCTCGAACCTGCCCATCGGTTGCCTGAAACTGCAATCGCCTTTTATCAATGGCGGCTTTCAAATCCGCACTGGTCGGCCCAAGATTGCTTCCTCCTGAAGGGAGTGGATTGTAATCAACCGCAGATGGCCGCGGCCAAAAATATTTCGGCTCTGAAAATTTCTGTCCTATTAGCTCCGAACCGACGGCAATGTTATCTTTGATTATCAGGCTGCCTTCCGCCTTACGCGCAAAACAAACCTTTGCAATACCGGTGATAATAAGAGGATATATCAAGCCTGTCATCAAGGTCATAATCAACAGCAACCTGATTGCAGTAATGGCCGTTTTCATATTTTCTCTCCTTTATGGCGCCAAACCAAGTATAGTCACAATCAAGTCAATCAATTTTATCCCAATGAATGGCGCGAATATTCCTCCTACGCCATAAATAAGCAAGTTGCGGCGGAGAAGTTTCGAAGCCGGTTTCGCCCGATACGTCACTCCCCGCAAGGCCAGGGGAATCAGCGCGATAATAATCAAGGCATTGAAAATTACAGCGCTCAAAATGGCGCTCTGCGGTGAATGAAGATGCATGACATTCAGAGCCGCCAGAGGGCCATTGCTTGTTCCCGGCAGAGCGTAAAGCGTTCCAAACATCGCCGGAAGAATGGCAAAGTATTTGGCGACATCATTGGCGATGCTAAAGGTTGTCAGCGAGCCGCGAGTCATCAGGAGTTGCTTGCCGATTTCGACAATTTGAATAAGTTTGGTCGGATTGCTGTCGAGATCGACCATGTTGCCGGCTTCACGCGCGGCCTGGGTGCCGGTGTTCATGGCCACGCCGACATCGGCCTGTGCCAGTGCCGGAGCGTCATTGGTTCCGTCCCCGGTCATGGCAACCAGATGTCCATTTTGCTGTTCATAGCGGATTCGCTCCAATTTCGCTTCGGGAGTTGCCTGGGCGATGAAATCATCGACCCCTGCCTCGGCCGCAATGGCCGCAGCCGTGAGAGGATTGTCGCCGGTAATCATGACCGTGCGAATCCCCATCTTGCGAAGTTCCGCAAATCTCTCTTTAATTCCACCTTTAACAATATCTTTAAGATGTATAATTCCCAGGACGCCGGTATCATCAGCGACGGCGAGCGGGGTGCCGCCGGAGGCCGCTATCTTTTCAACAGTCACCTGAAGCTCATTTGGAAACACCCCCCCTGTCTGCTCTACATAAGAGTGAATGGAGTCTATTGCCCCTTTTCTGATCCGCAGCGAGGTTGAACCATCGACGTCGAGAATGTCCACCCCGCTGATCCGGGTTTGGGCAGAAAACGGAATGAACCGCGCCTGACTTGGCGTCAAAGTTTGCGCCCGCAGATTAAATTTTTCTTTGGCCAGGATAACGATAGATCGTCCCTCAGGTGTCTCGTCGGCCAAAGATGCGAGCTGTGCGGCCTCGGCCAGATGCTCCATCAGATACATCGGAGCGGGGACAAATTCTGTGGCCATACGATTTCCGAGAGTGATAGTGCCGGTTTTGTCAAGCAGTAGAACATCAATATCACCGGCGGCTTCTACGGCCCGGCCGCTCTTGGCAATGACATTCCGCCGAACAAGACGGTCAATCCCGGCAATCCCGATGGCGCTAAGAAGTCCCCCAATAGTCGTCGGGATAAGGCAGACCAGAAGCGCGGTCAGGACCGGCACGGTTATGATGGCGCTCAAATCCTGATGGGCGGCGGCGGCGCTGTAATCGGCAAAAAGCTTGAGAGTGGCAACTACCAATAGAAATATAATTGTCATTCCGGCGAGCACTATGCTCAGGGCTATTTCGTTAGGAGTCTTCTGCCGCTTGGCGCCTTCGATTAGAGCTATCATACGATCAATGAAGGCGCTCCCCGGTTCGGATGTAACTTTCACCACTATGCGATCGCTGATTACCTTCGTGCCCCCTGTAACCGCGCTCCTGTCGCCGCCACTCTCGCGGATGACGGGGGCAGATTCACCGGTGATGGCGGATTCGTCTACGCTGGCGATCCCTTCAATAACTTCACCGTCGGCGGGAATAAAATCATTCGCCCGGCAGACGACGATATCATGCTTTTTCAGCATTGTCGCCGGATAATCAAATTCCCTATTATCCAAGATAACATGAGCGGTCAGCTGAGTGCGGGTTCGCTTCAGGGCTTCGGCCTGAGCCTTTCCCCTTCCTTCGGCCAGAGCCTCGGCGAAATTAGCAAAAAGCACGGTGAACCAGAGCCAGAGCCCAATCTGCAATTCAAATCCGGAAAACATATTATTGAATAGCCCGACGGCAAAAGAAATGGTCGTCAGAATTGCCCCGACATAGGTAACAAACATCACAGGATTACGGATCTCGGCGGCCGGTCTGAGTTTGATAAAGGCATCTTTCGAGGCTTTTTTCAAAAGAGCCTTATCTATCAATTTTGTATCTTTCTGTGACATTTATCATTCCCCCTAAAAGGCAATACCAGCGTTCATTAATAGATGTTCGATTATGGGCCCAAGACTCAGCGCCGGCAGAAAGGTAAGTGCCCCCACAATTAATATTGTTGCAATCAATATCACCGCAAAAATGAAATTATCGGTGGCAAACGTCCCCGATGAAGGCGGAGATATATTTTTTGCTGCCAGACTTCCGGCAATCGCCAGAGCCGGAATGATTATGATGAAGCGGCCAATCAGCATGGATAATCCAAGGGCGATATTATAATAATCGGTATTGGCATTGAGTCCGGCAAAGGCGCTACCATTGTTGCCAGCCGCCGAGGCGAAGGCATAGAGGATTTCGCTAAGACCATGGGGACCCCTATTGGCCAGACTGGCCAACGCTACAGGAAGGACGCATGATATCCCGGCTCCAATTTTTATAACCATGTTTGTACCCAATATGGCCAGGATCACCATCTGTACTTCACGCGCCTCAATTTTCTTCCCAAGATACTCGGGCGTTCGGCCGACCATCAATCCTGCGAGGAATACTGTAAGAAGAATGAACAAGAGCATACCATACATTCCCGCGCCAACGCCTCCAAAAATTATTTCTCCCAGCATGATATTGAACATGGCCACCCCGCCGGACAAAGGAGAAAGACTGGAATGCATCGCATTGACCGATCCGTTGGAAGCGTCAGTAGTAGCAACCGACCAGAGCACGCTGTTGACCGTGCCAAAGCGGGTCTCTTTGCCTTCCATATTGGCTTGAACGCCGAGAGCAGGATTGAATGGAGTATTCACCATATAGTGACAGAGCAAGCCCTGCCAGAAATAGCGCCAGCATCACACCGAAGACAATGGCAGCATGCTTTCGAGCGTTGGCCATTTTGCCATATGCAAATACCAGCCCGGCCGGAATCATGAGTATAGCCAACATTTCCAAAAAGTTGGAGAGGGGTGTCGGATTTTCAAGCGGGTGGGCGCTATTGGCATTGAAAAAACCGCCGCCATTTGTGCCCAGCTGTTTAATAGCGACCTGAGAAGCGGCCGGGCCAAGCGGAATTGTCTGAGTCAGACCCTCGACAGTGTTCACGGTTACAGCCGGGGATAAAGGTCTGAACGACACCTTGCCCCATTAGTACTATTGCAAAAATTATTGACAGGGGTAAGAGAACATAAACCACGGAGCGGGTGAGATCGACCCAGAAATTGCCAATGGAGGCGGATGTCTTGCGGATTATTCCGCGGATCAGTGCCAGCATGACCGCAATTCCGGTAGCGGCGCTGACAAAATTCTGCACGGTCAGGCCGATCATCTGTGTCAAATTGCTAAGAGTGGTTTCCCCTGCATAGGACTGCCAATTGGTATTGGTCATAAAGCTGACGGCAGTATTGAATGACAGCGCCCACTGGACATTACCCAGATGTTGCGGATTAAGTGGGAGCGATTTTTGGATCATCTGGAGAATAAACACAACCGCAAAACCCAGAATATTAAACCAGAGCAGCGCCCAGGCGTATTTCTTCCAATGCATTTCCTCGTTGGGATCAACGCCGCACAAACGATATGTCAGGCGTTCCAGCCAGGAAAAGAGAGGATGCAAAAAGGTTTTCCTTCCACTGAAAACGTTCGCCATATATTGCCCGAGCACTGGAGCCAAAAGAATCAGGATTGCGACATAGATTATGATCTGCATAAAATCACTGGTAGACATATATCCCTCCTACTTAAATCGCCCCGGATTGAACACGGCGTAAGCGAGATAAATCAGAAGTGCAATGGCAACAATTCCAGCAATTGCGTATTGCATGTATGTTCCCTTTCCAATACTTAAGTCACTCAATAAAATTCGCTCTTTTGCGACAACGGATTGAGCCACTAATTCTAGTTTCTCATTCTCAAAGAAACGGTTGGATCAGGAAAGGTGCGAATAAATAAGGGAAGCTAATGTATAAAGATTTTATAAAATTGGTAGTACTAAGAGAATAAGAAGGCTATTTTTACGACTCTAATATGTTGAGACGTAAGGAATTATAATGGCGGGGGTTGACTTGTCAATATCTATAACTTTCGGATTTTTCTTTGGCTTGTGACACGATAAATAAGGGCCGCTCCTTTCTGGCTATGACTGACTCACCATAATATAGCCTTCCGATCGGCCTTCTCATATAATATCACTGAAGGGGTTGAAGTCTTGTCCCGAGCACTTAACCCAAAAATATCTTTCCATGCGGTGCATTATATGGAAAAAGGAAAATAATTTCCCGGAGAGTCTTTTTTGCGTAATAGATTCCACATCCAACATTGCCGCCAATTCGCAAGTAGATTTATGAATGCAGATCCAACCCTATTTCCGTCCGCTCACGGCATATAATTAGGCTTTCAGAGATGCATTAATAACTCAGAAGAAGCTAATCATTACGGATGCGCGGAAGACCAAGTATCGTCTTGAGATATTGTCAATGGGCAGGAACAATATTGTCCGGACATAGCGCCCTCAAAATTCAAATTGCTTGTTAAATCAGGAAATCGGCACTGAGCCAATTTCCCGATTTATTCAGCTAGATCCAGTCAATATTTGCTCTGATACGACGTAACCGGGCGAGTAATATCATAATTTAGGGTTTTTACTCCCAGTCCATTGGCATCTGCCACCGCTGCGTCATACGTAATTTCGCCTTGAGCGTAGAATACCAATTTCCCCTTTTCCTGGCTGCCGTTGTCATAAGTCCAGGTCCAATCCCAGACTCTATCCTTAATCTCAGCTCTACCCATGCGGCAAGTGCCATCCTCCCCAAAGCCGATCCCTTTATACTCTCCCGGCGTGCTATCAGGGCAAATGTAGATAATTTCATTATGGATAAGAGCGACTTTCTTGAAATCACTCCAAATCTTGAAATCCCCCCGCATCCATATTCCGTCATCCGTGAGCTTCCACCTTATTTCAACGGGCATTGAATCAGCCCCAACATGACAATGGCCTTGCCACTTACCAACCCAACCCAAAAGTTCGCCATCCGTGATCGTGCTTTTCTTGGGCGACTCCGGAATCCCATACTGATCTTTGCTCAAGGCAAAAGGTCCGGTAATGCTACAGATCAAAATTACCATCATAATCGCGAACAACCGGCTTTTGGCCGGCAGGTGAAGTAAGACTGGATATGAGTGTAGATTGCTCATAAATATCCTCCTTATTATTATAAGTACTGGCTATAGTCGGCCAGTTTTTCGTGAGTTTCGATATCCCTATCAAAATATCTTTGGTTTGCAATAGATAATTACGGACTATTCTAGTCTATGTTTGAATAATAATATAGCCCTTGATTCCAAGTTTAATCAACGGCATATCGCCAGACAATTTGGACAGCATCTTTGGAAGCTGAAAATTGCCTGGCCTGATGTCAGCCAACCTTACATATGCACAAATGCAATAAGGAAATAGTAATTTAATGGATTAAGTTCTAATTGCTGAATGGTCCTAACGACCGCAAGTGGATGTGAATCCTACATCTTGCGGCAATGGCGGGGTTAACTTGTCAGCACCTAGAACTTTTCGATTCGAGCTCTGCTTGAAGTAGTTCCCTTTTCCGTCCAGAACTCAGAACCTTTTGGCTGAAATTGGCAATTAAGTAAGGGTTTTAGCAACAGAGAATTGAATGGAGAATAGCCTGCTCTATTGAGCGAGTCAGCTGGTCCTCACGGAATTGCGACAGTCCGGATCCCACAATATCTATGAGCTTGGGCATTAGATAATCTTATTGAATAACCACCCTTAAGGCAATAGATTGGATAGACAGTTGACCCATTATAGGATATCTTTCGGATTGTTGTTTCAAGAGTTGGATTTTTGTTAATGGATCGGAAAAATAGGATATTTTGGATATCATACGTAGTCTTGGCTTTGCTATTCATTCTAAGGCTACTCCCACTTGCCTTCAAAGATGCCAGGATGTGGGGATTCAATCACCTGATTTTCTTGCCGCCAATATATACTTTTATTTATCTCATTCTGGGCTCGATATCTCTTTTAATTCCACTATTCTCGTTTGGCCGAAGCTCGGGGAAAAGCTTATCAACTGGTTCTCGCAGGTCTTTTTTGAATTGCCCAGAAAATATCTTTTTCGGCTTCTTTTCATTACTTTTGCTGGAATTGTTTTCATTCTCTTTCCGATGCCAACTCATTTCCTGGGCGACGGATATGCATTGCTTGCCGATCTTTCATCAAACGATGGTACTTTCGTCAAATGGAGCGAAAGAGGGGCTACCTTTGTACTGCAGGCAATTCAATCTTTGCTAGGGTCAAAAGACGAGACCACCGCCACTTATGCTTTCCGAATCGTTTCTACCGGTGCGGGCGTTGTTTCAATTTGGTTTTTCTTTCTTATCTCCGGGGTCATCTCGGACAGTAAGTTGAGAAGATGCCTCATATTTGCCGCCTCTGCATTCACAGGAGCGCTTCTGTTATTCTTTGGATATGTTGAGAATTATCCGGTGCTGTGGATCAGTCTAACCGGATTTATCTATTTTGGCCTGGCGTATCTAAAATCCGGTCGAGGACTGTGGCTGTCCGCGCTTTTTCTTGTTGCCGGGTTACTTATTCATTTGCAGATGGCAATCTTTCTGCCTGCGCTGGTTTATATCATTTTCTGCAGAGGGGCGGGAAAATCACTCTATAATCGATTCAAAATCCTCGTATGGATCCTCGCCGGAATTATCGTGGGTGCGGGTCTAATGCTCTTCCAAAAGGAATTTTCCAGCAGCCTCTATTTTGAAAATATTTTTTTGCCGCTTTATTCCGGAAAACCAATAGATCCTTCTTATTTCCTATTGAGTCTGCCGCATCTGCTCGACTGCATAAACCAATTAATACTTCTGTATCCATTGATTATTTTATTTGCGATTTTATCTGCCAAAGAATCGCTCAAATTCTGGCAGAAAAAGGAGAGTCTTTTTCTGGCGATTGTGAGTCTCGGAGGACTCTCATTTTTATTTCTAATTGATCCAATCTTGACCATGCCTCGCGATTGGGATCTTTTCTCCCTAACCGGTTTTTCCATTGCTGCATTAGCCATTCTGCTATTGCCGCGGAATGCCGAAGAGGGACTAAGAAACCTGATTATACCGATAATTGCACTTCTTATCTTGTCGTCGAGTTCATACATATTGACCAATTTGGAGAGTCGGAATTCGATAAAGTACGCGAAATATTTCGCCAATCTGGATCGGCCAAAATCGATGACAACTATGATGCTTTTGCGCGACTACTACAAACGTGAAGGAGATCAATCATCTTCGGACTCCGTCAATCAGGAGATAAACAGTAGTTTCGGTAATTTTGGAAATACTTGGCAGGCGCTCTCGGCGCTGGAAAAGGATGATTGGGAGCTCGTAAATAAGCTTTTGCCTACAATAGTTCCCAATAAGTTCAGCATGGATTATCATCGTATGATGGCTACTTATTATTTAAAGAAAGGGCAGAATAAGCAAGCGCTCGAAGAGGCCAGACAAACTATGCAACTCCGGAATTACAACCCCGGTACCTTTGTCTTGCTTGCCCAAATATATGGCAAATTAAAGATGAATGATAGCGCCTTGCAGACTCTTAGGACTGGATACCGATATCGCCGGACTGATAAATATATTCTTGATGCTTTAGTCTCTACGTATCTGCTGAACCATCAGTTGGATTCTGCGCTAAAGTACGCACATGAATTGGTTTCCGCTGATTCTACAGGTACATAGGGTATTATTATCTGGCGGGAATCTATTCGCTATTGCGTCGGTCCGCCCCAGCCAAATCTAATGCTGAAATATATTTAAGACTTGGCCAATCCGATCCCAAATTCCAGGCACGCATTAGGGAATTGCAGAAAATGATCCCATCTCAGTAGATTTGTATATCGTCAAACAATTCAGACGCAAACATTCCCTGAGTTACGACGTGCCTCAGCCGATGTCAATTGCTTATTTATACGCAGGAATGCGATAGAGAAATCTGACCTGGGTAAATTGAGTTCTGCGCACTAAATGGCCAGGGCACATGCAAGTGAGTGTATAATAATAACTTGCGGCAATAGCGACCCCGACCTCACTCTCCCCAAACTTCTATGAGTTTCGAGTTTCGGGTCACCTCAGGCTATGCGTTGATCGAGGAAAGCCGTTGGAAGACTATAAGTTGGCATGACTGCGGTGCGCTCTCCTTGCGAATTATTCCCCTCACGACAATAGTGCTCTAATGCGTGGCAGGAATCTGAGCGGAAGCCCGAAACACAGCCCAAATCCGATTAATGTGGACAATGGCTTCCGCCCGCCCTAGATTGACCTGCAGAAAGGCAGTCATGGAGTCTGGTGTAAGATGAACCTCGCCAAAATGGTTTTCGGCGTCTCAGTGGTGCTGTGTTGGGTGGTGTCCTGCACTTCCGATCAGCGTCCGCTGGATGACAGGGTAAGGGATGCGGTAACCCGACGGTTAAATCAGTACGACGTCAGGGGTGCATCAACCAGCGTTGTTTTGCCCGACGGCAGCGTTCATAACATCGTCGCCGGTATTTCGCATGACTCTGTTGCTGTGCGCCCGGACATGCTTTTTGCTACTGGCAGCATCACAAAGAACATAGTTGCGGCGCTAGTGCTCCGACTTGCCGAGGAAGGCCTGCTTTCTCTTGAAGATTCATTGCACAAGTGGCTTCCCCCGCACCAGAAGATCGACAGCAATATTACGATCCGACAAATGCTCGGGCACACCAGCGGCATCTTCATGTTCTGGGACAACCAGAAGCTTTGGGACGACCTCATCAAATATCGCGACAGCCTGTTCTCGCCTGAAGTGGTTCTGACGTACTTGAAGGACCCCCACTTTCGCCCCGGGTACCGGATTTCGCTATTCCAACACCAACTACCTTCTTCTGGCCCAGATAGTCACCCGAGCCACCAATTCCACATTGTCTTCTGAACTGCGAAGGCGGTTCTGGCAGCCGCTGGGCCTCGAAGACACATACCTTTCCATGGAGGAACAGATCCCCGACAGACTAGCACATGTCTGGGGAGACAACTTCGAAAAGGGTAGCCCTGAGCGGGACCTGACCTATCTCCCGAGGACATCCCATGAAAGTATCACGTACGGTTCAGCAGGAGTCTTTACAACAGCCGGGGATCTTGCCGTGTGGTGCAAGTCTCTATTCACGGGGAAAGTGCTGACGCAGTCGTCATTGGATCAAATGCTCCAATTCAACCCGGCTTCTGCCGGCTCCTGGTGCGACGGATACGGCCTGGGTGTGTTCTTGATCAAGAAGAGCACTGCCGACGGAAACAAGGCCTACGGTCATGGCGGCGGCAATATCGGAACGAGCGCCTACATGGTCTATTTGCCGGATTATGATGTCAGTATTGTACGTGATGATCAATTCCTTTCATGGGAAGTGCCCCGACCGCATACTGGAGGACATGATAGAGATTGTCACTGACTATCTGGATCATGACAATCCTGCCGTACAGCGGAACGCCGTTCATTGAGCGTGAAAGATATCTGGATGGTTAGTAATGATTCAGATCTGTAGAAGACTTCTGGTTGGAATAGCTGCTGCTTTTCTTGTGGCCGTTTGCAGTTGCGGAACATCCAGTTTCGACAGCCGGGCAGTAAAGGAACGCGTAGAACAATTGAAAAAGACAAGTTCTTTCCAGTATCCTCTCGATGAGTACTTCCCGGAAATTCCGGTGACCGCCTCGAATCCACCCAAGGGAGAGAACTATCATGCCGGCGAAGACAGCTTTTCACTGCCGGGAACACCTGTTTACGCCATAGGGGATGGAATAATACGATACTCCGGAAAAATGAGTGGGTATGGCTGGCTGATCATCATTGATCACCCGGCCGATCAAGTCTATTCTCTCTACGGTCATCTCAGCAGCCGCCGATGGAAAAAGAGCTCCGGTGAGGTTAAAAAAGGAGAACTCATAGCCTATCTCGGTGAAGCGGAAGAAGGAGAGACGATGGTTTCGCATCTTCATTTTGGGATGAGAATAGGTCAAAAGGCAGATTACTGGCGCTGGGGGGATGGTCGCTGGATGGCGGGGTACACGCGCTCTCGGCCAGATCTACTTGGTTGGCTCCATCCGTCGGAAATCATTGGAGAAACGGAATCCATGAAAGAGTGGAAGCGATTGATCCAGAAGAGAGATGATATTGTGTCCGGGCGAGTCCTAAAGACCGATGACTTTAAAGTCACATCAGGCCAGTATAATGAAAAGCAAGATCTGGATCAGATGATACAGATTGAGTTCGGCGATCAATACAGGCTGGCTGATTGGAACGACATATTGACGTTCAGTGAGAATATCGAAGAATGGGCAGATAGTCTTGGGCTTGCGGAAGGAGAAGAGAATTCCTGGCTAATCTCCAATGATGGATACCGGATCTGGCTCGGAAGACAATATTACATTTCAAGATTCAATCACCACAAACCCAAGACCTTTTTGGCACACGATTCGATGGACAACGATTTCGTCTGTTTGGGCTCGTGGTTCGGGCTGAATAAGCAAGCGCTGACAGTAAGAAAGTAGATCGCGATGCAGTACTCAGTATCATCCCGGAGCAAACGTCACAAGATGAGTTGGCATTTTCGGGACAGCGGGTGATGCATCCGGAAGCCGGGTTCATTGGTCTCTTGTTTGAGAAGAGGCTGATCTCTCACAAAATCACCCGTGAGAATCAATGACTTGTTCCGGATATTTTCGAGCTAGTATGGGGAGAGTGATATTGGATTTTTCGAAGGCTATAATCTATTGCAGGACAGTGGGATAAAAATGGCGGCCCCGACCTCACCCTCCCCAAACTACTGTACAATTTGTCTTCGATCTGCAGTCTGACTATGCGATTCTTGACGGAAGGTATTGGAGGGTATTAAGATAATGAAAATGGGGCAAGGAGAGTAACCTCATTCATCACGTCTGAAAATATAAATCGCCCATCCTATAGTATCTCTGCCCCACTTGAGGTAAATGTTCTTGTTCGACGTAACTCGGTTCATGAGTTCGGTTATGTCCGGATCGTTGGGGTTCTGACGGGCGTATTCGTCGGCCGCCAACCACTGCAGGCCCTCGTATTGATCCCAGTCATTTTTGTCGCTAACAATGGTATAAACAAGTTGGAGCCCGTGTATTCTCTCCAACCTTGACGTTATCGGCATGCGTCCCAAAGTTCTCCCTTTGACTGCCTGATGCATCCAGATATTCCTGTGATGGATCATGGAGCCAGAATGGCTCCCCTACGACTACCAAGCCGCCCGGGACAACCCAACTTTTCAATGTTTTTAGCGTTTCATTGTGGTCTTTGAACACCCAGCTGGCCCCAATGCAAGCGGCCAAATGCAGACTCGCAGGTTGTTCAGGCATGAACTCGGCACCATCCATCTGCGTGAATTTGATGTTAGGCTTGGACAATCTATCGGCGGCTTTCTTTTTACAATCTTCAATGCAGTAGGGGGATATATCTACTCCGAGCCCTCTGACTTCATATTCCTCAGCCAGCCGAATCAGAAACTCTCCTTTGCCGCAGGCGATATCGACCACTCCGGCCCCTTTAGGGAGGTCCAGAAGTCTGACGAGGTGTACTAGTTTTGCCTCGCTTGTAGGATTGCAGACCAAGTGCTTTTTATGCGTAATATCGTAGAACTTCCAAGTATCCAAAGTCACTCCGTATTTGTATTGAAATACAAATCACGACATTAAGAACCATTTTGTCAATCGGGAAGTAACTCCAGAATGGTTCCGGATTTGGCGGAGGCACTATAAGCGGTATTATGCCCCACATACAGAAAACCCTTTGACATACTTGCCAAAGGGCGGGATTTTCAATCAATGCGGGGTTGACTTGTCAATACCTAGAACTTTCAGTTTTGAGTTCTCTTTATAATCGCTCGCTTCGCCGTCAAAACTCAATCCATTTCTGCCAGAGATTAGAATCTCCAAAATAAAAACCGCCGGCTGAGAGATATCCGGCGGTCTTCGGAATTGATCAACAGCGTAATTATTTCAAGAGAGTCATCTTCTTTGTCAAAGACTGATTTCCGGCCGTCAATTTATAGAAATAAACACCGCTTGCGGCAACTGACCCGGATTCGGCAGTGCCATCCCAGGTCACGGAATGAGAACCGGCGCAAAGATCACCGCAGACTATCGTCTTCACTTTTTCACCAAGAAGATTGTAGATGGTTAGATCTACAGCTGATTTTTCCACCAGGTAGAATGATATGCTCGTTCCCGGATTAAAAGGATTGGGATAATTCTGAAATAGCTTGAACCCGAATGGCATGGCCCCACCGGAGTATGTTTCTTTAGGTGAGGGAGTCCCGCCGATTGCCCGACATGAATTGATTCTTCCCGTACCGAGTAACCCGGCATAAGTTGGGTTAAGAGCATCAATATTATCGGTTGTAGCCTCTAACCGGTTATGAATTTCAAACCAGCCATAGGCCGGATATTGTGATTTTATCAGCGCGGCCAAACCGGCGACGTTGGGGCAGGCCATCGATGTGCCGCTCATAACCGCAAAATAATCATTAGCCGGGTCAGAATAATTATGATAGGTGCTAACGATATCGACCCCCGGAGCGGAAACATCAACCCACGTCCCGTAACTGGAGAAGCTGGCTTTCAGGTCATTTTTGTCGGTGGCGGCTACATCCACTACGTCGGCGCGAGTGGCCAGATAATCCTGGGTCTGGTTGTTGCTGTTGCCGGCGGCATGCACGATCAACACGCCTTTAGAGATCGCATAATCGACTGCCGCACCCAGACCGCCCGAGTTCGATGAACCCCAACTGCAGCTGGCGACATTGGCGCCCTTATTGGCCGCATAGTAAAATGCCTGGGCGGCAAAATCCATACGGACATAACCGATGCCGCTTGTAGCAAGCCAACCGATTCTAAGACACATAATTTTAGAACCGTTGCCGACCGACGAGGATGTTCCATCGCCCCAGCCACCCGCGACACCGGTTACACCGATGGAGTTGTTAGTCATGGCGGCGACAATTCCGGCGCAGTGGGTGCCATGGCCGCCGAAATCTTTGGGATCGTTGTCAGCTGTGGAGCAGTCCTCGCCTTTCTTGCACTTAGTGACACCGGTGACAAAGTCCCAGCCAATCCAGTCGTCCACATATCCGTTGGCATCATCATCAATCCCATTCCCGGGAATATCGCCGGCGTTTTTCCAAATATTTCCCGACGTAGTCGGCCAATTTGCACCGCCCAGATCCTTATGATAGTATCGCACACCGCCGTCGAGAACTGCGACGGTTACACCAGTACTGCCGGCATTAATTCCCCAGGCGCAGGGGGCATCAATATCATGATCAGCCACATTTGACATTCCCCACTGATTCCAGGGGTCAGCCTGACCGGCAAAATAATAGTCATTGGGAACTATGTCATAAACAGGGTGAATTCCTATCGGCTCCACGGATTCTATGTGACGGTCAGCCGCATAACTGCTGATAACTTCATCAAGGGTCTGGGAACCCCCATAAGTAACGATGCGATATTTTGATAATTCGAGGCCGCCAGGCATGTTCTGGGCCTCGGGAAATTGTTCTTCGATAGATATGACCCCGAATTTCCGTCCGAGCTCATCGAGAGACCGAATTCCAGTAACTGCCCCGCCTTTGTAAGCCATTGGAATGTTATTACCTATTTCGGGTTTGAGTTTCACGATAAATTGATTAGGCACATATGTCATTTCCCCCAAGTTCTCCTGAAAGGGGATATAGACTTCATTTTCTGCAATGGCGGATGAAAGCCATAAGAGCATAATGACAACAATAAATGTCACCTTTCTCATTCCCAACCTCCTAAATGTGAGAGATAGATTTTTCTTTAATAATGTTGACAGGGATGATAGTATTTTATGGCGGTGACCTCCTCTCCAAAAAAATAGCAGACCCAGCATTGGGATTTGCCGGGTCTGCCGTTGGAGTACCATGTACGCACTTGACTCTGAAGCGTCCTTTAACACTTACTCACGACATACAGAGAATTGCTGACGATATTTCGTTCAGTCTTGGATGAAAATATTTTAAAATATCTTAAGGTTCTTTTCGGAATGCCATTATATTAAAATCGATAGAAGAGAGTAACATACGCGATAGGGTAGCAATCATAATGTCTCAAACGGACCTAGAAATCTGGCTGGAAGTACTTGCAGGTGATAATAAGGCATGGGAGGAATTGGTACGCCGTTACCAGTCACTGGTTTATACTGTGGGCATTCGGGCGGGACTGTCCCTCGCTGATGCCGCCGATTGCTTCCAAGAGACGTGGGTCCAGCTTTATAAGAATCGCAAGAGCCTGAGAAATCCCTCCCGGCTCTCTGCATGGCTGGTGACAACGGCCAAGCGGGAAGCTATTCGCCTCAGGAAAATCGCCAAGAATTCGTCCAGCGAAATCGAGAATCCGGCCTGGAACGATCCCAGGCCACTTCCCGATGAAGTGATTGAGCAAATTGAACGTCAGGCGCAGCTTGAAATCGCCCTCGGAAAGCTGGAGCCGCGATGCCGCAAAGTAATGGAGATGTTCTTCTTTGCTCCGGAAGAGAAGTCCTATGAGGAAATCAGCGAATCCCTCGGTATTTCTTTTAACAGCCTCGGCCCTATCCGGCGACGATGTTTGGAGAAGCTGAAGAATATCTTGATTCATCTTGGATATTTGGAGGAACGAAAAAGCAAAGACAATACTCTGTAATCGTAGATAAAGAGGAGAACTGTTACGGGAAAGCATTTAGATAGAAGAGAATTGATAAAAGCGGCAAAAGATAAAAAGGGCAGGTTAGCCGGTCATCTGGCGATTTGCGACGAATGCCAGCAGGCGGTGTCAATTCTCCGAAGTTATGATCTGGCAGGGTATCTTCCGTTGTCTAGCGCACCCGAGGGTCTGGTTCAGAAGGCGATTTCGCTTCCGATCGAATCGGGGAGATTTCAAAGCGCCGTGCGGTCGATTGCCAAAATTGTGTTCGATTCATGGTTGATGCCACAGCCGGTTGGGGTTCGCGGACAAGGTAGTCTGGAAAATAGAAGATTGCGCTTTGCAGGTAACAAGCTTACTCTTGATTTCCGTGCCGAACGACTCAAGGACGGATGGAGCTTTATAGCGCAAACCAGCGGTACTTCAGATCTTCCAACTATGCTAAAAGCCGATAACAATGAACTGTATCCCGACCAACACGGCGTTTTTCAATGGCAGAGCGTCAAACCACCGCGCAGAATGTGCCTTAGATCACACGGGCAGATTCTCAAACTGCCGGAGTTGACATGGAGAAAACCGCGAAAGAAATAGCGGCCCTTCGATTCATAAAAACCGGGGAAAAATCATCTTTCCCTGAGTTCGAATTGGCGACAGAATGCGACAATTTAATTCAGCAGGAATCGCATAAATCGCTAAAAAAAGCTCTGACCTTGGCCCGGAGCTTTGCCAGCCAATCTGCGAAGGCTTCCTCAGAACTCAGGTTGGCGGCTTTCAGAGCCCTCGCCCGCATGACCCATATGAGCGGGAGACATTCTGAGGCGCTGCAGGCATATCTTGAAGCCAGAAAATTGGCTCGGCAGTTTCCGCAGATTCGCGCCAGAATTGACCGCGCCCTGATTGATGTTTATATGTATCTTGGCGATTTCATAAGGGCCCGGCGCAGTGCACAAGCAGCCATTATAGTATTTAGGGCGTTGAAATCCGAGTCAGATTTGGCTCAGACGCGGGTAAACTACGCCAATATGCTGCATCGGCAAGACCGACATCGTGAGGCAGAGAGACTTTATCAGGGGGCTTCGGAGTTTTTTGAGCAGGCCGGCAATCAGCTCGCTTTGGCGAGATGTCAATACAATCATGCCAATACTCTTGTCCAGCTTTTCGAAATAGATGAAGCCGAAAGGTTGTATAAGTATGCAGAGAAAATCTATAAAGAGGCCGGGTATCAATTGGAAGCCAATGACGCATCATATGGTCTCGCTTGGCTCAGGATGCTGACCGGGAAATTCCATCATGCCCTCCTGGAATTATCGGATTGCGAAAAAGCATACAGAGTTGGAGGCGATCCGCGAGGTGAGGCGCTCTGCATACTGGACCGTGCCGAAGTTTATATCGCACTGGGGCTTTATGACGATGCTCTGGCTGCGGCGCGAATGGCCGAAAAACGTTTCACTAAATTGAAATTGGCATATGAATCATCCAAGGCATCCTTATTCAGGGGGCAGGCGGCGGCGGCATTAGGAAGACTCGATGAAGCGGGAGCGGCTAATAAGAGAGCTGAATCGGGATTTAGTGGAGCGAATAATAGAGGATTTATGGGCGTTGTGCATCTTCTATCGGCCGACCTCGCAGCTGAAAATACGAAAGTGAGAAATTATGAGATCAGGGTGGCCCGCAGTCTCTTTTCGCGGGCCCAATTGCCACTATGGCAGGCGGTCTGTGATCTGAAACTCGCAAATGAGAATAGAAACTCCGGCAGTGCCTTTAAGCGATTGTCCCAGAGCGGCGCTGCGCATCATGTACCCACATTATATATAGCGTGGCAAACCGCCTACGGCGACTATAAATATAGAACGGGCGAATTTAGGGCGGCACGCCATCACTGGCGTCTTGCCGCTGACAGGCTTGACACCGTTCGTGCTCAGCTTCCTCCATTAGAATTACGTTCAGCCTATGCTCGCTCGGCCGCCTCGCCGCATCTTCGACTTATTGCTTCAGAAATAGAGAATAATCCCAAAATGGCCGCGGTTTGGGTGGAACGATATAAGACCGCAGGCATATGGGCTCCGATTTCAAGCGGAATACCAGACGATTTCGCCCGACTGGAAATCGAAAGCGGTCTCGCCGCGCTGGCTCAGCAAGTCTCTATTTTGGCGCGTCAGGTTGAATCGACGGCAGGCGAGCGAAGTATTTCCGTTTCTGCAAAGAATGCGGCCTTAAGAAAGCTCGAAAGAGAATTTCGAGAGAAGTTGATGATTCTTGAGAAAGACTCGGTCGATTATTCAGATTCCAATGACCGTCTGCTCTCATGCATGATCGAAGCTTCCCGGAAAATGCCGATCATTCATTTTCATATGCAAGGTGATGGCATCATGGCTTTTGTGATATCACGCGGCGCCATCTCAGTCCATCGCTTCAAAGAAGGAAGAACTCGATTACGACAGTCTCTACAGCGATGGAATTTCATTTTTGAGAGCGAAATTCTTGCCGATTATCTGACCGGCATGTCAGGCGGAGAAACCGAGGAATCGATATGGAGGAATCTGGGGGAGTGGCTTTGGAAGCCGCTGAATATTTCGCATGACTGTAAACAAGTATTGATCATCCCCGAAGGCGAGCTGGGCAATCTTCCGTTTGAGGCTATCATCGTAAATGACAAACCATTGATAGAGAAATATCACTTTATCTATTCACCAAGTTTTCGGCATTACCTCGCCGCCGATAAAATCAAAGTAGAATCCGAGGAAAAATTCCTATTTAAGGGCAATGCATCCGACCTTTCGCACGCCAGTTCTGAATTGAATCAAATTATAGCTAATTCGGACGACAGAATGCGGGTATTTAACCCCAGTCATCGCGCTGACTGGCCAGCTTCCGGGGAGGCGAAATTATGGCATTATTCCGGGCATGCCGTATTTCGAGCAGACAATCCATTTTATTCATATTTGGCTTTGCAGGATGGCCCACTTTTCGCGGCCGATTTTCGACTGAAGAACTGCCGGGTAGATTTGGTTACACTCGCGGCGTGCCGCTCCGGCGAGCAGGTTGTTATGCCCGGTGAAGAGGCTACGGGTCTGGTACGCTCACTTTTGGAAATGGGGACAAGAAATGTAATTGCGAGCCACTGGCCCGTTTCCGACAGAACTACTGCACTGTGGATGAACGAGTTTTATAATAAATACTTTTTTGGCGATAATATATATGACGCGGCCCGTCATGCTTCGCTTATGGTGCGGGAAAGATACCGGTCGGCATATCACTGGGCGGCTTTCTCCATTTCGGGCGCGGGAGCATAGAGGAGGTTAGTATGCGCAGAGGAAAATTCTATTTCTGGCTAATACTCGTTGCGGTGATGATTATGGGCGGGGAAGAAATCTACTCCCAAAAACCGCCCGGAGGATACAAGCCTGATGAAATCATATGCAAAATGCAGGCAGGGTATTCAATCGATCTCATAAATGCGGCTTATGGTACTACAGTAAGAAATCATCAACCAGAGACAGATTGTTATCTCCTGGTGACTCAGCCAGGTCAGGACGCGGACAGTCTTGCAGAAATAATAAATGGCCGTCCCGATGTGGTCTATTGTCGGCCGAATTACTATTTAGCCGCACCTGAGCCGTTTCAAAGAACCCAGCCCTTTCTTGACGTATCATGCGTCGGCGACATCAGCCTGCAATCAGCGGCCGTTCAGCTTCGACTGCCCGAGGCGCATCTTATCACGCAAGGAGAAGGTATCCGAATCGCCATAATCGACGGCGGTGTTAATCTCACCCACCCTCTATTCGACGCCTCGCCTGAGAATCTGGTTTCGCGATGGGATTATATCGACAATGATTCTATCGCCAATGATGAAGCCGGAGGGATCTCCTCGGGGCACGGAACATCCGTGGCAGGTATCTTGAAATTGGTTGCACCCGCATCTCAGCTGTACATTTACAGGGCGCTCGATACCACAGGATTAGGCGACGGTTACAATATCGCCAATGCCGTTTTGAAGGCGGTAGAAGATAGTTGCAAAGTCATTAACCTTAGCCTCGGGATGATCGGCGTTCATGATGCGCTCGATGATGCATTGAAGTACGCCAAAAGCAGAAATATCATGATTGTTGCTTCGGCCGGAAACGACTCCACCGATAACAATCTAATCTTCCCCTTCCCGGCGGAAAAAATGTACTGTCTCGCCGTCGCCGCCGTCGACTCTCTCAATCATAAGGCCGATTTTTCGAATTATGGCGACAAGGTTGATATCTGTTCCCCCGGCACCGGAATCTACGCCCCATATCTTGATACCTTGTACGCCTGGTGGGATGGAACCAGTTTCTCGGCGCCTTTCGTATCTGGCCTGGCAGCTCTCCTTTATTCCATGGACAGTAGTCTGACCTGGGATAATGCGGATAGTACTATCCTCAAGTCCGCCGTCAATATTGACTCCATAAATCCCGGTTATGAAGGGATGCTCGGATACGGAGCGCTTAATATTATTGCTGCTCTGGAGTCATTGATTCCTATTACGGCCGCAGATTTGAACGGCGACAGGACCATCAATATGCTTGATGTAACATATCTTATCAACTACCTCTATAAGCAGGGTCCGATTCCATCTCCGAACGAAGCCGGAGATCTGAACGGAGACACGCGTGTTAACGCCCTTGATGTCACATATCTCATCAATTTCCTGTACAAGAATGGCCCTCCGCCGATTGACCGCTAATTCATTGGCCAAATTCCGGGGCTCGCATTGTTGGAGTGCGAGCCCTTCTTCTTGCCTGCCTTTTTCATATGAGCGATTTATTCTTCCGATTTTTCTCCATGGAGTGAACGAAATAAGCTTGCCCGCAACTCTGTATATTCAGAAACGATAACCTCAGAAAAAATGCAGATCGAGGTCAGTAGGAGAAGAAAGGAGAATAAAATGTCTTTCAAGAGGACTGTAGCAACCCTCTTCACCGCCGCCCTCATCCCTTTAATGTTTGCAGGGTGTTCGCTCGACAGCTCGGTCGGTCTCCCGAGAAACGACTCTGCCAACCCCGCCGCCGGTGGCCGGATTCAAATTTCGGGTGAACCGGTGCAGTTTTCAGCCTGTGTCGCAACGGCTAATTACGAAATGAGAATGCTTACTTTTGAAGGTATTCCGGACACTATTATCGCCGCCGAAAATTGTATCATCGTTCGCCTTAAGAATGATACCGAGGCCCCTATTCCCTTCAGTGATATTCACAAGGGTGATTCGCTGGCAATTAATGGCACTCAGCAGCAGGCCAGAAAGATCATTGCTCATCGAATTCAACTACAGACTCAGACGGACGGAAGCTATGATCTTGCCTTTAGAGATACAGTAACCACGATCGACTATTCGGCCGGTTCTTTTACAGTTGCCAATCATGCCCAGACCATTCTTGTGGATTCCAACACCCTGATATGGGGTAACCTATTGGGGCATTCCTTTCAGTACAGTGAAGACGCCAACATCCAGCACATGCATTCAAATGGCGCCAAGATGTCGCCGAACCTCGGCACCGACACGATACTGTCATTCTCCGATCTCCAGGTAGGAAATATACTCGAGATACGAGCTGACATAGTAGATTCTGTCACACTGCTGGCCGTTTCAATAAAATTGGTCAATTGCCAGGACCAGCCTCGCTGTGTCCGTTTTGAAGCTCATCTTGCTTTGGTGGATGCGCCTGCGAGGATAATAACATTTACCGAAAATCCGTGGATAGGGAAAGTCTGCAACGGAGCACAGCTTCTCGGACTCGATGGAGAAAAGTTGACTCTGGCCGATTTCACGGCGGGCGACTATGTCGCTGTGAAGGGTGTGCCGCTTGCGGGCGATACACTCAAGATAAGTCAGGTTTTGATGATCGCGGAGTAGAATAAAATACCTCCTCAGAGGTGACCCAAAAACGCCGGCTGCGAAATACTGACCTCCGGTGTTTAGAGAGAGCAGGCGGGATCATGCGACCGCCTGTTCTTTATTGCATTGGAATAAGAAGAATAAGGGTTGCTTCTGACCAACCGTTAACGCTATTCTCATTATTGCATAAATTTAATATGTCATTCATCTTTTTTCAGTTCTTATAATCCGAATTTTTTGAACAGATAGTATTTTGGAAAATCAATGCCGAGCGTAAAGAGAGCCGAGAATCCAAAAATAGTGAGAACTATTAATAGGTTTAGCGGAGGAACAAGGATTCCGAATATAGCTACGAGTGCAAACCCGATTATAGCTGCTGTGCTTGATATAAGCAATCCTTTACCAGGAAGAGATGACCAGAAATGTCTTCTTTCCCTTACAATCAACACCCTCAATTGACTGTTGAATATAAGACTCAGCATTACGAGTGTGGTTAGTTCATTCCATTGTAAATGAAAATAATATTTACCTATCAGGATTACAATAACGTCTCCCAAAACATAGGACAGCGCCGGAATAAGAGATGCTAAAATATTATTCTTCACATTCCATTTATTCGGATTACTTGTATGCTTAACATTGTCGGTTGCCAGAGACATGGTTACGAAATCATTTGCAAATACTAAAAATGACACCCCAAGAAGAGAAAGTAAAATGTTATGCAGCCAGAAGAAGCCTATGGTGAGCAAAACGACAAATTCTATAACCTTAGCAACCTTATTGATTACCCATGTTAGCATTCGCTGATATGTCTGTCTGCTTATTGTTACTGCATCGATTATTACGCCTACACCTGGTTCGGTTAAGACTACACTTGCAGCCGCCTTTGCCACATCGGTCGAATTGCTCACAGCTATGCCCATCTCAGCCTGTTTCAGGGCAGGGGCATCATTAACCCCGTCCCCGGTCATTCCTACCATGTGCCCTCCTGATTGCAAAAGTTTCACAATCTTATACTTGTCCTCGGGATATATCTCTGCAAATCCATCACATTCACTAACAGTCTTTAACTGTTGATCTGCGCTTAGATCTTTAATATCCGCCATCCGGATAATGTTATTACCAATACCAATCTGATTAGAAATTTCTTTTGCTATATCAATACTATCTCCGGTAAGCATCAATGGTTTTATACCCAGCTTCCTTGCCTGGTCTATCATACTTTTTGAATCCGGTCTGGGTGGATCTGCAAGAGGCAGCAATCCTACAAGCTTAAGATTATTCAAATCGTCTCCTTCTGACCTGGCAACAGCGATCGTTCTGTAACCTTTCTTTGAAAATCCATCTATCGTTTTGTTTACTTCCTCTATTGTCCCTTTATCTGTGTCCCGGCATAGAGACATGATCACCTGTGCAGCGCCTTTAACAGCTCTGAATCGCTTTCCACCGGCTTCAATAATTGCCTCTGTTCTCTTTACAGATGGATCGAAAGGAGTATAGGATACCTGTTTGTAATCATTAAAATTTACTCCCGATTTAGTAGCATACTCAATAACTGCAAGATCAATCAGGTCCATTCCTTCTGAGTGGGATGTGAGTGAGGCTATTCTCAGAACATCTTCTTTCTTGTTCCCGGAAAACGCAATGCTATCGACAACCGATAACTTATTTTGTGTTATCGTACCTGTCTTGTCAAAGCAAATAATATCTATTGAGGCTGCATCTTCTACCGAATCAAGCCTGGTTACCAATGCCCCTTTTTTTGCAAGCTCTGTTGCTCCGACAGATTGTACAATGGTGAGAACTGCCGGAAGAGCCACAGGAATCGCTCCCAAAAGAAAAATAACTACGAAGGTCAATATTATTAAAATGCTTAAATGCATCAGTAAAGCAGATACTGAGACTAAAATAGATGCAGCTATACCGAGATACATCATGTATTTTACTACAGCCATCATTACTTCTTGTTGATGTGACTTTGGCTTTGCGATTTTTACCAACTCGGCTGTTTTGCCAAAATATGTATTTGCGCCGGTGTTGATAACAATACATGTAGCTTCTCCACGCCTTACTATGGAGCCAGAGTAGATAATGTCTGATGGATGTGTTTCTATAGGCAGGGATTCTCCGGTAAGGGCTGATTGATCAACCGAAAGCTCACCAGTTATAATCCTGGCATCTGCCGGAACGATATCACCAAGTTTTACAGAGATAATGTCTCCATCCACAATCCCTTTGGCATCTTCCTTAGACCATTTTTTATTCCGTAAGACCTTTGCCTTGATTGCTAATTTTTTCTTTAAAAGCTCAATCACGTTTTGTGAACTACTTGAGTGTATTTGTCCAATGATTGCGTTCATCGTGAGCAGCACAAAGATTATTATTCCTTCAAGGTAATGACTCAATGCAAAGGAAAGACCCATTGCAAGTTCCAGCAGCCAGGGCATAGGACCCCAGTAGCGCAGCAGAAATTCAAGAAGAGGATTACTTTTTTTCTCTACTATTTCGTTATAACCGAATTTCTCAAGACGATTCTTCACTTCAGAATCAGAAAGACCGTCTGCTGTTGTTTCCAGGAGTTTATAACGTCTCTTCTAAAGAGATTTTTTTATACTCAGATGTTGCTCTAACTTTTAAATCCATTTTGATATCCTACATTAAATACTATGAATCAAATACATTACAAGGAAGATTCCAACTGCGAGGACTGATATTGTCAGCAGTATATCAAGTATGAGCGATGGCTTGAATGTATCTTCGCCTATTTGTCTTTCAATTGTAAGTCGTCGATTCACGGCCAATCTCTTTTGTGAAATCAACCACAAGATACTCTCTTAACCGTCTGTTGTCACTAATGGGGAGCAGTATACACAATCCCTCTGTGACTATTGGTTTGGTCGCCATTGTATGTCGCCAAACAATTCGGACACGAACATACCACGAGTTAAGGCGCACTTTGCCTGATGTCAATTTCCTATTCATATTCACTAATGCAATAAAGAAATCTAACTCGGGCAGATTAAGTGCTGTGTATTAAATAGCCCGAGTGGGCGCAAGTGAATGTATAACAATATGTTATGGAAATGGCGGGGTTGACGAGACTCGAACTCGCGACCTTCTGCGTGACAGGCAGACGTTCTAACCAAACTGAACTACAACCCCGGCGTTACTGTAGACTAACTTGCTTTTTATTATCGAAATCACGGGGATTTCGACACTCAAATTACCTTCTCTTCTTTACCTGGTTGTCGAGACCACAAAGAGTCTCAATTTTCCATTCTGTGCGTCAAATCACTGGGCAGTACTGGATTCGAACCAGTGACCCCCTGCGTGTAAGGCAGGTGCTCTAGCCAGCTGAGCTAACTGCCCGAATTACTGATCGGATTAATTTTCACCCGATACATTCCCGGCAGGAGGCAGTTTCCGTTTACCGTCGACCATGATGGCGATCGGAATCAGGACACAGTACCCCAGGACAAGAAGAATCGGCGCCATCGTTATCGAACCCGAAGCCAAGCTTATATATCCAACGATGATAGTCAACAGCGCTGCCCCGAAAATGTAGTAATTCTTCGGGCCAAACGGCCACTCAAACCGACCCTTCTCCGCTTTTCTTATTTTCTTTGCCATAATTCAAAAATAGCATCCTATTATAGTTTTCCGCGGTTAAATGTCAAGCCTTTTCTATTTCTTCGGCTGTTTGTGCGCTCATCTTAATGATCGATTCGGCTGCCAGAAAGAGGCCCCAAATGGCCATAAGGAAAAGTCGCACTTCTTCATCGGCGAAGGAGGCCTCATATAAGGATGTAAAGAAGAATACCAGAGTCGCCGGCAAGACCGCCGTCGCAACTCCCCTTTTCAGGCCTGACGCCGATTTATTCCAAATTACCTTCAGCATTCTGGCTATTATTATACACCAGAATCCGAAAAAAAATATCGCCGCAGGAATTCCGGCGTAGGCGGCAATATTTAAAAAATCATTATGGGCGTGGCTGAATTTCCGTGTATTCCCAGTATCGCAATATTGAAGGTAGAGATTATCAAAATTGCCCTGACCAACGCCAAAGACGGGATATTTCTCGATCATTCGACCGGCGGCCCGCCATATGGCCAGTCTTGATCCATCGTATTTTCCCGTCCATTCCACTTCCACAGTGTGTTTCAATTTCGATTGAATCTTAGGCGCGAGCAAGATTGCTGCAAGCGCAATGCAGGCTATCGCGATGATTGATGCTATCCGGTGATAGCGACCAAAAAACAAAATACTGATGATAACGCCGAATACCATCGCCATGATCGGGCCATAGCTGTAAGTTAATATCGTAGCAAGGGCCGTCAGGATAAATGCCGCATAGGAGAGCAGCTTCCATTTTTTATTTTCAAGATACGGTGCCACGCTGAAAAGCAGGGTGGCGGCAATGGCGAAATAGTCTCCGAAGGTCAAATAATGCGAGAAGCCACCCGAGGTTCTATAGTGTCCCGATGGCGTCGGCGACAGAGAATTGCCGTGATAGATTAGGGGTGCGATATAATATTGTAATATTCCAAATAAAGCGACAAGCGACGCGGAAATGACCAGAGTCTTCAGAAGAGTATCGATTTTCCTTTCGCTATCGGCTACATATGCCACCGTCGGAATCATCAGGAAAAGCCATTCTTCTTTCAGTATAAGTATGGACGCCAGCGGCGTTGAGCCGACAAGGGCGGATAGAATTGACCACCCAACGAAAAGTAAAATTAGCGCATAAAATAAATTAAGCCTCAGCCTATGCGACCAGGTACTGTCGCCGAAAAGTGTAATTATCGTAAATAGGAGAGCCGAGGCATAAGTTATCTGCGCCAGAAAATGAGAGAAGGTGGTGGTGAGAAAATATCCAATGAGAGAATAGAATGCGATTTCTTTTGAATTGCGGAGAATTGTGCCGAGCATTAAAAAAGATCGCTTTCGATCAGTTCGACCAGAAGATGAATCAGGAAGATCTGTTCCTCCTGGATTCTTTGCACCGAGGGATGAGGTACTACCAGGCTCTTGTTGACCAGCAGAGCCAGCTTTCCTCCGTCACCACCCAGAAGCGCCACTACAAAAAGCCCGTTTTTTTTGGCGGTCTCGGCGGCGCGCAGGAGATTCGATGAATTTCCGGAAGTGGAAATCAAGAAGAGGATGTCTCCCTTACGACCGAGTCCTTCCACCTGTCGTGCAAATATCTGTTCAAAGCCGAAATCATTCCCGGCGGCGGTGAGTATGGCAGTATCAGCATTGAGCGCAACCGCTGGAAGCGACTGTCGATTTCTCTGGGAATTCAAGCGGACTATCAACTCGGCCGCCATGTGCGAGCTATCCGCGGCGGAACCTCCATTGCCGCAAATAAGAAGTTTACCGCCGGCTCCAATTACGCCCGAAATCATGTCGGCCAGTTCCACTAAAGGCGTCGCCAGACTCTCCGCGGTCATTTTTCGGAGACGAGATGATTCCTCGGCCGCCCTTAAAATCATCTCCTTTTTCTTATCGTCAGTCATGTTTTTGCCTTTTCCAATGAGTGTATGGCCGACGAAAATTCGCACAGGAGCGTTGCATCATTGTCTTTTTCAAATATACTGCCAACGACAACAAATGACGCCCCCGCCAGAATCTTTTTCTCGGCTTCCTCCGGGGTTCTTATTCCTCCACCAACCACAAGCGGAAGATTAACATAATTGGCCACTGCCGATATTAATTTTTCGGGAACGGAATAAAGCGCAGACGAGCCAGCCTCGAGATAGATTAGCTTCATGCCAAGATATTGGGAGGCCAAAGCATGCGCACAGGCGATATCGGCTTTATCTGCGGGGATAGGTTGTGTATTGGAGACGAATTGAACTGAGGTTTGATTTCCCGAATCAATAAGCAAATATGCGGTTGGTATCGCTTCCAGTCCATATTCTCTTACAAGCGGCGCACCCTTGACCTGTTCGTCTATCAGGTATTGAGGATTCCGGCCCGAGATCAGCGAGGCAAACAGGACGGCATCGGCATGAGGAGAGATTTGACTATGTGATCCGGGAAATATTATCACCGGCAAGGTGGTGTGGCTCTTCACATCTTTGACAATCTGATGAAAATTAGAGCTGATAACAAAGCTTGAACCTATCAATACGGCATCAACGTCACAGCTCTCTGCAGATTCAGCCAATTTCACAATTTTATTTTGGGAGACGCGATCCGAATCAAGAAGAAGCCAGAAGCCTCCTCCCTTTTTCGACTTCGAGGCCATCAAGTTTTCAAAAACAGTCACACATCAACCCCGATCAACTTCTTCTCTGAGTTTATCTTCAAAAGCTTTAAAAAATTGTTCGGGATCCAGGGAGACGGGGATCGATCCCTGAGCAAAATTTTCTTTTCCTCCCCCACGCCCGCCGAATTCCTTTAGCAGATCGCGCGAAATATTTCCGATATGCAGGTTCGCCTCAGAATTGGCGGAAGCCATAAATGTACTTTTCTCCTGTACTATCCCGACGGCGGCGCTGACAAGCGGATAGTGGGCCGATTTGCCACTGTCAATCCACCCGGCTATTTCTTCCGAGCCAGCATTTCCAAAATTATGGAAACGAAAGGTCAATGAACCTATTTTTGATTCTCTGCCGACTGCAATTGATCCAGTTGTATATTTCTCAGTCTTCAATTTCTTATTCTCTTTTTCCAACCGGGCGATTTCTTCTTTCATTTCCTCAACAGCTTTAGGAATCTGATCCTCCGGACGATTAAGCACGGCGGATATCGACTTAACAGCTTGCTTCTGATCAATTATTATCCTCATGGCCTCGCGGCCGGTGACAGCTTCGATTCGCCGAACCCCGGAGGCGATTCCGGTCTCAAGGGTGATCATAAAAGGGCCGATTTGGGAGACAATATCAACATGAGTCCCGCCGCATAATTCTCTGGAGAAATCTTCAATTGACACTACTCGAACCCGGCTACCATATTTTTCGCCGAAAATCGCCATGGCGCCTGATTTTTTGGCTTTTTCAAGATCATCTTCCGCCGTCAGGACCGGACTCCCGGCGAGAATTTTTTCGTTGACTATGACTTCCACGGTTCGGATTTCTTCGTTTGTCAGAGGCTTGAAATGCGAAAAATCGAAGCGGAGTTTGTCGGGGCCGACATAGCTTCCGGACTGATGAACATGTTCTCCCAACACCTTTCTCAGCGCCGCTTGAAGCAGATGGGTGGCAGTATGATGGCGCATGATATCCCATCGACGGCCCTCATTGATTGAGAATCTCGCGGTTGATCCTTTAAACTGGGCGAGGTTATTGTATCCCTTCTCAGTGACGTCGCAGAGATGCACAATAGTTTCTTCGTATTTTATGAGAGCGGTGACTTTGGCTTTGAACAGTTCATGATGAACTATCCCGATATCACCGGTCTGCCCTCCGGCTTCAACATAGAAGGTCGTCTTATCCGGAATTATGGCCAGTCTTTCCGCAGATTGAGCGGGGATCTGTAAGACTTCAAGAATTTTGGCATTGATAGAAAAGTCGTTGCGGATGAATTCAGTGCGAAGATTCTTGGCTCCTTCGGATTTCTCGAGGATATCGATAATTGCCTGAGTCTCCTTGCCGTGGCCACCCTCAAATTGCGACGCCTGCCGTGCCTTTTCCTGCTGTTCAGCCATCGCCTTTTCGAATCCTGCCATGTCAAGCGAGAGCCCCTTTTCCTCCGCCATAATTGAGGTCAGATCGACCGGAAAGCCGTAGGTATCATACAATTTAAATATTTCATCGCCCGGAATTACGATACTGCCGGAGGCTTTTACTCTGCGAGCGATATCTTCGAATAATTCCAGTCCATTGTCAAGCGTTCGACCGAAGGATTCTTCTTCGGATCGAATAACATTTTCTACATGCTCCTGACGTTTTTTAATCTCGGGGTAAACATCACCCATAATCCCAACCAGAGTCGGGACCAATCTAAATATGAAAGGCTCGTGCATATTCAGTAGCCTGCCGTGTCGTGAAGCCCGCCGGAGTATGCGGCGGAGAACATACCCCTGCTTTTCGTTGGAAAGACCGCCCCCGTCAGCGATGCAAAAGGTGAGGGCGCGCAAGTGGTCGGCGATTACCCTGTGCGATGTTCCCTTTTCATCAGGAGTATATTTCTTATCGCAGAGGACGCTTATATGCTCCAGTATAGGAATAAACAGATCGGTCTCATAGTTGGAATGGGCATTTTGCATGATGCCCGTGATTCTTTCCAATCCGGCGCCGGTATCGACCGACGGCCTCGGCAAAGGCTCGGTCGTTCCATCCGGCTTTTGTATCGAACTGCATGAAGACAAGATTCCAGATTTCGCAGTATCGATCGCATTCGCAGTTGACCCCGCAGGTTGATTTGCCGCAACCGAACTCGGGGCCCCGATCATAATGGATTTCACTGCAGGGACCGTTCGGACCGGTCTCTCCCATTGACCAGTAGTTGTCTTCCTTGCCGAAGCGCAATACCCGTCCGTTTTTCAATTCCGGCGCAATCTTTTCCCATAAATTGAAGGCTTCATCATCGTCGTCAAAGACGGTGGCGTAAAGCTTATCGGGCGGCAGTTTCATGACTTTGGTCACCCATTCCCAGCCGAAAATTATAGCTTCTTCTTTGAAATAATCGCCAAACGAAAAATTCCCCAGCATTTCAAAAAAGGTTTGATGCCGGGCAGTGCGCCCGACATTTTCCAAATCGTTATGTTTCCCGCCGGCGCGCATGCATTTCTGAACCGTCACCGCCCGTTTGTATTCCGCCCTCTTCTTACCGGTAAAAATATCCTTAAATTGATTCATGCCGGCGTTGACGAATAGTATAGCTTGGATCGTCGAACGGTATCACCGGTGACGAGACTATCTCTTTATGATCTTTGCTCTTGAAGTAATCGACAAACGACTTTCTTATATCTGACGCTTTAATCTTTATTCTCCTCTCTCAATAATCTATCAAAAGCTGCTTTCGCCGCTCGATATCCCAGGGAGCGGCGAGAGAGATAATTATACGCTTTGTTCCGGGCCGTTTCAAGCTCAAATTTGGATAGATATCGCCAGCGGGTGCGAAGCAACCTCTCGGCCATTTCCACTTCGTCCAGATTCTGAAAAGAATCCGTAACCGCTTCAGACGCGATCTGATAGGGAACCAATTTGGATTTAAGATAGGCAAGCAGAAAGGATTTGCCGGCCGGTTTTCGACGCAACAGGGTTTCTACGGTTTGGCGGGCATAAAGAGAATCGTCCAACATTCCTTTACGGTGAAGGTTGTCGATAATCTGGGATATGATTTTGGATGGATGGCCCTTCTCTTGCATCTTTTTTTTAAGCATACCCGAAGAATATGACCTTCTCGAAAGGAGGTAGAGGGCATAATCAAGGGCGCGTCTTGAGTCTGATTCGTTTTTCAGTCTTTCGATCAATTGCTCGGTCACAGGAGTCCCGGGCCTCAGGCCGTATTCGTCAGCGATTGTCTTTACCAATGTAATCGAAGTGCCGTCAGCCAAACACAAAGTAGCAGCCTGCCCTTTTTTCTTAACGTCCTTAATAACGATTTCGCTGCTCATAGAACTAAGTTACGAAAACCTGCCGCCCATTCAATAAAAAAGCTCGGGGATTGCATAATTGAAAGAATGACTTTATCTTATCAATATTGCGAAGGAGATTGTTTATGTCGATTCTAAAATATTCAGAGATTCCGGAGACCAAGGTGACTACCGGCGATGTCGTCGGCGTTACCAAGAAAGATCACGATCGGGAAAGATCAGGGATGGGAGGGGTACACCATGCGTGTGTTTAAGATCGCTCCCGGTGGCCACACTCCGAGGCATAAGCATGACTGGGAGCATGTGAATTATATCATCTCGGGTCGTGGGAAATTATTTCTTGAGGGCAAAGATTATGAAGTCTCGGAAAAGGATTTCGCCTTTGTCCCCCCGAATGCCTTGCACCAGTTCCAGAATCCGTATGATAAGGATTTTGAGTTTATCTGTGTCGTGCCGAACAGAGGGGAATATTGACCGCGCGTGATCCGATCAATCTGGTGATTGCCGAGAATTTCTGATTCTATATGGCCGACCCGTATTTCAACGGGTCGGCCGAACAACTCCACGAAAGTAACCTTACATATTTCCCGCCGTGGCAATAACATAATTCTTTGTATCAAAGTACCGGCGAGCGGTTTTCATCACTAATCCCTTGTCAACCTTGCGAATCTGATCGATGTAAATATCATCGTAGTCGTACCCCAACCCGAGATATTCGTTGACGCCCATATAATAGGCCTGATTTATCCGCGAAAGTTTGGAAGTCAAATTTGAGCCCCAGATGGAATTGATGGCTTCATTGACTTCATCTTCCGACGGCATATTGGCCTTAAGTTTCTCTATCTCGGCAATGATGCCATCGCGAGCCTTTTCGAAGTTGCTGGCGCTCGTCCCAATGCTACATATGAGCCATCCGAAATTTTTGTCCAGTACAGCCGATGATCCTACGGAATACGCCAATCCTTCTTTTTCCCGAAGAGTCTTTTGCAGACGGTTGGACAAAACGGCGCTGGCGACATCAAGCGCCGCGGCGTCAGGGGAATTGGCCGAGGGAAGGAGATTCCCCAAGTAGATATATATCTGTTCCTTTTCCATTTTCTGGTGCGCCGTCTTTATGCCCGTGACATTGGCCGGGCGCGGAGATTCCAGAGGGGTAAAATCGGTCTTCGGTATCTGACCAAGGGTTCCTTTTATGAGCGACATGATTTTCTGGGGATCATCATTGGTGCCGATCGTGACAATCATATTCTGTGGTGAATAGATTTTCCGATGATGCTCTTTCAAATCAGCTGTGGAGATAATTCCGATTGTCCTCATATCGCCCTCAATAGTTTTGGCATAGGGAGTTCCCGCGAAGAGGGTGGCATAATAAAGATTGCCGGCGGTCCTGTATGTCGAGCCGCGGTTTCTTCCAAGAATTCCCATAATCTCACCCCGGACCTCTTCCACCCTGGCAGAATCAAAAGCCGGGTTGGCAATCATATCGGAGAAGAGCGTTATCCCCCTTTCGGCGAATTCATCGATAGTCTCGAATTTCATAAATGAAAATTGACGGACGGTATAACGATCGTCATAAGGTATCCATGGATTGTCGTAAAGAGTGACGTTGGCGCCAATGGATGACAAGTCTTTTGATAACTGTTCGGCCGAGCGGGAAGTTGTGCCCTTCTCAATCATTCTGTTAACAAAATCCGTGATCCCATCTTTTCCCTCGGGCTCGGTGGCGGAACGATTCTTTCCTATAACGTTAAGAGCAAAGACTCTGCTGTCCGGGTTTGATTTGATAATTACAGTCAATCCATTACCAAGAACTTCTCGCAAATAAGTAGCGTACCGTTTTTCCGCTCCTGAAGTCCGTTTTATTTCCGGCATTTTGAAATTTTTGCCTGAAGTCATATCGTAGGCTGGAAATTTCGTTGTTTGATAATGCGCCAGAACAGCATCATTGCTTGGCCCCGAGGGTTGGTAAATCGGTTCTTTTTCGTCGCCCTGAGGGTAGACCGCTGTAGCAATAAAATTAATGCCCGAGAGATAGTCACGGCAGGCTTTTTCCATGTCTTGCAACGTTACGGAATCCACCCGCTTCTGGTATTTTTCAAAGAACTCCCATCCGGTTATAGCCATCAGCGGAGCGACCGTAAACCCGTAGTAATGAAGCTTCTCGGACATATAAATTTCGTTGCATCGGCGGCTTATTTTATAGCCATTTAAAAGCTCTGCCGAGGGAAGATTAGTCGCCAGATTTCCGAGGATCGAGCTGGTAAGAGAGATGATCGTATCGATTGATTCCTTTTTCTCGGTAAGAATCTGGATATTAAGCCGCGAAAATTCTTCTTTGGTGTCGAAGCTCGCAGAAATCGAAGTAGCGAGAGCTTCCGAGCCGGTTTTCAAAGCTTTCGAAAGCGGAGAATTTTCCTCATCGGAAAGATAATCTTCCAGAAGAGCAAAATCAAAATAATCGGGATCGGTAAATTTGGGCGCTTCGATGGAAAAATTAATATAGGTGGATTTCGATTTAGCGGCGATCTTGAAGACCTGTTTTCCGGAGAGCTTCTTGTATTCGAAAACCGGGGCGGGCGGAAGCTCAGCTTTGGGGAACTTGCCGAAAATTGATTTCACAATTTCGGTCATTTCGGCCGAGTCAAAATCGCCGATAATTAATGCTGTCATATTATTTGGTCCGTAAAACCGCTTCCAATAATCGATAACAGCATCGCGGGGAATATTGGCAATCGTTGATTCGAATCCAATGACCGGCTGGGAATATGGCGTGCCTGCCATGCTTTTTTCTTCCGAGAAATTTTCCGCCGCCGATCCTTCGGCGTCATTGTCTTTCTTCATTTCTTCGATTACGATTTTTCGTTCTTTAGGAAATTTGTCCTCGGGGAAATTCGAATTGAAAAGCATGTCAGCCTCAGTGGCCATGCCGTAGTTGATATAATCCTTCGGCATTAATACCAGATAGGCGGTGAATTCCTTGCGGGTGAAGGCATTAATATATCCTCCGAGTCTCTCAATCCCGCCTGAAATATCTTCCTGTGAGCGAGAGGCGGTACCGTCAAAAAGAAGATGTTCGAGCAGATGAGTGACGCCATTATTATATTCATCTTCATATTTGCTCCCCGCCTTCACAAAAATAAGGCTGGTAACCATAGGCGAAGCATGATTTTCCTTTAAAATTATCTGCATTCCATTATCAAGGGTGAAACGCTGCACCGGGGGCTGGGCAAAAGCGATTGAGGCGGTAAGAAGCAAAAGCGGAATCAATATTCCCATAAGTTGAAGGCGCCGACTAATAATGCGGTAACCGATTGATCTGGGCATTTTTCTCTCCTTTGATTATTTTTGCGCAAAAAATTTACAGACTGAGAATACGCGGACCTTATCAAAACCTGCTATAACTTCGTTTATGTTAGAGTCTTAAGCTATGAGCGACAATCATGCCTGTCAAGGATAAAGGCGAGATAGAAGTTGACAATCTGTCGATTAGGAATATATTGAGTCAAAATTATATGGCCTTCTTATCGGAAAACATCGGTAGTTCGAAAAATCGCAGGATTGCCTTCCTGGCCGGTATTATAATTGTAGTCATTTTGGGGGCTGAATTTGCGGTATCCCCCGGCTTGGAAAGGGGTGTGGCGCAGATCCGGGCCGACGAGCACGAGCAAAGCCTTGACGCACGCGATAATCCTTCCGTGCATTTGAACATAGCGGAAGATGGACATTCCAACGATTCATATGTTTATTTTCTGACATTGCCTGCTGTTATAGGTGGAAGTGGAGCGGACACTCACCGTCCCGGAACGCGATCAGTCATTATCAAATTTGCCTCGGATTTTGATTTCAATCTTAGACCCGAATTGACGACTACGGCGATGATATCTCCAACAAAGGCCGAAGAATTTACTCTGGTCGGAGCCAAGCCTTCAGGCACCAGCTAAGTTTTCTTCTATAATCCCCCCCTTAGTTTTAGTTGATATTAATTTTTAATTTATAGCTAAAGGAATAACCATGAAAGGTCAAACTTGGAGATTTGTCGTTACCGGAATTTTTATCGTGCTGGCGATGATAGGATTCTGGAATACCCTCCATTATTGGACATTGTCCGCGGGCGACAAGCAGAAAATGGAAGAGGTGAAGCCTGGCTCCGCGCAGGAATTGGAACGCAAGGCGATGCGCCTCGGGTTAGATTTAAAGGGCGGCATTCACGTTATCCTGCGCGTTGAAATGGAAAAAATCGAACAGTCTGCCAGAGCGGATGCTGTCGACCGAGCGATTCAAGTAATTCGCAATCGTGTTGATTTCACCGGAGTAACCGAGCCGATGATTCAGAAGCAGGGAGATGACAGAATTATTGTGGATCTTCCCGGATATACGGATGCTGCGCAAGCAGAGAATATTATCGGCCAGACAGCTCAATTGGAATTCAAGCTACTGGAGACTCAGGAGAATGCGAATTTGATTCTCAAGAAGATTGATTCCATCGTGACTTTGGCCACCAAGGCCAAGGCTGGAGAAACCGCGGTTGCCAAGACTGAGGAAAAGCCGAAAAGCTCGATCAGTGACTCATCAAAGGCGGACACGACCAAAGATATCCTCTCCCAATTTATGAATGAGGACACCACCTCAGGGGAAGAAGGCTCTCTTGAAGGCGAAACACCTTTTACCCAGTATTTGGAGCCATTCCTATCTCGACCGGAGACCAATACCCAATGGCCCGGATATGTAGTGGCCGAGAAAGACCGTCGCCTTATTGAGAAAATGCTGGCCATGCCTGAAGTACAGAGAGTTATTCCGGAAGACGATCAATTTGCCTGGTCAACGAGAGCCGAAATCGTTTCGGCGCAAACGGTCTATAGGATATATGTTTTGAAGAACAAGGTGCAATTCCTTGGCAAGAACCTCGAAAGAATCAAATTGGGAAAGGGTCAGTTTCAGGAACATACAGTTGATTTTCGCCTTTCCGGCCAATCTGCGGCATCATTTGCCCGGCTGACCGGCGCCAATATCGACAAGCCGTTGGCTATCGTCATTGACAATAAGGTCGAATCGGCACCCTTTATCAATTCCAAGATTCGCAATGAAGGGCAAATCACGATGGGGAGTTCGGCAAGCATAAAAGATGCTCAGAATCTGGAAATCGTGCTTAAGGCCGGCGCCCTGCCCGCGCCTGTTGAAATTATCGAAAAGAATGTAATAGGCCCGACCCTCGGGTCAGATTCAATTAGGAAGGGACTTGTTTCATCGATCGTCGGACTGCTCGCCGTTTTCCTATTTGTCGGAATTTATTACCGCATATCCGGCTTTATCGCCGATATAGGGCTGCTCTTCAATATCTTTTTCCTTCTGGCAATTATGGCGGGGCTTGGAGCAACGCTGACCATGCCCGGTATTGCGGGGATAATTTTGACCATCGGTATTTCGGTCGACTCGAATATCCTGATATTTGAAAGAATTCGAGAGGAGCTTCGTTCCGGCAAGACGATTCGAGCCTCTATAGACGCGGGATACGACCGGGCCCTTCTAACCATCATTGATAGCCACGTGACCACTCTGATTACCGCCGGAGCACTTTTTATATTTGGCGCCGGACCAATTAAAGGGTTTGCCGTTTCGCTCTTCTGGGGTGTCACCATTTCGCTCTATACCGCTGTCGTTATCACCAAAATGATATTTGATATACGCAAAGGGTATAAGGCCCTCAGCATTTAACCGGCAAGGAGAATAAAATGTTTAGACTAATCAAAGAAACAAACATAGATTTTATCGGGCAGCGATATAAAGCTTTTATCTTTTCCGGCATATTGGTGACAATCGGTCTCTTTGCCTTCATCATGATACTTTTGGATAAAGGTAACATGGGAATCGATTTTGCCGGCGGGACCATGATTCAGGGAAATTTTGAAAATACGATAGATGTCAGCAAGCTTCGAGACGAAGTCAACGCCGGAGGTTTTCCTGAAGCTTCGATTCAGAAGCTAGATCGTCATGATACCCCCAATTCGTACATTATTCGGGTAAAAGAGACCATGTTGGGCGAGGAAAAGGCGATTGACAAGCTTCAGAAGATAGTAGCCAACGCTTTTCCCGGGAATAAATTCACCAAGGATTCCGAGCATACTATCGGTCCGGCGGTGGGGGATTCGCTGAAGAAAAGCGCCCGCTGGGCTATTTTGATTTCGGTTCTGGGGATGATTGTTTATATCGGACTTCGTTTTGACTTTCGCTCTGGCGTGGCGGCTACTATTGCGACCTTCCATGATGTCATCGCTATTCTGGGTATTTTCTATCTGCTCGACAAAGAAATCACTCTTCTTGTTGTAACGGCACTCCTTACTCTCGCCGGATATTCTTTAACGGACACGGTCGTAGTCTATGATCGAATTCGCGAGAATCTGAAGAAATTCCGCAAGAAAGGGGAGTTCGTTTCCACGGTCAACCGGTCAATCAATGAAGTGCTTTCGCGAACGGTAATGACCTCGATGACCGTGCTAATAGTGGTTGTGATTCTGTTCCTATTCGGCGGCGAAGTGCTGCGAGATTTTGCCCTGGCGATGATTATGGGAGTTGTCATTGGCACCTATTCATCAGTTTTTGTCGCCAGTCCGATTGTCGTGGAATGGGAAGCTCGCTCTCCTAGACGTTTTAAATAGCAGGAAATGCCGTAAAGTGGGATTGGCAGTGGTGTCGCATGAGACACCACTGCTAGTCATCGATTGAGAAAAGTCACATTTCGCCTTCACTTCTACTCTCTTTCTAACGGCAGGCTATCAGGCAAAACCCAGTATGACCAAACTCGAAATAGAAATAAAGGCCGACCTTCAAAATGAAGAAAATTATAGAAAATTACTCGGCTTTTTGAGCGGCAAGAGTGGCGAGATAAAACAGGATAATTATTTTTTCGACACCAACGATTGGAAATTGTCCCAGTCCGGGTGGGCGTTGCGAATCAGACTTGAGGACGACAGCGCGGAACTGACTGTCAAGGGCCCTGCGGAGGCTGACCGCATAGGTGTAGTAATCCGGCCTGAGTTAACACAATTCATAACTTTGGCGCAGGCTCTCAGATTTGTCAGAGAGGGTTTGAGACCATCGGAAATTGACCCCGAACTTTCCGGCGTCATAGGAAAGTATATTGCAGACGACAAGTTGAATTGTTGCGCGCATTTCATTAATTATCGCATAGACGCCCCTTATCGAGATATTGAGCCAACTCTGAAATTCGAGATCGACAGGACAGTCTACCCTGACGGATCAGTGGATTTCGAACTCGAAATAGAATTCAAAGACCCTGGCCAGTTTGAAATGGCCGCCGAGGGAATTGCAGGATTATTCAGGACTCTAAGCATTCCTCTCATATTTCAAAAAAAAAGCAAATACGCTCGCGCATTAGATAGATTAACCGGGAAGAAATTTGTATAAGTAATAAGCATGATGAAATCGATTCTTTCTTTTTTTAATGTGAGGTAACCCATGAAAAAGACAGTTACAGTTTGTCTCTTGTTCACTGTGGTTTTTGCCCTTTCAGCATTTTCGCAACCCCCATCGGATCTCTATCCATTTTCGATGGAATATAATCCTAATCGTACGCTTATCAGAATCAATACACCGGCAGGATATGAGAGATATCCGATGAATAAAATGGATATGTTTCAGGCCTGGGTGACCAATCTTCCGCTGGCTCCCGAAGGCAGACGTGTGGCTCGATGGGACAATCAGGCGATCATGAGCGCGGATTCGGTAACGGCGGTTATTGATTTTGGAGTGGGAACCTCGCAGCAGAAGGACGCCGATATACCACTGCAGTTGGCAATGGAGTTTCTACGGGCTTCTGATAAGCTTGGGGATTTTCCGATAATTCTTAATATAGGGGATACTATTACCTACAACAAGTGGTTGGGGGGCGAGTATTATTTCACATCGGCTCAGAAATTGGCACGTAAGGATGGTCCAAAAAGGGAAGCGTCGGACCAGGAGTATTATCGATACCTTCAATTCGTCATCTCTCAGAATGACAACAAGTCGCTCCTTAAAAACATGCTTCCGATATCCGACCAGGAAATCGCTCCGGGTGCTGTCTTTGTGCAGTTCAGGAAAGATGACCCCGATTCTGCCGGTCACTCGGCTGTGATTCTTGAGATGTGCTCTAATCGAAAAGGGGAGAATCTGTATCTGGCCGGGTGGGGAGGAAATCCTGCTCACGCATTTTATATAGCCAGACCTCTACCTATTATTGAGCGAACCTGGTTCACTCTGTCAGAATTAAAAGAGCAGCTGAAAAATTACGGCGACGGAAGATTCTATCGATTTGCCATTCAATTCCCTTTGCAAAATGCGCCGAAATAGTTAATTTGACGGTCAATGAATAAGGCCAGTGTTGGGGCAGGTTTTCTTATTGCCGTATCGATCGTAGCGCTCCTATTCGGGGGGATCTCTGCTGAAACCCTGACAATCGACCGAGGCTCTAATCTTCAAGCCGTGATTGATTACGCTTCGGATGGCGATACGATTTTGGTCGGGGATAAGATAATTGAGGCAAACCCCAAGGGGTTTGTCGATTCTCTTTGCGGTAATTGCTCAGAACAAAAGACACCCGTCCCGGCGAGATACGGATTCCTCATAAGAGGCAAATCTTTACATATCATCGGTATCAGTAGAAAAGAATCTATTCTTAAGACTAACGGAGGCTATGGGGTCTTTTACCTAAATTCGCCGAATTCTACGATTGCTAATCTGACGATAACCGGCGGCACGCGCGATCCTGACGGAAACGCTACCGACGCCGCAATCGTTGTCCGCAATTCCAAACTTCTGGCGCGATCGCTCGACATTATCAACAATGACCATCGCATTGATTCAGTCGTAGTGGGAATTGGGGGAATTTGCGGCCGCGAGGGTGCGGAAATATATATAGACGGCTGCAATATTATGAATAACGGCTGGGATGGTATCGCTCTGTACAGAGGAGCATCGGCAGTTATAACCGATTGCCTCATCAAGGATGGACGAGGCGCCGGCATAGGAGTAACCTGGGATGCAACCTGCATTGCTTACCGCAACGTTGTATCAGGATATTGGAAAGGAATCGGGGCTTTTGGGACATCCAATGTTGTCGCTCATAATAATGCCGTCATGGATAATCTCGGCTGGGGAATAATTGCCACGGGCGAAGCCTTTATGGATATTGCCAATAATGTTGTCAACCATAACGGCAATTGCGGAGTGGCACCCTGGTCGACAGGGTGCCGGGGAAGAATAATCAATAATATTATCATCGATAACGGATGGCGAAAAGAGTGGGTTTGCCCATGTGTTGGAGTCTGGAACTATGGCGATTGGGCCAAATGGGAATTCGGCTATAACATTGTTTGGGACAATAAGGAAGGTAATTACCGCGATATCTGGGATCAATCCGATCTCAACGGGAATCTTTCGATTGACCCCAAGTTTAAGGGCGATGGAATTTTCATTTTGAACAGCGACTCTCCAGCCATAAATGCAGGCCATCCGAAGACCTCGGATATAGACGGATCCCGTTCAGATATTGGTTTGTACGGCGGGCCGCAGGGAAAGAGTTTTAGAAAAGGGATATTGTCGGGCAAAGATAAGTGATTTTTCATAGGGAAATTTCGGAACTCCGAATTTATCTTCTTTACTGATTCGAGCGCCGCTCAGAGGGATTTCGATAATCTATCTTTCGTATGAATTTGCGAATCCGGGGAGACGATTCGTATTTTGTAATCCATTAATAAACAGACACTTATGATACCGAGGGGATTTCCTCTCGTATGAAATTACGAGCTTCGATTAATTGCGAATCTGTGACCTTTATCTTTCGACGCTGTAAGCATCAATCCACCATAGACTTGAGCAATTGCTGAACCGACCTCATGTGTCGGGCATCTGGGTTGCTTATTAATCATATTGAGACGGTCAATTTCATGGGTTAAGCGCCTGCACATGGCCAAATCTGTCAACAGGCGCCGTCCTTCTTTTCTCAGGCTGAAAGCCCGCTTCCGAGGGGGAGGCGGGCTTTCTCCCTTAAAATAATATCGAACAGCAGAGACGATTGTGCAAAAAAACCGTCCTTCCCCCTTTATTTTTTTCGGGGTTTGCATAGATTATTTACTATGAGAAAGTGATCTTTGTCGGTCGGTGGTACACAGTACGAAGCAAGAATAAGGAATAAAGGGTAATCAAAGAGCGAAAGACCATATATGCGTTCATTGAAAGATCTTGTCGTAGTGGTTACGGGTGCCAGTCAGGGGATAGGCGCAGAAATAGCGCGGCAGTCTGCGGCGGAAGGATCCAAAGTCGTACTGGTAGCCAGAAACAGCGAAAGACTCAGGGTTATTGCCGATGGATTGCCTGCGGATAAGAAGAATCGTCTGGTCGTCCCGGTTGATGTTGCAATCAGAAAAAATATGAAGAGGATTGTATCATCGGCATTCCGGAAATTTGGCCGTATTGATATTTTTATCAACAATGCAGGAGTTGGCATCCACAAGTCAATCATAGATACTACAGAAAAGGAATTTGATATTATTTTTAATACCAATCTGAAGGCCATTTACTACAGCTTTCTGGAATTAATACCGCTGTTCCAAAAGCAGGGGGGTGGCCAAATCATAAATATTTCATCGAGCGCCGGGCGAATGGGGGTCCCGGGACTGGCGGCCTATTCGTCATCCAAGGCAGCTTTGAATGTCTTTTCGGAAGCGGTCGCGGGCGAGGTTCGCAACGACAACATAAAAATCTCAGTTTTGGCGCCGGCATCCACTGACACTCGACTGATGGCTAACATGTCTAAAGATTCGCAATCTCCCTCCAAGGCGGCCCTGAAACTTACCGTCACTGAAGTCGCGGAGGCGGTTATATTTCTATCAAAACAAAATACTAATGCCTGGACATCCATGGCGGATATTCGGCCACTTCTTATAAAGAAATAGGGGGCAATAATGGCGAAAATACTGGACCTCAAGAAAGAATGTAAGCAGCTATACTCTTCATCGTCCAAAAAGGTAGCTCTGGTCATGATTCCCAAAATGAATTTCCTTATGGTCGATGGACAAGGGGATCCCAACAAGTCGCCCCAATTCCAGCAGGCAATTGAGGCTCTCTACAGTCATTCATACACGATTAAGTTCATCATCAAGAAGTCCGACGGCGGCCTCGATTACAAAGTCATGCCCCTCGAAGGTCTGTGGTGGACCGATGAAAAAGACGGCTTCAACCTCCAGAAAAGGAGTTCATGGAAGTGGACGCTGATGATCATGCAACCTGATTTCGTATCAAGAAAAATCATCACTGAAGCTCTTAGTGAACTGGAGAAAAAGAAAAGAAGCGCGGCCCTGTCGAAAATCCGTTCCGAATCTTATCTTGAGGGAAAGTCGGCTCAGATTATGCATATTGGACATTTTTCAGCCGAGGGCCCGACCATATCTTGTCTGCAGACCTTTATCAAAGACGCTGGCTCCAGGCCAAGAGGCAGACATCACGAAATCTATCTAAGCGATTTTCGCCGGGTAGCGCCCGAAAAAATGAAGACAATTATCAGGCAACCGATGGAATAACAGCGGAGAAGATTATGACAGATCAACCGTTCAACATGCACTTCGTCTGCACTTTTGACGAGGCCAAGGCCTTAATAAATCGGCAGAAACGATTTTGGGTCTCAAATTGCGGTTGCAGAGAGGGTCGGGGTTTTTGCGCCCGATCACGCATTGATCTCTGCCTGATGTTCCGTGGCGATTTGGAGCCCAGCGGTTCCGGATTGAAGGAAATTTCCTATGCGGAAGTGGACAATATTCTTGTGGAAGCGCGGGAGAAGCAACTGGTATCCCGCCCATTCAGAGATACAAAGGACGCATCGCAAGTGGAAGGCATCTGTTTTTGCTGTGATGATTGCTGCGGTTATTTCCTGAACAGCGCCGAAAAATGCGACCCTGGCGCTCAGATTGAAATGACTCGGTTCGAAGACTGCACACATTGCGGCATCTGCGCTGAAGTCTGCTATTTCAAGGCAAGAAAAATTGTAAGCGGGGAGATGGTCGTGGAACGCGAGTTGTGCTACGGTTGCGGCCTTTGTGCTAGAATCTGTCCCGAGGAATGCATTGAAATCTTTCCGCGGCATTTGAATTCTGTTTCCGGCTGAATATTTCCGTATTATGTTTGCATAGTACATTAAAAGGTAGATCCGACAAATATAGATATTGAAAGGACAGTTAACTATGGCCGGATTAATTTGCTGGAATTGCGGCCGCGCGACCGGGCTTGAGGGAAAAGTGATGCGTTCAGATGCATGCCCCCAGTGTCTGGCCGACTTAAGAGCATGCCGGGGATGTCGTCATTTTGACCCGATGGCCCGATGGCAGTGTCGTGAATCAATCGAGGCTCCCATACCCATAAAGGATAAATCAAATTTCTGTGACTTCTTTCAGGCCAGGCTGGCGGTTCATTCCCACGATCGAAAAATGACACCAATGGATTCAAAACAGACAAAGAAGAAGAAGTTCGACGATCTATTCAAGGATTAGTCTTGTCGTATCAGGGGCGATTCATTCTCATCCGCGACTATTACCATAGCCCCAGCTCATCCTTTGCGTAATCAGAGGCCATCTCGACCGGATTCCAGGGGGGATCCCAAACCGTATATACCGTGACTTTTTTAACCCCTTCGATATTTTTTATCGCTTCCTCAACCTGCGATACTAAGATCGGTCCATAGGGGCAGGCCGGTGTCGTAAGAGTCATGGTAATTTCAACATTTTCTCCTTCGAAAATGGCGACGTCATAGATCAAACCCAGATCAACCACACTTATATTGATTTCGGGATCCTCAATCGGCTTAAGCTTCTCGATAATTAATTCTCTCGTCAGCATATTTTATTCTATTCCGTAGACGATACCGGAGCCTTCTGGCCGGCCTGTTTGGCCCGGATGGCATCAATGAGCGTGGTCCATGAAAGCAGGGCACATTTTATGCGCACCGGAAATTGTCTGACGCCCCTCAGCGATTCCAGATCCCCGAGCTCGACGCCATCAGGGGTTGTACCGCTTGTCAGCATAGACTTGATCGTGTCAGCTATTTTTTTCACATCATCGAGAGATTTTCCCCGGATTATTTCCGCCAGCATGGAACCCGAAGCCACGGAAATGGCGCACCCCATACAGCTGACATATATATCCTTGACCTTTTCCCCATCCAATTCGACGGAAATTTCAATCTCGTCGCCGCAGACAGGATTCTGGCCTTCATTATGGATATGGACATGCTCAAGCTTTTTCCGCCCGCGCGGAAAGCGATAGTGTTCCATCAAAATATCGCGATATAAGTCATCAAGATGATCAGTCATAGCGAAAGTACCTTCTGGCGTTTTTCAGCCCATTAATCAATTCATCTACGTCTTCTTTTGTGTTGTAAATGTACAAACTGGCTCGTACGGTTGCGTTGACACCAAGTAATTTTGTCAATGGTTGCGCGCAATGGTGTCCCGCCCGAACCGCGATACCGAGCGAATCAAGAAAGGTCGCCAAATCGTGCGGATGGATATTCTTGTCTATGAAAGAAATTGCCCCGCCGCGACGTCGGGGATCAATAGGACCGAAAATCGTAATAAATTTCAATTCAGATAATTTTTCCAGAGCATATCCGGTCAATTCCAATTCATGGCGGCGTATGCTTTCCATCCCCAGTTTGGTCAAATAGTCAAGAGCCGCGGAGAAGGCAACAACACCCGCGATATGTGGAGTTCCCGCCTCAAATTTCCAGGGGAGCGTATTCCATCGGGCGGAATCATATTGGACATCGCTGATCATTTCGCCCCCATAAATGATCGGTTCCATATCATTTAAGAGCTGTTCTTTGCCGTAAAGAATTCCTACACCGGTCGGTCCGAGCATTTTATGTGCGGAAAATGCCAGGAAATCGACATCCAAGTCTTTGACATTGACAGGCATATGAGGAACGCTCTGAGCTCCGTCGATCAAAACAATCGCTCCCTGTTTATGTGCAAGAGCAACAATTTCCTCCAGAGGGTTGATTGTCCCCAAAACGTTGGACATCTGAGTCAACGCGACAATTCTTGTGTTAGGCGTAATGATTCGATCCAAATTATCTACTATCAGAAGTCCATTCGCATCAATCGGTATATATTCCAACTCAGCGCCGTTTCTTTTACTGAGCATTATCCACGGCACCAGGTTGGCATGATGTTCCATGCGGGTGATGACGATTCTGTCACCCCTTTTCACATTTTCTTGCCCCCAAGATGATGCCACGATATTTATGGCCTCAGTGGCATTACGCGTGTAAATGATTTCCTCTCTTTTTACACCGCCTATAAATTGCGCCACTTTGTCGCGGGTCGCTTCGAATGCTGAGGTTGCCTCTTCGGCCAGAGTATGCAGTCCGCGATGCACATTAGCGTTCTGGTTACTATAATAATTATCGAGGGCATCGATGACTACTTTGGGCTTCTGAGAGGTAGCCGCATTATCCAGATAGACAAGATTTTTTCCGTTGATTTTCCGAGAGAAAATCGGAAAATCCCGCTTGATCGTCAGGGGGTCGAAGTCGGTTTCCATTATTATTTTCTCGAATATTTTATCCGCGTTAAGTTCTTGCTGGCTTGTTCTCATATGCCTTGTCCTTACTCCGGCACTTCCAAAAAGACTTCGCCGTTTTCAATTTTTACTTCATAGGTGGAAATTCCAACGGCTGCCGGCATCTGAGTGACGGCTCCGGTTTTGATATCAAACCGCGCTCCGTGACGAGGACATTGTATCTGCCCGTCGATAATATCCCCATCTCCCAGGTCACCGCCGTCGTGCGTGCAGACATTATCCAAAGCGTAGACAGCCCCATTCTCAGCCACCAGAACAATATCCCGCCCGTTGATTTTGACGACTTTGAGTTGACCGGAGGGTATTTCGGACAGAGAGCAGGCGCGGGTAAGCTGTCCAGTCATTTTAGGTCGCCCTCCAATTTCGTTTTCACCATCTCTCGGATCATACCCTGCAGGTCCATGGGCATCTGATTAATTGTCGGCTCCACGAATCCCGAGACGACGGTTTTGACGGCTTCGTCACGCTTGATACCGCGACTTTCAAGATAAAAGAGCATCTCCGGGTCGATTGGACCCATAGTGGCGCCATGAGTGCAGCGCACCTGGTCGGTCATTATCTCCAGCTCCGGTATCGATTCCGCTTTCGTTCCCCGATTCAGGAGCAGATTTCTATTTTCCTGGTATGCCTCGCAGTTGACGGTCTCTTTCTCAATTCTGATCAATCCGGTGTACGCTGAAGTCGCCTTATCCTTCAAGATAACCTTGAAATTTATGTTCGACAATGATTCGCTCTGTTTGTGATGGTGCATGGTATGATAATCGAAATGCTGCTTACTGTTTCCAAACAGCAATCCATACATCCGGCTGTCGGATCCTTTGCCGTTCAGGACAACGCCGGCGTTGACCTTTGAAATTGAGCTACCCAGGGCGCCAAAAATGGAATTCATCATTGCCGACCGCCCGATCTCGGCCCTTTCCGTAATATATGAAATGTTGTTTTCGGCCAATCTCTGAAGGCTGACATATCTTACGCGCGAAAAATCGTCTCCAAATATTTCCACAGCGCTGTTAACAATCGGCTCTTGCATACGCCCGCCCGAATAATCATCAATGAGAGTTACCTGTGAATTCTTGCCAATCACGGCCAGAAGGCGAGCAGTTGTAAAAGGTCCGGCAAAATGCCTGTTAAAGAGGATCGGTTTTTCGATTGTCACGTTATCGGGGACAAAGAGGAATATCCCGGAATTCCAAACGGCCAAATTCAGGGCTTCAAATTTGCCAAATTCCCCGCCGACCAGCCGACCAAAATATCGCCCGGCCAGATGATCATATTGGCCGGCGGCTGAGTGGAGATCTTTGAGAATTACTCCCGCCTCAAGAAGTTCCGGAGCGATTTTGACAAAGATTCTTCCATCATCCTGGCTATGTACCACGGCGGAATACTTTTCGCCGATCGGATTCTGATCACTAATATCCCCCGCCGATAGCGAAGGCGCGATCATCATAAGCGTCTGAGGTTCCGACGCTATGAAGTATTCCGGTTTCGTGTAACGCCAGACATTGGTAATCCTCTCCGGCATCGGTTGATCGTTATAGGATTCCCAACTGCTTTTTCTGAGTCGATACATCCAGTCCGGCTCGTGTTTGGCTATTTTCCTAAAGTCAATTCTGCTATTTTCAATTACTCTTGTTTCCATAAGCGTTGCTCTCGGCCTTAACCGACCGATCCCTCCATTTCCAGTTCGATGAGCCGATTCAGCTCAACCGCATATTCCATCGGCAGTTCTTTGGTAAACGGCTCGATAAAACCATTGATAATCAACAGTCGGGCTTCGTCCTCGGTAAGGCCCCGGCTGGTAAGGTAGAATAACTGCTCTTCGGCCACCTTGCTGACTCGCGCTTCGTGCTCGACCCGAACGTTATCGGCGTCAATTTCCATAGTGGGATACGTGTCTGATCGGGAAGCGCCGTCAATCAACAGGGCGTCACATTCAACGGATACCTTGCAGTTTTCGGCGCTGGGGAATACTTTTACCAGGCCGCGATATGAGGCTCTCCCGCCCGCCTTCGAGATCGATTTTGAGGTAATCCTCGAACTGGTATTGGGAGCGACATGAATTACTTTCGCCCCGGCGTCCTGATGCTGGCCGTTGCCCGCAAAGGCAATTGAAAGTATCTCACCTTTGGCTCCCTCGCCGACCAGATAGACGCATGGGAATTTCATGGTCAGTTTAGATCCGATATTCCCATCGACCCACTCAACCGTGGCATTCTTATACGCCATGGCTCGCTTCGTCACCAGATTGAAAATATTATGCGACCAGTTCTGAATAGTCGTGTATCGAATGTAGGCGCCCTCTAAGGCTATCAGCTCGACCACCGCCGAATGCAACGAATGGCTGGTGTAAATGGGCGCAGTGCAACCCTCGATATAATGCACTCGTGAGCCTTTATCGGCTATTATCAGGGTCCGTTCGAATTGCCCCATGTTCTCCGCATTGATTCGAAAATATGCCTGCAGAGGGATTTTGACATCCACACCCGGAGGAACATAGATGAACGACCCGCCCGACCAGACCGCCGAATTCAGGGCGGCAAATTTGTTGTCTGAAGCCGGGATTACCGTGCCGTAGTATTTCTTGACAATATCCGGATGCTCCCGCAGACCGCTGTCCATATCAAGAAATATTACCCCCTGATCTTCCAGCTCTTTTTTGAAAGAGTGATAGACAACTTCCGATTCATACTGGGCGGTGACACCGGCAAGAAATTTCCTTTCGGCTTCGGGGATACCAAGTTTATCGAATGTTTTCTTGATATTCTCGGGGACATCGTCCCAATTTTTACTCTGAAATTCAGTCGGTTTGATGTAATAATAAATATTGTCGAAATCGATGCTGTTCAGCAGCGCCGTGTCTCCCCATTTGGGCATTGGTTTTGACAAGAATATGTCAAGCGCGGCGTGGCGAAGGTTTCGCATCCAATCGTCTTCTTTTTTCATCCGCGAAATCATCTCGACCACTTCGTGGCTTAGACCTTTGGCTCCCTTGTGGAAATATTCTTCCGGGTCATGGAAACCGTATTTTTCCGCGTAATTGTCGCCAATATTAGCGACCTGCACATTATTACTGATTGGCTCTTCCATAATTTATGCCCCTGTCGTCTGAAGAATTTCATTTTGGATCCACTCGTATCCGCGCTCTTCAAGCTGAAGCGCCAACTCGGGCCCGTCGGAACGAACTATGCGACCATCGATCATTACATGCACCATATCGGGATGCACATAATTGAGCAGTCTCTGATAGTGGGTGACCAGAAGAACGCCGCGGTCCTTAGTAGCTCCGGCGTTAATTCCATTGGACACGATTTTCAGAGCATCGATATCAAGTCCGGAATCGGTTTCATCAAGCATCGCCACCAATGGCTTGAGCATCAGCATCTGCAGAATTTCGATCCGCTTCTTTTCACCGCCGGAAAAACCGTCGTTTAGATACCGTGTGGCAAACGATTTATCAATTTCCAGAAGTTGAAATTTATCCATCAACTCTTTCCTGAAATTCGCCAACGCCGATTCATCCCCGCCTGATCTCCCTTTGATCGCCGACCGCAGGAAATTGGCAACCGTCACCCCCGGGATAGCCTGTGGATATTGGAACGCCAGAAATAGTCCGGCGCGGGCGCGGGTGGTGGCATCCATCTCCAAGAGGTTTTTGCCATCGAGAAAGGCCTCGCCCCGGGTGATAGTATAATGAGGATGACCCGCGAGCGCATTCACAAGGCTTGATTTCCCTGAGCCGTTGGGACCCATGATAGCATGAATTTCACCGCGTGGAATTTCAAGCGAGACTCCTTTGACGATTTCCTTGCTATCCACTTCCACGTGGATGTCGCGAATTTCGAAGACCATATTATTGTTCGACATTATTACCTCGAGTTCTTTTAGTTGCTCTTTTCCAAATTATTTTCCGCCCCGGTTAATTCCTTCAATTGGGTCTTGCCAATGGCAAGGTCGGCCAGAGAGGTTCTGGCCACATAATCAGTCACGAATTCATTAAAGGCTCCCCATACATCTTTGACCGCGCAATCATCGACATGGATGCAGGTATCGGATTCGCCCGAGAACCGCTCGCAGTGACTGGCGCTGAAAACCGGTTCGCCTAAGGCGCCAAAAATATCCTTAAGCAAAATATCCTGAGCCGGTCTGGCCAGAACATATCCACCTCTGCGTCCGCGTGCCGCCCGCACGAGGCCGGCCTGCTTGAGAATCATTAATAGCTTTCCGGCATATGGTTGGGAGAACCCTTCACGTGCGGATATCTCCGGCAGGGTGAGCGACAGCTCCTGATTTCGGGCAAGGAGAATCATGCATCTTAATCCGTATTCTTCAATGGCGGTAACTTTCATTATCTACTTCTCCGACCTACATTGTCTCATATACTTATACGCATAATCATTACAATTTTGTAAAGTATTATCATGATTTTGTAACGATAGGGAAGAGAAATATGTTCCTGGCACCGGTCTGAAAACCAGAATTTGCCGAGTTTGTCCTATTAATATTAGCCTAAGTAGTTGATAGATAACAGAGTGTGGGAAATATACAACATAATTACTCCAGTATAAGGAGAAATTTTCGAAATAATGTAAGCCATAATTTGATAACAAAATAAATTAAGGGAAAGACTAAAGTAACGGGATTATCTGCTTAATCGATTATGCGTCTGAGAAATCCAGAGGCAGTGGTCAATTTTCGATTTGCCTCCTCTTTGCCCACTCCCAGTTTCCTCATCACAATTGCCGTCTTTACCGAGCCGGAGGCGGATTGGAGAAGCTCATCGGCCGCGGCGTAATCAATATCAAGAAATTCCATAAGGATCTTACGGGATCTGGCGGCCAGCTTTTCCGAGCGGGCCTGCAAATCGACCATCAAGTTGCCATACGTCTTGCCCAGTAAGATCATCGCGGTAGTGGTTATCATATTCAAAGTCATCTTTTGTGCTGTCCCGGATTTCATCCGCGTCGATCCGGTAATAACTTCAGGACCGACCGGCAAGGAAATCAGAATATCCGGCTTTATTTTCAAAATATCCGGCTCATTACAGACGATAAGCGCCGTTTTGCATTTGATCGATAAGGCATATTCGATGCCCGCCAGAGTGTAGGGAGTCCGAACGGAGGCAGCAATCCCAATCACGAAATCTTTCGAAGTCAGACTAATCCTTTTCAAATCCTCAACTGCCCAATCGATTCTATCCTCTGCCCCTTCTTTGGAAAGAATCATCGTGTCGAATCCGCCCGAAATCAATCCAATTATTTGCGAAGGGTCCGTTCCGAATGTCGGCGGGCATTCCGCGGCATCAAGAACCCCCAAACGTCCCGATGTCCCGGCGCCTATATATATCAGACGGCCGCCCTCTGAGAGTGATTTCGCTGCCTGCTCGGCTGCCCTTGAGATTTCCGAGAGCGCCTGTTCGACAACCTGGGCCACTTTCTTATCTTCATTATTGATTTTGCGGACTATCCCTTCGGGCGAAAGGGTATCGATATCGGTCGTATCGGGATTGACCTGTTCCGTGCCAAGCTTGCTTAAGACAGAGATCAGGTCTTTTCTGTCGGCGTTATTCATCACGGGAATTTAAGATGATCAAACGGAAAAATGCAAAGGGAATCTGGCGGAATCATTCGAGCGTGACATGAATTGAATCCGGCTTGCTGACGACGATCGCTCCGATGCTCCCCGAAATATTCGTTTTCGTGATGTTGTCGGTAAGCCCGAGAGGAAAATTTGTCGGCAAATTCAGATATTCCGCCGGAGAGCCCGAATAGGCATAGACGAACACCCTGTACCAACCTGTATCCAGGGCATCCGACTTCCTGAAGGCGTCAGGAGGGATAGAAATCAGATTGCCACCGGTGGTAACAAATTGAAAGAAGCCGGCAGCACTATACGCTGAATCTTTTTTGATTACCCCAATGGCGTATCCATTGCTGCCCGCCGCAGCCGTCCATTCGATATGCACCGCCGCCCCGCGGGGATTGATCCGCGAATCGGGCAGGGCGATCGAACTGATGCTAAGACCGGAGGGGAGGGCCAATGGAATAGAATCTATATTGTCGTTGTCATTGAGCTTGATTTGATAATCTCCCGAGGCGAGGGCGTTGGCGGTAGCGTATGATTTTCTATATAATCCTCCCGAATATTTCAAGGTATCGCCGTCAATCATCAATATCACGGAATTTGTCAGAGTGTCATTTTTCTTTAGCGCCAGGGATACTGCTATGGAATCATTGTCGTCATTTATCACTACAGCCCCCTGAATATTATAAACAGCTGCAGTAGGGCGCACAATTCTCTGATTGCAGGCTGATAACGATAAGATTATCAGGAGAATCAAAATGATCGCTATAAGGGGTTTCTTATTCATGCTATTAATTATATCGGTTCATAGTCCGATTAATTCAAGAAAATTTTCCTGATTTCAGACTTAAGAGTCCGCAAAGATTATATCCGGCAACTCATTTTCTATTAAAGGCTTATTGATGGTTGAAGATTTTCTCGGCCCGCTGATCACAATCGGGTATCATATTATTTCGAACATTGGCGAATTGAAGGCGATCAAGGGCCTGGGATTGACTTTTCCCCAGCCCAAAAAATCTATGCACAATGGCTTTATCAGGCAGTTTCTTAGCCCTTCAAGGACGCCAAATAGGGGCATTTGAGTTGAGCCAAATTTTTGGCATAAGTTTGCCTAGAATCGCAGAAATTATTTGTATATTGGACAGAAAATTCCGATTTTGTAGTCGGTAATATGGACACTTTCTGGCAAAATATTGAGACTTCATCAACGCTTTTTTTCATTTTCAAAGCGCTTGTCGCCGTGATCGTAGGCTTTCTTATAGGGATAGAAAGGCAGTGGTCACGTAAACCCGCAGGCATTAGAACCAATATTCTGGTGGTGCTGGGAGCGACCATGTTCACTATAGTATCATATGAGATGGCCAAAACCTATAATGGCGATCCCACCCGAATCGCCTCAAACATCGTCACCGGGATTGGATTTTTGGGCGCCGGGGCCATCCTTCACGCCCGCGGAACAATCAGAGGCTTGACGTCGGCGGCGACCCTGTGGGTAGACGGAGCGCTGGGTATGATGATTGGGTCGGGCAAATTCATCGAGACCGCGGTCACCGCCATTTTAACCGTTGGCGTTCTATACGGAATCGGTAAATTTGAACAAAAGGCGAATCTGCGGGCTATAAGAGAAGATGACGAACATGGTTCCGTCCCGCGTAATAATGATATGGAACTTGGAAGCGGATAGGTGAAAGAGAAGATAACTTAATTCAGTTCTTGAAGTATGCAGGAACAATAATGAGGCCGGATATGTTATTAGACTTTGAATTGACTAGTTATCCGATCCGGCCCTTGGAATGAGCAATTGAATGGCAGACCGGATATCGGGAAATGATAAAAAAAGGGAAAGGTTTGAATCGGAAGCGCTGATTCATCTCGACTCTTTACACCGCACCGCTCTACGAATGACCAGAAATGAGGGCGAGGCGGAGGATTTGGTTCAGGAAACATTTCTCAAAGCGTACAGATTTTGGGATAAGTTCGAGGAAGGTTCAAATTGCCGCGCATGGTTATTCAAAATCATGACCAATATTTTTATCAACAACTATCGTGCCAAGTCACGTACGCCCCAAGTTGTGGATTTACAGGAAGTCGACGATGATTTCCTTTTTGGACAACTGGCGGCATTGGGCCCTTCGGAGAATCCTGAACAACATTTCTTTGCTAAGGTCTTTGATGACGATGTCAAGAAAGCCATTGAAGAACTGCCGGATGATTTCCGCATGGTGGTCGTTCTTTCTTTTCTTGAGGGATTTAGCTACCAGGAAATTGCAGAGATTGCCGGTCTACAGATCGGGACAGTCAAATCGAGACTACATCGAGGGCGAAAATTACTACAAAAATCATTGTGGGAATACGCCGTCAAGAATGGATTTATCAAGGAAGCTGCCAAATGACGTGTCAAGAAGCCTTGCGACTATTGTATGAGGTAGTAGATAAAGAAGCGAGCCAAATCGATGCCGAGAAGGTACAGGAGCATCTGAACAACTGCCGAGATTGTCTGGCGCGTTATGAATTCGAGCAGATGTTTCGCACGTTCGTAGTGGAAAAAGCCTCCGCAGGCGCGAAGTCGGAGCAGTTGAAGCGTCAAATTTTATCCCGCATCGATGAGCAGGGGGAGGAACCGACAGGTTTTTTTGACCGATACAAGCGGTTAGTATTTGCGGCGGCTGCGGTCCTTGTAATTTTTGTTGCCGCCGGGCTTTCCGCCGCTCAGTATTATCGCCATAAAGCTTTTGTATATCCCTTCGAAAAAAGTCATCTGGAAAACGTTCTAACGGCCGACGTCGGAGATCTGCCGGAGATAAAAAATTATCTGGCCGACAATATGCATTTATCATTAAACGAAGCAATTCCCGAGTATAAGCTGATTCGCGCCGCATATGAAGAGGTTCTGGGAAAGAGATTCGTCCGCCTGCACTTTCTGAACGGCAAATCGAAAGTATCGGTTTTTGTCAGCAATCCACCCGACATTGAACTCCCCGGATTTGACAAAGCTAATTTTTCAGGGCAGGAGTATTTTAGCCATATCTGTGGCCAGTGCCAGGTTATTTATTGGAGGAAGGGGAATTCCATCATTATTGCGGTTTCCGATGACAAAGCGCTCGAACTTCCAAAGGTGATATCCATTCTGGGCCCAATATAATCCTCCTAAAATGATTGCTGTTCCTTATTGCAGACATCGCTGATTGCCAATGCTCAAGAATAGCCTCGCGAGCCTATTAATCTTGATATCGATAATTCTGTCGGCTTTGAGCCTTGGGGCAAATGCCGCCGACTTGCCGGAAACATCAATCCATAGTACAGAGGCTCTTAAGATCGCCAATGAATTGTGGCACAACAACTTTATCGAGGCGATTAAAAGTGCCGAGATGCTGGGTAGGAATGAGCCTGCCAATCCTGTCGGGTGCTTCTTGCTGGGTGCGATTTATCAGACGATTTCCGAAGAATATCGCACCGATCGCTACCAAGATTCTGTCGCCGTGTACCTTGATAGCGCTATCACTCTTGCCGACAAGCGAAGAGACGGCGAGCCTGATAACCCCGACTGGTATTTTATTATGGGGGCATCCCACGGGTATCGCGCCCTGTATCGAGCCTTTCATGGTAATTGGTGGGGGGCTTTCAATGACGGTCTTAAATGCAGCAATAATCTGAATAAGTCTCTGGAGTTAGACAGTACACTGTATGACGCCTATTTTGCTCTCGGAGCTTATCATTATTGGAAGACAGTCAAATCCAAAATCTTTCTGTGGCTTCCTTTTGTTCGTGATCGCCGGGAGGAAGGAATGTCGGAAATCAAAAAGACTATAGAACATGGATTCCTGGCTGTCGCTAATGCCCGGGAAACTTTACTAAGGATATATATCAACGAAGGACGATACGATGAATCAGTGGCGCTGGCCGATTCAATGGATAAGGCAAATCCCCTCGATCCTTATTGTCTCCTCTATTATACTCAGGGGCTGATAGCTCTGGGGAAGCTTGATGCGGCCGAAGAAAAGCTCAGGTTTCTTCGAGCCGCCTGGAAGAAATCACAATTCTATGATCCTTTTGGATTTTATGAGGCGGAATATTATTCAGCGGAGATTTCCTCGAAAAGAGGAGATAAAGAAACCGCCAGAAGAATAATCGACAAGATTCTTTCGGATAAAATTATGGCCAAGGAAAACAGCTACTTTTCCGAAACCGTAGACAAAGCTGAAATTCTTCTGCTATCACTTTGATCAGCGCGCGATTCACACGCGTCGTCCTTCGCATCATTGGCGCATATCCCCCATTTTATATCGAATTTCTTATGATCCGCCACCTGCCGTAGTAGAGACTGCATCGAGAATTTTGGCCCTTAAAATGCTTCCCGATTCGGCTTTCGGCTCCAGTATTAGGAAATTTGAGGAAGAAATCTCCTTGAGGCGAGAAACCTCCGGCGAATTCAATTTCGCCGCATCTGCCATTATAATCGTTTTCGAGCCAACGGGATTCATATCCTCAAGTCCGGTTCTATCGAGCGGGTACCCGGAAAGTTTTTGATACCACCATAAATAAACTGCTCGATAAAAAGGTATCGATAATCCGCCCGATTTTGCCTTTCTCTCTATGATCCAGTCACTCAGAGTTAAGAAGGGATCAACTGCAATCACCGCGGAAATTCTTTTTTCATTTTGGGCGGCAATAATGCCGGCGTCAGCGCCCGTGCCGAACCCGACAATTATGACCGGATGAAGCAATTTCCCCCGAAGACTGAGATAAGATATCATCTCGACTAAATCGCCTGCTTCCAGATTTCCCGCGGAATGATAGCGCCCTTCAGTCAGGCCGGAAGCTCGTTGGTCATAAATCACGACGGAAAATCCTGAATCAAGAAACGGCAAGACATAATCTGATAAAAAAGTCCGGTCAGTGTCATCCGGATGCAATAATATGACCGTCCCCTTTTTTTTGGATTTGGATGCTTCGGAATCGAAATGAAGAGCCGCCAGATGAATGTTGTCGTCGGAAACGACCAGAAAAGTATCAGGCGCCAGCCCCGCCGCGACAAAAATCGCCGGGTCATTCGCAGGATGGAAATTGCGATCTTCAAATTTTTGCCGATCCGGCCGGGCCGTCATCCGGGGAATCATGACCAAAGGATATATTATATAAAAGACTATAAAGAGAACCGCCACAACCAGGACCGCCGTCGTCTGAACAATTTCCCTGGTTTTTTTTGACATCAATTTGGCCATGTCGGACTTTCTGTATGGTCTGCGAACCTCATTAAAGAAAATCATTTGGTGGCTTTAAGCAACCGAATTTCTCATTGTATTGAAGAAAATTCGATCGCCGGCAGCAAATTTTGACCAGCCTGAAAGCGGAATAGCATCTTATGGTTTTCATGTGGATAATTGATGCGGGGAAGACAAGCACGAGCGGGGAATTATTGTCTGCCTGTCGGATATTCTGACCTCATGGACGTCATACAAGTTTGTGAATCATTGAATTAGCTAAGCGACACAGGAGGAATAAAATATTGAAATATTCGAAAATATCTATTGACAGATTGGGGGAATCTGTATATATTCTTTCGGATGATAGGAATGGTGTCCCAAAAGGAACCTTGTTAAAACAAATAATAAGGCGTACTATTAGGTCTTCAAAAGCCCTGACGTAAGAAGTCAAAAATACTCCTGAGTTTTAAGTTGGCCGTGGGGGGCCGCTTAGAATGAAAAGTAGCAATTGATTGACAGGATTGTTGAGAACTTTAACAAGACTGTAAAAAAGGATAAAAAAGCCGATAGGTGAATTATAAATCACCTTGGCCTGTGCGTCTACATAAGACGATTTATTTCTTGAGGTTGCAGATTATTGGAGTTTAGCTAAGGGATTGAGTAAAACACGAAAATCAAATCAAATAAGTGAGGAGGAAGGAATGCCCTTCAGTCCCGGATCCCTAAGGCTTGGATACATAGGTACTGTCATTGGCTTACTGCTGATAGCAATAGTGCCTACAGGGCATACTCAAATTTATCCCGACCTGGAAGTTTGGGTACAAAATGCCAACGGATTGCCCGGCCAGCAGAATGCTTTCATCTCTATCTTCTTGAAAAACTATACCGATACCGTAGCCGGCGTCGAACTCTGGCTGATGCTTGATCGTCCCGATAGGATAGTATTTCAAACAAACTACGACACTATAATTGATACTTCCTATCTCAGGTGCACTCAATGGGATGGCGGCGTCTGTAAAGACACCGTATTCGCGTCGTGGTACTGGATTTGCACCCACTGGAGCGGCCAGCAATGTATAGATTCTTCGATACAGCTCGGCTACTGGAGATGCAATGTGCACGACACTACGGGCCGGTGCACTGACTCGACATTCATTCCGGGGTATGATTGGCGCGTTATCGACAGCCAGAACGTCTATACGGGTAATTTCGATACATCCGGGACTTTGATGTCGGGTTGGGAATATGTCCAATCGCGCTCGCTTGGCGGCGAAGGGCATGATATCAAAATTACCGCCCAGGCAAATCAGATAGCCTATCCGTACACTCACGGCGTAGGTTATCCTCCGAACCCTCAAGACAATAGACCCCTTATTAAGCTTTTGGCAGACGTCTATAGTGTTCCTCCGTCGGACACCGACCGAACCGTCAGAATAATGATTCAGGCCGATAATCTTGACAATTTCAGCTTCGCGGATCAACGCGGAAATTTGATCGGCGTCATCATCGATACCATCCCCGATACAAGCTGGTATAATTGCCTGTCGTGGGGCGAACCACCCAATGACACGGTCTGCCTGTCATGGGAGAAAGTTCCCGGCCCGCCTGCCGATTCTATGGCGGTCAAAATGATGACGATCGGGTATCTTGATACGACCAAAGTATCATGGGAAGACGGCTCGCTTACCGTCCTGACCGGAATTTGCGGGGACGTGAGCAATAATGGCCGTATAAACGCCCTCGATATTACTTACCTGATTAACTACCTGTACAAACACGGACCTCCTCCGCCTATTCCATATCTGGCCGATTGCAACGGCCGGGCGGGAATTAACGCCCTCGATGTTACTTACCTGATTAATTATCTGTACAAGGGCGGCGCTGACCCGGTCTGCTGGTAAGAATAAAATATGACCAGACAGGCCATTGCCTGTCTGGTCAGCGAAAATAAAAATTGTCCGTTTTACTTGCGTTAGAAAAAGAAAACTAAAATGACCAATAAAAAAAAGAAAGGAGGTAACACTTTAAGAGGTAATTGTAAACACGCGCTCAGAAGAAAGAACTGATACTTTTTTCTTCCGAAATTTGATTTTTTTCGGCTTGGTGGCTCTCGCCGATGAAGACAAAAGAATTTCGGATTCCCTGAGGGGGGAAATGACTCAAAAGGAGTCATGATTAATGAATGAAATGTTAACGAAACAAAATAGGAGCACAAGATGAAACGCAATTTGCTTATTCTTGTCTTATCCTTAATGCTTCTTTCTTTTGGGCAGAGCTTTGCTCAGATTACTTATGGTCCGCTGAGCTTCAGCACCGGTATTTCCGGCGCTGCGGTGTGGGCTCCGGCTACAAGATCAATCCCGGACAGGCATTCACCATTGATATCAGCGAAACATACACCAGAGGCGCCACTGATTCCGGTCGTGCCACCTGGTCGAGCCCCTTTACATTCACGGCTACCGGTTTGGCCACCACGACCATGACCGACCCTACCACCACTTGGCCCGATCTTGCTTTCTATAATTCCACTATATGGGATCTTTTCAAGACCCTTTATAGTGAAGGCACAGTGGGTACACTTCCGTACCTGTTCAACATCAGCGGTATTGCTCAGGGCATCGGCCTCCAGGGCGGCACGATGGCCGTTCTTCATGCCGGATTCAACGTGACGTTGACCAATCCTGTTGTCCCCGGCGAGATCTGCGTTGAGATGGGCGACGCGGTCGATCCAGCCTATGATTGGCTGTTTGACGACCCGATGCCGACATTCACGAAGGCCTGCTTCGTGGTTGAGAGTCAGCCGAATCCGCCTCCGGTGTTTCACCAACTGTGTGGCTTCATTGACCACTCAGCATAATGTTCCTTTCGCCAAGACCTTTCACGGCCACTGATGCTGATCCGATCTACTCCTGGTGGAGACCAGCATTGCCCGCACGATTGATCCGACGACCGGTGCAATTGGACATGGGATCCGCCATGCAGTGCGGTTGGCCAGTCCAACACTCTGGTCGTCTGTGCGCCGATGACGCTTTCCATCAGTGCCCGACCGGCGGTGAGTGCACGGTTGACCTCGTTGTCCAGAATAGCGCTCCGGAAATCGGCGGCGCTTGTGGCAACAGCTACACTGTCGGCATTGGTACGATGACTGCTAATTTCACGTCTACCGACCCCAACGGCCTCGGCGACGTCCCGACATGTACTCCTGATGTGACGCCTGTGCCGAATGGCACTGCTCCTACAGCATCAGCCGCTAGCGGCGTTTTCACATTTATTCCACCCTGCCCGCTGATGTAGGCGTACATGTATTCACAATCCGTGTTACCGACTGTGCCGGCGCTTTTGACGAATGCACTATCAGTGTTAATGTCGTCAGCAGCATGCCGTTTGGTATCCATATTGAGAAGCTGCATAAGGTCATCCAGGGCCATCATGCCTACGTGCCGGTCATTAAGGCCCTGGGCACAGAGGATATCTATGGCTTTGACTTCCTTATTGCCTATGATGCGTCTGCTCTCAGCTTTATGAGCGCGACCGCCGGCACCATGTGGGACATCCCGGGTGCAAACGAGTGGGAATATTTCACCTATCGTTTTGGCCCGAATGGCAACTGCGGCAGTGGCTGTCCGACCGGAATGCTCCGTGTCGTCGGTATTGCCGACCAGAACAATGGCGCTCACCATCCTGTGAGTTTCAATGTTCCCGATGGTTCGACTCTCTTCACGCTTGACTTCTTCGTTTCCGCCGACCGTACTCTGGAATGCATGTATGTTCCGATTCGGTTCTACTGGATGGATTGCGGCGACAACACTATCGCCTACCATCCTTCGACCGGCGAGCCGATGGAGATCATCACCGGCATTTCTGATCATGTCTACGATTGGTCAGCCGGTGAAATCACCAATCACAATTCGGAATTCCCGACCTATAACGGCGCCAATGATGGCTGTCTCGGCCAGCCGCCGAAGACCGCCGTTCGCTTTATTAACTTCTTTGATGGCGCTATCGACATCGCCTGCTCGGGTGACCTTGATGCCCGCGGTGATGTAAACCTCAACGGTATTGCCAATGAAATTGGTGATGCGGTTGTATTCACCAACTACTTTGTCGCCGGCCTGGCCGCCTTCACGATTAACGAAGAAGGTCAGATGCAGGCTACCGACGTCAACGCCGACGGTATCATCCTGACGGTTGCCGATCTTGTTTACATGATTCGCACCGTAGTTGGCGACGTTACGGCTATTCCGAAAGTATCCCCGTATACCACCACCGCTCACTTCATGACCAATGGTTCGGTCGTGAGTGTTGACCAGGTATTGGGCGGCGTCTATTTCGTGTTCAACGGACAGGCTGATGTCAGCCTTGCCGACGGCGCCAGCAATGTGGATCTTAGAACCGGTATCCTCAACGGCAACACCGTTGCTCTGGTTATCGATACTAAGAATGCCACTGCCTTCTCGGGCAACATTCTGAACACCACCGGCACGATCAAGTCCGTCCAGGCTTCCGATGTCAATGGAAACCTGTACAAGACAGTCGTTGTGCCGACCGTATTCAGCGTTCGCAACTATCCGAACCCGTTCAATCCTTCCACCGCCATCGAGATGGCTCTGCCGGTTGCTTCCAACTGGACATTGTCCGTCTACAACGTGGCCGGCCAGAAGGTGTTCGAGACCTCCGGTTATAGCGAAGCTGGTACCCACCAGGTTGAGTGGAATGCCATGGCTCAGGCTTCCGGTATCTATTTCTATAAAGTAGACGCTGGTCAGTTCTCAGCCACCAAGAAGATGGTACTCTTGAAGTAACCATACAATTTCCCCTGAGGGAGGCTTTTGCCTCCCTCGAGGGATAAAAAAAAGGAGAGTAACTAACTGAGACTTTGATAAAAAGATGAATTTTGGGTTAAATTTTAAGGAATGTTTCGATGGTCCCCAAAGGCGGCAATCGTATATGAATGAGGAGCTTTGGGGCTTTTTTGTTGTATCTTTTCACAAACCGTCTTTTGACGGATCGGCACGGATCGCCTCTCTATTTTCCTGCAAGCATTTGCACCATTCAGGTAAAAGGAGTAATAGAGATTCAAATTTACCCACCTCACTAAAATTCAATCATTTCATTTTTATTCAGGGGTTGATGATTTGATCGTCGTTACTGACTTGGATGAGACGAGAAAAAATTTTGCAAGGCTTTGTAGCTCAGAAGAATAGAAAATCGAACCAGAGCTACGGAGGAAAGAATTGACGAATACTGCCGGATAATTTGACGGCAGTGAAGATAGCGATAATAGGGCCGGAATTGGTCTGCTTATTGCTCGAACGGTATGAGGTGAATACCATTTTTTGCCAGATTATGCTTTTGATAAGATTGAATAAAATATCTATCTCTCGGCTAATTTTCTGTGCGGCAACGGTATTTTTTGCCGGGCGGCTTGCTTTGGCTGATAATAGAGCCCCCATCGTACTCCCGATTACCGCCACCGCAGTTAGTCATCCGGAAATGTCTTCAACCGACGTTTATACTTTATCAATCGATACCATATCGGTTTACCCGGGTTACCAGGCGCTGATCAATTTTAATTTGCATAATGTCGTTCCGATATCGGGATTTGAGATTCTCTTTAATTATGATGTGACGGCGCTGAGTCTTTCTTCAATTTCGAATGCCGGAACCAGATCCAGCGCATTTGAATATTTCACATATCGTCTTGACGCAGGCGGAATTCCAGGCGACGTGCGCATATCAGGGATTTCTGACCTTGATTACAGCACGACGCCCGGGAATCTGCCGTCGGGGGACGGACCAATATTCAAGATTTTGTTTTACGCGACGAGCAATCAGGATTTTGCGGGTTTCAGCGTGCCGATCAATTTCGCATTTCGCGATCTTCTCAATAATAGCGATAATACTCTGAAAGATTCTCTGGGATCAATGATCCCTCAGGGATCAATAATATATAGTGATGGTTATGTTTCGATTCTCGAGGTAACTGCAACCAGCCTCGGCGATATAAATCTAAATGGCATTCCGTATGAAATCGGTGATGTCATTTACTTCACCAATTATTTTCTTAATCCGGCCGGCTCTCCTCTGGATCCGATACAAAGGGCGAATTCCGATGTTAATCAGGATGGTTACCCGGCCACCATCGCCGATTTGGTTTATCTTATCGTCAAGCTTGTCAATGTCGGTTCGGGCAACCCCAAACTGAGATATGATGACGCCTCAAGTGTGGCCGTAGGCATGGACAACGCCGATGGCCGCTTCAGTCTAAATTATGATTCTCCGGTGGATATGGGAGGAATGACCGTCACCCTGCGGGCTCCGGAAAAAGTGAAAAATGCTTTGCTACTTGCCTCCAGAATGCAGGAAGCGGGAATGACCTGTGACTCGAGAGTTGACGGCGACTTGATCAGGATTCTGATTTACAGCGATGCCGGCCACTCTATTCCGGCGGGTGCCAATAACTTCTTCACGATTGAAAATTCCGAGTCTTTCGAGATTGAGAGTATTCAAGTTTCGACAGCGGATGGATATATACTTCCGGTTTTACTCAAGGACGAACCAAAATCTCAGTTGCCCGAGGGATTCAATCTCTATCAGAACTACCCCAATCCATTTAATCCTTCGACAACTATCAGTTTTGATATGGCCATAATGTCAAAAGCCAGATTGACCGTGTTCGACGTTCTCGGCAGGGAAGTCAGGACGCTTGTTTCCGGTCAATTGGGGGCGGGACATTATGAATTTATATGGGACGGAAGAAATGATAAAGGCAATACTGTTTCCAGCGGGATTTATTTTTACAAGCTGAAAACAGCGGATTATTCAATGCAGAAAAAAATGATGCTTATTAAATAAAGGGTGGTCATAATGATCAAAAAATTCTCGACTGATAAAATCGTGAACCAGAGATTGAAGAGGATGATTGCGTTTGCCATCTTCTTCTTATCTGTCTTTTTGTCATTCAGTTCATCGTCTAAATCGCAAGCCGTTGATTATCCAGAGGACACAATACCGATTGATCCGACAAATTACAAACTTGAACTTGGAAGTTTCAAAGGTTTAAATGATTCAGTGGTTGCACTTCCGATTGAAATCCAAAACAAGAAACCGATCAGCGGTATAAATATCAGATTCACGTATGACACAACTTTCATACGGCCACTTACTGTCGCCTATGACACAGTGATCGTGGCGGATCCTTTTGGCGGCAAGGACACTACCATAAATCCGATTGATAGTATCGTCTTCGCCGGAAACCGGTGGAATAGTATAGAATCCTTTCATATCATTTTAGCTTCCCATGGAACTGCTTTTGAAGGAGGCGTTCTGGGTTCGGGAACTATATTGTTTTCAGCCTGGAACTCGCCATATACCCATGTCGCCGCCAAGACCGATACTGTTGGATTAATCCTCTATTATTATTTTAAAGTATCGCACACTGCAGCATTGCGAAGTACGACGATACTCAGGCTTAAGGACGAGCCTTTTGTGGGTGGAAGAGAGAACTCACTCGCAATTATGAATGACAGAAATTCCCTGAAATATCCATTTTTGGGACAGGGTACTTTCATGGTGGATACGCCTTCCGCGCCGATTGATCCATGCCCCAGCGACACCTGCCCCGATACCTGTTGTACCGCCGGTCCGCCCGGAAATAATGCCCCGGTTGTGGCGTCAATCATACCGTCGGCTTATGAAGTGTATCAGGGTGATTCGGTCAAATTCACAGTCAGCGCCACCGATCAAGATGGCGATCAGTTGACATTGAAAGCAACCGGACTTCCCGCTAATGCGTCATTCTTGCCGAGTAACCCGGTCACGGGAACCGGTTCCGTTTCCGCAAACTTCAGGTTCGTGCCGTCATTTGCTCAATCCGGCAATTTCACGATAGATTTTCAGGCTACCGATGAGCATAATGCCGCGTCCGGCATAAGAACAGTATCCATTAATGTCAAAGTCCTTGATATTGATCGACTTTTTTCCACCTCCACGTATGGGGGTTCGCCCGCGGGAGGAATCCCCGGCGCCAGGGATATCATTTTCCCTATCGACCTTTCCACTTCCAAGACGGTCTACGGCGTGCAGTATGATATGACATATCCAAGCAGCGTCGTTCGCATTGATTCCTTTGTAGTGACAGACAGGGCGCCCGAATATGTTATCTATGAAAATATCGGCCAATTTCCGGATACGGTCAGGGTCGTGACTTTCGGTCTTGCGGGCGAACAGATAGGGCCCGGAACAACCTCGGCTATCCTGAATGCCTATATGAAAGTAGACTCGGAAGCGGTCGCAGGAGATTACTGGGTGCATCTATTCGACGCCTGGGAGTCAATTGACCCCAATCCTGCTATCCCGTCACTGGTCCTGAGGACTGACTCTGGAATCGTGCAGGTAGATCATTATGGTGATGTCAACCTTGATAAGCATATCAATGTCGCGGACCTGGTCAATGTCGTGGCCTATATTGTCGGCAGTTATGGACTGCTGCCGAGGAATTTCGCAACAGCCGATGTTGTCCGTGACGCCACGGTAAATGTTATTGATCTGGTAGGCATTGTTAATCTCATATTCGGCCTTCCGGTCAATCCGTCGCCCATACAGAATAATAGCAACGGCGGCCTATTCGCCACCGTGAAAATAGAGCATGATAATCTTTCCGCGGGGCAATTGACCAAACTTAATGTCCGCGGCGAATTTCCCGATGACATCGCAGGTGTTCAACTGCAGATTGATTATGATCCGAACGCAATTGAAATCGACCGCCCGGAATTGGCAGAAGCATCGGGTGGGTTTTCTCTGGCCTACAGCGATGATCATAATGGGCGTATAAGAATGGTCTTATATAGCAGGGAGCCCTGGAAGCAGGACAAGCTAATTCAGGCGGGCGTCGGCGATATCGTTCGTCTACCGGCCCGAGTAAAACAGAATATCAACGCCGATGATAAATCACAGATTCGGATTACCGAGGCAATACTATCCAGTCCGAATGCAAAAGAAGTTCCTGTCGAGGGATCCTCTCCGATATTACCCTCAACATTCACGCTTTATCAAAATTACCCCAATCCTTTTAATCCGACTACGCGAATAGAATTTGACATAAAACGTGAAGGCGGCGGTCAGGTAGAAAATGCGCAATTACATATTTATAATATACTTGGTCAGCATATAAAGACTCTGGTCGACGGTTCTGTAGCTGCCGGCCGTCATTCGATTGGCTGGGACGCCACCGATGACAGCGGCCGACCGGTTTCGACCGGAATCTACCTGTATCGATTGCAGGTCGGCGATAGAAGTCAGACCCGAAAAATGCTGCTGTTGAAGTAGGAATGGAGGAGATTGAAATGCTATATAAGAAAAGATACGGCGGGATTTTACTTCTGATATTGGTCAATGCTGCGGCGTTGACACTGGTGCTTCCCTCGACCACCCTGGCCCAAGCGAATCAGCCACCTGTGCTTGCCCCGATCGGTCCGAGGAGCGTCGATGAAGCGGCTAATTTGAATTTTGGGGTTTCAGCGACTGACGCCGAGAGTATTCCGACATTAACAACTTCACTCTTGCCCACAGGTGCCACCTTTATCGACAATGTCAACGGCACTGGGACGTTCGATTGGACTCCCACTTACTCGCAGGCCGGAATATATGATATAACCTTTTATGCTACCGATGATTCAGCGGCAATCGATTCTGAAATTGTGACTATCACGGTTAATAATGTCAATCAGGCGCCGATTCTGACTGCGATCGGACCGAAAGCTACCGATGAAAATGTGAACTTGAACTTTGGCGTTTCCGCCAGTGACCCTGACGGGACCACTCCAGCGCTGACGACATCATTGCTACCGACCGGAGCATCATTTACTGATAATACTAACGGCACCGGGACTTTCAATTGGACGCCGACTTACTCACAGTCCGGTTCCTATAACGTGACCTTCTACGCTGGTGATGGTTCGGCCATTGATTCCGAGATTGTGACTATCACGGTTAATAATGTCAATCAGGCGCCAATTCTGACTGCGATCGGACCGAAAGCTACCGATGAAAATGTGAACCTGAACTTTGGCGTTTCCGCCAGTGACCCCGACGGGACCACTCCAACCCTGACGACATCATTGCTTCCGACCGGAGCATCATTTACTGATAATGCTAATGGCACCGGGACGTTTAACTGGACGCCGACCTTCGCTCAGGCTGGTGTTTATAATATTACCTTCTATGCCGGAGACGGCACCGCTACCGATTCCGAAATTGTAGCGGTCACAGTTAATAATGTCAATCAGGCGCCGATTCTGGCTGCGATCGGACCGAAAGCTACCGATGAAAATGTGAACTTGAACTTTGGCGTTTCCGCCAGTGACCCTGACGGGACCACTCCAGCGCTGACGACATCATTGCTACCGACCGGAGCATCATTTACTGATAATACTAACGGCACCGGGACGTTTAACTGGACGCCGACTTACTCACAGTCCGGTTCCTATAACGTGACCTTCTACGCTGGTGATGGTTCGGCCATTGATTCCGAGATTGTGACTATCACGGTTAATAATGTCAATCAGGCGCCGATTCTGACTGCGATCGGACCGAAAGCTACCGATGAAAATGTGAACCTGAACTTTGGCGTTTCCGCCAGTGACCCCGACGGGACCACTCCAACCCTGACGACATCATTGCTTCCGACCGGAGCATCATTTACTGATAATACTAACGGCACCGGTACTTTCAATTGGACGCCGACTTTATCTCAGGCCGGTTCCTATAACGTGACCTTCTACGCTGGTGATGGTTCGGCCATTGATTCCGAGATTGTGACTATCACGGTTAATAATGCCAATCAGGCGCCGATTCTGACTGCGATCGGACCGAAAGCTACCGATGAAAATGTGAACCTGAACTTTGGCGTTTCCGCCAGTGACCCCGACGGGACCACTCCAGCCCTGACGACATCATTGCTTCCGACCGGAGCATCATTTACTGATAATACTAACGGCACCGGTACTTTCAATTGGACGCCGACTTACTCACAGTCCGGTTCCTATAACGTGACCTTCTACGCTGGTGATGGTTCGGCCATTGATTCCGAGATTGTGACTATCACGGTTAATAATGTCAATCAGGCGCCGATTCTGACTGCGATTGGACCGAAAGCTACCGATGAAAATGTGAACCTGAACTTTGGCGTTTCCGCCAGTGACCCTGACGGGACCACTCCAGCGCTGACGACATCATTACTCCCGACCGGAGCATCATTTACTGATAATACTAACGGCACCGGGACGTTCAACTGGACGCCGACCTTACTCAGGCCGGTTCCTATAACGTGACCTTCTACGCTGGTGATGGTTCGGCCATTGATTCTGAGATTGTGAGCTATCACGGTTAATAATGCCAATCAGGCGCCGATTCTGACTGCGATCGGACCGAAAGCTACCGATGAAAATGTGAACCTGAACTTTGGCGTTTCCGCCTGTGACCCCGATGGGACGACTCCCGACCCTGACGACATCATTACTCCCGACAGGAGCGACATTTACTGATAACGCTAACGGCACTGGAACCTTCAACTGGACTCCGACTTTCTCACAATCCGGTTCCTATAATGTGACCTTCTACGCTGGTGATGGTTCGGCCATTGATTCCGAGATTGTGACTATCACGGTTAATAATGTCAATCCGGCCCCGGTTCTGGCCGCTATCGGCCCAAGGTCAACTGACTGAGAATGTCAATCTGAACTTTTGGCGTGTCGGCTTCCGACCCCGATGCGACCATCCCGATTCTGACCACATCGACTCTCCCGACCGGGGCGAGCTTCATAGATAATGCCAATGGCACTGGAACCTTCAACTGGACGCCGACTTTCACTCAGGCCGGTGCTTATAATATCACCTTCTATGCCGGTGACGGCACCGCCATTGATTCTGAAATCGTGGCGGTTACAGTCACTGACGCCGGTCAATCCAGGCGCCAGTTCTGGCCGCTATAGGCCCAAGGTCAACTGCTGAGAATGTCAATCTGACCTTTGGCGTGTCGGCTTCTGACCCCGATGCGACGATCCCGACTCTGACCACATCAACTCTCCCGACCGGAGCGAGCTTTCATAGATCACGCCAATGGCACTGGAACCTTCAACTGGACTCCGACCTTCACTCAGGCCGGTGTTTATAATATCACCTTCTATGCCGGTGACGGCACAGCCATTGATTCTGAAATCGTGGCGGTCACAGTCACCGATGCCGGTAATCAGGCTCCAGTTCTGGCCGCTATAGGCCCTAGGTCAACTGCTGAGAATGTCAATCTGACTTTTGGCGTGTCGGCTTCTGATCCCGATGCAACCATCCCGACTCTGACCACATCGACTCTCCCGACTGGGGCGAGCTTCATAGATAATGCCAATGGCACTGGAACCTTCAACTGGACTCCGACTTTCACTCAGGCCGGTGTTTATAATGTCACCTTCTATGCCGGTGACGGCACAGCCATTGATTCTGAAATCGTGACGATCACCGTCTCCGATGCCGGTAATCAGGCTCCAGTTCTGGCCGCTATAGGCCCAAGGTCAACTGCTGAGAATGTCAATCTGACTTTTGGCGTGTCGGCTTCCGATCCGGATGCAACCATCCCGACTCTGACCACATCGACTCTCCCGACCGGAGCGACTTTCATAGATCACGCCAACGGCACCGGAACCTTCAACTGGACGCCGAATTTCACTCAAGCGGGTCCGCACAATGTGACATTTTACGCCAGCGATGGATCATTACTTGATTCTGAAATAGTGACGATAACCGTCACCGATGCCGGTAATCAGGCGCCAGTTCTGGCCGCTATCGGCCCCAAGTCAACTGCTGAGAATGTCAATCTCACCTTTGGTGTGTCGGCTTCTGATCCCGGATGCGACCATCCCGACTCTGACCACATCGACTCTCCCGACCGGAGCAACTTTCATAGATAATGCCAACGGGACAGGAACCTTCAACTGGACGCCGACCTTCACTCAAGCCGGTGCGTACAATGTCACCTTTTATGCCAGCGATGGCATCGTCGATTGATTCTGAAATCGTGACTGTCACAGTCACTGACGCCGGTAATCAGGCGCCGGTGTCTGGCCGCTATTGGCCCAAGGTCAACTGCTGAGAATGTTAATCTGACCTTTGGCGTGTCGGCTTCCGATCCCGATGCGACCATCCCGACTCTGACCACATCGACTCTCCCGACCGGTGCGACTTTCACAGATAACGCCAACGGGACCGGAACCTTCAACTGGACACCGACCTTCACTCAGGCCGGTGTTTATAATATTACCTTCTACGCCAGTGATGGCACAGCCATTGATTCCGAAATCGTACGATCACGGTCACTGACGCCGGTAATCAGGCTCCGGTCATCGCGGCGATCGGCCCAAGGTCAACTGCTGAGAATGTCAATCTCACCTTTGGCGTGTCGGCTTCTGATCCCGATGCGACAATCCCGACTCTGACCACATCGACTCTCCCGACTGGCGCGACTTTCATAGATAACGCCAACGGGACCGGAACCTTCAACTGGACTCCGACTTTCACTCAGGCCGGTGTTTATAATATTACCTTCTATGCCGGTGACGGCACCGCCATTGATTCTGAAATCGTGGCGATCACCGTCACTGATGCCGGTAATCAGGCGCCAGTGTCTGGCTGCTATTGGCCCAAGATCAACTGCTGAGAATGTCAATCTGACTTTTGGTGTGTCGGCTTCCGATCCCGATGCAACTATCCCGACTCTGACCACATCGACTCTCCCGACCGGAGCGACTTTCATAGATAATGCCAACGGGACTGGAACCTTCAACTGGACTCCGACCTTCACTCAGGCCGGTGTTTATAATATTACCTTCTATGCCGGTGACGGCACAGTCACTGATTCCGAAATCGTGGCGATCACAGTCACTGACGCCGGTAATCAGGCGCCGGTTCTGGCCGCGATCGGCCCAAGGTCAACTGCTGAGAATGTCAATCTGACCTTTGGTGTGTCAGCTTCTGATCCCGATGCGACCATCCCGACTCTGACCACATCGACTCTCCCGACCGGGGCGACCTTCATAGATAACGCCAACGGGACCGGAACCTTCAACTGGACTCCGACCTTCACTCAGGCCGGTGTTTATAATATTACCTTCTATGCCGGTGACGGCACCGCCATTGATTCTGAAATCGTGGCGATCACGGTCACTGATGCCGGTAATCAGGCGCCAGTTCTGGCCGCTATCGGCCCAAGGTCAACTGCTGAGAATGTCAATCTGACCTTTGGTGTGTCGGCTTCTGATCCGGATGCGACCATCCCGACTCTGACCACATCGACTCTCCCGACCGGGGCGAGCTTCATAGATAATGCCAACGGCACCGGAACCTTCAACTGGACTCCGACCTTCACTCAGGCCGGTGCTTATAATATTACCTTCTATGCCGGTGACGGCACCGCCATTGATTCCGAAATCGTGGCGGTCACAGTCACCGATGCCGGTAATCAGGCGCCGGTGTCTGGCCGCGATTGGCCCTAGATCAACTGCTGAGAATGTCAATCTGACTTTTGGAGTGTCGGCTTCTGATCCCGATGCAACAATCCCGACTCTGACCACATCGACTCTCCCGACCGGAGCGACTTTCATAGATCACGCCAATGGCACTGGAACCTTCAACTGGACTCCGACTTTCACTCAGGCCGGTGTTTATAATATCACCTTCTATGCCGGTGATGGCACCGCCATTGATTCTGAAATCGTGGCGGTCACGGTCACCGATGCCGGCAATCAGGCTCCAGTTCTGGCCGCTATAGGCCCAAGGTCAACTGCTGAGAATGTCAATCTGACTTTTGGTGTGTCGGCTTCCGATCCCGATGCAACCATCCCGACTTTGACCACATCGACTCTCCCGACCGGAGCGACTTTCATAGACAATGCCAACGGGACAGGAACCTTCAACTGGACTCCGACTTTCACTCAGGCTGGTGTCCACACAATGTCACCTTTTATGCCGGCGATGGATCATTGCTTGATTCAGAAATCGTGACGATAACCGTCACTGATGCCGGTAATCAGGCGCCGGTGTTGGCTGCTATTGGCCCAAGGTCAACTGCTGAGAATGTTAATCTAACCTTTGGTGTGTCGGCTTCCGATCCCGATGCAACCATTCCAACTTTGACCACATCGACTCTCCCGACCGGAGCAACTTTCATAGATCACGCCAACGGGACCGGAACCTTCAACTGGACTCCGACCTTCACTCAGGCTGGTGTTTATAATATTACCTTCTATGCCGGTGACGGCACCGCCATTGATTCTGAAATCGTGGCGGTCACAGTCACTGATGCCGGTAATCAGGCGCCAGTTCTGGCCGCTATTGGCCCAAGATCAACTGCTGAGAATGTTAATCTGACTTTTGGTGTGTCGGCTTCTGATCCCGATGCGACCATCCCGACTCTGACCACATCGACTCTCCCGACCGGGGCGATTTTCACAGACAATGCCAACGGGACCGGTACCTTCAACTGGACGCCGAATTTCACTCAAGCGGGTCCGCACAATGTGACATTTTACGCCGGCGATGGATCATTGACTTGATTCAGAAATAGTGACGATAACCGTCACCGATGCCGGTAATCAGGCGCCAGTTCTGGCCGCTATCGGCCCAAGGTCAACTGCTGAGAATGTCAATCTGACTTTTGGTGTGTCGGCTTCTGATCCCGATGCAACTATCCCGACTCTGACCACATCGACTCTCCCGACTGGGGCGAGCTTTCATAGATAATGCCAACGGGACCGGGACTTTCAACTGGACTCCGACCTTCACTCAAGCCGGTGTTTATAATATTACCTTCTATGCCGGGGATGGCACCGCCATTGATTCCGAAATCGTGGCGGTCACGGTCACTGATGCCGGTAATCAGGCTCCAGTTCTGGCCGCGATAGGCCCTAGATCAACTGCTGAGAATGTTAATCTGACTTTTGGCGTGTCGGCTTCTGACCCCGATGCAACCATCCCGACTTTGACCACATCGACTCTCCCGACCGGAGCGAGCTTTCATAGATAATGCCAACGGGACAGGAACCTTCAACTGGACTCCGACCTTCACTCAGGCTGGTGTTTATAATATCACCTTCTATGCCGGTGACGGCACAGCCATTGATTCTGAAATCGTGGCGGTCACAGTCTCCGATGCCGGCAATCAGGCGCCAGTTCTGGCCGCTATCGGCCCAAGGTCAACTGCTGAGAATGTCAATCTGACTTTTGGTGTGTCGGCCTCTGATCCAGATGCAACTATCCCGACTCTGACCACATCGACTCTCCCGACCGGGGCGAGCTTCATAGACAATGCCAACGGGACCGGTACCTTCAACTGGACGCCGAATTTCACTCAAGCGGGTCCGCACAATGTGACATTTTACGCCGGCGATGGATCATTGATTGATTCTGAAATAGTGACAATAACCGTCACTGACGCCGGCAATCAGGCGCCAGTTCTGGCCGCTATCGGCCCCAGGTCTGTGGCGGAAGGCGCCACTCTCAACTTTAACGCGACCGGATCGGACCCTGATGGGACGACTCCTGTGATATCGGCAGTAAATATTCCTGTAAATGCAACTTTCGTTTATAACGGTAATGGTTCCGGAACATTCAACTTTACGCCGGACTATACCCAGGCCAACATTTATAATGTGACTTTTATAGCTTCAGATGGCATTCTGGCAGATTCCGAGATCGTACAGATAACGGTAACGAATGTAAATCTGCCTCCTGTCCTAGCTTCAATAGGCCCGCGCACTGTCACTGAAGGGCTGAATCTGAATTTTGGCATATCGGCGACCGATGCGGATGCACAGACGCCGGTATTGACGACTTCTACCCTGCCAACCGGCGCAACGTTCACGGACCTTGCCAATGGCACCGGAACGTTCAATTGGACACCTACATTTGTTCAGGCAGGCGCGTTTTCAGTTACTTTTTATGCTTCAGATGGTTCTCTGATCGATTCCGAAGTTGTCAGCATAACTGTCAATGATGCGGGTAATCAGCCCCCGGTATTGGATCCCATAGGGCCAAAGACTGTTGCTGAAAACGCCATTTTGAATTTCCAGATAACAGCATCCGATCTTGATGGCACTACACCGACTTTGTCCGCTGCGACCGTTCCACTCAACGCCACATTCGTGGACAATGGAAACGGCACAGGAACATTCAATTTCAACCCGGACTACACACAGGCTGGCATTTTAAGCATCACTTTCAAGGCCTTCGACGGCGCTCTGGTCGATTCGGAAGTGGTTCAGATAACAGTGACCAATGTCAATAGACTACCGGTTCTGAATGCAATAGGCCCACAGACGACGACTGAAGGAATTATTTTGAATTTCGCCGTCTCCGCGACAGATCCTGATTTGCAGACGCTTGTGTTGACAACATCAACCCTCCCTCTGGGCGCTACTTTCATTGACAATGGAACCGGCTCCGGCGCCTTTAGCTGGACGCCCTCTTTTACTCAATCCGGCGCTTATAATATTACCTTCCGCGCCTCCGATGGCACAGATGTGGATTCCGAAATTGTAACTATAACCATAAATGAAGCGGGCAATCAGGCGCCAATTCTTGACAGCATCCGCGCACAGAGCATAATTGAAGGTCAAACACTCACCAAGATAGTAGCATCTACCGATCCTGACGGCACCACGCCGGCTTTGACAGCGGGTACACTTCCGACAAACGCAAGTTTCGTGGATCATGGCAATGGCACCGGAACTTTCACTTATACCCCCTCTTTTACTGCGGTCGGTCTATATAACGTTCTGTTTATTTCCTCGGATGGATTATTGGCCGATTCCGAACTGGTTCCGATCACAGTTATTGATGCCGGCAACCAGCCGCCGGTCTTTGTAAGCACGCCTGATACCTCCATCAATGAGGGAGACTCCATTTTGGTCGTAGTGCGGGCCGCTGATCCTGAAGGATCGGCCGTTCGTCTGGGAGTTTCGGCCGGACTGTTGGGATACAACTTTGTCGACAGCGGCGATGGTGTTGGAGTATTCAGGTATGGCTCCGGCTACACATCAGCCGGCATATACCAGATCAGTTTCATCGCCAGTGATGCCAGTATTCCGCCGTTCTCTTCAGCCGATACGATGCAGTTGACGATCAATGACATCAATCGGCCACCGATTATAGATTCATTAGGACCGTTCGGCGTCCGCGTAGGGCGGACCCTTACATTCACAGTTACCGCTTCTGACGTGACCGACCCGAATCCTGCTCATCGGCTATTTATGTCAGCGTCGAACCTCCCGGCCAACTGCGGGTATGTCGATAATGGAAATAATACCGGAACCTTAAACTTCAGCCCTGCGATCGGTCAGGCCGGGCTTTACACGGTCACATTTACCGCCACTGATCAGGGCGTGCCGGCTTTGTCGGTAACACGGGATGTCCAAATAACGGTAGTGGCGACCAACAACCCGCCGGTCTTCACGGTTCTTCCCGGGTATGGAACAGCCACCGAAGGGGATACTCTGCAGTTTGGGATCAGAGCCACCGACGCCGATGGCCAGGCGATTACGCTGTCTATGGTTAAGGGACCTCTAAATTCGACCTTTGTCGACAGCGGTAACGGAAGCGGAGTTTTCACTTTCATGCCCAGTTTTGTTCAGTCGGGCCTACATCAGGCAGTCTTTCAAGCCTTCGATGGATTCGACGCCACCAGGAGTAACCCGGTGATTATCCAGATCTATGAAGCGGGTAATCAACCTCCCGTTATAGAGGGTATCCAGGCGCAGTCGCTGACTGAAGGAGAAACGCTGAATGTGTTAATTACTGCCTACGATCCGGATGAGATTTCGCTGACTTTGACGGCAGATTCTTTGCCGATCAACGCCACGATAATAAACAATAATAACGGCACCTGGACAGTGCACTTCCTTCCCAGCTATCTCCAGAGCGGCAATTATACGGTTTATCTGACCGCGTATGACGGCACCTCCACCATCTCAACTTCGTTCCCGATTACTGTTATAGAAGCGGGCAATCAGCCGCCTCATATTACGAACACGATCAGTTCCTATACCATACAAGAAGGGTACTCAGCTTTCTCATTCTACGTCTATGCCAACGACCCGGATTCAAGCGGAAAACCTAATATGTGGGCCACCGGGCTTCCGACCGGGGCCACCTATATGGTGCACGATTCTATTGCCAGAGGAACCTTCCTGTGGACGCCAGACTTTCATGCGGCCGGAACCCATATTATAAAATTTTACGCCAGCGATTCCCTTAATCCGGCGCTGTACGATTCGTTTGCTGTCACGATACAGGTGACGAATGTTAATGTGGCTCCGTCTTTTATAATACCGAATCAGAATCGAGGATGTTTATGAGGGATGGTACTCTTAACATTCCGCGCTTATGCAAGTGATTTTGTTGACAGTGTTACGCCCATAATTAGATTTGATATGATTGAAATTTCAGCAATCCGGATATACCCAGCAATAATTGATACGTTGCATGCTCCATTGCCAAATATGACTTTCTCAACTTATGATTCCGGCTTCACGCGCTGTTAGTGTCATGACATTTTCGCCGGATTATAGCCAAGGCACTCCTAGAACCATTGGTGGCCAGAAAATTACTGTTTATTGGAATGCTTGGATGGGGCGGATACCACCTTGTCAGGTGGCGACGCTACCAATAGAGATTTCAGAATTTACCAGACTAATGTCGCTCCGGTTATAGATTCGATTCGGGATACTTCAATCACTGAAGGTGGATATTTAAAGCTATATGTTGTTGGCCGCGATTATGATTTTGACCATGACACATATCCTCCCCGCCCCAAAGTTACTGTCGATCCGGCAACTCTTCCGGTAAATGCCACATTTACGGGGTATTTACGAATATCAAGACGTTCGAATTCAGGCCTGATTTTACCCAGTCGGGGAATTATGCGGTCCGATTCTACGCGACTGACGATACGCTGACCGATACTGTAACGTTACATATCAATGTCATCGAGGCCGGGAATCAACCGGCTACATTCTCGGTGACTCTCCCCGATACGCAGGTGGCGATAATCGGCGCGCCGCTGAATAATCGTCTGGTAGCTGCTGACCCCGAGCACGGCGCCGTAACTATCACGTCCAGCGCCCTGCCGGCTTACTGTACATTCGTGGATTCGGGCAATGGAATAGCGGGATTTCAAATCAATGCCAACTTCAGCCAGCTGGGCGCCATTTATCAAGTGGTTTTCATTGCCCGAGACGCTCAGGGGGGCGCCGACACTATTATCACCCATTACCGGGTGGTGGAATTCATGCGAGGCGATGCCAATTCGGATAACCGCCTTGATGTTTCGGATATCATGTTTTTGATTAATTACCTCTATAAGCAGGGCCGCCCGCCGGCATCGTTTGAAGCGGCGGATGTCAATTTCGATCAACTGGTTAACCTGCTTGATGCCGGATATCTGACTAACTATTATTATAAGGCAGGGCCTCCACCTCCGGCCAAGAAATAAGCGATCATTTTCCATCCCCCTCAAGGCCGCCATCGGGCGGCCTTTTTATTGTCCGACACATAGTTAGTGGAGCAATTTTTGCGTCAAAAAAAAGCGAAAAGAGCTTGACAAATCTGACGAGTTGCTATATTATATTTATGCTACAGAGTTCTTGGAAGGATAGAAATTTGACCTTATTCTAAAGGTCCTGCTTGTAACCTCACTTGCTGAATAGATTCGGTTTATGCTTAGCTAAAAATAGGCGTTCTTCGAATGTTTGGCGAATCTCAAGTTGAACGTAATGTCTTGACCAAGAATTAATTACTTCGGCACGAACGTGTTATAACGTTTGAAAATAGGTTAATGTAATTGATAAGTGAATTATAATGATTCCTGATTTTCAAAGCAAAATTGGGTCTTTGGAAGGGAGGTGGTGGCTGGAAGAATTAGCGCGGTTTCATTATTTCGACGTCAGTCGGAAAAGAAAACTGCATTCTGACTAATCACCTATTGATCGCCTAAATTTGTTCATACCCTTTTCGAATAAATTTAGGGAATAAGTTGGGAACTAATAACTTAAGCTTTTGAAAGGAGCGCAGAAATGACAAGGAAATTATCGGCGATATTTCTCATCTCCTTGTTAATTGTTGCTTTTCTCGGCTTATCTGCATTCGGCGCTTACAAGGTCAATGATGCGAAGAAGAAGCATGAGCAGATGGTTAAGAAATTTTCGGATCAGACCCCGGTGAAGGCCGAAGGTGCGGATGAATTTCACAATTATACAACACCCACTCCCCCCGTCGGGACACAGAGTCTCGGTTTCGAGGAGAGCACTCCGGCCAACCCGATGACGGTCGCGCATCCTCCGATCGGGAATCCCTCCCCGGGCTGGCAGGTGGGTATTAGCACTTATGATTATCAGACCAACGGTTCCACGCTCCGTCGCGTTGACTGGCGCGGCGCGGACAAGCTGGTCAAATTTGCCTGGATGAAAAAGGAAAATTTTGGTGAGCCGTATGATGGCCGCCGGATTGCCTACCAGGCTTATAATCCGAACACCGGCGGATTTACTCAGACCGTTGGTGGCAGTGATATTCACACTGTTCTGGGGCAGGTTTCAGGTTATGTGACCCTTGACGTTCAGCCTGACGGCCGTGCCGTTCTCGTCAGTCACTATAATCCGACCGGCGATGGCGCCGCTCAGAACTCGTACGTGTGGACTGAATATGCTGCAACAGGCGGATATTTCGGCCCCTGGAAATGCCCAATCCCCGATACGACCAGACGGTACTGGACGGATCCCCAGAGTGACTATTTATATCTGTGGCCGTCCGCAGATTTTCAGGTCGATGGCACGGATACCGTTATGCACGTTCTTGCCCAGCAGTCCAAGACGGCCGCCGGCGCACCGCAGAAACTGATGTACTTCAGAAAAGTCGGATATCCGGGCACTTGCACCTGGGATTATCCCCCGCTAAAGGTCGATATTAGTCAGGACCTGGCTCAGGTGGTAACCGCCTCCCGTGTCAGCCGTAAAGTGGCTCTCGTTTGGGATGCCGGTTACACATCACCTCCGGGCGACACTATTACGCCCGATCGTGGCCAGATGCTCAATGACGGTTTTTATAAAATCAACACCAATATGGGCGCGGCCGGCAGTTGGGGTCCGACGGTAAACTTTACCAAGGCGGATTCTTCCCAGCCGAGCTGGATGCTTCATACCGATATGGCCGCCCTCTATGGTACTGACGACTATCTGCATATCTTATGGAATGCCCGTCAGTTTGATTTTAAATCCCAGACTTTCCCGATGCTTACTGGAAGCCGTATTTTCCATTATAGCAATCTGAACCCCGGCATCATCAGCGTTGTTAAAGACGCCAACTGGGATGTAACTGAAAACGGCACCAATAATTATCCTTGCACCGGTGGCGCTTGGAACGTGATGACCATGGTCAAAATGAGCATTTCTGAGTGCGAAGGGAAATTCTATTGTCTCTTCACTCAGTATAATGATTATTTCAATGGTATCACCGACGATTGCCACAATGCCAACTGGTCGGCTAACTATGGCTCAGGAACGGCTAATGGCGAACTCTATCTGTCCGTTTCCGATAATAGTGGACGCAACTGGGATATCGCACGCAACCTGACCAATTCCTACACTCCTCATTGCGACTCAGCTATTGCCCTCGGCGGAACTTTGGAGTGCCAGGCCGATATGTGGGCGACCATGTCCCGCTTCGGTATGGACGCCGCCGGTCTCAACTTCACGGCGATTCCGAAAGTTGACCCCTCCGGTGGTGGCTATGGCGGCACCAATTATCTTGATGTTTTCTATGTCAATGACAAGTATCCGGGCGGCTGTGTGCAGGATCAGGGCGTGTGGACGACGAACCCGATGAAGTGGTTCCGCGTTCCTTGCGTCGATCCGGTACTTGCCCCTGTATTATCCTTCATCCCGGCTAATATTCAGGATCCCGCCTGGACAAAGCCGACGATCGAGAAGGATACCATTGTCAGGCTTGAGAACATTGGTAATACTTATCTGCATATATCCTCCATCACTTCACACAAGATCACCGGAGCTGAAGACTGGCTCGGGACCGATCTTGCCTCCGCCACTATCAGTGATGGTTCCGACGCTAATCCTAATTTTGCCAATTTGACTGTCAAGCTAAACAAGAACGGCAATGTCACAAGCGGTCCGAAAGGGTATGATGGTTTTGTCGAATTCGTAAGTGATGCTCCTTCATCACCGGACACTTTGACTGTTCATTTGATCATCGCCGACACCGTTCAGTTCCCGGATTCGGCTGAAATCAGAACCACTGCCAAGAGGATCGTGTTGAACAATGCCGGTAATCTTGGCAAAGGCGGCCAGCAAGGTTTTGCTCTTGACTTCTTCAACGACTGCGACACCGCCAACAATATTAGCGGCGCCAATGACAATTCCAAGATATACCTCTATGACGCCAGCCCGTTTGTTTTGCGCATTTCGGGCACCGATACTACATTGAACAACTACATCTGGAATTCCAACTGGCTGGATAACGACGGCTTCCGTCCGACCAAAGGCCTGACGATCGATTCCACGGGAACCAATGGATACAATTATGCCTACACCGGCAAATTCCTGACCAAGGATTCCGTGATCGGCCTTGATTGCCAATACTACGCGCCGACCAGTCCGGACAGTTCTGACTTCATAGTTCAGAAGGTCAAGATATTCAAGAACGTATCCAGCGGCGACACAGTACGCGATGTCATGATCGGCGAGTTGATGGATTGGGATATTCCGTCTGACTCAGGCGTGGAAAATGGTTCCGGCTATGACGCCACCAAGAGGCTGATGTACTGCTATGGCGCCGAGTATGGCGCAGACACCGGCGTTCTGGCTACGTGGAACGACTGTATTCTGGCCAATGACCGCGCGGGCGGTTTCTCCTATTGGAGAGGCTATAAGGTTTCCAAGAGTCAGCCGGGTGGACCGACCTCTACCGATACCATTCCCATGAAGGGTATGTTCACAGGAAGTAACCCCAACTGGCAGGGCGCGACTGGCAACTTCCCGCCGGGAATTCTCTACCAGAAATTATGGGATGGTGGCGCTCTGTTCAGCGGATATGAACCCTGGGAAGCTCAGACAGCTGATCCGGATTCAATCTACATCGATCTGAACATGGTCGCTTTCTACGGCAATTTCAAGCTGGCTCCGACAGATACGCTGGTATTTGTCAAGATTCTTGCTACGACAAAGGATCAGCTTACCAAAGCCAGACCGCTCAGCACGATAGTTGATGAAGCTCGCGCCTGGATTCAGGGCCGTCGTGGTTTGGGTAACTGCTGTAACCTCCCCGGTGATGCCAACAACAACGGGCAGTTACAGGCCACAGATGTTACTTACATCATTGGCTTCTTGTTCAAAGGTCAGTCTCGCCCGCCGTGCAGAGGCGAAGCTGATGCCAATGGCGATGGTATCATTAATAGCCTTGATGTCACCAGGATCATTGGTAAACTGTACAAAAGTCAGGCGGCTCCTATCTGCCCGCGCTGATGATTGCACAGTTAGTATATGATTGCGAGCCCTCGAAAGGCTCTCAATCGTGAATTAAGACTCAGGAAGCTGTCAAATGACGGCTTCCTGAGTTTTTCAGAGAGAATTTTGAGGAGACAATAAAAGGGGCATATTGGAATGTAACGACCAAATGAAATTGAATCTTGAACCCGCAGGCCGATAAGTATAGTACCCGGAAATTGAAACAGAATATGATTGCCGGTCGAAAAGTGAAATTGAAAAAATTGGGAATTAGAAGATAGATTTTTAGCTAAATGCAAATTGGATTATTAATATATAATGGACGAGGTCAGTATGAAATTTAGGATCCGACCCTGGCCTGTCATCATTTCGCTCGCGCTGGCGCTGATGGGAACCGTTATTCCTGCCTTCGGGCGTGATTACTCCCCTTTAGCACCTCCGCAACCGATATTGATGACCGGGAGGCTGGAAGTTCAATTCGAAAAAGACGTCGATGTGGCAAGAATGGCAAAAAGTTTCAGCCGCGTCAATTTGGGCATTCCATCCCTTGATCAGTTACTCGACAAATTTGCGGTTGATGATGCTCAGCCGATATTCCCCTGGAGAAAATCTCCGACCATAATCTCCAGCGGGGATGATATGTCCAAATTTTACGAATTGTATTTTCCTGAGAATGTCGATATAAATGCCATCATCAGGGAGCTGTCGCAAAATTCTCATATTCGGTCGGTGGCTCCGGTGTTTGCCATGCCGCTTGATGTCGTTCCCAATGATACTTACTATTATACCCAGTGGAACATGACCAAAGTCATGGCTCAATCGGCATGGGATAGTGAAAAGGGCTCCGATACCGCCAAGATTGCCATAGTGGATAGCGGCGTGTTATATGCGCATCCCGATCTGGCCGATAAAATCTGGGTCAATCCCGGCGAGGATATCGACAGCGACGGTGTCGTTTATGATATCGATGATTTAAATGGAGTCGATGATGACGGCAATGGCGTCGTCGACGATTTGATCGGATACGATTTCTTCAGCGGCTTCAGCGGTGTCACCTGCTGGTCGGGCGAGGACTGCAATACTCCGGATACCGACCCGAAGGATTTTAATGGTCATGGCACCAACTGCGCCGGAATTGCGGGCGCCGTGACAAATAATGCTACTGGCGCTTGTGGTCTGGCGGGCGGATGGGGCGGAGGAAAAGGCCCCTATCGCGGACCGCGGATTATGTGTATCCGTGTGGGTGGATCGGGCGTAGGTCCCGGCGGCTACGAGACCGGATATGTCAACACCGCCAATTGTGCTACGGGAATTGATTACGCGGTAATGATGGGTGCCACCGCTATCAATTGCAGTTGGGGCTCGTCCGACTCCCCGTCGATGAGGGCGGCCTGCAATAATGCCAATGATTCGGGCGTGGTAATCGCTCATGCGGCCGGAAATGATAATACGACGGTTGGCGACTTCCTCGATTCCTATATGTGGCGCGGATACAGGGTTGCCCTATCGGTGGCGAGTACCGACGCCAGCGACCACAAGAGCAGTTTTTCCAATTTTGGCGTATGGATTAGCGTCTGCGCTCCGGGAACGAATATTTTCAACACCTATTCCAATCATTATTCGCCCGACTATGCAACTTTGAGCGGTACTTCCATGGCGGCTCCGCACGTGGTAGGCCTTGCCGCGCTGATTAAATCGCACATGCCACAATTTGATAAGTATGAGATCGATTCAATAATTAAAAATCACGCTGACACTATCGATTATCTCAACCCCGCTTATGCCAATCGTTTGGGTTCGGGACGTATTAATGCCTGCTCTTCTCTGGCAATATTCTCAGTAGCGGCCTTTACGGCCGGTCCGACGCTTCTTGGCGAAGCCCCGCTCGAGGTGAATTTCACCGACGCCTCGCCGGTCACCCCGTCCTCATGGCTCTGGGATTTTGGCGACGGAGGTTCAGATGTCATTCAGAACCCCTCACATACTTACACCAATTATGGCCTCTACACAGCCAAACTCACAATTGATGCTCCAAAAGGGCAGGCGACCGAGGTACTCAAGAATCTCGTGATGGTTACTGCAGACACTATCCAGCTCGATTCTGAGCTGGTTTCAGCCGGGAATCAGACCGTCATTGACGTCTATCTTGATAATAAATTCCAGGCAAAAAACATTATTTTCCCCTTCCGATTATCAGATCCGGTCAATGCGACCGTGGATTCATTTTCCGTCGTAGGAACTCGTTCTGATTACTTCCAGGAAGTTAAATTTGCCACCTTCGATCCCGTCAACCAGAGGTACACTCTCAGCCTTAAAACAAACCTTCTGACCGGCTCAACTTACCTGCGTCCTGGCACTGGAGTGCTTGTCAAATTATATGTGACAACAAGCCCGGCTACGCCCGGAGGATCGCTCATCACAATTGATACAACCACAATTTCGGGTAAGTCTCTCAAACTGGAATCCATATATGCCAACTACATGCCGGTTTTCCGTCCGGGCAAGATCGTCATTCGCCCCTATAGAAGAGGAGATGCCAATCAGAGTGGGACTATCAATGCTCTTGACATAACATACTTGATCAATTTCCTATACAAACATGGGCCTGCGCCCGAACTGTACGCAGGAGACGCAAACGCTTCCGGAACGATTAATGCGCTGGATATAACATATTTGATCAACTTTCTTTACAAGGGAGGCCCGGCGCCACCTGAATGAGAATCCAAAGCAGAAAAAATGGCAGGAGTAATTGGCTCCTGCCGTTTTTTTTGGGGAATGCTTTCCGGTATTTTAAGAGGGCTTCTATTATTGGCGCCAATCGAAAATCACTGATTTTTCTATTGACTCCATGGGTGCGAGGAATTATAATTCGTCAAGTGTGAATAAAGAAATGCTGGTCTTATTTTCTTTTTTGAGAGGATGGCTGGATTAGCAATTGAGGGTCCATGGGTTTTCCACGATCTTTGGAGCCTTAAGGCCAGATTCAAGGATGATAAAATTCTTAGCTAAATGCTTAATCTGTTTTGACTTGCCCAATTTTTATCGGAAAAAACAATGCACAGAGCGAGGCGTTCAATCGTCAATCCTCTAGTAAAACTGGAAATTATAGCTTTTTGATAAAGGAGTAGGAAATGAGGAGAATGTTGATTCTGTTTTTGGCCGTCATGACGACATTGGTCATGGGCGGTCAGGTCTTTGGGAGAGGCACAACTTTCAACGCTGTACTGACGAACGATAGCCTCAAGGCTGATTCCAGTTTTTTTACAATTAATTTGTACTGCGATAATAAGGATTCGATTTTGGAACCGCCCTATGAAAATCGAATGACTTGGACTTCTCCTTTTACGTTTAGCGGAAATGTCTCAGTCAACTGGATTGACACGAACTTGATAAGCGGTACGACCTATTTTGACAGCGCAGTGGTCGTCAAATTTGCGCCCGTGGAATTTTATAATTTTTGGGACTTATTTAAACCTTCTATTTTGGTGGAAAGCTGGGCGGACGGTCTTCCAGATCGTTTTTCTATTGCAGGGATTGGCAATTCTAACGGCTATCCCCCAACTTTGGGAAATATAAGGATCATGTCCTGGCATGTAAAGACTATTAGCAATTCCGGTTATTTTTGCATGGAAAAAGGAGATATGACGAATAACTCTTTTGATTGGCTTTTTGATACTACCTATTATGATTACCCTATGCCGGATTTTGCCATGAAGTGTTGGAGCATAGAGGCCGATACGTTTAAGGTTTTCAATTATAGCGTTCCCGTCTTCGATACGATATTTGATACCCTCCGTGTCAACGAAGGGGCCACTCTTGCAATTCCGGGTACTCGTTGGCTATGAGTCCGGCGGGAGCTCTGCCTCAGGTAGCGCTGTAATTCATGCCGTTGATGCCGGGGGCGGGAAGGTGACATTAAGCTATTTCCCCACTCTGACCGGAGCGACCTTCGCACAGAATGCCGGTGCGGATACTTCAAACGTCACGGCGAACTTTTCATATCATCCAAGCTATACCGGGGGCGATCGTTATGAAACAGTCAATTTTGTTGCAACAAATGGTGTCTTCAGTGATACGGAAGTAGTTGTTATCCATATACTGGATGTCAACGCGCCTCCCGTTCTTGGTAATATTACGACCCCAAAAAATCTGACTGAGCATGTAAAGTTTACGATGACAGTGTCGGCTACCGATGCCGATGGCGGCGCTCTCACTTTCAGCATGAGTTCGACCCCGAGTCTTGCCGGCGCCACACTCACATCTAAGACTCGAACTTCAGCGACCTTTGAAATAACCCCAAGCGAATCGCAGGGCGGAAATACATATAATGTCTGGTTTAAAGTGCATGACCTGGGTTCTCCCAATTGGGGATGGGATAGTCAAAAGGTAGTCATAAATGTTGCCGAGGTAAACGACCCTCCGGTACTGGCCGCTATAGGGGCGCAGTCGGTTAAAGCGGGAGTTCTCTTGAAATTCGGAGTCTCAGCCACCGATCCCGAAGGAGCCGCGCTGACACTTACCACATCCACTCTTCCGTCGGGGCAACCTTTTTCGATAGCCAGTAATGGCAAGGGATCTTTTGAATGGACGCCAACAGCGGAGCAGATAGGAATTGACACGGTTACTTTTTATGCTTCTGACGGAACGAAATCTGATTCAGAGAGAGTTAGCATATCTGTAACCAGTGATGTGCGGGAGATACATGAGTCTCAGCTTCCCGGCAACTTCGCGTTGGAACAGAATTACCCGAATCCTTTCAATCCAAGTACAACGATCGAATTTGCCGTGCCGACCGCGTCCCACGTGAATCTGGGTGTCTTCAACATCCTCGGGCAGAAAGTCATAACGCTGGTCGATCAGGATTTGCCTGCGGGATATAAATCTGTGACATGGAATGGCGTGAATACATCGGGAAATCAGGTAGCCTCGGGAATTTATTTTTATCGAATGATGGCGAAGGATTTTCAGACCACGAAGAGATTGATTTTGCTAAAGTAATCAGCCCAGTCTACAAAGCTTAGTTTGATGCCTCCTGCGGATTCACCTGCAGGGGGTTTTTTTATTGCAAATTGTCCCAGTGTCTGAGGAATTTTAATTCAATTGTGTTCGCGAGAGAGAAACCGGCATTTTTCGCTTGACATAGAGCCGCATTTACATTAACTTGGTTTTAGATTTCGTGCAATCGAACTTTGATCGTGTGAGGAAAGAAGTTCAGCTACACTTCAAAGGTACTACGAGTTATTGATACTTCGCTAAGGAATTGATTTAGCAACCGCCAACCTAAATATCGCCAGGAGGATTAAATGCTTCCCCGCATCAATTCCTTAAGATCCATGTTTTTATTTCTAATTTCGGCAAGTTTTCTCGTAATCGGGATCCCGAACTTGCTGAATGCTCAAACCCCTTTCACAATTGAGATTTCATCATACGGGACCGCCGGACCCGGTGATACTGTAGCGATTTCCGTGCTGAAAACTGCCGGTTCGGAAGAAATACACGGGTATGATTTTATGGTCGGGTACGACACGACGATGCTCGCTTTTTTGAACGTCGACCCCGGAATCCTATATGATATACCGGGGGCTTATGAATGGGAATATTTTACCTATCGCGCCGGCACCGGGATTTGCACTGGCGACTGCCCGGGGAGGCTGCTTCGCTTTGTGAGTCTTTCCGAAATAAACAATGGCCTCCATCATCCTCTCGAGGAGCATGTGGCGAACGGCACTGTTCTGTTTACAATCAATTTTGGAGTAAAAACTGATTCCGCTGCCATTTGCAATTATGCGCCTATTCGGTTTTTCTGGATCGATTGCGGGGATAATGCCATAAGCTATCCCGACGGGGCGATTGAAAGGCTGGCCCTTTCCAATATGGTCACAGATTTTCAGGGAGTGGACATCGCGCAATTTGCATACCCAATGCCGTCATATTACGGATCTCCTCAGACCTGCATTGATACTACTTACCCATATCCGCCAAAACGATTTGTTAATTTTAAAAATGGCGGTATCGGGACTATCACGGCCGGATGCGCATCCGCCTATCCTTACAGAGGTGATCTCAACCTCAACGCCATAAGTTATGAAATTGCCGACGCTGTCGTTTTTGCCAATTATTTCTTCAGGGGTTTATCAGCATTCAATATTGACATTGATCTTCAGACAGCCGCGTCCGACGTCAAGGCTGACAACATACCTCTGACAACGGAGGATTTTGTATATCTCGATAGGGTCATCCAGGGGAAATTACAGCCCTGGCCATATTATCCTCCCATGACAAGGGATAGCTTCAATGGAGTGTTGGGATTCACAGAGACTGACTCTTCACTAATCGTCCGAGGTTATTTTGAAGATTCAATTTCAGCCCTCAGCTTATGTTTTTATGCGCCTAATCTCGATACAGGCGAAATCCGGCTAAGAGCGATGTCGGGGCTCGATTCAAATTTCGTCGGGGGATATGTCATGGGCGATTCCCTGAGAATATTTGCTTCACAGATGAACGATTCAAATTTCGCAATTATCGATTCGGGGTTATCGGATCTATTTGAAATTATTATCGGTTCCACCCCTAAACCAAGTTTCGCTTACGCCTCTGCCGCGGGCTTCTGGGCACAGCATGTCAATCTGTCCTTCGCCGCCCTGCCGAATTCCGCCCCGGTATTCGAATCATTCCCAGCTCAGTTGGTTAATACCTGTTTTGGAGGATTTCAATATACATTCCACGCCCACGACCCCGACATTCCTCCCGACGAAATTGAATACCATATAGTATCCGGACCGGGCGAAATCAATGTTCAAACGGGGGAATGGACATTTATGCCGCTTTGTCTGGACACGGGCACTACCGTGCTTCTTGAACTTTGCGCCTCGGACATAGCACACCCCTGTCCGCAATCAGACACGTCTCTGCATGCATATGTCCGGATCGTGATTGATACTTTCCCGCCTATCCTGGGGGACGCCGACCATAGTGGCGGAATTAACGCTCTCGATATTTCCTATTTGATCAATTTTATTTATAAACATGGTCCTGCCCCCGACCCGCTGGCCGCTGTTGGTGACGTGGACGGCAATGGAAGCGTCAATATCCTTGATATAACCTATGAGATAAATTTTCTCTACAAGCACGGACCCGATCCAAAATGCCCCAATAATGGGTTCCATATAATTCCTTTTGGCCACGGGGATTTAAATGCTCGAACTCGAGCGCAATAAGTTCTTCAAACATAATTTGTAGTACCATACCGAAGATGTCTCTTCCATAAGAGACATCTTTGGGCTAAAATGGCATGGGGCATTTCCACGGCTTCTTCCCCTATAAATATTAGATTAATATGCGATTCTCCGACCGATGGGGACACGGCTCAAGTTAAAATCGGTTAATCCGATATATTACTTGATGTTATAGAAAAGGAAGTGTGGAATCAATCGCGAGTTAATCGACCCAGATTAAGTTCGCCTTGTGCGGAGCGAAAAAAATGTTTAATTTCCTCAGAATTTTTTGCGTAGGAATTGCCATAATCAACATGAAGGGTGTCGAAAGTGCAACTTAATAAGGACAGTTTGGTGCTTGACGCCGCAAAGGTTACTGAGGAATTATGTCAGACTATCTTGCGGCAGATCCGGGTCACCCTCAAAAAGGGGGGAGCTGTGATCGGGGTTTCGGGCGGAATAGATTCCTCGGTGACAGCCGCTCTTTGCGCCAGAGCGCTTGGGCCGAATAAGGTTCTGGGCAGTTATGATGCCGGAAAAGGATTCTTCAGGGGACAGCAGGATTTTAGCTGAGAAGCTTTCAGAGAAATTTGGATTCGAGACGGTCGTCGAGGAAATCACCGGTGGGTTGGACGGGATGGGCTGCTACAAAAGGCGAGATGAGGCAATGCGCCAAATATTTCCAGAATATAATCCAAAGCGTCACAAATCGAAGATCACTATTCCGACGAATATCCTCGAAAAAGAAACGTATAATTTTTTCACGCTGGTCATAGAAGACGAAAAGGGACAGGCCCAGTCAAAAAGAATGACTTTACCGGCATACCTGCAGGTTGTGGCGGCTTCCAACCTTAAGCAGAGACTTCGGATGACAACACTTTATTACCATGCCGAGAAACGCAACTGGGCAGTTGTTGGAACGGGCAATAAAGATGAGCACGATCAGGGATTTTTCGTTAAATACGGTGATGGGGGCGCTGATTTAAAGCCTATCGCACATCTTTTTAAAATTCAAGTATTTCAACTGGCTCAATATCTGGGTGTGCCGCAGGAAATTATTGGACGGACGCCGACCACTGATACTTATAGCGCCGATGTCACTCAGGAGGAATTCTTCTTTGGTCTTGATTTCTATCGCATGGATATGCTCTGGTATGCACTGGAAAATAATATTCCACCCTCAGAGGCGGCTAAGGTGTTGAATTTATCCATAGAACAGGTTGAGCGCGGGTATGCCAACATTGAGCGTAAGGTCAAAGCCACGGAATATCTTCGCATGGCACCACTTGAGATTAAAGGGTAATCTGAGACGATTATTAATAATTGATGTAATGATTTTCAATAAACGGGATTAAAATAATTCGAAGGATTTGTTATGGCAACTGTTGATCAGAGCACAATCAAAAGGAAGATCAAGGATTTTGTTACCGAGACATTTTTAATCGGTGAGGACAAAAATAAGTTGACGGATTCCGATTCTTTTATGCAGAAAGAAGTAATCGACTCCACCGGCGTCCTTGAGCTGGCCACTTTCGTTGAATCAGAATTCGGAATAGCCATTGAAGATAATGAAATGGTGCCGGATAATCTTGATTCAATTGACAACCTTGCGAGATTCATTTCACGCAAGACGGGCTGAAATATTCCACGTGATCGCAGGGGGAATCAGATGCTTAGGTTCTCTCCTGTCGTGCTCAAATTACGATGAAAATTTTTGATATTCTGCAAAATGCCGCCGGTGTCTTTCCGAATAACATTGCCGTCGTCCATAATGCCCGAAAAACTGATTATAAGACCCTTTTTGATTCAGCTCTGAAGCTGTCCGGCCACCTGGAGAATCTGGGATTAAGGGAAGGCGCCAGAATAGGGGTTCTGTACGAAAACTGTATCGATTATTTAATCGCATATTTCGCGGTTTTCAAGGCCGGGTGCGTTGCTGTACCTATCGATAATTCTCTGAACCCGGAGAAGATGAATTTTATCCTTGCCGATTGCCAGGCGGAGGTGCTAATAACGCAGGCCAAATATGAACGGATATTTCCCAAATTGCTTGGTGAGAATCTTGTCCTCAAGTCGCTCATCACTGATAAATCCTTAAAACAGGCTCCGACAGGAATTGCGGCCGTGACTATGGCCGAAATTCTGCACAGCTCTGAGTCACCGATGCCCGAAACTCTCAAACTGCATCATGAGGGCCGGACCAATTTCCAGTATGACCTTCAAAAGGAATCTGCCGCCGCTCCTCATGAATTAGCCGCCATTTTCTATACTTCGGGCAGCACCGGTTCGTCCAAAGGCGTAATGTTATCGCACAGAAATTTGATTTCCAATACTATCGCGACGGTTGAATATCTGAAATTAACGTCGAAGGACAGTGTCCTTGTTATACTGCCATTCTATTATATCTACGGCAATTCACTCCTTTTGACTCATATTCTGACTGGCGGCACCCTTGTCATTGACAATCGATTCTTATATCCCGAGGTAGTTCTCGATACAATGGAACATGAAAAGGTCACGGGATTTTCAGGAGTTCCGTCGAATTTTATGATACTTCTCAATAATTCTACTTTCGCGACGAGAAAATTAGAGGATTTGAGATATTTCACGCAGGCGGGGGGGGCTATGGCTCCTGAAGTTGTCAGAAGGCTTATCGATACTTTTCCACATAAAGAGATTTATATAATGTACGGGCAGACGGAAGCCGCTCCTCGTGTATCGTATTGTCCGCCGGAAAGACTACGGGACAAATTGGGCTCGATCGGCATTCCGGTTCCCGGAGTAAGGATAAAGGTAGTGGATGAAAATGGGAAAGAGGTCCCGATCGGCGAGGTGGGCGAAATTGCGGTTTCGGGTGACAACGTAATGATGGGGTATTGGAATCAGCCTGGCGAAGAGGAGCAAGTCCTGCAAGGGGGTTGGCTTTTTACGGGAGATCTGGCGCGCAAAGATAATGACGGATATTTTTACATCGTCGGGCGTAAAAAGGAAATCATCAAAGCCGGAGGCAATCGGGTGAGCGCCAAAGAAGTCGAGGAATGTATTCTGGAAAATGAGAAGGTGGCGGAAGTAGCCGTGTTTGGGGTTAAAGATGATGTACTCGGAGAGGCTATCAGGGCTGCGATAGTTCTCAAGAATGGAACGAAGGCCGATCAGAGGGAAATTAAAAATTTCTGCAAGTCAAAGCTGGCCGACCATAAGATACCCAAACATATCGATTTTGTGGAAGCCTTACCGAAATATCAATCGGGGAAGGTGAACAAGATGCTATTGAAGGAAATGAATTTTTCATAATAATTTCATAAAAAGGTGAATGATATGAATTTCAGCAAAGATCTCCTCAAAATCGACCCGGAATATGAAGCCGGCGTAGTAAAGAAATTCATGATTGACTGCACTAAAGCTGTTCCCAAGAGGGACGGGATCGTGGTGGGAGTCAGCGGGGGTATCGATTCTGCAGTGGTTGCGTCGCTGGCCGTTGAAGCTGTCGGAAAAGACAATGTTCTGGGCTTGATTCTCCCCGAAAAAGAATCCAATCCGGTGTCGGCCGAATTTGCCAGGAAATTGATAGGCAAACTCGGTATCAAATCCAGGACTGTCGAGCTGACTCAAGCCGTTGGCAGTTATGGAACCTACAAGAATCGCGACGAAATAATTAAAGAAATATTCCCCGAATATAACGAGAATTACAAATTCAACATCTATCTTCCCCAGAATATTCTGGAGGTGGATCGGTACAATTTTTATACTCTGAGAATAGATGATGGGAAAGGAAACCGGAAGGAAAAGAGACTTGCCAAGAGTCAATTTCTCTCCATCACTGCCGCGGCCAATGTTAAGATTCGCTCCCGCATGATCGCGCTTTATTATTGGGGCGAGCAGTATAATTATCTTGTCGCCGGAACAACCAACAAATCCGAATTCCTGCTTGGCGATTTCTGCAAATATGGCGACGGCGGCACCGATATCGAAGGAATCGCCTACTTGTATAAATTACAGATATATCAATTGGGCAAATATTTGGGCGTCCCCCAAGAAATAATCGACCGCACGCCCTCTCCGGATACCTTCAGTCTGCCGGTTTCGGATAAAGACTTCTATTTCTGTCTTCCCTTTGATCTGCTTGACCCGTTGCTATATGCGTGGGAATACAAAGCTAACTTGCATGAAGTATCCCGGGAATTGAAGTTGTCTGAAGATCAAATCCAGCGGGTGTTCAAGGATTTTAATTCCAAATTTGCATCGACCGAGCATATTCGTAAGATGGCTATGACGATAGAGAGAGATTGGAGCAGATTCAGAAAATAGGAGTCTTCGACGATCAAACCAGTGCCATTTTTTTTCTTTACAGTTCTCCTCCCGCGGTTTATTATGAAATTGACGGGATTGCCGATTCTTGAATTGAGGAGAGAATAGCGCCCCGGTTTGATTACTTTGCGAATGCTAACCCGCACTTTTCGTAAGGGCGAAATGCTTTGAGACTGGACTAGAACGAGAGGTTTGATAGAAAGCCAAATTGTGGAAACTGAAAGACACAAAAAATCATTTGAACTGAGCGACATCTGGGCGGTCGGCTGGAAACGGAAATGGCTGATTGTTCTACCTTTGATCCTCGTCTCTATTTTTTCCTTTATCGGCTCCTATCTTATTACCCCCGAATATCAATCGTCGGTGATAATATGGCTGGGTAATTCGGTTCGGCTCTCTGACCAGCTCCGAAGGATGATCGGCGACGCCGGAAATGTCCTTGGCGATGAACGCCATCGAGCCGAGGAACTCCGAAGCCTCCAGAACGAGGTAACATCGTCGCCATTTATCAAGCAGTTAGTTGACAATATGAAGCTTGATGCCGACCCTTCGCTTGATAAAAAGGTTCAAAATGCCCGGTCTTCCCGTTCCGACCTTTCGCCTGATCAGGTGAAATTTGACATAATTCTTAATGATCTTCGGAATAGAATCGAGGTCAGTTTTGCCGGTTGGGATCAGGTGAAAATCTCGGTACTCTCCCCGGATCCGTTTAAGGCCAGAGATATGGCGCAAAATCTGGGTGAAATATTGATGGCCGAAAAGGTGAAGCAGGAACAAGGATCGGTACGTCAGTCTGAAGATTTTACATACGGACAATTGGAGAAATACGACAAAGACCTCCAGGACAAGATTGCCGAGAAGACTGATTTCGAGAGGAAATACATGGGATTCCAGGTAAATGAGCTGGTGGCCTCGGATTCCAATCGAAAAGCGATTGTAGCGGAAATCGAGGGAACCAACTCAGATATCGAGGAACGCAAGGGCGAAGAGAGAACTCTTTTGGGGAAACTGTCCAGTATTCCTTCTGCGAAAATTGCCTTGAATGAATCGGAAACTCTTAAGAAATTGAAATCCGATATTCATGATCTTCTGGCCTCAGTAGCCACCCTGATGCCCAAATACAGATGGAACGATCCCGAAATTCTGAATTTCAAGACCAAGCTCTACAATTTGATAGGAAACGTTGAGGACGAAAATAAGAATCTGGTAGAGAGGCAATTCAGCCAATACGACAACGACACGCGAGCCAATTTAACCCAGTTATTCAATGTCCGGGAAGACCTCGACATGCTTTACTCAAAATCCAATAATCTCAAACTTGCCGTGACCGACCTCAGCGAAAAAATGAATTCAGTCCCTCAATATCAGGCTCAGCTGGATCAGTTAAATCGCGAAATAAATGCCGCTCGCGATCTCAGAGATCGATTTAAAGAGCAATTGGAAGGTTCGCAGATATCTCAGGCCTTCCTTCGTGAAACAAGATTTTATGTAGTTGAACCGGCCAAAGTTCCTCTTATACCGGTGAGGCCGGATCGCGTGAAAATCTCGGTGGTTGGAATCATCCTCGGTCTTATGATTGGTGTGGGGGCGGCCCTTTTGGCAGAGCTGCTTGATAATTCATTAAAGACAGTGGAGGACGTTGAGTCCTTTCTAGGGTATCGAGTATTGGGTGTCATTCCGGAGATAGCCGCATTGAAGAAAAGCTATAAAGCTAAGTAGATCCGTGATTTTTCTTAAAAGAGTCCTTTTCATTTTTGCCTTAGTCATAGTATCCCCATTAATATTAATCTGTATACTCGAGGAATATGTTTTCGGCAAAGAGAAGGAACGCGTTTTTGTTTCCTGCGCCGAAATTCTCTCGCTGAACCCAACCCTGATAGGCACATATCTGCGCAAGGCATTTTATTGGGCAACCTGCACCGATGTTCATCGGGATACTCATTTTCTGCTTGGAAGCATGCTGGCGCATCGGAGTAATTCAATCGGCAGGGGAGTAGTCGTGGGTCATTATTCATTCATGGGGAAAGCTAATATTGGAGACAATGTCATTCTCGGCGCCAGAGTATCAATAGTATCCGGGAAATATCGGCATGGTCGCCCCGGCCAGAGAATAATTGAACAAAATCCAACGGGCGAAACTGGCATAATTTGCATCGGAAGGAATTCATGGATAGGGCAGGATGCCATTCTTTTGGCAAATATTGGGGAAAACTGTACGGTCGGAGCGGGAAGCGTCGTTTACCATGAAGTAGCGGACAATACTACAGTGATTGGTAATCCTGCCAGGAAAGTAAACTTTTAAACGGTGCAATAGACTCTCTTGAATCGGGATAAAATAAATGGCCAATTATTTCAAAATCATATTGATCGGTTCGATAGTCCTGAATCTGGTCGCCCTATGGGGATATTTCCATTATATAAAATACGGCGGCAATCCTCTTGGGGAATTGAAAAGGAAATTGACCGGCTCAACCAGGCAGGTTTCTCCGCCGATCCCTTTTTCGGAGGAAAATGCCGGTATTATGAAGGAAATCGCGGAGGGGAAAACAGATTCACTTCGCGTCGTATTCTACGGCGCCTCTATTACGCGAAGATGGAACCTTAATCAATATTTTCCCGAAATTCATCCGGTCAATAGGGGGGTTGGCGGTTATGTATCTGACCTCTTAATGAAATACAAAAGCAACGTGCTTGATCTGAAACCGAAAGCTGTTGTCATCAAATTCTGCTCAATAAACATAAGACCTCAATTTCCCATCCCAACTCTGAAAGACGGGATACAAATGATGGTTGAGCTTGCGCAGGACAAGGGGATTATCCCGATATTGGCCACTATCATTCCTCCCGGCAAGTCAGAGGCACGGATCGGCAATTTCAGCGTTATCGACACCTTGAAAATGCTCAATAATTGGATTCGTGATTATGCGAAATCAAACAATATCGTCTTGATAGACTATGCCGCCGACATCCAGAACGGGGAGGGATTCCTTCCGATGGATTGTTCGGTTGACCCCGTGCATGTCAGCGAAAAGGGGTACGCCATCATGGCCAAAACCGCCCGGCCGGTGATTTACCGGGCGCTAAACGTAAAATAAATCGCTTGAATCCCGGTCATCGGATTAGCTTGCTATTTTCCTGAAATGGAATTATTCTGGCTCTATGCCGGGTTGTCCAAAAGAGGTTTGATACTTCGAGGATGCGCATATTAATAATTTCCTACTATTTCCCCCCGTACAACTCCAGCGCGGCCGTCAGGGTTGGCAAAACCGCCAAGTATCTGGCGAAATTTGGTCATGACGTGAAAGTGATCACGGCGGATGGTCAAGGGTGGCCTAATGACTTGGCCTGCGAAATTCCCCGACAGAATATCTATTACACAAAATGGATAAGTCTTCAAAAACCGCTAGAAATACTATTCGGAAAGCGAGGTAAACTTTCGGAGAAATCAATGGAACGCATCCGTGAAGGAGGCTTTAGGCACTTTCTAAAATCTACTATTTACCCGATTTACAAGGCTATACTATATTTCCCTGATCCGCTCGTGGGATGGTTACCTTATGCGGTGAAAGAATCAAAGAGGCTATTTGAAAAATGGAAACCTGATATTATCATGGCCAGCGCCCCTCCGTTTACTTCCCATCTTATTGCCAGCAGATTGAGTCGAAAATATAAGATTCCTTGGATGGCTGAATTTAGAAACTTATGGATCGACAATCAATGCTATGAATATCCGGGTTGGCGCAAGTCTCTGGAAAGTAAGATGGAGCGCAGAACGCTATCGTCTGCAATCGCATTTATCACGCTCTCGGAGCCATTTGGCCGGGCCCTGTCCCATAAGTACAAACAGCCGGTTTCGATTATTCTCAGCGGTTACGATACCGATGATTATGCCGCCGAAAATAATTCAATATCTAATTCGAGAGACCTTCAGATTATCTACACCGGAAATGTTTACGCGGGAAAACAGGATCCATCGCCGCTGTTTGAAGCTCTATCTTCAATGGGAGAAAAAGCAGATGACATTTCTGTCTTGTTCTATGGAAGGCAATTTGGAGAAACCAGGGAGCTGGCGAAGAAGTTTGGAATTGAGCATTTGGTCAAACTAAATGGCCAGATTCCATATCGAGAATCGATGGTAACTCAAAAATCTGCTGACATATTACTCCTCTTGCTCTGGAATGACCCGAAGGAACAGGGCGTAAATCCCGGAAAATTGTTTGAGTATATCGGCACCGGGCGTCCAATTCTAGCGATTGGAAATGATAACGATGTTGCAGCCGAACTAATAAGGAACCGAAATTTGGGAGAGGTCATTCAGAAACCGACGCAGATAGCTGCGCAACTCGCCATGTGGCTGGGAAAAAAGCGCAAATTTGGGTTCATAGGAGAAACGGTGCAAGAATCAAGAAAGGGACTCAGTCGGGAAGAGCAAATTAGGAAGCAGGAATCATTTATTGCAGAAATTTTGGAGAAGCTCAATGGCTCATTAGCCTAGTGTCCTTTCCGACCGAAAGCCATATTTAATTGCTTGACAACAATAGCCAAATAATGAACTCTTTGCTTATGGCGGCAAGGAGGAGCCGCGCGAAATTGAAATGGATGTCGAATGCTGAGCATGCAAAATCTGCTTTTCTTTGTCTTAATACTTCATCCCGCTCTTCAATTTCTCAATGACACATCTGCGGGCGAAGGTGTAACACCCCGATGGACACCTTTTGGAATAATTTCTCTTGCGGTAGTATATATTGGAATCATATATCTTCTCAGCAGAAAAAGAATCGTGTTGTCGGGATTGCCTTATTTTAGACCGTTTATTCTGTTCCTGCTGTCTGCGCTCATCAGTGTGGTTTTATCTATATCGCCTATGACCTCATTGCGGGACTTCGCGGAATTGACCACGCTTTTATTTGTATTTTTAATCGCCGCCAATACTCTGGGGACCCCCACCGGCCTAAAAAAACTTGTCGCCGTCCTGGCCATATCCTGCGTTGTCCCGCTCGCGACAGCCCTGTACCAGATCATCCTGGGAACCGGCACAGAGACTTGGGGCATAAAGCGGGTAATGGGGACTTTCGTTCATCCCAACGGCCTAGCATTTTATTTATTGCTTATTATACCATTTCTGATCGTTCTGATAGATTCTCCGACAAGCGGACGCAGACTTGGGACGGCGATGAAGCTCTCTGTTTTTCTATTGCTTGGCGTTTCTCTCATTGCACTTGTGAGCACTTATACGAGGGCGGCCTGGATCGGGTTTATCATCGAACTGATAGTTCTATTTCTGCTCGGCCAAAGAAGAATCCCCCTGTTTATCGCGCTGATTGGCATTCTAGCCGTCGTAACTGCACCCTCAATTATAATGCGAGCTAAAGGAATCTATGAACCTCAAACTAGTTCACTTTTCTGGCGACTTGATTTATGGGAGCAATTGCTCCCGATGGCGCTTTCGCGACCCCTGACAGGATACGGTATAGGAACCTCACTCCAGCTTAGCGATTTCGTCTCGGCCGCGAATCTGCCCGTTGTTCCCCATAATGATTATCTTCGCGTTCTACTTGAAATGGGAATTCCCGGATTGGTGATATTTATTTCCTGCTGGCTGGCCATGATATCTTTCGTACGACGATTTTTCCAGAATCAGCAATCTTCATCCAGGGAGAAAAAATACTCCCTTGCATTTCTGGCGGCGATAATCGGTTTCATGACAGTGAGTATCAGCGATAATATATTTAATAATTCCCTATTGCTCTGGCCCCTCTTTTCTCTCGCGGGGTGTTTTGCTGCCCTTTACCGGGGTCAAAAGCTCTCCTGATTATTATCCTATGAAAATCTTGGTGCTTGTAAATTGGAGGGTAAATTCTTTATCGGAAGATTCGTCCGATTTCCAGCCACCTGATAAATTATTCCCTGGCGGGAAATATTGGTTTTTCAAGCATCTGAAAAATAAGATTGATGTCGATGTGATTGATTATACAAAAATTCTCCCTCTGTTCTATCTCGAAAAGAGGCTCCTTAAATTCTATGTTTGTCAGTCCGTCAGGGCTCTCTATAGGATGAAGAATTATGATTTGGTAATTTCCCATGGAGCTCAAAGCGGCCTCGTGCTGGCTCTCTTGAGGGCAATCATTGGTTCAAAGTTTCCGCCTCATATCCTCATTGACGTAGGCTGCTTTAACGGTGGAAGGGACGATAGGCTGGAGCTTCTGCCGATTAGAATGGCGGCCAAATCCTTAAGAGGGGTCATATTTCATGCCTCCATTCAAGAAAAATATTATCACAAGTATCTCCCTTCGCTTAAGCGAAAATTCATACCGTTTGGCGTGGACACTGATTTGTTTCGGCCCACCCAATCGCCGTCCGGGAACTACATATTGGCCCCCGGCTACGCCAAGCGGGATTATGGCACGCTCCTTTCGGCTTGGGCAAAAATGGACAGAGGCAATACTAAATTGAAAATCGTGGGATTGAGTCATATCAAAAGCGGAGGAGAATCACTTCAAGGCGTGGAATTGGTTAACAGGCTGCCTATCAGCGAATTTGCGACAATGGTCGCCAAAGCTCTTTTTGTTGTCATCCCCTTACCGGTGTTCAATTACGCATACGGGCAAATGACCATGTTACAGGCGATGGCCATGAAAAAGGCGGTGATAGTCACGCGAACCCCCAGCACGGTGGATTATCTAAGCGATAAAGAGAATGGACTTTTTGTCCGCCCTTATGATCCAATCGATCTCGCGGATAAAATGCAATTACTATCAAATGATCCGAATTTGGCCCTTACTCTGGGACGCAATGCCCGAGCCTCGGTTGAGGGGCAATTCAGTGAAAAAGCAATGGCCAATAATATTTTTGACTTCATAAGAGAGATTCTTGGGTAGGTGAAGATGCAGTGCAATTTTTGCCGGGGAAATAGTACAGAGACTCTTTTCAACATCAGGGAGCGGATTACCTCCGAAAGAAAAGAATTTTCACTGTCTGAAATGCACGAATTGCGGATTGATTTTCACCGATCCTCAGCCGGTCAAGTCGGAGCTTGGGGCCTATTATCCTGATGAATCATACTATTCTTTTCAATCAAGTCAGTCCGACTCTCTCAAAGACAAATTAAAGACCGTTTGCCTTGAGGAGTTGGGTCATTACCCTAAACCAGATAAACATATTTTGACAGTACTCGCGCGAAAGGCGGTAGCCTTCGCGGCCGCCAGGCATATCAGTGTCAAAGTTCCGTACATGGAGAATGGCAGAATTTTGGATGTCGGGTGCGGAAGCGGAAAGTTTCTTAGGTGGTTGAAAGATCATGGGTGGGATGTTTATGGTGTCGAATTATCAGGAAAAGCGGCGCAAAACGCGGCTAAATCGGGATTAGACGTTTTCTGCGGTGAGCTTCCGGATGCCGGTTTTCCCCCCCATTATTTTGATGTTATCCTAATCAATCAAGTTCTGGAGCACGTTCACGATCCTATGGCAATGCTGAAAGAGGCCAATCGTCTGCTGAAAGACGGCGGAAAGCTGATTGTGGGTGTCCCTAATGTAGCATCGTATGAGAGCCGCATTTTCGGAAAATACTGGAGCCCGCTTGACATTCCACGGCATCTGTACCACTTTTCTTTCCCTGTCTTGAAAGCCATGCTGCACGAAGCCGGATTTTTAGTAACGATGAATGTCGGAAAGATGTTTTTCATTCCCCATTCAAATCGACAAAGCCTGCGCGCTCTTGCCGAAGAAGAAGGCAAATTAAAATTATTGCGTGCCGTCGCGGCCGTATATCTATTGAAAATGCCATATTATCTGTTTAGTCGCTCAAAAAGTACCATTGGGGAATTTATTACTGTCCACGCCCGCAAGAAACCGGGCGGAATTGCCAATCATGAAAGTACTTATAGTCAATAAATTCCTGTATCCTCGCGGCGGCGACGTAATATGTGCTCTCGCCACCGGAAAATTGCTCGAGTCCCGCGGGCATCAGGTCATCTTTTGGGGAATGGATCATCCCGGAAACCCCGAATATCCGAAGAAAAATCTATTCATTGACCATGTTGATTTCGATTCCGCCAAAGGTTTTTCAAATAAGCTTCGAATAGCGGGCAATGTTCTCTATTCACGAGAAGCTAAGCAAAAAATCGCGCGATTGATCGAAGAAGAAAAACCGGACATTGCCCATCTCCATAATTTTGCCCATCAAATCTCGCCATCTATTCTGCATGTTCTGCAAAATCATAAAGTTCCCGCCGTGATGACCATGCACGACTATAAATTGGTTTGCCCGGCGTATACTATGTCTCGCAGAGGCGAATATTGCGATAAATGCAGGAATGGCAGATATTATCATTGCCTTTCCAACAAGTGTATCAAGAATTCATTCGCCAAGAGTCTGCTTGGGTCTATTGAAATGTACCTACATCATAACATTCTCAATATTTATGATATCATAAGATGTTTCATCGCGCCGAGCCAATTTATGATGAAACTGATTAAGAAGATGGGATTCACCGGAAATGTCGTTTATCTCCCCAATTTCGTAGAATTCGAGGACTTAAAGCCGTCTCACGACTCGCGGGAGAAATCTATCGTATATTTTGGAAGGCTGTCGCCGGAAAAAGGGTTGAATACATTGATCAAGGCGATGACTGGAGTGAATGGAGTTTTTCTGAAAATAATCGGCGACGGCCCTATAAAGAGTGACTTGGAAAGACAGGTGAAGACTGAAACCCTAACAAATATTCGATTCCTGGGATACCGATCAGGGGGGGAGTTGAAGGAGGAAATCCGAAAATCCTTGTTTGTTGTCGTGCCGTCGGAGTGTCAGGAAAATTGCCCGCGCGCCATTCTTGAAGCTTTTTCCCTCGGAAGACCTGTAATTGGAGCCAATATTGGCGGAATACCTGAACTCATCAAAGAGGGAGAGACAGGATACCTTTTCAAATCTGGCGAAGCACTCGATCTGAGAGAAAAAATCGAAATGATTGCCGCTCAGCCCGAAAGGATAATTGCCATGGGAAAAAAGGCCAGGGAATTGGTGGAAAATACATTCGATCCAACTCGGCATTATACCGGCTTAATGAATCTATATGAGTCGGCGATGAAAGAAGCAAAATGACTGAGGATATTAGTACAGTGGGGGGAATCAATTCCAGGCATGCTCGGAGATCAGCATGAATGGCTGTGTAATAGTCACTTACAGATGCAATGCCGCTTGTCACATGTGTAACATCTGGCAGAACCCGACAAGTGCGGCAAACGAGATTTCTCCGTCCATTGTCGAAAAGCTCCCTTCGGGACTGGGGCGCGTAAATGTCACCGGCGGCGAACCATTTATGCGGGATGATATAGAAGATTTTATAGAAATTCTGCGCACGAAGGCACAGCTGATTGAAATCAGCACTAACGGATATTTCACTGATAAGATAATCCGAGTTGCCGAGAAATTCCCTCGTGGCGTCATGTTCAGAATCAGCATCGAAGGATTGCCAACTCTAAACGATGAACTGCGGGGCCTGAAGAATGGCTTCGATCATGCCATGAGAACCATATTGGAGTTGGGAAAAACGAAAGTCAAAAATTATGGTTTCAGCATAGTCATTTGTGACAAAAATGCTGATGACCTTCTTTCGGTATACGATCTGTGCTGTCAGCTTGGCATCGAATTTGGAAACTCAACCATGCATAATTCATGGTACTTTCACAAGCTCGATAATACTATAACTGACCTTAAGGCGGCTACGGACGCCGAAAAGGAATTCATAAGAGCTCTCCTGTGCTCAAGAAGAAAGAACCTGCGCATGCGAACGAAAGATTGGTTTAGGGCCTATTTTAATCTGAATATATTGAAACATCTTGAAGGACGCGGGAACGTCATTAGATCATGTTGTGCCGGAAGCGATTTATTTTTCCTTGATCCATTTGGAAATATTCTCCCCTGCAACGGATCTGTTGAACCATGGATAATGGGAAATCTGAACAGAGAAGGCTGGAATGAAATCTGGAACAGCGAAATGGCTCAATCCGTACGAGCCAGAGTATCGCCGGCTGTACCCGGGCCTGTGCATTTATCGGTACCGCACGATTTGACATGAAGCGCCACCCCCTGAAACCGATCTCCTGGGTGATTGGCAATAAATTCAGATTGAGTCTTGGAAAAGAGATTAATTTCGAGTAGAAAAGAATCAATGCGGATTGCGGTTCTGGGGACAAGAGGTTTCCCTGATGTACAGGGAGGGGTGGAGACTCACTGCTATCATCTATATCCGCGGCTGGTGGAATTAGGATGTGATGTTACCGTATTCACCCGGAAACAATATGTTCAAGAAAATATAAAAGAATTTAAAGGCGTAAAGCTTCATGCTCTATATACAGTAAAGAATAAATACCTCGAGACTCCACTTCATACGCTCATTGGAATCTTTCACTCACGGCGCATTAAACCTGACATTGTGCATTTTCAGGCGGTCGGCTCCGCCCTCTTTATTCCACTGGCCAGAGTTCTGGGACAGAAAGTGGTCCTGACGACTCATGGCTCCAATTACAGGCATAAAAAGTGGGGATTTGTCGGTCGTGCGGTGTTGAAATTGTCTGAATATTTAGGTGTGAAATTCGCAAATGAAATAATTGCGATCTCGGCGACAACGGCCCGCGAATTAGAGGAGAAGTACGGGAGAGGCTCCACTGTCATCCCAAATGGAATCGCAGTTGAGACTCCACTTCAAACAGAGAAGGTCTTGAAACAATTCGGACTGGTTCGAAATAAATACATCATTTCGGTAGGTCGACTGATTCCGGACAAGGGATTTCCGAATCTTATTTCGGCGTTTCTGGAGGCCAACCTCGATGGGTGGAAACTGGCGATAGTCGGGCAACCTGATCATCCGGACAAATTCAGCCGGCAATTAAAGCAACAAGTCGGTCAGCATAAAAATATAGTCCTGACCGGATTTCTGAGCGGTCAGCCCTTGAACGAAATCTATGCCCATGCCGGACTTTTTGTGTCGGCGTCGTACTACGAAGGTATGCCGCTGGCGCTTCTTGAAGCGCTCAGTTTCGGAATTTCGTGTATTGTTTCCGACATTCCTGCCCATCAAGAAATCAAACTAGACCGGAACCGATATTTTCCTCCGGGCGATATTGGCTCTCTCGCGGAGAAAATCAAATCGTTTTCTGAGATGCCATTGAGTGAAGGCGAGAAGCAGGCTCAAGTGATGAGGGTAGCGGATAGATTCAATTGGGATCGGGTGGCGGCAGAAACCATGAAGATCTATGAAAAAGTGATTAGGTAATAGCGAAGGAATAGATTTCATTAATGGTAAGGCCTTTCTTTCCCGATGCAGTCCGACCGCACTCCTGTCTTACTTCATAAGTATTTGTAACGCAACAGAATAGGGGCGACTGAGGGGCGATAGCCGGTGGCACGGATTTTGATGTATTCTCATCGGAAAAGAGTAAGCAAAATACTATGGCGAGAAAAATCAGTTTCCATTCAACAAAACCGCAAAATGACGGGACAATCTCTTCATCAGATGATACTGGAAATCCAACCTGTGAGAATGATGCCCAAATTGATTTTTTTGATTTTGTCAGATTGCTCCTGAGAAAGAGGATTCTTATAGGCGGTGCGGTCGCAGGCGTGATATTTCTGACAGGGCTTTATATGGTCTTCACGCCCAATAGGTACAGTTCCGTCGCCACCATACTCCCCTCAGGTCAGCCTGATAAGATTTCCGCGATGAAAGAACTGGCGGGACTGACAAACATAACCGGCATGGTGGAAGAAAATTCTTCCCAGCTTTTTCCCACTATTCTGCGCTCCCATTTTGTCAAAGACGCTCTGTCCGAAAAGCTTTTCAAATTCGCCAATGAAGGCAAGACGCAAGCATTGACCCTGGCCGAGTATTTCCATGAAAAAAATCCTGATTATCTAAGGAGTGCAATCGACGGTATCACGAGTATCGGCACGGACAAGAAGACTGGCGTAATTTCGATCGCCCTGGAGACCAGATATCCGCAATTGTCACAACAAATATTGACCCAGATGCTTACCGAACTCGAAAATTACAATCTATACAAGCGAAAATCCAAAGCGGCCAGCGCTGAAAAATATCTCGCCCGGGAATTGATCACGCGAGAAAGCGAGCTTAAGGATGCCGAATCCCGCCTTGAGGAATTCCAGAGCGTTAACCGCGACTGGTACGGAACCTCCGATCCCGAAATCCAAAAGAATCTTACCGATCTACAGCGAGATATCGAAATCAAATCCAAAACTTATATTTTCTTGAAAGAACAATATGAGATCACGCGTCTGGATATACAAAAAGACATGCCGGTAGTGACAGTTCTTGATCCTCCTTCCCTTCCGACGATCAAATCCGGGCCATTCCGCGTAAAAACGATTCTCATCGCCGCGGTTGCATCGCTTATCGCAATGATATTTCTTGTCGCATTATGGGACTTTATCAGGAGAACCCGTAAGATCGCCAACAAGGATTCATATGGAATATTGCGACAAGACTTGAATAATGCTTTTCCCGTCATTAGTCGCCTGAACACAAGTCGGTTTCTGAATCGTATGAAGAATTCGGATAAAGAAAAAGTAAATTTAGAACGATAACGCCCTATAATGGACTTTTCAGACGAGAAGATGTCCCACTAAAATCCTCGTCCCGATTGCCAGTAAAATAACTCCACCCAATAGCTCCATTTTTTTCCCGAACCTATTTCCGAGACCTCTGCCAAAATACATCCCGATCGCCGTCATCATGGCCGCCACTATTCCGATAATTATGCTCGCATTAAATATCGCCATATTCAGCATGCTGATACTTAGCCCGACTGCCAGCGCATCAATACTCGTGGCTAGAGAGAGAAGCATCAGCGACCATTTGCGGGTAGGGTCGGCAAGTTCAATATTCTGTTCGACCTTGCGGCGCGATTCCAGAATCATCTTTCCACCAACAAAGACAAGCAATCCAAAAGCGACCCAGTGATCCCAATTGTGAATGAATTTTGCCACCTGATTTCCGGCAAACCAGCCGATTATCGGCATCATGAATTGAAATAATCCAAAATGAAAAGATAATCGGAAGAACTGTCTGAATCCGGGTCTCTCGAGTCGGGAACCGACGGCAATGGCCACCGCAAACGCATCCATAGCCAGCCCAAAAGCAACGCCAATGATGGTGAGGAAATTCATGCGGGTTTACTACGCGAGGAATTCTTGCACCATTCCATTTTCAGGCGATAGATAACCCAAAAAGGATTCATTATAGCATAGGGGTATGATTTACCATACCCCTGACGATTGCAGCTTGACATCCGGGAATCATCACACTCCGTACAATTCGCCGTACTTTGACTTTAAGTAACCCATCAGCGGCTTATGGCTCAAAGACTTTCCAGTCACTACCTCAACCAACTTGCCGGCCCGATACCGTTTGCCTTGCGAATGAATATTCTTATTAAGCCACGATTTTAGAGCATCGTATTTCCCAATGGCAAACTGTTGGTCAAGGTCCTTGATCTCTTCTTTGGCTTTGGCGAAGAACTGCGCGGAATAGAGATTGCCCAAAGTATACGTCGGGAAGTACCCGATGTACCCCGCCGACCAATGTACATCCTGCAAACACCCTTCGGCATCATTCTTGGGCGTCATGCCGAAGAAATTTTTGAATTTTTCATTCCAGGCCCCGGGAATATCTTTAACGGCCAGATCACCCTTCAGGAAGGCATATTCAATTTCAAAACGGAGAAGGATATGAAGATTGTATGTCACCTCGTCCGCCTCGACCCGGATAAATGACGGGCGGACATCATTGATGGCGAAATAGAAATCGTCAAAATTGACTCCCGTCAGCGCTTCCGGGAACATCTGCTGTGCGCGCGGGAAGAAGTGTTTCCAGAACGGTTTGCTTCGCCCCACAAGGTTTTCCCACATCCGTGATTGCGACTCATGAATCCCGAGAGAAACAGAATGTCCGCGCGGCATCTCGTAATGCTTGGGATCGAGTCCCTGGTCATAGATTCCGTGCCCGGCTTCATGCAGAATTCCAAAGAATGCCTGTCCGAAGTGATTTGGATTGTATCGGGTCGTGATTCTGGTGTCGCCCGGTCCAATGCCACTGCAGAACGGATGGGCGGTAATATCGAGTCGGCCTGAACCAAAATCAAATCCGATCGCCGCCGCGCCCGATTGCCCAAACATTGCCTGGCGGTCTACCGGATACTCCCGTTCAAGTATGGAAACATTCGCTTTCCTCTTTGAATTCATAATCGCCGCCACCAGATCAACCAATTCCTTCCTGAAATCGGCAAAGACTTTCCCCACATAGTCATAGCTTGAGCCCGGTTCGTAATTATCAAGTAGGGCATCATACGCTTCCTTTTTGTAACCGAGACACTTGGCCAATTCGAGCTCCAGCTTTATTATTTTTTCCAACCATGGCAAAAATTTTGGGAAATCCGAATCTCTTCGCGCCTCCACCCAGATTCCCTGCGCCATTGAAGTCGTATGCGTAATTTCCTCGACCAACTTTTGAGGAATTTTGACCGATTTATTATACTGATATCTAATTTCGTTCACATTGACTGCCGTATCAGAAAGCGGATCGCTGACCAGAGGCGATTTTTCCAATTCACTCAATATTTCCCCAATTCTGGGGTCTGTGAATTTCTTATGCGATAGTCCGGCCAAATATGATGCCTGATCGGCGCGAGACGGAGCACCCCCTCGGGGCATATAGGTTCTTTCATCCCAGCCGAGAAGCGATTCGCAGGAACCTATTATGGCTATTTCTTTCATTTTTTCAGTCAACTCTTTGTAAAGCTCATTATGATTGTTTGACATGGCCATCCTCACATTAGGCAAGTTTGATAATTTTACCCAATATAGTATAAATTGCAGAAAATTAAAAGGGGGGGCGCCCATTTTGACCCCAATTTTGAGGAGGATTTATTTGCGAGACGCCTATTATGGGGGAATGAGACTATTTATTACATCCTCGCCACGCCCATAAACACCGCGTGGAGAGAAACTATCAGAACAATGAACAACGTTCGGGCGTTCTTCCCATTCATACCGGGGAAATAATATTGCATTGAACCATTCCGGCATGTGCCGATACAGTCCCCGCAGAGGGTGCAGGAGATACCCGGCTTGCGCTTTTTTACATCAATATCATTTAAAGCATCATAACGGCAGGCGACATGACAGATGGTGCAATCGGTGCAGGTGGAATTATTGATCTTGATTCGAAAGGGTGAAATTTTTCCCAGCCAATTGGCCAGAGGCCCTATCGGGCAGAATGTGACGCAATGGGTCATCACGCCCGCCTTCTGCGACCAGAGCACCATAATCGTCACACCGATAAGTCCGAAACTCAGGGCGGCAATACCGGCGGCGAAAGTTGAGACGCCAACTGCACGCAGAACTATCGCTGCTGCTATGACCAGCGCCAAAATGGCAATCCGTGCCGGTTGCCGCCATAATGGCATCTTCCCCGGCTTTTTCCGCCTGCGTGACCAAATATCGTCCCAGGCTCCTATATAGCAGAGATGACTGCACCAGGCCGGACCGATTATCAGGACAGTCGCGGCGAACAGAATCGGCATGAAATAGTTGCCCCCCCGAAAAATCGGTCCCGCCACAATGAGGGCCGGAACAGGGAGGTGCAATTTGCCGGTCATCAGAAATTTATCTACCCCAAGAACTCCGATAATTAATTGGGCAAAGAAGATTATCGAAAATAGCGACCAGATGCGATGTCTCCAAAGGGCAGATTGGCCCGCATCCTGCATTTTCTCCGTTATGAACCCGGCATAGATGGAAAGGACAAATATTTCCAGCCATCCGCCGCCGGGCAGAAACCGTTCGAGTATAATCATGGGGGGATGCACTTTCATTTGCACGATGGCAAGAAGAACTGCGGTAAGAGTAAAGGCTGGAAGACTTGGTATAGAGGTATAGTTGATACCCTGATACAGACTGCGCAATCTTTTTGTTTCAAAGATAGATGCGGAGCCTATAGTAAAAAGCGCCACAATACCCATAATCACGGCCAATCGAGTCCACGGCTGTCCGGCGATCTCGCGCCATTGTATCATCTGGATGCCGGCTGATATCCAAATAAGACTTCCTATAATCAGCAACGCCTGAAACACCCGAACTATCCATAAGCGGCGAATAAAGAGTATGAATGGTACCGCCAGACCAAGTAACATCAATCCGACATTGCCGCTTCTCAGAAAATGCCCGGCGATAAGAAGGGCGGAGACAATCGGCGGAAGAAGATATAAGAAATTCATATTATCATGTATAAGCAGGGATTTGATAAGTCAAATCCCCACGACTTCATCAACCCCTTATCATTGTCAATAATATCTTCGACCGAATCCCTGAGTGCACCGCATGGGGAATATCCGCCGGCATGATAACTGTGTCTCCGCTTTTCGCCATCACCCGTTTGCCCCCGATAGTTAACTCGGTCTCGCCATCCAGGACCTGTACCATAGCGTCGTACGGGGCGGAGTGTTCACTCAGTCCTTGTCCGGCATCAAAAGCAAAAAGGGTGACTGTTCCGGCTTTGCTCTGTACCAAAGTCCTGCTTACAATCGACCCGGGAACATAATCAAGCAGTTTATCAAGCCGATGCGGTTCAGCCGGCGTTAAGCGGGCATTGTCTTTCTTAATATTTTCGCTCATTTTTGTCTCCATAATAAAATTATGAGTTCGATCTGATATAGGTTTTGATCAATTCCCCTTCCGATATTGTCCAGACCCGGTAACCTTTTCCTTTCACCGTGTCAATTAATGGCGCCGGGAGAAAGGGGGTAATCAATTCATAAATCTCATCGGCCTTCAATTCCCTCAAGTCTTTCAAGACGTATCCGAGCGGATGTTCTCCCGCTTCCAGAATCGGGCGGGCATCCAGTGATTTTACTATTTTCGATGAATCCACCCATTCCGGTTTGCCCAATGCCCTTGCTGAGTCTCCTTCTGCAAATATCGCATCAGTCTGTCCGACCGCAGTGCGGAGGGTATTAATCAGAGTCCCCAGAGGGATATCTCCAATCTGCGCCACCTGGCTCAATGTCGCAATCTTGGCGATTGTTCTTCTCAAAATTGGGTTGCGCAATTTGGCGAACGCCGGGGACATATCCGTCAAGATGGCCTCTAATTGCGGATAATTGTCCAAAAGAGGCCCGATCTTTGTATCCGGAGTGATATCGATTGCCATTTTCGTATCCTTCATGATTACGCACCCTCTTTTTCATAGCTAAGAAGACGTTTTTCGCCCTCCAGTTTGCGCTTTTCGGTCAAGTCCTGGCTAACCTCAAGCGTGCCGAGATATATACCTTTAGGACTGCGCAAAGCATAATATTCAATACTTATAAACCGCTCATGAAGATTAATGTGAAATGAGGCAACATCGCGTCTGCCCGCGCGGAAGTCGTCAATGATTTTCTGCACCATATGAACGCTCGATGGCGGATGGCAAAGCTGCACTTTCCGCCCCAGTATGGCTCGATTGCGCTCAAATATCCGCTCCTTCCCCTGTGTGAAAAAACGAACCGTATCATCGGCGTCGACAAAGGTCAAATCAAACGGTATAGTATTCAATATCGCCGTTATTTCTGATACAGACATGCTACCACTGGGAAGCTGGATTCTATTTTGATCTGCCGCAATCTTTTCTTCAATCCGGACCCCTGCCGGCGCCCATCTGGTTTGAGGGTCATATAAGCAGAACCCTATCTCCAAACTTTGCTTATAGATATTGAACCACTCCTCATCGGATAAAGTATCCAGACACATCGGCAAGAGAATCTGCTCCTCTTTGTAAATCATGTCGTCAACTGCGGTCGAGGCCGGCCGAAGTGCCAGATCAACGACGGCATTAGCCTCACCGGCAGTAATTGAGGTTGCTTCTCTTAGTGCCTCTATGGCTCCTTTAAGGAAGGCGCGGGTCTCATCATGTTTCCCCCACATAACTGTCGGCGGTCCCGTGACACCATGTTTCTCGAGGAATGGAAACAGAAGATTCTCTTTGCGCTTGTAATGCTTGTCGACATCCATTAAAGCATGAAAATGCTTTCGAATTTCGATCATCTGCTTGGAAGCATCGTCATTTTCATTCATCGCCTTCATTTCGTCATACAATTTCATGAGAGAACCGATTTCCCATCCCAGCGCTTTGTTCTCCTGCTGGAAAGTGTGCACCGGATGCCCCGGCGGAGCGGTCTTGGCCCCCGTTTGGTCAATATTCCCTTTCAAGACTGCGGTATGTATGTCGCAGAGCTTCAGCACTTCTGCCTGAGGCAGACCCTCCGAGATCAGCTCCTGCTCCACCTCAACAATATCACCGTATGGAACCTCGCCCATAAGCCTGGCAAGTTGTCCTCGCACCGCCTCCGGAGCCTGACCTTTATGTAATTGCAGAATCATATGCTTCAGCAGGTCTTTTCGTTTCCGCGCATTGTTAATTAATTCACTCATTCTTTCCTCCCTTTAAGCATTTACTGCCTCCTCAGATATTTCCCCATGTATACCCACTTTACAAAGAAGAATAGGAATATCCTTTCCTGATTTTTCCAGCGCCGTTCGGACAAGTACGACCAATCCGTAACAACAGGGGACTTCCATGTAGGCAATCTCAATCGATTGAATTCGATTTCCGGCGAGAATCGCCGTTAATTTGCTGATATAAGATTCCATATTGTCCAATTTAGGACATCCGATCAGCAGGACACGCCCATCAAGCAATTTGGTATGAAAATTGCCCGACGCAAAAGGAACACAATCTGCCGCTATCAGAAGCCTTGCTTTGTCAAAATACGGAGCATTCACCGGCGCGAGAGTGATCTGCACCGGCCAATTGGCCAAATGCGATGCCTCTTCTTCTTTCGCGCCCTTGATTGGGCCAATGGCTCCTGACTCTCTTGTTTCCAGCTGCCTCGACATACTGCCGGGGCATTCTGCACGGGGAATAGTGGTGGTCAGATCCCCGTCATTTGCCTTTGCTCCCTCTCTCGTGTTTGAGTCTACCAGATGTCTTTTGACTGCCATAATATTGAAATCCTTTGCTTCGCGTTCTTCGATAATTATTGCACCCTGCGGACATTCGCCAAGGCAAGCCCCCAGGCCATCGCAATATGTTTCGCTGACTAACCTCGCTTTCCCGTCAATAATCTGTAACGCTCCTTCAGCACAGGCGGGAACGCACTGGCCGCAGCCATCACACTTTTCTTCATCTATAGTGATCACTTTTCTGACGGACATCCAAAATCTCCTTTAATCGATAAAATTACTCCATATTATACCGATAATATCGCCGCAATCTTGGAAATCCCCCTTGACTTAAGTCAACAATCTTAAATTTTTTCGCCTTCGGCGATAGAATTTAGACGCGCAGAGTCCAGAATAATGATCTTCTTCCCGTCGACAGAAATGACTCTCAATTCCTTGAGTTTCTTTAGATTGCGGGAAAGAGTCTCACCGATTGTCCCCAGTCGGCGGGCCAATTCCGCTTTTGATACATCAAGAGTAATTTCATTTGATTTTATCTTTTCTGATTCCCCGAGAAGAAATGAGGCGATTCTTGCCGAGATTTCCTTGAGGGACAATTCTTCGACTTTACGGTTGAATTCCCGAAGAAACCCCGAAAGAGATCCGATTATTTTAAGAGATATCTGAGGCGATTCCTTAATCAGCCGGATAAAAGCATCTTTGGCGAAAAAGGCAACCAATGAATCCTCGATGGCGGCACAATTGGCGGGATATTGATTCCCCTTGAAAATCGCCGCCTCGGCAAAAAGCTGACCCGGCATGATCTGATGAATAGTGTACTCTTTACCATCAGGTGAGGCTTTATACACTCGCACTTTGCCGGTCAATAATATATAGAAACCTGCCGCCGGATCCCCCTCGAAAAATATAATCTCGCCTTTTAATACTTTTTTGATATGGGCTATGCTTGAAATCGCCTCCAATTCCCCCTTATCCAACCCACTGCAGAGATAACACTGACTTAGATAAAACTTATTGTCCATGGTAGTGATTCATTTTAACTACTAATTATTCATCTCACTCAGTTCTATGGAGTGAATCCAGCCCGAAGTAATCTTTGGCCATTATCCAGAGGTTTAGCGACTTGATGAACATCGAATCAGTGGTTGATTGATATTTCCCCACAAGCAAATTTCCATCCAGAAAAATACGCTCATACCGCTTAAGCTCCTCGACTTCATAGTCTCCGTGAAGACTAACAAGCTGACTGAAATCATAGGAATATGTGACACGATTTGTTTCAGAGTCATGCCAATGTGACTGATTCTCGTAGAATTTTTCAAAATGACACGGTTCCGATCCTCTATAGAACGACATACAACTATGACCTTCTCCTCCACGATCCACGATTAACAGAAATGAACTGTCCGGGAAGAATGTGACGAGTTTCACCCCGGCGTGACCGATTCCAGTATCGAAATCCTTCGCCTGGCCGCACACATATTCCAGGCTGTCACAACCAACTTCTTTCCAGACAGTCAGCACGTTCCTCTGGAGCTCATGGCCAAAGAAATCCATCATAATGTAGAATCTATATTTTATTCTTTCGTGATTAGCATATTTCCACTTGCCACTCCATTTAATCTGGCCGGCCTGTTCGGTATACGGCTGCCAGTCATAGACCCAATGTTTTCCGGGATCATGCTTGACGCTTTCACGGGGCCAACCGCTATCAGAGCCTGGCTTTATAAAATGCCACTCGGTGAACTTCGAGCAATCAATAACATTCTGGCCGCCTGAGTCTCTCGTAGCAAAACAACCAACAAAAAAATTAAAATCATCAATATGAATTGTTTGTGAAAATGCATTATATGGTATCGTCAAGAGTCCCGTCAAAAAGAAAAATCGAAATAGCCATGACACAGAGCCTCCTAGAGAATTATCTTTTACTATTCCTTGGATTTTCAATATCGTCATCCCATGCAAATGGATTATTGATTATATAATTCCGAATCATACTTAATTCGCGGTCGTTGCGAATTATATGCTCATAATAATTTCTTTGCCAGAATCTGCCGACCGCTTCGACATTATTCTGATTTAGATAATTTAGCCATTTCTTGATCGTAAGGGATTTAAATTGACCTATAATATCACTCAATCTATAACCCTTATGGGCCCTCTGCACTGTAGGGGCAGGTCTCGCGCCTGCCCCGATATGCGGGGCGACCGCAAGAGTCGCCCCTACATTTAAGACAGGCATCTTATAAATAGGATTATCATCAATTATAATTAATATACCATGAAAATGATTAGGCATGATTACATATTCATCAACTATGGCATTCGGGAACCGTTGTGGCAAATTTTTCCATTCGTCTTCAACAATATTTATTAATATCGGGAATCGATCAAAATATAATTCTCGATCCCTTGTGCATATCGTAGCAAAATACATCCCAGGTTGCGAATAGTCATAATCCTTTAGTCTAATTGAACGTCTATGCCTTTCTAAGTGATTCATCTCATCCCCCCCCACTTCACCCCCCGGTGCACCGCGATCACGCCGAAAAACATCCTCTTAAATTCAACTTTCCCAAATCCGGCTCGCTTTATAATTTCCGCAAATTCATCAGCCTCATAAAATCTTGGCACCGTCTGCGAAAGATAGGCATATCCAGCTTTTGAACCGGAAATCATCGCTCCGATTCGCCTCACGGAAAGTTTGACATACTGATGCATAAACCATCGAATCAACCTATATTTTGGCTGGCTGGTTTCCAGATTTACAAATCGCCCGCCCGGACGCAAGACACGGTAGAATTCCGCTATATGCGCAATCAAAATTTCCCTGGTCGTATTCAAGTTACGGGTGGCAAACGAAATAGTAATCAAGTCAAGGCTGTTATCGGGGAAGGGAAGCGATTTGACATCGGAAATCACAAATCGGATTTCCTTTGAGGCTTTCTTCTTTGCCGCCACTCTCAGCATCGGCAGGGAAAAATCTGCCGCAAATATTCTTGTCCCATTTTGACTGAATCGGCAGAGATTGGCCGCCATTTCGCCTGTGCCGCTGCAAACGTCAAGCCACCGCGATCCGCCCCCTTCAGACGCAAGCCTCGCCGCCCTTCTGCGGCAAACCACATCCATCCCGAAAGTCAGAACATGATTAATCAACTCATAAGTCTTTGGGACTTCAGCGAATATTTTTTGAATACCTTTATTCATGATTCCGGCTTACCAATCGACCGAAGATACGGAACATTTCAAAAATTTCAAGACCACAGGCAAAAATATTGGGCGCGGGCAGTTGCAAACATTTTTCACAAGTTGACCATTTCTGTCCATTTTCTGAAAATCAAAGATAGGGTAGATCCTCGCGTATATATTCAAACAGTCGATAGATGACTGAAAAACTGTGAATTTATGAGGGATTAAATTATGACTATAAATATTTCCGAGAAGGCCAGGCAGGAATTGAAGGGTCTAAAGATTGATGGCAAGAGATTCCTGAGACTCAAGGTCGTGGGCGGTGGCTGTGCCGGCAAGACATACAGTGCGGGCATCGATACTTATCTGACGCCCGATGATGTCGTTCTGTTTCAGGAGAAGGATCTTAAGGTAGTGGCCGATATTAAAAGTGCCCTATACCTTAATGGGCTTCATATAGATTATTCCGACGATCTGGTCAAATCAGGGTTCAGATTTAGGAATCCGACGGCAAAAAAAAGTTGTGGATGCGGAAGCAGTTTCAGCGCCTAAATTCCAACAATTCATCTTGGAGGTACGGAAATGGAAAATATCGATATTATTGGAGGGGAATCGGTTTATTGTATCAATGAAAACCAGTTGCATAGAGCTTATGAATTAGTGATGACCTCGGACGATAAAGCATTTAGACTCAAGGCTCATCTGGCCATTCTGGAGAATGATCTTGATCGAAACGAGCTTGCCGCCCTTGCCTTTGTTATGATCGACCGTCTCCTCAAATCCCACTGATTTCCGGGTTTTCGCAGATTGCTGCCTTCAATTGTGGATACACTACGTCTCTGTCAGCGGAATTATTGCTTACAGTTTACCTGTCGAATCATTATATTATGAATGGGATGCCAAAGACCGCTTTCAAAATCATCGGGATGGACTGCGCCGAGGAAGTTGCGGTTCTGAAAAAAGAAATCGGACCGTTTGCCGGGGGCGAACAAAATCTCGGATTCGATATCCTTAACGGCAAAATGACTGTCTCATCAGGCGAGGACGGCATTAATGAGGATGCTATCATCCGCGCCGTCGGACGCGCCGGCATGAAAGCCGTTCCGTGGGACCAATTCCGTTCATCGGATATTCGTCCGGCCGAAAGCAGTATCTGGTCGAGACGCGGACGTTTGATCACGTGTGTTATGAGCGGCATTATGCTTCTGGCCGGATTCGTAAGTCACGCGATCTATACGGGACATATCTTGACGGCTCTTTCAGGCGACAACAGAGAAAGCCCATTGACAATAATTTTCTTTCTTGATGCCGCCGTTGCCGGAGCTTGGTTTATAGCCCCCAAGGCGCTCCTTGCCTTAAGAAGACTTCGCCCTGATATGAATCTTTTGATGTCCGTCGCCGCAGTCGGTGCCATGATTCTGGGGGAATGGTTCGAAGCGGCAACAGTGACTTTTCTATTTTCTGTGGCTCTGCTGTTGGAATCATGGAGTGTCGGGAGAGCTAGAAGAGCTATTGGCGCCCTTATGGACTTGTCCCCCGCGATGGCCCGTGTAATCTGCCCGCATCATGGCGAAATTGAAGAAAAACCTGTGAATCAGGTTCTCCCCGGGGACGTAGTCGTCGTTCGCCCCGGCGAGAAAATCCCGCTTGATGGAGTTATCTTCCGAGGAAGCAGTTCAGTCAATCAATCCCCTATCACCGGCGAATCGGTTCCCGTTTCAAAGTCTGTTGGTGACGAAATATATGCCGGCACAATCAACAATGAAGGGGCTTTTGAATTCAAAGTTACCCGCCCTGCCAGCGATACAACTCTGGCGCGGATCATTCATATGGTTGAGGAAGCCCAGTCGCATCGGGCTCCCAGCGAACAATGGGTGCAAAAATTCGCAAAATATTACACTCCTGCCATGATGGGACTGGCCATTTTTATCGCGGTATTCCACCCGCTGGTGATTGATGGAAACTGGACTCGATGGTTCTACGAAGCGCTGGTTATACTTGTCATCGCCTGCCCCTGCGCGCTGGTTATATCGACGCCGGTCAGTATTGTCGCCGGGTTAACATCGTCGGCACGTGCGGGAGTGTTGATAAAAGGCGGGGCCTATCTCGAAGCCCCCGCCCATTTAAAAGCAATCGCTCTCGACAAAACAGGCACGCTCACTCATGGGCATCCCGAGGTTCAGGAAGTCATTCCTTTCAGCGGCCATACACCGGACGAATTGCTGGCGCGTGCCGCTGCTTTAGAAGCCTTCAGTGAACATCCGCTGGCAAAAGCCATTCTGCAGAAGGCGGAAGGAAACCCGATGCGGCAGGACATTGGCGCCGCACAAGAATTTCGCTCTATTCAAGGCAAGGGTGCCGAGGCTTTCATTAATGGTAGACGTTTCTGGATTGGAAGCCATCGGCTCATCCACGAGCGGGGGGGTGAAACGCCGGAATTTCATGCCAAGGCAGAAGAGCTTGAAAGCGCGGGGCATTCAGTCGTCGCGATAGGAAACGACAACCATCTTTGCGGGCTGATAAGCGTCGCCGATGGCATCCGCGATCAGGCGAATAACGCAATGGCTCGTCTAAAAGAAGCCGGAATCAAACATATCATAATGCTCACCGGAGACAACGAAGGCACCGCGAAAGCTGTGGCATCTGCCGCCGGTATCGATGAATATCAAGCGGAGTTGTTACCGGAGGACAAAGTAAAGGCTATTGAGAAGCTTGTTCAAAAATACAAGTATGTCGCGATGGTCGGAGACGGGATCAACGACGCTCCCGCAATGGCAGCCTCATCGATTGGAATCGCGATGGGAGCAGTGGGAAGCGATGCCGCCATCGAAACGGCGGATATTGCTCTCATGTCGGATGATCTGACGAAATTGCCCTGGCTTATACGTCATTCCCGGCGGGTCTTGTCTGTAATCAAACAAAATATCTGGTTTGCACTGGGATTGAAGGCTCTTTTCTTGGCCCTCGCTGTCACAGGTGTCGCTACCCTCTGGATGGCGATCGCAGCGGATATGGGGGCTTCACTCCTGGTTATTTTCAATTCTCTACGACTTCTGCAGGTCAAAGCCTGATTCTCTAAAAACCGGGATGAAATAGCTTTATAAGGTAGAAGCATCCGACGGATATCAACGCCGAGGCGGGAATAGTGAAAATCCATGCCCACACGATCCTGCCCGCCACCCCCCATTTGATACCGGAAAAATTGGTGGTTGCTCCCACACCCACGATCGCTCCTGTAATCGTATGCGTAGTCGACACCGGGATTCCCAGATGAGTTGCCATGAAGAGAGTGGCTGCGCCGGCGGTCTCGGCGCAAAAACCGCCCACCGGCTTAAGCTTGGTTATCTTCATCCCCATCGTTTTCACAATTCTCCAGCCGCCGAAAGCGGTCCCCAGACCCATCGCCAGATGGCAGGAAAGTATGATCCACATCGTATTGAGGTTCAACAGTGATAATTTTGTGTCGGGATCCATAATCCCGCCTGCCATCAATAGGGCCATAATAATTCCCATTGTCTTCTGAGCATCATTACCCCCGTGCCCGAGCGAATAAAGCGCGGCGGAAAATAATTGCCCTTTACGGAAAACTTTATCGACGTCGCTCGGCCTCCAGCGGCGGAATATCCAATAAACCGCAATCATGACACAGAATCCAATGCCAAGTCCTATCAGCGGAGCCAGTGGAATAAATTTGACCGTCTTCCATATATTATTCCAGTGTATAACACCCAGCCCTTTATATGCGAGTCCGGCGCCGGCCACGCCTCCGATAAGGGCATGCGATGAACTGGTCGGTAAGCCGAGTCTCCAGGTGATTAAATCCCAGATGATTGCTCCCACGAGGCCGGCCAGAACTACATAGACATAGACCGTATCATGTCCGTCTATGCGCACAATTTTGGCGATAGTATCCGCCACTCGCGGGGCAAAGATAAACATGGCAATGAAATTGAAAAAGGCCGCCCATAGCACGGCAATCCGGGGGGTCAAAACACGGGTCGATACTACCGTGGCAATCGAATTGGCGGCATCATGAAAGCCATTGATGACATCAAAAATGAGCGCAACGCCCACGGTCCCTATGATGACGTACATTATGGGTGTCACGGTCAGGAAGCCTCTATAACGATGCCTTCGATTATATTACCTACTTCTTCACATCGATCGCTGGCCCGTTCGAGGCGCTCGAAAATTCCCTTCCACTTGATAACAAGAATCGCTTCTTTCTCTTCCTTAAATAACCGCGCCAGGGCGGAACGCAAAATCTGATCGCTTACATTTTCGGCTTCATAGACGTCCCGAAGGCACATTTCGATCGCCGCTTCCCCATGTTTCAGGTCACGAAGATTATGCACAGCTTTCTCGATGGCGGTCGTGCCTTTGAGTAGGGCCTCGGTGAACTGCTTGAACTCGGGCTTTATGTCAATTATTTCGTATAAAATCATTCGAGAAGCCGCCGAATCTATTGAATCGATAATATCATCCAGACGTTTTATCAGGCGATGAATATCCGCACGATCGATCGGCGTGATGAAAGTACGATGAAGAGCATTAATGCATTTGTGTGTGATATCATCCGCATCATGCTCTATCTCCTTGATGCGGCTGGTGCGGGCGGCCAATTCTGACGGATTATGGGCGATGGCATTCAGTTCCTTGCAGGCGGCTATGGACAATTTGCTATGTTGTTCAAAAAAATCAAAAAAACTGGTTTCCTTAGGTAATATTCGCTCAAACATAATTACTCCAAATATCAATAATCAAAATTTTTCTAAATATTGGGAGATGATGACAGTCAGTCATAAGGTTTTTTAATGCTAATAAAACCGGGGCAGGTTGTCAAGAGCTATTCAAGGGAGGCCAAATTCATCATATTGACATTCAAGCCGGCATTGGGTATTATCGTTTGATTATAATATCACTGGAGTATTAAGTATGAAGTATTTTCTGCTTCTTTTGGCCGCAATCCTGCTATTTTCACCTGTCACAATCGCGAGTGATTCGTCCACATTCCCAGCAAGTCCGGGAGAATTGGTATCTCCAAATGATTCCATATCCCCAAAAATAGTGGCCGACACCACCGCCGCCGCGGCTACTTTTGTTTATCCCATGCCACCGGAACGAAAAGAATTGCTGATATCATACTCCAAATTTAATAATCTTTGGCGTTTCGTAGATTTCTTTATAAGTGTGGCGATTTTGCTCCTGGTTATTTATACCGGTTTGTCGGCTAAATTTCGGAATTGGGCAAAATCTATCACCAAGAAAGAATATCTGGTCATTCTGTTATATTTTGTTTTCCTGTTGATCTTCCTCTTTATTTTCAATTTTCCCTTTGACTACTATCGAAATTTTGCGGTCGAACATAAATATGGCTTTTCCAACCAGACTTTCGGGGCCTGGCTCGGGGAAAGCTTGAAATCGACGGCGGTAGCATTTGTCTTCATAGTGCCGGTACTATGGGTTCTCTACTGGCTGATTAATCGTTTTAAGAGATGGTGGCTTTACTTCGCCATAGGCGCCGTACCGTTCATGATTTTCGTCGTCCTGATCGTCCCGGTCGTAGTCGCGCCACTTTTTAACAAATTTGAACCGGTAAAAAATCAGACTGTCGCCAAAGAGATGACCGCACTTGCCGCCCGAGCCGGAATTCAAAATCCCGATATTTTCGAGGTTGATGCCTCAAAGCAATCCAATAAAATCAACGCCTATTTCACCGGTCTGTTTGGGACAAAACGAATTGTACCTGTACGACACGACAATAAGGAATTTTACCATACCGGAATTGAAATTTATCATGGGGCATGAAATCGGGCATTATTTGATGAATCATATCTGGTATGGATTGTTCATGGCTCTGGTCATGATTTTTATCGGGGGATATCTTATTGATCGTCTTCTATCCGGTTTTATAACGCGAAGCGCACACCGCCTCGGATTTGCCCGACTGGGAGATATTGCCGGCCTACCGCTGATTATGCTCTTTTTTGTTATTTTCGGCTTTATCATACAGCCGATCAACAATGGCGCAAGCAGATATTTTGAATACCAGGCCGATAAATTTGGATTGCAGCTTTCCGGTGTCACCGGCGATGAGGCCGCAGTGACCTTCGATAAACTTTCGGTATTCAATCTATCCGATCCTCAGCCGCCGGCAATAATAGAATTCTGGTTCTACGACCATCCGTCGTTGCAGAAGAGAATGGATAATATCCGCCACCTATATGCAGAGAGCCATGGCGGCGTATAAACTTAGAATAATTGGTTAAGATACGACATAATGGAGAATCAATATGCGTCAAATAAGTGTTGATACTATTACCGATGCCGTCCGAAAGATCTCAATCGAAGCCTCGTATGATTTAGGAAAGGACGTAGTCACCGCCATCGAGCGCGCCCGAAAATATGAAGAATCTCCGGTTGCCAGAGCAATTTTGGATCAGGTTCTGGAGAACGCCCAAATCGCCAAAATAGACCTGGCTCCCATGTGTCAGGACACCGGATTTGCCGTTCTATTTGTTGAGCTGGGCCAGGAAGTCCAGATCACGGGAGGTGATTTTTACGAAGCCCTTAACGAGGGTGTGCGCCGTGGTTATAAGGACGGTTACCTTCGCAAATCGATTCTGGGTGATCCCCTTGAACGAAAAAATACGGGAGACAATACTCCGGCGATTGTTCATTTAGAAATTGTCCCAGGTGACAAGATGAAAATATCGATCGCCCCAAAAGGCGGCGGTTCGGAAAATATGTCGGAAGTAAAAATGCTTAAACCTTCCGACGGGGTTCAGGGTGTCAGGGATTTCGTGATCGACCGTGTCCGCCGCTCGGGAGGCAACCCCTGCCCTCCGATTATAGTGGGCGTGGGAATTGGTGGGACTTTCGAGAAATGCGCGATGCTGGCCAAGAAAGCTTTGTTACATGATGTGGGACACAGAAATCCGAATAAATTTTATGCGGAACTGGAAGTGGAACTACTTGAAAAAATAAATAAACTCGGAATAGGCCCGCAGGGACTTGGCGGCACCACGACCGCGTTGGATGTGCATATAGAAGTTCATCCATGTCACATCGCCAGTTTACCTGTAGCGGTAAATATTCAATGTCATGCCGCGCGGCACAAAGAGATTGTCCTCTAAATTTGATTAATAAGTCTGGAGTTAGAATATGGCAGAGAAAAAAATCGTAAAGACCCCGCTGACTGATGATATCGTGTCCGGGCTTAAAGCCGGCGACGAAGTCCTTATAACCGGGCATATCTATACGGCCCGCGATGCCGCCCATAAGCGGATGGTGGATTTACTGGACAAAGGAGAAAAACTTCCCTTTGATCCCAAAGGCCAGATCATCTATTTCGCCGGCCCAACACCAACGAAACCGGGGCAAATTATCGGGTCAGCCGGACCGACCACTTCGACCCGCATGAACGCTTATTCTCCGCGCCTGATTGAGGTAGGTCTCAAAGGTATGATAGGCAAGGGGGAGATGGGACCTGAGGTCCTTGCCAAAATGAAAGAAAAGAAAGCTGTCTACTTTGCTGCGGTCGGCGGCGCGGCGGCGCTTATATCCAAATCCATCACCGGAAATGAATTGGTCGCCTATGAAGAACTGGGAGCCGAGGCGATTCGCCGACTGACGGTCAAGGATTTCCCGGCCATTGTCGCTCTCGATTGCCACGGCGGCAACCTTTATAAAGAAGGGATGGAAAAATACGCAAAAAGATAGGACTTATTTAAAATAATTCCGGCAGAAGCCACCAGATAGATCGGCAACCATAGAGATTTAATTGAGATAATTGCGCCAGCTGCATAAGCTCATTATTCAATCAAATTGGCGATGCGTGCCAATGACTTCGCATATTTTTTGACATCTTCAGCACAATTTTAGTTCAGACTGTCAAATATTTGTTCAGGCTTCACCGTTTTATTTTGAAGCGTATATTGTGTGTCTCTTAGGATTAGGGAGATTTTGTCTGTATGGCACAGCATTTGATTAGATTCCCGTGAAAAGGTTAAAAACCCTTGAAAGGAGTTTGGATTATGCGAAATCTGCTGATTTTCTTCCTCGCTCTTGCCATGGTGAGTCTTCCAATTGGTTGTAGCAAGGACAGCACCTCGCCCAATCATGGCAATAATATTTCCAATCAGTTCGGGGGCTTCACGGCATCGAATGAACAGCCATATTTCGGCGATACGGCTCTTATTTCCTCACTATCCAGCGACCAGGTTTTCGAGGATTCCCTTCCCGATTCAACGGAGCAGGACTCATTGAACCATGATACCTCCGCTGCCATCTATTCCTTGAGAATCGTCTGGGGAAGGCTGGCCTACGATTCATTGGTAACAACCGTTACCGATTGGTCCGGATCACTTGAGATTACAAACGGCGTTGAAATCCTTCGCCGTACCATAAATTTCGAGCCGATGCAGGATTATATCCTGCATCGTACTGATCCAAGGAAGATCGAATGGGTCTCGAAAACGACATCTTATCATGACGGTATTCTGGTCGACATCTACGTGAATGCCACCGAGAAGATAAACACGGCCGTGACTTTCAGTACCGCGCCATTCACAATATCATATTATTTGCAGGATTTGGCCGGTCTGGATACTACTTATTATCTTTCGGATTCCAATGCGGTCTCTGTGCGGGCGGTAAAAAATGAACATCACGGTTGCCTCAAAGGATTTCTCGCCGGTCAGTGGGGAACTGACGACAGTGGGAATGGCGTTTTTGATGGCAGTTGGATGACGCATAATGGGATAATCCTCGGTTACATTAGAGGTATCTGGGGCATCCCCGACAGCAGCGGCAATATTGACAATGCATTCTATGGAAAGTATATAGACGTTAACGGGAATTTTGTGGCCTTTCTCAAAGGCGATTTCTTCCCGCATCCGAATATGCATGCGAACCATATGGCCATGATGCGCGCAGGCGGGTGGTTTGAAGGTAATTTCTATGACGCCGGCGGGGCAATAAAAGGTGATATAAAGGGCAGATATAAATCCCGGCCGCATAATGAGGGTTCGGGATTTTTCCAGGGTAGATGGAAGACAGATTGTCCGTCTGACGATGATGATGATTAACAGAATTTCTGTCTGCAATAACGCAGATTAGAAACTTTGATCTATCTGATTCCACAAAGGCCGGTTAGAAGTAGCTTTAACCGGCCTTTCCTATTTGGCGAAATCCCGCCGCGGCCTACGGATTATTGATGGCTGTCTCCAATTGCCTCATTTCCCCAAAATTTTGCGAAGTGATATTGCGATGAGCTTTAACAATCCGTATTTTTCATATGTTATGAAAAACGATAAAGAGCAAATCACGGTCAAATTGACGGCTGAAGTCTCCTGCGCGGGTTGAGCATCCAAATTGGGGCCAAAGTTTTTGGCCGAGGTTCTAAAAAACATGCCGCCTGAAGACAATCCGAACCTTCTGGTCGGGTTCGAAACTTCCGATGACGCCGGCATATTTAAGATTAATGATCGTCAGGCCCTGGTGCAGACGGTAGATTTTTTCCCGCCGATTGTGGACGATCCATATGATTTCGGCCGAATAGCCGCCGCAAATGCTTTATCGGACATCTATGCCATGGGCGGAAAGCCGCTTACGGCATTGAACATAGTCGCCTTCCCGGTGGAAACCATGCCTCAGGAAATTCTGAGCAAGATACTTCTGGGCGGTGTGGAAAAGATTAAGGAAGCCGGCGCGGTTGTGGTCGGCGGCCATTCTATAAAGGATAAAGAATTAAAATATGGTCTGGCCGTCACCGGAATAATCGATATAGACAAAATCATCAAAAATTCCGGCGCCAAAGTAGGTGATGTTCTCCTTCTAACCAAACCGCTTGGTACCGGAATAATCACGACCGCTATCAAACGCGGCGCCGCTGCTCCTGATGATATCGCCTCCGTCACGGCGATGATGTCTCAGTTGAACAATATAGCGTCTGAGCTGATGGTAAAATATAATGTCACCGCCGCCACAGACATTACCGGATATGGATTGATAGGCCATGCCTGTGAAATCGCATCAGCCTCCGGTGTAAGCCTTGAAATAAAATTCGAAAATATTCCGTTCCTCCCCAACCTGCTAAAATATTCCTCTGCCGGATTCATTCCGGGGGGGCTAAATACCAACAGGGAATACTTTGAGGATAAAATTCACTTCGCCGCCCGATTTGATAAATCTGCGATGGATACTCTCTATGATCCCCAGACTTCCGGCGGGCTGATGATTTCCCTGCCGGGGTTTCAAGCAGAAAGTCTTCAGGCTGAAGCTCGCAAACGCGGCTTAAATATTCCCATGATTGGCAAGGTTGTGGCTCAAGGGACGCACCTGCTAATTATCGAATAATCTAATTCATAATCGCCTGGCGCCGCCGCCCACAATCTCCTTGGATTAATGACAGCTTGACCAAGTCGGGCATTCTGACATATCTTTGCCAATTATGAATCATTCTCTGGCTCGATCGGCCGGAAAAGAATGGGTGCTGTGGATTCTACTTGCCATTGCTATAATCGCGGCGGCTTGGCTTCGCATATCCTATCTTGATGCTGACCCGCCGATGTATTTTGACGGGTATGGACAATCGCTATCGACCGATCCTTATCAGTACACTTTCCACGCCAGAAATAAGATTCTCTTTGGAGACAGCGATCCTCTTAAAGAGGATAAATGGCGGGTATTCGAATTCACACTCGTTTCGGGATTAAGCTATTTGGTCTTTTCTATATCGGGTATTTCGCGCTCCCACGCGAATCTTGTCGGTGTATTGCTCTCATTGTCAGCCATCATCTTGTTTATAATCTCTATCAGAAAAATTTCCGGACTCAAAGGGGCGCTGATTGCCGCAATATTTCTGCTATTTAACAAAGTTCTTTTCATATACGGCCGATTGCCTTTTCTGGAAAATGGCCTCCTTTTCTGGCTGGCGCTGCTATTTTTCATCTTTGTCTACTTCCGCCAATATTTCTGGGGGAAAATTGCGATTGGAATTCTGATTGCGCTGGCAGGATTATCGGGAAAAATGTTTGGATTCATCGGCCTGATCCCCGTTGTCGCGGCCTTCTGGATCGAGGATCGTCAACGTATATGGAAAAATTCTGTCATCATTATCGCTTCTCTTTTGGCCACGGCCGTTTTATGGTTTTTTGTGATATATGGTGGCAGCATTAGACTATTAGCAGAATATCTATTCCAGCAAACAATCGGTCTATACGGCTTCCCCGATGCTCTCAGATCGCCACTCGCATTCTTTGAAAAATTGATAAATTTCGGAAACGATTCTCTATTCTATTCTCTTGCTCCAGCACTAGGCGTGGCTGGATTTATTGGCCTCTTTTCAATTATTGGACTTGATCGGAAAAGATATTCCGAATCATTCTGCGGAATTATCTTTCTGGCGATATGGTTTGCTGCGGGACAGCTATTTTTTATGATTGGCAATTATAGGCCGCTGCGATACGAATATATGCTTTATTTCCCGCTGGCCGGCCTGGCAGGATTTGCGTTTACACAAGATCTTGAATCTCACGGCCAGCTTGAAAAATCGTCCAGAATCTTGATTTCATTATTTTTGTTTCTCCTGGTCTGGATCTTTCTGGAGCAAATTGTTTACGGTCTTTTCAGAGTGATCGGCTTTTCGGAGACCTATGAAAAAAAATCGGCCCAGACCGTCTGGATTACTTTGATACCGGCCGTCGCCGTCACATTTCTGGAGTTGAAATTTAAGCGACTGAGAAATGCCCTTTCGCAAATATCGGTCCGAACTATTCTGCTGGGCGTTCTGATGATTTTAGGACTATTCGATTTTGGCATCAGCTATTCTACCTGGCAGGAGCAAAGATCATACATTATCAGGGAAGCAGGTCAAGACCTGGGAGAAATTTTAAACAAAAATGCCATAATAACGGGCCCGATGGCGCCCACGCTTCTTCTCGAAAATGGGCTCAGGGGAATGATTTATGCGGTCGGAATCTCGAAAGACGAGCCTGATCTATTCAAAAAATATCCGGCCACGCATTTTGCCATCGATGTCGAATCATCCCAAAAAGTCACCTCAGAATTTCCCCAATTGGAAGACGCCAAGCTTATTGCTGATTATTGGGTGCGTGATGACAATGTGGGCGTCTACAAGATCTGGGAGGCTACCGGCAATGTCATCGCGGAGAAATATATTCCGACTGACTATGAGACAGGCTGCAAATTTATAGACTCGGGACAATATGATAGCGCCCAAGTCTATATCGAAAGATTTCTCGATCTATATCCTTCGAATAAATCGGCCCTTAAGGTATTGAGCGACATCTATTCTTTTCAAGGCGAAATCATAGCTGGATTGGGCGTCCTGAAGACTGCATGCGAACTCTATCCAAGAGATTTTTCCTTGCTCTTCTCGAAGGCGACGACCTGCCAGAAAATATTTGTGACCACGAATGATGATCAATACCGCAGGCTGGCATTGGAAGATTTCCGCGCGGTTCTTAAATTAAATCCCTATCAGGCGGATGAAATTGAATCTGTCACCAGAAACATTGCTAATTTCAATTCAAAGAATACGAAATAGGGTTGATTGCGTCTTCCCAATTCAATTTAAAATAAATTTTCTCATTTCGTCTGCCATTTTGGCAAACTCTGAAACTTTTGAGCGACTCCGGCTGTTTAAGGATTAGAAGCTTGTTTGGTTACTCACGTATCACACAAGCAATTGCCAAACAAGAAGTTATTACTGACAAATAAACAGGAAGTTTTTGTTGACACTTGGTTGGTTAAAAGTCTAATCTGTAATGGAGCTAGAAGAAAATGCAGATAGACATTCTTTATTCGAAAGATAACGCCGATCATCTGAAAGCAGCGACCTTTGTTAAAGAGGCGGTGAAAAATCTCGGCATCACGGCAATCATAAATGAATATGAGACTGAGATGCCGACGCCTAAAGTCGTGGTCGACGGCTTCGACTTGATCAATTCAATTCGGAAGAAGGCCAATGGAAGTGGCCCGAATCTTTCCTACGAGATTGTCGAGCAGGCATTAGAACAGACTGCCTGGACCGGCGTTTAAGAAGATCCTGGAACGCTCAATCGGCGGCGCCAGAATGTAATCTTTAGTTTATCTTTAATATTTCACTACCCTAATAGCTGGTTGGCTCAAGCTTTACTTTCCCTCGGAAGATTCGATAAACGGCAATCGTATAAGTAAGCACCAGGGGCATCCCGATAAACGCAATGATTAACATTATTCCCAATGTCTTCTGTGAAGAGGCGGCATTATAAATTGTCAGGCTATTCTCAGGATTGGGAAGAGAGTAAATCATATATGGATACATCCCTATTCCAAACAGGGCCAATAATGCCAGCATTGCGGCACATGAAGATAGAAAGGCTCGCCAGTCCTTTTTATGATTAAATTCGCGCGGAATATTGGCGATAGCCAACATATTGAGAATGGGAAGAATAAATAGTATGGGGTAATCTTTCATATGCAAAGTCATATGAGGTAAATATAAAAGAGTCACCATGGTCGTGGTGATATAGCAAATTACAAAGAATATTATGGCGTTATTAACCCATCCCCGGATTTTATCGTGAAGTTCACCTTCAGTCTTGATGACCACATATATCGCCCCATGCATCATGAACAGGGCCACGGTAGTAATTCCCACCAGAAGGGCATAGGGATTCAGGAGGTGGAGAAAGCCGCCCGCGTATTCATATTGGCTATCAAGGGGAATTCCGCGGGCTATATTTCCCAGCGCCACCCCAATCAATAATCCCGAGGCAATACTGCTGACGCTGAAACTGATATCCCATATCTGTCGCCAAAGTCGTCCGGGTTGTTTACTCCTGAATTCAATCGCCACCGCCCGGAAAATAAGAGCAAAGAGAAGAAGCATCATCGCCAGATAAAAACCGGAGAAGGCGGTTGCATAAACTATCGGGAAGGCCGCGAAAAGCGCTCCTCCGCCCGTGACCAGCCAGACTTCATTACCGTCCCAGACCGGGCCGATAGAATTTATCATAATCCGTCTCTCTTCGTCAGTCCGGGTAAACAGATGCAGGGAACCAACGCCCAGATCGAAACCGTCGAGAATGGCATATCCGGAAAATAGTATACCGACCAGTCCAAACCAGATAATGTTCAAATCAAGGTTCATGCTCGACGTCCCTCAACTATTAAATCCTCTCCCGCGGGGCCATGCTGGATTTTTTCATTGAGCAAATAGACGAAAACTGCGAAAAGCGAAATATATATTATTCCAAAGAGTATTAAGGATATGACAATCTCGCCCGATGTTACGGTCTTTGATAATCCTTCCGCGGTCAAGAGATGATTGTATACCAGATATGGCTGCCGTCCGACCTCGGCCGAAAACCAGCCCAACTGATTCGCCATCTGTGGCCCCAAAACTGAAAACACGAGTATCCACAAATACCATTTTTTTTCAAAGAGTCTCCCTTTCCGCAGGAAGAAGAAGCCCGACAGAGCTATCAAAATCAATATCATGCCGACTGCAACCATTATATGATATGATTGAAAGACCAGATTAACCGGGGGTCTCCTGTCTGGCGGAAACGATCGCAGACCAGTTACCGGCATACTTGCGTTCCAGTGCACGAAGAAACTTAACAGTCCCGGAATTTTAGGGCCTGCCAGCACCTTTTCATTTTTCTCATCGACCCATCCGAAAAGGTACATATCCGCCGGGGCAGACTCGGCGTAATGTGCTTCAAAAGCGGCCAGCTTGGCCGGCTGGGTTTTGCTGATCCCTTGAGCGCTGGAGTGGCCGGTTATCAATTGCATTACAGATGAAAAGACAGCAATTATCAGCGCTATCTTGATCGAATTTTTGGCGAATTCAATATGCCTTTTGCGGATAATATAAAAAGCGCTGACGCTCAACACAAAGAACGCGCCCGCCTGCCAGGCTCCCATTAGAGTATGGCTGAGCCGATCGAGGGTTGACGGATTGAAGACCATCTGCCAGAAATTGACTATTTCAGCGCGCGCCGTCAAGCCGTCGCCCACGATATGATATCCCGCAGGAGTCTGCTGCCAGGAATTGGCGACTATTATCCAAATGGCGCTGAAATGCGCACCCAGCGCGACCATTATCGTGGACAAAAAGTGAATTCGTGGGCCGACTCTATTCCATCCGAAGAGCAAGATCGACAGGAATCCCGACTCCAGAAAAAATGCAAAAATTCCCTCTGAGGCAAGAGCGCTTCCAAATACATCTCCTACGTATCGGGAATACGACGACCAATTGGTACCAAATTGAAATTCCATCACGATCCCCGACGCTACTCCGATGGCGAAAATCAAACCGAATATTTTGACCCAGAACCTGGTGATCTGCTGATAAATTGGATTTCCGGTCTTGAGAAACATTCCCTCCGAAATTACCAATACTAATCCAAGCCCGATGCTCAAAGGAGGAAATAAATAGTGGAAAGCAATAGTCAGGGCAAATTGAAGTCTGGAAAGGAACAGCACATCCATCCGGTCACCCTGAGCGCATATGAGCCTTTACAAGTCTATATTCATATTAAGATCCGATACCTCCTTAAAGATAGAAATGCAAGACTACGTTTCAAGCATAATTTTATTCGCGGGCTATGAAAAAAGGGCAGAATCGACTAGAGCCGATCCTGCCCCCAACGCGCAGAGCGTTCAAAAGGTCTTATATCAATGATCATGCATCCGATGTTCGGCATCGTGTCCGCCTGTCATCGAAGAATCTTTCACTGCGGGTTTATCCATCTTTGCCAGGACGTCGGAAGGCGATTTTTGAAAGTCCGTAACGCATTGTTTGCAGCAAAAATAAATTCGGCGTCCCTGATAATCAGTGTATATGGTCGAATCGATTTTATCCCCGGATACTGGACAGACTGTTTGAATATTCTGAAATAGTACACTCTGCTCGGCCGCTTTTTTAAAGTATTTGTCCGGATCGGCTTTCATCTTGGAAATACACCCCGAGCAACAAAAGAAGACTCTTTGGCCCTGGATGTCGGCATAGACCGTGGTATCGATCGCGTTCCCCATGACCGGACATATAGTCTGACTCTTGAGGGCTTTCGGAGCATTCGTGACATCAATCTTCGATTTGTTTTCGGCTTTCGCGACTGACAGGAGCAGGATGCCGAAGATGGCCACAATCCCAAGCGACAAAATTATTCTTTTCATTAGAAATCTCCTCAAAAGATTAAATTCATTATACCGGACAATTTCGCGTCCATTACTTGATTTATCTAGATCAATTATCATGCCAATATTTATTTTACCTCTAACCGTCAAAATGTCAAGTAGATACATGGAATTGCCGAAATGTGGAAGAAGCTCAATTTGAGAATATTATCCAGTTTCTGAAGAATATTCTACAATTATGCCGATTCAAATTGTATAATCTGGCACGGTGACATAAATAAATGAAATCGACATGTTCCTTAAAGAGATGCGGTTCAGAATATTATATGAATACTTTCAGGAAAACGCCTATCATTAAAGTTTGGCACCGATTTTTCGGTGAATTTCATCATAATGAACTCTCTTGTAGCAATGTCCAAGACTGATCTTAAAAAATTATCGATACTGAGCATTTCTGCGGCCATAACCCTGGCCATCCATTACGGCTGGGTACTGGAGCCTCTGTTCGGTCATTCCGCTTTATGTCACGCTATTCACAGCCGGCTATGCTATATTCCAATAGTAATGGCAGCGGCGTGGTATGGGCTTCGCGGGGGGCTTTTGATGGCTTTGGTGATCTCCGTTCTGGTTCAACCATTTATTTTCATTGTGAAAAGTCCTCATCTCGACATTACGAGTGAATGGGTTGAAATAATTTTCTATTTTGCTCTGGCAACCCTGACAGGCGCCCTGATAGACCGCGAATCGAGGATTAGACGCCATCACGAAGAAACGGAACTTCAGCTGGAGCGATCCCAGAAGTTGTCTCTTATCGGGCGGATGGCCGCCGGCGTAGCGCACGAAATCAAGAATCCTCTGGCGTCAATAAAAGGAGCGGTCGAAATCGCCGGCAGCGAAGAAGCCTCTCCGGATGAAAAAAGGGAATTTCAAGATATTATTGTCAAAGAGATTAAGCGAATTGACGGTACCGTTCAGGAATTTCTCGATTTCGCTCGCCCCAAAGAAATGGTCTTTCGAAAAATAGATTTGGGCGAAATCGCGCGCGCCGCCGGGAAACAACTTCAAGGTCAAATTGAAAATGCCAAACAGCGCCTGAGTATGATCGTCGAAGATGGCATTTCAATAAATGCCGATCCAGAAAAACTTCACGAAGTGATATTAAACCTTGTTCTTAATGCTATCGACGCATCCAAGCCGGGTGGCGAGATAAAAGTTGTCGCCAAATCGACCGAGAGTCAGGCTATTCTTTCGGTGGAGGATTTTGGAGACGGTATAGATGAAAATGATAAAGATAGAATCTTCGATCCCTTCTTTACAACCAAGGCAAAGGGTACTGGTCTGGGACTTGCCCTCGTAAAATCAATTATAGAGAGACACAACGGAAATATCACTGTCGAGAGCTTCACCGGAAAAGGGACAAAATTTATCATCACGTTACCCCTCGCACGAGGCGCAGAATGAGCATCCGAATTCTGTTTGCGGACGATGATTCCAGTCTCAGAAGAGTGGTACAATTCAAGCTTAAGCAAAAGGGATATGATGTTGCTGTCGCCGAAAATGGGACCGATTGCTCTTGAGATGCTGCAAAAAAATAGGTATGATCTTCTTCTTTCCGACGTACGCATGCCCGGACTGGATGGAATACAGCTCCTGGAAAAATCCAAACAGACTCCAGCCTGATCTCGAAATAATACTGATTACCGCTCACGCCACTATATCTACCGCCGTGGAAGCTGTCAAGCTGGGGGCTTTTGACTATCTGACCAAGCCCTTTGAGGATGATCAGCTTTATATCGCGATCGAAAAGGCTTTGAAATTCAAGAAGCTTGAAAACGAGAATAAATTCCTTCGCGAACAGCTTGACGGTCGAGACAGAAAAAGAAATTTGATTGGAATCTCAAAGCCCTTTAAGGATCTTCTCGCCCTCGTGGACAAGGTTGCTCCGACCGATGCCACCGTCCTGCTCAGCGGCGAATCAGGAACCGGCAAGGAAATGATTGCCCGGGCCATTCACCTGGGAAGCGTACGTGCCGGTGGACCGTTCGTCGCGGTCAATTGCGCGGCCATTCCGCGCGAATTGATTGAATCGGAGCTATTCGGTCACGTCAAGGGCGCGTTTACCGGAGCCATCAAAGATAAAAAGGGAAAATTTGAACTGGCTAACGGTGGCACTTTGCTGATGGATGAAATCAGCGAATTGGGATTCGAGCTCCAGGCTAAGCTTCTGAGAGTAATACAGGAACGCGTCATCGAACCGGTTGGCTCTGAAAAAACAACGGAGATTGATATTCGGCTGATAGCCGCTACAAATGTCGATCTGACACAAAAAGTCGCAGAAGGCAAATTTCGCGAAGATCTATTCTATCGGCTGAATATAATTCCAATCAGAGTCCCCCCACTGCGGGAGCGGGCAGAAGATATTCCGGTACTTTTGAATGAATTTCTCGCTCGCTTCAGCCCCGGACAAAAAATCGTCATAGATAACGACCTGCTGAAAAAGCTTCACGATTATGCGTGGCCGGGGAACATTCGGGAATTGGAGAATCTTGTCGAAAGAATGGTAATATTGAAAAAATCCAATCTCCTGACACTAAGCGACCTCCCCACGGAATTCGGAGCAAACACACGGACATCTGCCGCAGAAGTTGATAAAAAGGAAGGCCTTACTTTTCATGAAGCAGAGAAGAAGCTCATAATTGATGCCCTCGATATGTTTGATTGGAACCGTTCGAAAGCGGCCAATTATCTCCAAGTCCCCCGTCATATTCTAATCTACAGAATGAAAAGATATGGCATTTTTCACGGCAAAGGCGCGCGGTCGGAAGAAAAGTAATAGGGAAAAATGGACAGAAGAAAGTTGATCAAAAGCATCATCGGCTGGCTGGTAGCGGCCATCATAATCTATATTTTATTCAGAACCATTTACAACAACCGCGCCCAGCTTCAAAATTGGGATTGGCGAATAAACTGGTTTTATGCTTTTCTCTCCGCCGTCACCTTGGGCGGAGCATATTTTTGCGGAAGTCAGGGATGGCGGGCAATAATTTTGGGATTTGGACACAAAGTAAAGCTCCATGAAGCGTTCCGGGTGATTTATTTGGCCAATCTGGGCAGATATATCCCGGGAAAAATCTGGCAGGTTATCGGTTTGGTGGGGCTGGCCAAGGAAATAAATATCTCCCCGGCAGTGTCGATGGCATCTTTCGCATTGGTAGAGGCCTACGCTTTGCCGGCATCATTCATACTGATCCCTTTGACACTGGGACTCGGCCAAACAGCTTCGACCCTGATGGTTTTCAGGGATGTACTATATATCTTCATGGCCATTGTGGTTGCCGTGTTTCTTATTCTTTTTTTCCGCCCCGACGGCCTCGAATGGGCGTTGAACAAAGTTTTGAGATTATTCAAACAGGAGGCGGTCAGCTACAAGCCGGGCATGAAAAACAGAATCAGCATTCTTGCCTGGTATTTGCTGAACTGGACTTTTTTTGGAATATCATTTCATTTCTTCTTGAAGGCCCTGATCGGCGAGGTGTCAATCCCGATAGCGTTATCCACTGGCACATATATCACCGCTTATGTCCTCTCTTACATTACTTTTCTTTCGCCTGCCGGATTGGGTGTTCGCGAGGGGGTCATGTCGGCGATTCTCGCCACTCAATTTGGCGCCCCGGTGGCTGCCTCGATTGCTCTAATCAACCGTGTTTGGATTACCATGGCCGAAGTGATCATCACTTTACTGGCCCTGGCGACATATAAGATAAAGTCGGAAAGATCCCCCGAGTCGCCCGCGCCAGAGAAGTCCAAATCTATCTCATAGCAAACGACTTCCCATCAATCGCCCGCATGGTAGCCAGAATACCATCCAGATGGTCGCATTCATGCTGAAGAAGTTCCGACACGTCCCCATCCAGCGCTAATGAAACGGATTTCCAATCCAAGTTGCTATAATCTAGTCGGCATTTTTTATGTCTTCTGACTTTCACCAGCAGGTTCGGAAATGACATGCAATTGTCCCAAACTTCCATAATTTCATTATCATCGAAAGTCAAAATAGGATTGATGAATATACATGGCTTATCGATAAGCATATAGACGACCCGCTTCATAATTCCTATCTGAGGAGCGGCGATAGCTCGCCCAAAGCCATGCTTGCGGCGAAAATCCATCATTGTATCATGCAAATCATCGACCAACGATCTAATTCCGGCAATTTCACTCTGATCGACATCTGACGAGTTCTCATAGAGTTTTGGATTACCCAAAAGAAGAATATTTTTGGCCGACATAATCTACCGCTTTTTCCCGATAAGCATCGGGTATATTCTCAGTGGGGGCTGAAGCCGCATCGGGCAGCTTGGATAAAGAATATTTTGTCTGGAAAATTTCGAAGCCTGCTACCTGCATGGCTTCGATCCAGTCGGCAACCGGGAAAATCCCCAAAGTCATCCGATCGGTTTCTATCTCAAGCCGTCCCTGCCTTCGGATCAGATAAACAAGGGTGCATTCATAATTACTATCGGAAGGGTCAGGATCATAGTTGTTTTCTATGAAAGTAACTTCGATTCCATCTTTCTCGTGATTGGACACCGCCGTTCTATTCTGTACAAAATGCTCCGGCCATTCCTCGACATACGTCACAACAAAGCCACCCGATTTCAAATGTTCGTAGGCCGTCCTGAAGGCTGATTTCAGTTCATCCATATTGATCATATGAATTACAGCATCATGTAGCACAACGGCGTCAAATAATCGTCCCATTCGAACAGTGCGCATGTCGCCGTAGAGATATTCCACTTCCGGGTTGAGCTTTTTCGCCAGCGCCATCATATCCCGGCTGATATCAATCGATGTGACCTCAAAAGCTTTCTTTAGTACCCAGTCAAGATGCCCGCCCCCGCACCCCATATTCAAAACTGTTTTGGCACTATCGCCCCCATATTCTTTGATCTTTTCGATAAGTATTTCGCCTTCATCGACATATGTCTCCGGCGGGCTGATAATTGGCCAGAGCCACGATAAATCTTTGTATAGACGCATCTGCTTTTTCAGAATTGACATATCTCGTCCCTCTATAAATTACTCAGTCCACCTTTTTCGGCTCTACCATAACCATTTTCTCCCGTTCCACCGTGACCAACCCGGGCTTGGCCCCGCGGGGCTTATGCACAAATTTTCTTTCCGTATAAATTACAGCAACGGCTTTGGATTTCCTGGCCTTCGAATGATACGCCGCAATCGCCGCCGCTTCTGTTATTTCCGCTTTGGATGGTTTAAAATTCTTATCAGGAAATTTCATCACCACATGCGATCCCGGGCATTGGGATGCATGAAACCATAATTCGTACGGCCTGGCATGATGAAATGTAGTCGTGTCGTTATCGGTACCATCGCGACCCACAAAAATTGTGACGCCGCTTCTTAGAGTAAAAGCCTTATATGGCAGGCGGGGAGTGACTTCTTTTTTCTTCGCAACTGTAGGAAGTAAGGCATCAATTTCGGAACGATATTTTTCAAGCGCCGCGTCGTAGCTCCGATCGAATTCCTCCTGCATTTCCCGGATTGATCCGAATTCTTTCAGAGCGATTTCATATCGGCGTCTGAGCAGCTCAACCGATTCTTTCGCCTTGCGATATTTTTTGAAATACTCCTCGGCATTCTCCAGAGGTCCGAGCGCAGGATCAAGCGGTATCGAGATCAATCTTCCGTCTCCGTATTTATCCTCAAGCTTTATCTCTGTCATGCCCTTCTTGACCGCCGAAAGATTGATTTTCAATAGCTCCGCCCATTTGTGCAGTTCAGCAAACTTGTCGGCTGCGGAAATGTCCTGCTCTATATTCTGCGCCTTACGCTCCAGCTTCTGAACCGCCCGGGCAATTGAATTTATTATCCGGTCTTTTTCTGATAATTCAATCTTGTCTGACTTCTTTGATTTAATTGCCTTATAGACTGCGAGTGAGAACGATTTATATTTTTCAGGCTCTGCGGAAATGGATTTCATCTTAAAAGGGTAAGCGAATGAACCTCCCGGAAGACTGTAGACAAAACCTCGGTCGAATTCTTCGAACTGCTTATAAATATTTGGAATGACTTCTACTATTCGATTGAGGGCGATATCCTCCAAATCCCCCGCCCGCGAAGCCTCATCAATGCCTGCCCGATAAACAACCTCCTTGGCCAAGAGATCATCAAAACCTGCTACGCATTTTTTGATAGCCAAGCCGACGGGAAGGATTCTATCCCCGCCGAATAGCTCCTTTAATCTTATTGGATTGAGATTTGATGGATTTAGTTTTTCGAGTCCGGCAGGAAATTTGTATGGTTCCGATTGTTCATATTTTCTATGACGCAAGGACGCCCGAATTTTGTTTTCGCCATCAAGTAACCACATATTGCCGTTTGGACCTATCGCCTCGACAATAATTGAATAATATGAACTATCCCTTTTCATATCGATTCGAATGATTCTGTCAAAGTCATGCTGCGAGGCTGATTCGATGACCGCTCCCTCAGCCTCCTGAAAAAATGGCCAGGGTTTTTCGGAAGTCTCAATTTCCATTTTCTCTTTCGGTATCAGGAACGTCCCGAAACCAACCGGATGATAAGCCATACCGAGGGCGTATAATTCATTCCTGCATTTAAGCAGTATATAAGCTTCTCTTTCCTTCTTATAAAATTCTGTTCCCACAAGCTCACCCCCGATTATGGAGGCATTCATTTGGTGGGTGAGGGCATAAATATGGAAGGCTGTTTGCATAGGGAAAATATAGCGATTCTGACTTCAATTAGCCATATGGTTAAAACATTATCGGGAATGGCAACTCTTTGGCAGCTTAAAGGCTAGAGCGTGCCCAAGATTCTAAGATAAACGGCAATCTGACCGCGATGATGCGCCTCGTGGTCGAGATTTCCGCGGACGATAATCCACCAGACAGAAACCTCTCCGCCGAACCTATCGTCAAACAGTTTCTCCTTCAATCGAGATTCATCAAGACTGTACAAATACGCTTTCCGCCGTTCGCCGGTCTGATGCAATGTTTCAAGCAGGGCCAGATATTCATCATAATTGCCGACCGGAGCAATTCTCGTCTTCCCCTTTATGGAGCTCAGAGAGGCGTCCTTTAATTTCCTGAAAAGCCACTGATCGGCGTCGATTAAATGCTGGGCGAGGTCGGCAAAGTTCATGCTATTAGCAGTAGGGCTCCAAAGCTCCTGTCCTTTTTTAACCATAAATAGACGCTTAAGAGTCGATTCTCTCACGGCTTTTGATAAATCCGCGAGTCTTGAAGCTTCTTCCTCTATCATTCCAATGCCATTTCCCGCTGGTAGGAATTCTTGCCGACACCCATAGGCCGATCATCGCGAAGATGTGCGCAGAACCTCATACCAACTCCATTGGGAAGGATTGAAAAAGTGCTTGTGACATCAAATATCTATCCCCTGATTGGCGAACATAGCCGAGCATACTCTTCAATATTTCGCCAAGTGAATATTTCCCGATCCTATATTCTTCCATTAGGCGAAGATATCCCTTCCTGTCTTCCCGCGATAATTTTGCTTTCATTCCGTTGAATGCGCTTCTTAATATACCCAAAACCACCTCTCGCTTGAGTGGTGTCTTTAATGCACGCGCAAAAAGCGTTTGAAACTCGATTAAATATCATCGGCGATATTTCCGCCGCCATCAGCCAATAGCAGGTTGAACGTATCATAGGTCTCCGGAAGATGAGCAGTTACAAGCATTTCATTGTCGGTGAGGAATCTTCTCAGCGACTTTTTCGATCTCGATTTTATGGCCATGCGAAGCGAGGCAAGGCTGAATATACGAATAAGGAATTGCTCTCTTAGAGTTTTGCGCTTCAGCCTGAGTTCGTCTTCAAATACTGCAAACGGCTTAATCTTCATGGCAGATGCGGCAAAAAATCCTGGCCACTTCCCCGGAATAGGATCACCCCCACCATCAGGTATGATTTTCGCATCCCGTATCGCGCACGATGGTGATTTGCTCTTTAATATGAATCCGTCAATATCATCCAGCGAATTAAGAAAATTCTCGGCAAATATCGACATCTTTCGGGTGAAATCCTTCCCTGTCGTCGGCTGTATTAATTTCAAATGATCGCCAATCAGGATAATATCCAATGGCTTTCTTGGCGTCTTCAGTCCTATGCCTGTCTCGGGGCAGACCAGCAGAAAGTCGACGTATGGCTTCAGTTTTTCCACGAAATTATTTTTGATTATTCCCCCGTCATATCGTACCGCTTCAAAGCCGAAGCATCTACTTACGACGATTCGTGGACGTGCAATCTGGAGCATGAATAGACCGCCATTATGATAAAGCCGACAGCCATAGTATCTTAATCATTTATACGGCAGGCAGTGGTCTTGTCGAAAAACAGCATTTTTTCCTGCCTGATAGAAAATTTCACTCTCGTTCCCTCGGCGACTTTGTCCGTGTCGACAACAGCAGTGATGATTTGGTCCACAAAGTCTATACCTATAATAGTTCGATCCCCCAGAAACTCGGCGCTCCGTATTTTGCCGACGTATTTTCCATCAGTCGATAAATTAATATCTTCCGGCCGAATCCCGCATAGTAAAGATCCCGAAAATTTCCCGGCCGCAATTCCCAATGGCTGAATGATAGAATCAATGATCTCGCATTCAATAAGATTAATCTTGGGAGTTCCCAGAAACGACGCCACAAAAACATCATCCGGGCTGTTATATACTTCCTCTGGCGTTCCGATCTGTCTTATTTTTCCTGATTCAAGAACTATCATCCGCTCAGCCATGGTCATGGCTTCAACCTGATCGTGAGTGACATAAATAGTCGTCACTCCCAATTTTCTCTGTAATTCCACCAGCTCATGGCGTAGACTCTGGCGCAGGTCGGCGTCAAGATTGGAAAGAGGTTCATCAAGCAGGAACAGGTCAGGCTTCCGGATTATGGCCCTTCCCAGCGCTACTCTCTGCCGCTGACCACCTGACAGCTCCGCCGGTTTTGAATGCAAACGGTCCGGCAAGCCGATCAATTCCGCAATATCTTTTACCCTGGTCCGAATCTCGTCCTTTTTCGCGCCGACCACTTTCAGAGGAAAGGCAAGATTTTGGCCGACCGTCATATGTGGATATAAGGCGTAATTTTGGAACACAAGAGCCACATTTCGTTTCTGCGGCGGGAGAGTATCAATTCTCTTTTCTCCAATATATATTTCCCCGGTATCTGCATCCTCCAATCCCGCGATAAGACGCAGTAGCGTCGATTTCCCGCAACCCGACGGCCCCAGCACTACAACCAGTTCACCTTCTCGTGTCTCAAATGATATGCTATCTAATATACTCTTCCCCGAAAAGCTCTTGCTCAACCTAGTTATTCTTAGGCCTGACATATACTTTATAGTCCTTTAGCCTTCAACAATGGCAATCGAGCCATTCACGATTCGGTACTTACAGCTATTCGCGGCCGCCAGCTCCGGGATATCGGTTGCCGTCGTCAGGAAAATCTGGCCAAATTCCTTAAAGGAATCAATAAGTTTCTGTTTTCTATTTTCATCCAATTCGGCGAATATTTCATCAAAAAGAAGAATCGGCGCGGCTTTGCGAATCTTTTTAAGATACTCAAAAACCGCCAATTTCAATGCGATGGCGGCGGTTCTTAATTCCCCTTGCGACCCATGAGTTCTGGCCGGGTACCCGCCAATAAGCAAATCGATATCATCACGATGCGGCCCCACCATGGCCGTCTGGAGAAACCTCTCCCGGTCCATGCTAAGTCTTATTTTTGTCAATATAGCTTCTTCCATGAATTTCAAGTCCCACGAATCTTCCTTAATCTGTACGGATGGCATATAGTGGATTAGAAATTCTTCCCCCTCCGAGATACCATGGTACAACTCGCCCGCACGGGGAGAAATAGCTTCCAGAAATTTCTTCCGCTCCAGCATCACAACCGCCCCATATTTTGCCATCAGGTCATCATATGGATTATCCAATCCGCCATTTGACTGCTTCAAGTAAGCGTTCTTTTGCGCCAGTGCCTTGTGATAGTCGGCCAATGCTCCAAGATATATTGCCGAAGCTTGTGATAAATGCAGGTTTATAAAAGTTCTTCTCATCACTGGCGGTCCGGAGAGAATTTCTATGTCTCCCGGACTTGCTGATACTACTGCACAGGTGCCAAATAACTCCGAACTCCTTGACGCGGTCTTATCTATAGAGATCCTCCTCTTTCCCCCCTTTTGGTAGGCGATGGAGATATTATGACTTCGATTGTCGACCCCGATCTCGCCTTCAATTCGGTAAAATTCTGCCCCCTCCTTCAGCATGACAATATCGTGTGCCTCACGGGGTGACCTCCCCAGCAGCAATAAAAATATGCCTTCCAGAAGGTTGCTTTTTCCGGCTCCATTTTTTCCCAGGAATATATTAGCCCTATCGCCAAATTGGCAACTGATTGATTCAAAATTCCGAAAGGAAATTAGCTTGATGGATCGTACAATCATTTATGCGGGCTCAGCGCCCCACAGACAGTTACGCAAACAGAATCTACTCCGCCAGCCGTAACGGCATCACCAGACACAGAAAATTCTCTTTCGAGACATTTTGCGCGTAAATCACACCCGCCGACACCGGATTAGTTAGCTCAAATATCAAATCTTCGCTTTCAATTTTTCCAAGAATATCGGTTATATAGTTGGCATTATAACCGAGTTCTATCCCTTCACCCGTGAAATCACAGGACAATGTTTCTTTGGCTTCCCCGCCAACGTCGGCATTAGTGGTCGAGACGGTAAGGCTATTATTTTTCAAATTGAACCTGACCTGATGGGTTAGGGAATTGGATAATATTGCGACGCGACGCACGGCTCCGGCGAGATCATTTTTGGCGATAATCATTTTCTTGTCGCTCTCGGTCGGAATAACCTGCTCATAGTTGGGATACGGACCTTCGATGAGGCGAGAACTCAGGATTATGTCTCCCAGATTGAAGATTATATTGTTTTCTCCGAAAATAATCCCGAGCTCGCCATCGGATTCGCTGACGAACCTGGGAATAATATTCAGAACTTTCGGAGGCACAATAATATCTTCCGACATGCCTTTTAGCTTCTTGTTTTCCATGGCAACCTTCGCCAGCCGGTGGCCGTCAGTAGCCACCATGATCATCATATCGCCCTTGGTCGACCAGAGCACACCATTCAGAGCCGGGCGGGTTTCATCTGTTGAGCAGGCAAATGTTGTCCTTCTTATCATCGAAACCAGATCAGCGGCTTCAATATTAATTTGCTTTTTGATATTAACTGTCGGAAGCTTGGGAAAATCCTCCGCCGAAGCACACGCTATTTTATACGAACCGTTGGGTATTTTGACTTCCACCCGGCTGGCCGACCCCTCGAATATAATCTCTGATTCCGGCAATTCCTTTATGATATCAAAGAGTATTCTTCCCGGAAGAACCGCTGATCCCTTTTTTGTCACGGTGCAGTCAAAAGTGGCAGTAATGGAAACCTCAAGATCCGTAGCCGATATTTTTAGCTTATCCTCCAATGCTTCAAACAAAATATTTGAAAGAATCGGGAGTGTGGATTTGGTGGGAACCACCTGAAGCACAGATTGAAGATAACCACTAAGCCTGGATTTAGAGAGATTGAATTTCATGAGCGCATTCCTCCGATATCGTTACTCACAGCCTTTATTAATTAATAAGTATGTTTATATATAAGTATAATTAATAATAGAGAGTGTCTAAATGTTGAAAACGGCGACATTTATCAAAATTTTCCGCTATTTTGTTCTACCAAATATAGTTAACTAACCAGTCAAGAATAATCGTTTTGAGGACAAAATGTCAATAACAGTTTCTCAACTGGCAAATTATCAACAGAGAAATTATGCCCACAACTGTTCAACAAAAAGATCACTCGGTTGTCCACCTGCTTAACCCATCAATATCGAGGCAATATTATTGACTTTTTCTCGGAATTCAAAATCATTTTCAATCTTCTTTTCAATCAAATCACAGGCATGAATCACCGTGGAATGATCCCGGCCTCCGAAAGCTTCACCTATACCTTTTAGCGACGACGCTGTGTGCCTTCGAGTGAGATACATGGCCACCTGCCTCGCCAAAGCCACTTCCGCCGTCTTTTTCTTGGCCGTCATCATACAGGGATCAATTTTGAAAAATTCCGCTGTCCGGCGCTGAATATCGGCCACAGTCAATTCCTTCTTTGGTCGAAGAATCTCTTTGCCCAAGACTCTCGACGCGAATGACATATCAATAACGGCCTTCTCCAATGATGCATACGCCATCAGGCGAGTAAGATACCCTTCAAGTTCTCGAATATTCGTATGCACGTTATCGGCGATGAAGAAAAGCACGTCCTCTGGAAGACTTATTCCCTCGCGCTCGGTCCTTCGTCTCAGAATCGCTATTCTTGTTTCCAGATCGGGAGGCTGAAGATCCGCGACCAGACCCGATGAAAATCGCGATAGAAGCCTTTCCTCAAGCCCCTTTATGTCTTTTGGATGGCGATCGGACGTCAGGACAATCTGTTTCCCCGACTGATGTAGATCGTTGAAAGTATGGAAAAATTGTTCCTGGGTCGACTCTTTGCCGGAGAAAAACTGAACGTCATCGATCAAAAGAATATCGGCGTTCCGATATTGAGAGGAAAAATTGGAAATTGTACCATTTGAAATTGAACTGATGAAATCCGAAGTAAATTTCTCCGAAGTAGCGTACATAACACGCTTTCGTGGAAAATTCTCGTAGATGTAATGCCCGATCGCTTGCACCAGGTGAGTTTTTCCCAATCCGGTCCCCCCGTAAAGTAAGAGAGGATTGTAATTTGTTTTACCCGGGGCTTCCGCCACGGCCAGAGCCGCCGCATGTGCAAATTGGTTAAAATTCCCCACGACAAAACTGTCGAACCGAAACCGCTCATTAAGATTGCTGTCATTGTTTCCGTCTCTGATTCTTACCGCCGGCGTTCGGTGAAACTCAATTTCAGTTTGAGGGACTGTTTCTTCCCCGGTCATGATTTCAAATGAATAATCAAGCGGCGTACCATTGACTTCCTTGATCGCTTCATTAATAAGCTCAGCATACCTGTCGCTCAGCCAGTCGGCCACGAACTGATTGGGAACCACGATCTTCAGTCGGCCGTCGTTCTCCAGCAAACCTCTGGAATGTTTGAACCAAGTATTGAAGGAGGATCTCTTGGTACGGACGGAAACATAGTTAAGACATCCCTCCCAGAGCCTACAGTTGTTACTCATAACAGTATATAACATCCTTCCCCCTGATAGCAGAGGTTACGTCCTCCCTTGCTATCAATCTATATTTAGACTATAAATGATTTTCTTAAATCAAAGTCGAAATGCTATTGCAGTTGTCAACATATCAATTCACAATCAGCATCGACTTGAATACAACTAAGCTGTTGGAGCATAAACGATGGCATCCCCACTCAGAAAAAGTTACCCACACCTTGTTAACACTTTAGCAAATAATAACTTCTAACGATCACTAAGTAATATCATGCCTATGCTCGGGTCAAGTGTCTTAACGGGAAAAAAAGGAGGAATTGGAACTCTTTAATTCGTGCGCGATTATGGAAGGGACTTTATTTTAGGAATTTTTTTATCATCGAAAATATCCATACCGAAATATTTGCAGATACTATAACCCATAACCTTTCAATAGGTACTGCTTAGACACTCTTTTTGGCAATGGACGCGGCAATATTCATGAAGATTTGCGCCATTTCAGTTTGAGACGAAAATGCAACCGGAGTTCCCTGATCGGCCGCCTCACGAATTTCTCTTTTTATTGGTATCTCTCCAAGGAAGGGAACTGACAGAGTCTGAGCCAACATCCTGCCGCCATCTTTCCCAAAAATGTAATCCCGACTGCCGTTCACTTCATAGTACGACATATTTTCTATTACACCCAAAATTTTGAGATTCGTCTTTTCTGCCAGTTTTGCAACTCGCCCAGCCGCATGCGACGCAACAGGCTGAGGGGTCGTCACAACCAGAAGCTCGGCCTTGGGGAGTGCTTGCGCTATGGTCAGACTCACGTCTCCCGTCCCCGGAGGAAGATCCAAGAGTAGAAAATCAGACTTATCCCACAGCACGTCGGCCAGAAATTGATTGATTGCCTTATGCAGTAAGGGCCCTCGCCATATCACGGGAGCATCCTCGTCCACGAAAAATCCCATCGACATCACTTGAATATTTTCTTTACGCAAGGGGATGATATTCTCATCGATGAGAGTCGGTCTACCTCCCAATCCAAGTATCCTCGGGATGGAAAAACCATAGATATCGGCGTCAAGAACGGCAACCTTGAAGCCCATCCGACTTAATGCCGCAGCCAGATTGGCGGTGACGGTCGATTTTCCCACTCCCCCTTTTCCAGACGCCACCGCGATAACGCGATCAGCGAAATCTCCCGCGGTAACGGGATGTTTCCCATCCAGTTCAGCCTGCCTTTTGTGATCGGTACCATACAATTTTACGGCAATATTTTTCCTCTGCTCTTCAGTCATCGCCCCGAATTCAATTTCCACCTTACTAACCCCCTCGAGTTTGGTGACTTCGCGCACGATATCATCATTTATTTTCTTTTTAAGAGGGCATCCCGGGATAGTCAGGGAAATTCCAATCCTAATATTTCCGTCATCACTATCTATGAATTTGATCATGTCAAGGTCGGTCAAAGGCCGCCGGAGCTCTGGATCCTGAATCTTCGACAGGATTTTCATTATTTCATCTTTATGAACCATTTTATTCACTCTTTGCGCTGAAATATTATTCAATATAACAAATGCTGCTACGCTTAGTTTCAAATATTATGGAAACCATTTCAGGTTGGAAAATGAAAATTTATGGATTCACCGCATCTGGTCCGGATATTGCATCTGGAGTATCCCCTTTGCGGTGGAAGAGCATGTATACTATAAAAGTAATCACGCCAACGGTGATTGCAGCATCGGCGAGGTTGAATGTCCACCATCTTTCCAATGCAAATCCAAGAATCTTTATGTCCGGGATATTGAAATCGAGAAAATCGATCACCTGACCCACTCGAATGCGATCGGCAATATTCCCAATCGCCCCTCCCGCAATTGCCGCCAGTGAAATCGATATAAATCTGACATTGAGATTCCTATAGGCAAGGTAGAGGACTATTACGAGAACGATAAGGGAGGTGATAAGATAAAAAGTGCTCCCGCCAAGGGAAGTTCCCATGGCGCCGCCTTTATTATAGGTCAGACTCAATTGAAAAAAATCTCCGATGATCTGACTTTTTCCACCGGATTGAAGATACTTAATTGCCCAGAATTTTGAACATTGATCTGCGGCTACAACTGCGATAAGAATCAGGAGAGAAGAAAATAATCGGCGTTTACTTTCAACGGCCAGCTTTGGCCTCCTCTTCTTTTTCTTTGCACTCAATACACAGGCGGGCGTGGGGGACAGCCTCCAAACGGGCCTTCTGAATCGGTTTGCCGCACGTCTGGCAATTGCCGAATTCACCTCTGCGAAGTCTCCTCAGGGCCTCATCGATATGATACAGCAGGCGGCCGGATTTTGACGCGAACATGAATGACTTTTCCCGTTCCATAGCATCGGTTCCCTGATCGGCCATATGGTAAGAATAGCTGGAGAGATCGCCGGTGGCATCTTTGATGGTCTCGTCAAGTTGAGTTTTCCTCAGCTTCAATTCCTCCATCAGCTCCTCTCGCCGCTTCAGAAGGAGCTTTTCGTACTTTTCCAGTTCGTCTTTTTTCATCGGTGCTCCAATCTATTTTCTGATTACAGCTATATCGGCCTTGATACCATTGATGTTCCAGTTGGTTCCACCATTTTCACTCGGCATCTTATCCATCAGGCGCATTGTGTCTGCCAGCGTTTCATGGCATATAAAATCATTGTATTTATTCACTGCGGACTTCAGCGGTTCCGCCGTACAAACCAGTATATCTATACGGTCGGTTACCTCAAATCCAGATGTTTTTCTCATGTTTTGAATCTTATTCACTATTTCGCGAGCGAACCCTTCATCTTTCAGTTCATCGGTCACCAAGGTATTGAGAGCGACAGTGATTCCACCATCACTTTCGACCGCAAAACCTTCTTTCTCGATTTTTTGGACTTCAAGCTCCTCGCCTGAAAGCTTAATTTTGGAATCGGCAAGAGATATTTCAACTTCACCGCTCGAGCTAAAATCTCGAAGCTCCTTTTGGCTTAGACTGGCCAACCTGGCTGCGACATCTTTCACCTGTCCCCCCAAGCCTCGGGCCCGCGACGGCGAAATTCAGTTTTGCCTTAAAACTTACGACTCGGGATGCATCATTCAATTCCTCTACGGACTTGACATTAAGCTCATCCATTATGACCGCCAATTCTCCCCGGATCTTTTCAAACTGATTCGATCCGACAATATTCACCGCAATCCCCGCCAGGGGCTGGCGAACCTTCAGATTTTTTCTGCTTCGCGCTGCCCGGCCCAAAGATACTATTTTTTGAGCCAAAGCCATAGATTCTTCAAGTTCCGTATTAATAGTCTTCTCTTCGCTTACTGGAAACTCAGCCATGTGGACGGAATTCGGCTGAAATTTGGCGGAAGGGCCGGTAAGTTCGCGCCAGAAATATTCCGCTGAAAATGGCGCGTAGGGAGCTATCAATTTGGCAACGCCGATCAGCATTCTATAAAGAGTCAAAAATGCCCGCATCTTTGACGGATCATTTCCCGCTCCCCAGAAACGGCGCCGATTGAGCCTGATATACCAGTTGGAGAGATCATCAATCACAAAATCCGATATCATTCTTGCCGGCGGGGTAAGATCGTAGTCATCAAGCTTTTCCGTAGCCCTTTTTACCAGTGTACTGAATCTGGATTCAATCCACCCGTCGATTCTTTCCGGCTCACCGGCGAATTGACCGAGAAAATCATCGACCGTTTTCCCTTCATTCCTCGCCCGTTCAGCCAGATTATCTATATTTGCATAGAGAGCGAAGAAACTATAGCTGTTTCTTAGGGTATCAAAGAATTTCCTTATTGCTTCTACCGGGCCATCCTCGTCGAAGCGAGTGGAAACCCAGGGATTGGAATTGGAGAGCATATACCAGCGCAATGGATCGGCTCCGTGCTTGTATACTATCTCGAACGGATCGACCACATTCCCCTTATGCTTGGACATTTTCTTTCCGATCTCGTCCAAGACCAATTCAATGACAATAACATTCTTAAATGCCGGTTTATCAAATAATAGAGTGGAGATGGCCAGCAGCGAATAGAACCACCCTCTCGTTTGATCAACCGCTTCGGAGATAAAATCAGCAGGGTACTTAATACCGTTATCAATATATTCCTTGTTCTCGAACGGATAATGCCATTGCGCAAAGGGCATAGCCCCTGAATCAAACCAGGTATCGATTACCTCAGGCACTCTGGTCATGGTTCCGCCGCACTTATCGCACGCCAATTTGATATCATCTATCATAGGTTTGTGCAAATCGAGAACCTCGGGAACTGAAATTCCCGCTTTTCGCAATTGCTCAATGGAACCGACCGCGACTGAATGGTCGCATTTTGCGTTATCGCATAACCAGATTGGCAAAGGTGTTCCCCAAAATCTCTCTCTCGATAATGCCCAGTCGACGTTGTTTTCTAGCCAATCGAGCATACGGCCGACACGAATTTCATCCGGATGCCATTTGGTTATATTGCTGTTTTCTATAAGCTGCTTCTGAAATTGGGTTGTTCTAATATACCAGCATTGACGGGCTATATAAATAAGCGGAGAATCGCAGCGCCAGCAGAATGGATAATTATGTATATAGGTTTCTTTTTTAAACAATTTTCCATCTTTTTTGAGATCCCCCAGAATCTCCGGATCGGCGTCCTTGACGAATTTCCCGGCATATTTCCCCGATCCGCCGATAAAATGCCCATCGGAGCCAACCGCTTGAAGAACCGGGAGACTGTATTTCTGTCCTATTTCGTAATCATCAGCCCCGTATCCGGGGGCGATATGAACAATACCGGTGCCGTCTTCCAGCGTCACAAAATCGCCGTTAATTATATAAAACGCGCTATCTGCCTTATCGCTGAAAGTGTCAAATAGTGGAATATATTTTTTCTTTAGAAATTCAGTCCCTTTTTTAGTCTCGATAATGTCAAACCCCGGACCAAGGACTTTCAGCAATAGAGCCTCGGCCAGAACGAGTCGTTCTCCATTAAACTCGACCAGCGCATAATTAGCCTCGGGATGCATGCAGAGGGCCGCATTTGAGGGCAAAGTCCATGGGGTGGTAGTCCAGACAAGATATGAAAAATCGCTATCGGCGGCTTTCACTCTGACAAACACCGATGGATCCGGTACCTCCTCATACCCCTGAGCTACCTCGTGGCTGGAAAGGGCGGTTTCGCAACGGGGGCAGAATGAAACGGTCTTGAACCCCTTATATATAAGCCCTCTGTCATAGAAGTTTTTCAAAATCCACCAGACCGTTTCGATGTAATCGTTGGTGAGAGTGATATATGCGTCTGAGAGATTTATCCAATAACCTATCCGGCGTGTAATTTCATTCCAATCATCGATATATTTGAAAACCGATTCCCGACATTTCTGATTGAATTTATCAATTCCGTACTCGATTACTTTCGGTTTACTATCAAGCTGAAGAGCCTTTTCAACCTCTATCTCCACCGGAAGCCCATGCGTATCCCAACCGGCCTTCCTCTCTACCCGAAAACCCTTCATGGACTTGTATCTGCATACGAGGTCCTTTATGGTACGGGAAATAACATGATGAATTCCCGGTCTGCCATTTGCCGTGGGAGGGCCTTCATAAAATACGAATTCAGGTCGATCTTTGGCCGCCTGAAGCGACTTCTCGAAAATCCCTTCTTTTTCCCAAAAATCGAGTATCTGCCGCTCCATCGCCGGGATACTAAAGTCTTCTTTTGGTTGGTCGAATTTCATCATACAATACTTATTCCATCGCAATTTTAGCCCGATAATTTAACCCAATTCCCTCTGGAAGTAAAGCAAAAATTACCGCCACTCTGATGACGGTCCCCCATCTATTGGCCCAGTCTGGGGGCGAGGTCAGCCTCCCGCGAAAGTAATTAGTGATGACTAGCCTGTTATTTCACGATAGTCGCCTTTTGAATTGATTGTGAATTCCCTGACTGTAGCCTCACAAAGTAAACACCGCTTGGGACATTTCCTCCATTTTGATTTGTCCCATCCCATTCGACGTGATGAATGCCCAAATTCTGCCATCCCTCAAAAAGAGTCCTTATCTTCTGCCCAAGTATATTATAAATTCCCAATGCTATATTGGACGTGCTGGCCAATTGATACCGGATCGACATTATAGAATTTGCAGGATTAGGGCAGATAAATAGAAGCTCGGTCATTGACGGCAATTGTGAGACAATCGATGTATCTACAAAATCAATTGTTGTCTGTGCCACCAGACGAATAACCCCCCATGTGTCCACTACATAAATATCGCGGCCAACTGAAAGCACTGCGTCAGCGGAACCAGGAGTGTTATATACATTAGTGGTAACTGGAGAAGCTGGATCTGATACATCAACTGTAGTAAGTCCCTCCCAAGAATTCGCAGCAATGCAGAAATTATCAAAAAGCGCGAGGTCATGGAACCCCGCACCAATCAAGATTGTCCCGAGTGGCTTTGGGTTGGTTGGAGTACTGATATCCAAGGTTGTCAAATAATCCCAATAATCATTAATAAATGCCAAATCCCCTCTTATTTCTATAAATGTCGCATAGGTATTATATGAACCAATAAAGGATGGATTGGATGGATTGCTGATAAATAGTACGAGAAACCCTGACATGCCGACTATATATGCATATTCGCCGGATATCTTAAAGGAAATTGTGCTTCCCGCATAATGCCCTATTACATAGGGATTCAATAGGTTTGCGACGTTAATGATATAAAAGCCGTTTCCCCCCGCCCCTAAGAATGCAAGCGTATCAAGGATCTCTAAATGAGTACCCGTCAGGTACCGATACTTTCCCCAAGTGCTCAGGATGAAGAGGATCCGTAATATCATATATATTCAATCCGCTATCTTTATATGAGACATACAAATAATTACCATTCACGGCATAAGCTTTAAGTTCCCCTGGTATACTGATAGCGCCCCTTTTTCCCAGGCTGTCGTCCTTGGAAATATCAACAATCATGATGCTATCACAAAAGTCATCACTTATAAAAGCATATATTTCATTTGTAGCTATAGCCGTTAAGTGGGTACTTGCCGATGGAAATATTTGGGGGAGACATGGAGACGTTTTATCCGATACGTCAACTATCATAAAATCGCCCCCTATGGTACGCGCAGGATTATTTAATTCTCTACAGGAGCAGGAATCACACATTAATGGAAACTCAGGCTCCACAAGCTGCATCTCGGAGGAAATAAAGGCCAGTGTATCAGCGATGATGATTTGACTGAAATATCCCGGCAAGGGCGTTGAACCGACTAATAGGGAAGTATCAGTATCAGAAACATCAAAGATAAGCAGGCCGGTGGAATTGCCCATATATACGAAATTCCCTGATTTTGCGATACATGAGGCCGATCCGAGTAATGTGTGAGTGGATTTCAACGTGGGAACTGAGGGGTCATTGATATCTAATACAACGAGCGCAGACCAGGTACGTGGAGTGAAAGGGCTCTGAGCGGAAATATAAGCAGATTTTCCTTCATCAATTGCAAAATCATTAGCCTCTCCCGGAGTATCGAACTGAGACACCAGAGTAGGATTGTGAGGGTTAGATATATCTAGGATATAGAAGTGATTTGATGTCGTGTACAAATAATGATTAAATATTGCGATTCTTCTTGCCGAAAACAGCGTGTCCAGGGTAATAAATGATGGGGATGACGGACTGGAGATATCGGCAATTAGCAGGCCCGCGCTACCGCCAATATAGGCCGTTGTCCCACTCACATCTATATCATCTGCGCCGGTGCTAGCAAGAGTGGCAAATCCGACCCGTTCAGGCTTAGCCGGGTCCGAAATGTCAATAATGCTAAGTGAACCCCGGGGAACCTTGCCCCCGACTATGGCCGCATAATGATCGAATAATTTAATTGCAGTCGACATGCTTTCCTGAATATATAATTTCGAAATGCAGGTGGGGTTATCTGCGTTGCTGATGTCTATAATGAATAGGCCATTATACATCGTGCAATAGGCATAATGCCCCTTAATCTCAAAGTCCGTTATCTGGCTCCAGAGTGCACTTCCAGAATATTCAAGCGAAATATTATTGGTTTGCTCCTTTTTTGAATTTGCTTCATAGCCAAGCCTCGGGGAAACAGGGAATACATTTGACATTGATTGAATGGAATCAGGAACTATCTGCGTAATTCCAAAGTGCCCATCTGCAAACAAATTAGGCTGATAGCAAAATGACACAGATAGGGAAAGTAGAAAAAAAACCAACGGCCTTGGTCTGAGCATTTCAATAAAATCCTGAATTGAGCAATTCCTGCTTTAATATAAATATCACTGTCAGAAGGTCAAGTAAGAAAGACATAATTGCGATTCGGAACACCTTTTTCCATTAGCAATTAAAACAGAAAGGAGATCACCTTCTTTCTGCTTTTCGGCCGCCATAAAAAATCCTAATATTATCAATGCGTTGGCAGAATTTTAAGGACCCATGATTTTCAAACCGTGTATGTGAATTATGACAACTTACGGAGTTAGTCTGACTTGAAATCGCCCAGCTTCGCCATATTTTTCACCATTGTTCTGGCCGTTTATGTCTCCGTCAATTATTACATTTTCATTCGCGGATGGCAGGTAATCCCCGCGGGATCACCCCAGCGCAAATATTATCTGGCCCTCTTTATTCTCCTGTCGCTCTCTTTTATCGCCGGCAGAGTCATTGAACGGTCTCTGGGCTTCTCCCTGTCAATAATCTCATTATATGGGTAGGCTCCTTCTGGCTGGCCGCAATGCTTTATTTCTTCCTCATCATTTTGGTTTTGGACATAATCCGCCTTGCCAATTATCTACTGCCGTTCTTTCCGTCAATTATTGCTGAAAATTACGCTCTTGCAAGACAGACAACTGCCGTCGTCTCGGTCGCAATTGTTGTCATTCTGATCATTGCTGGGCATATCAACGCCCTTTATCCCCGGATTCGCCCTCTCAATATTCAAATACCAAAGAAGGTTGTGGGATCACCGACTCTAAAGATCGCAATCGCCTCAGATATCCACCTTGGAACCATTGTGGGACGGACCCGCCTTGACCACATGGTAGAAAAATTGAACGCCCTGCGCCCCGATCTGGTGATCCTTGCCGGGGATATTGTCGATGAGGATTTAGGGTCGGCGATTCGAGAAAACCTCGGGGAAGCCCTCCGGGGCATCAGTGCGCCACAGGGGGTTTTCGCCATCACCGGAAATCATGAATATTATGCGGGCGTGGAAAACGCTTGTCGCTATTTGACCGAGCATAATATCACGATGATTCGCGACAGCGTCGTTAACATCAATGGGGATATCTCAATAGTCGGGCGTGAGGATCGAGAGCACAATCGTTTCGCAGGCAAAATGAGAAAAAGCCTCACGGAATTGCTGACCGGGGTGGACACGGGCAAGCCCATTATACTTCTTGACCACCAACCATTCGACCTTGAAGATGCGGTCAGGGGTAAAGTAGATCTTCAAATTTCGGGGCATACGCATAATGGTCAACTATGGCCAATAAATTATATTGAAGCCCTTATTTACGAATTGCCATTTGGTTACGCCGAGAAAGGGGGGACCCAATTTTATGTTTCCTGTGGCTTCGGCACTTGGGGCCCGCCAATTCGCATCGGAAACAGACCCGAAATTGTGGAAATCAATCTAAGCTTCAAATAGGCGGATGACAATTAGCAGTTGTCGATCCCGCCTCTTATGATTAGCGCCGTGCCAAATTGGTTTGACTTTTAACATCCATTATTATTTATATATGCTAAAATTGACCAAATAATCGGGCATGAATTAAAAGAGCCCTTATTGGGTATCAAATTGAAGCAGTTTGAGGAGGAAGAGTATGAGGCGCTGTTGGTATCGCATTTCCATTAACATTATTTTGTCAATGACATTTGTCGCCATTTTGGGTAGCTGCGGCGGGGACAAAGGGACAAACAATAATCCCCCGGCAACTTCAGACGAATGGACGATTCTCAGCTATGGGGCTGGAAATAATAATTTGGATTATTCAGAAGGGGGAAATTCCTACACGATCGAAGATGTGCAGGAATATCAGAAAACAGGCTCAACCGATAAAGTCAACGTCGTCGCCATGGTGGCCTCCCTGAAAACAGGGGGGAATGCCAAATATTATCATGTTGAGAAATTCCCCGATGATCTCGGGGATAATCTAAGTTCTACCGTTCTGGAAGATGTTGGCGGGAAAGATATGTCGGACCCGCAGACGCTGAAGGATTTCCTTACTTATGGCATCACTCATTATCCCGCCAAGAGGTATATGGTCATCATTGACGATCACGGCGCCGGGTGGCCCGGTTCCTGCGTCGATGAACAGAACGGCTCCGGGAACCAAATGTCTATGGTAGATATGTCGGCTGCCTTCGAAAGCGTCGCCAGCCAGACCAAAATAGGCAAATTCGAGATAGTGGCATTTCATGCCTGTCTGATGTCGATGGTCGAAGTCGCTTATCAACTTAGATCCTCCGCCAAGTACCTGGTCGCCTCTGAGTTTGTCCTTCCAATGGAAAGTGTCTTCGGAAGCTCCGAATGGCTCGGATATCTTACACTTAATCCTTCAACCGAGGGAATTGATCTGTCCAAGAAAATAGTTACAGCGGTTTATAATTCGGCCGTCGAAAAGCAAAAACAAGCTCATATGGCCGCCACTGATCTGGCAGAAATGGATCATTTAGCGGCCAAAGTTGACAACCTGGGTACCCAGCTTCGAACTACCGCCACCCAATTTTGGTGGGAAGTCTATCAGGCTTGGGGCGACTGTTGGAATACCCAATTGGATCATCCCGCGTATGTCGACCTTCGAGACTTCGCTAATAATCTGAAATTGCAGGATAGCCTAAAGACCATAAATCTGGTTAAAAATGCGGCGGATTCTGTCATCGCCGCGGTTAATAACGCCGTCATTATGACCAAGACCAATGTGATGAGCGTGACTCGCGGTGGCCTCACCATTCATATGCCATACCTGATGGATTTGTATGATTCCACTAACTACGCCAGCCTTGATTTTAAGGACGTCCCCTGGACCAATTTCCTTTCCTATTATATTCATGGGCTTGAACCTTTTCTATATGTAAGCCTGACTACAACAGTAAGCCCGGCAGGAAGCGGCAGTGTCACCAAGAATCCCAATAAGACCAACTATACTAATGGCGAGACAGTTACCCTGACAGCGGTGGCGGCTTCCGGCTATCAATTCGACCACTGGTCCGGATCACTTACCGGGACAACAAACCCCGTCGCTGTCACGATGGACGCCGACAAGGCAATAACTGCCAATTTCGTTACCCAGGGGGGACAATCGGTCTCCATCAGCGGGTCCATCACCTGGCCGGGGCACACTCTGACTCACCCCATTGCATTTATTGACACCTCGCACACCGCATCGATTGTGGGAATTTTGCCCTCCCCGGCCAGCGGCTCCGGGGCATTTACAATTCAATTTAATCTTCAATCAAATCTGGAGGGGATTGTAGAGGCCTTTGATGATTTGAACGGCAATTATACGATTGATGCCAACGAGCCAAGAGGGTGGTGGGATCAGGATGGCAATCAACTGTGGGATGATATGTTGATATTCCAGCCCGGACAGGTTGTTACCGGAGCGAATATTAGTCTTTTCGTTCCTTCAGGACGGCCGCTGAAATTCCCAGTGTCAGCTGATCAATAGAAAATATTCCATATTTTCGCCCACGGCGCCGCTTGCCCGCGGCGCCGTTTTAGTTCAAATTTTGCACAGCGGAATGAAAGAATCTAGGTCTGCGGTAATCAAAAATATATTCTCTGGTTGTCAATTCATGCTGTCAAAGGTGATTAGGGAAAGGGCAGTGTTGGTGAAATAAATCACAATCTATCGAAATTCGGGGGAGCAAAGAGTTGGTCAAGTCATCGCCAGATTGTGATTATATTCACAATCTATTGTATTTTGATGTAATCGGGAGGGATATCTTTCTGCTTGTTTGTGACATATTTCACAATGTTTGGTTTGGCGGGTGTGGTTGGAAGGGGTGATGGTAGTGGAGTTGTTGGTAGATGTTGGTGTGGTTTTTTGGGTAATCGGGGCTCCTTTGGGTATATCGGCAGGCGTCAGATTTTGGGCCGGTCAGGCGGGCTTTTTGGGGTGGGCGGTTTGGATTTTAGGTTGTTTTTAGGAGGTTGAATTGAGCTGATTTGGGTCTGATTTTG
>CAWEZN010000007.1:0-403261 GCA_963813655.1 uncultured candidate division Zixibacteria bacterium | reverse complement strand
ATACTTGATTTCACCAACATTAAACCTGCCGAGGTGTTCGGCCATGGTGTCGATATAACTGAAGACGGCCTGGGTTTTTTTGCGGACTTTCCGCTCGAACCAGGGCAAGTCATCAGGATAAATAAAGGCGACGGTTCTTCTATTGCAGCTTCAGTGAAATGGATAGGAGAAATCGATGGAAAATACCGTGTGGGGATTCTTTTTTATAAATAGTTTTATAACGAGGAGGAAATATGTTCAAAGGCTCGATTGTTGCAATAGTCACGCCGTTTAACAATGGCAAGGTCGATGAGAAGGCGCTCGGTAATCTCATTGAGTGGCATATCAAACAGGGCACGAATGCCATTGTCCCCTGCGGAACCACGGGAGAATCTGCAACGCTGGATTACGAGGAGCACCACAGGGTCATCAGATTCACCGTCGAGAAAGTAAGAAAAAGAGTGCCGGTTATCGCGGGTACAGGAGCAAATTCAACTGACGAAACAATCATGATCACGAAAGAGGCCAAGAAGTCTGGCGCCGACGCTGCCCTTGTCGTTGCGCCTTATTATAACAAACCTACGCAGGAAGGTCTTTACCGGCATTACAAGGCAGTCGCGAGGGCGGTAAATATTCCCATAGTCCTCTATAACGTGCCGGGCAGGACCGCTGTGAACATACTCCCGTCTAACTGTGGCGCGACTGGCTGAGATAAAAAATATTGTGGCCCTGAAAGAGGCTACCGGTGATATGAAACAGGCGAGCGAGGTGATCAGGCTGTGCGGCGACAAGATCGCTGTGCTTTCAGGCGATGACTTCACAACCCTGCCGCTCATGGCCCTGGGAGGGAAGGGCACTATCTCAGTAACCGCGAATGTGGCGCCGCGAAGCTTGTGTCCCGGATGTGCGCTTTGTGGGAGAAGGGCAAGTATGCTGAGGCCAGGAAAATACATTTTCAGCTCGAACCCCTTAACGCGTCCATGTTCATCGAGACAAACCCCATTCCGGTAAAGACAGCCCTCAGTCTTATGGGAAAAATCAGGGAAGAGTTCAGGCTCCCTCTCTGCGAGATGGCACCTGCGAACAAAGAGAAACTGAAGAAGGTGCTTAAGGACATGAAACTGATTTAGACGGATCTGTGTAAAGTATATTGAAAATCCCTCTGTCTATCAGGGGGATTTTTTTTGGTTAAACTTGACGGCTTCGAAAAAAATACTCTTCTCACGCAGAGTGCTCAGAGGTCTGACACAAAATTTTTTTTTCAAAGGTTCAAATTTCTGTCCTCCGCCTTCCCGCGGCCTCCGCGTTGAAATTTGATCTTTACAACTCGCTCAACTCAGAGATATTTTCTTATGACTTCAAGATCGAGGTTCTTCTGAGCTGTTTTTTCGATTACGTTTTCATCCCGGTTTCTCAGATAGGGGAATATGCCGATCAGCGGCGCCGGGCATATCTGTTTAAGAAGTGGAGGGTTTGTTTCTTCCGCAAGACTGTTTTCAGGGGGGAGACTGTAATTCAGGATAATTCCTGCGACCTGGAGACCTTCCTTTAACGCATAATTGACAGTCAGCATTACATGGTTTATCGAACCCAGGCCAGGCTTGGCGACAACGATCAGGGGCAGTCCCATTTCTTTGGCAAGATCGACCACAAAGTAATCTGTTTTGAGCGGCACCATAAGGCCGCCGATACCCTCCACGATGACTGCATCGTAATTTGTGTAAAGGCCGTAAAAGGCTTTTTTGATCGCGGTAACAGAGACGCTTTTCTTTTCGATTTCCGATGCCGCCAGGGGTGCGAGGGGACTTTCAAAACAGCTGGGAGACACTTGCGTCACCGGTTCCTGCATCTGCGCCATTTGCTTCAGAAACATGCCGTCTGAGGGAAGAAGTATTTCACCTTCGCGAACGCATCCGGTTTCAACAGGCTTCATCGCCCCTGTTTTCACTCCCAGATGACAGAGGACTTTGATCAACGCCCCTGCGATTATGGTCTTGCCGACCCCGGTATCAGTGCCCTGTTATGAAAAAACCCTTCATCTGTCTTCCCCCTTTGTATTAGTTCAGCAGAGCAGAAAAGCAATAGCGCAATAGCGTAAAAAGAGACCAAATGCTGCCTTCTGTTTCAGCCTACTGTCTTTTCTTTAAAATCCTGTTGCTCTGCTGCGCGTGCGTTGAACTATTATATAATCCTGCTGTCAAGGTTGAAAATCTGTCCGCTGATGTTTTCAGTTTTTACCAGTTGCAGGATAAAATCCGCCACCTCCCGGGGCTGAGATAATTTTTTCAGGATACTCACATTTTTCACCTTTTCTGAAGCCTTTTGGGCCCCTGCCCCCATTTCTGTCATCATATAGCCGGGCAGGACCGCATTCACACGTATATTATACTCCGAAAGCTCCCGTGCCGCAGAGATTGTCAGCCCGAGTAAGGCTGCTTTTGAGGCGCTGTAGGCAGCCTGTCCTGCCTGTCCCTTTAATCCTGAATAGGATGAAATATTGATAATGTGCCCGCCGCCGGATTCTATCATGAGCGGAGACAATGTTCTGATGACATGAAAACAGCCGGTGAGGTTAGTCCTGATTACGCTGTCCCACTCAAGTTCGGTCTGTTTTAAGAGGAGATGGTCCTTTGCAATGCCGGCATTGTTGATGATAACGTCAAGCCTGCCGAATTCCTTTTTGATTTCTTCCGCAATAGCCCTGACCTGCATGCTGTCTCCGACATCAGCCCTGAGTGCGACAGAACTGCGTCCCGTTGTTTCCATGAGATGAGCTGCTTCTTTTGAGGAAGACAGATAATTTACTGAAACAGAATATCCATCTTCTGAAAGGGCGAGGGCTATCTGCCTTCCCAATCCCCGCGAGGCCCCTGTGACAAGCGCTACAGGCATGGGCCGGCGTCTTTTGTTTTGATACTAACCAATTTCATCTTTATATAATATCCTGTGAAAGGGAAGGATTAGTCAAGAAAAACATAATCCTTGAGACGACTGAATTATCTAATGTTTTTCATATTCCTGCTTAGGATTTTTCCGGAAAATGTCTTTCCTGCCGCCACTGGACAGGGATGCTCTGGGCATTTATCTTTTGCTAATAAAAAATCCTTATGAAGCTATATGTAAATATTTAGATAACCTCTTATTTCTAAATATAATTTTCCTTGACAACGAATATCTCGCTGTGCTAATCTTCCTAAGTTTTTGAGCAAAATCCAAACTTTGAGGGAATTAAGATGCTAGATATTGATAAGTTTTGGCTTTTGGTTTTGACCGCCAACTTTCTTGGCCTCGTGTATATTCTGAACATCATCCTTTTCAGACCGATGCTTAAAGTATATCTTGAGAGAGAAAGTCTGACAAAGGGTTCCCTTGATGCTGCAAAGGAGATGAACAGCAGAAAGGAAGAAGGTCTCGAGCGCATGAACAAAGAAATCTCTGATGCGAGAAGCAAGGCAAAAGAGGCTTTTGAGGGGCTCAGGAACGCCGGTCTGGAAACTCAGAAAAATTTCCTTTCTGAGGCTGAATCGTCAGCAGCCGGAATGCTTCAGAAGGCCAGGGAAGAATTAAGGAGCGAGGGAGAAAAGGCACGGCAGTCCCTCAAGGCTGATATAGAGAAATTCTCTGATGAGATTGTCAGAAAGCTGGTAAACGCATGATGAAAAACAGTAAGAAGTCAGGGGTCAGAGGGCAGGGGTTTAAGAGCTTTAGTTCTTCAGCTATTCACTATTGGCTATTCAGCTGTTTATTGTTATTTGCAGCTGTTGCCTTTGCCAACGAGGGCGGCGGTGAAGAAGCCGCGAGCCTTGGGGATATATTGAAGGGCTACATATGGCCTATTATCAACTTCCTGATCCTTGTAGGTGTCCTGGTCTTTTTCATAAAAAAGATGGACCTCAAGGGTTTTTTCAAAAAGCGGACAGAGCTGATTGAACAATCGCTTCGGGAAGCACGTGAGGCAAAAGAACTTGCACAGAAGGCGCTTGCGGAAGTTGAAGAAAGGCTCAAGACAAAGGACTCCGAGATCGAACAAATCATCGCATCAGCCAGGCAGTCGGGTGAAAAAGAAAAAGCGCGTCTGGTAGAAGAGGGAGACAAATTAAAGGCGAGGATCCTCGAACAGGCGAAAACCAATATAGATTATGAGGTAAAGAGGGCCAAAGAAGCAATAAAAGAAGAGGCCGTAGAGATAGCCATGGAGCTTGCAGAGAAAAAACTGAAAGAAAAACTGTCAAAAGATGAACAGTTGAAATTACTTGAAGAATCTTTGGCAAAGATCGAGGGTAAAAATTGAAACCAGCAAAAGAAGCCAAAAGGTACGCAAAGACTTTAATCAGTATCGTGGGTATTGAAGAGGCGCCCAAGGCATTGGCTGAACTTGCGCTTCTCGAGGACCTGATGACAAAGAGCAGGGAGTTCAGGAGCCTTCTCGTGAACCCCGGGTTCTCTTCTGCCGAGCGGGAGAGCGGTCTGAAACAGGTAGCTGTCAGGTTCTGCCTGTCGGAAAAGATGGTCAAGTTTGTCATCCATCTTACTCAGATCAGAGTGATCTCAGCGCTTTCCGAAGTCATAAAGGCGGCAACGGTGATCTATCTGGAAAAGAAGAAAAGGGCGAAGGCCACGGTGCTGACTCCTGTTGAGATCAGCGCAAAGCATGCAGAAAGGCTTAAGGTCTCTCTGAAAAAGCTTATTGGGAAGGATGTGGATATGGAGTTTGTCATGGAACCCTCACTCCTTGGCGGTATCCTGGTCAAGGTGGGAAGCACCATGTACGACAGCAGCATTAAAGGGCAGCTCAGACTTTTAAAAGATGAACTTATAAAGGGGTGATTCAATGGAGATTAAGGTAGACGAAATCAGTGAACTTTTAAGGAAACAGATAGCAGATTTCGAAAAGAAGGTCGATGTCAGCGAGGTCGGTTCTGTTATATCTGTCGGTGACGGTATCGCAAGGATCTATGGACTCGATAAATGTATGGCCTCAGAGCTTCTTGAGTTCCCGAACGGTGTTATGGGTATGGCGCTGAACCTCGAGGAAGATTCCGTCGGAGCGGTCCTCTTCGGTGAGGACTCCTTTATCCATGAAGGTGACATCGTAAAGCGCACCGGCAGGATTATGTCTGTTCCTGCGGGCAATGAACTGCGCGGACGCGTTGTCAATGCTATTGGACAGCCTATTGACGGCAAAGGACCGATCAACACCAAGGAGATGCGCATTGTTGACATTGTTGCCCCTGGTATTATCGAAAGAAAATCCGTTCATGAGCCTCTCCAGACCGGTCTTAAGGCCATCGACGCCATGATCCCCATCGGCAGAGGACAGAGAGAACTTATCATCGGCGACCGTCAGACAGGAAAGACAGCGGTGGCCATTGATGCAATCATCAACCAAAAAGGCGGCGACGTTACCTGTATCTACGTTGCTATCGGACAGAAGCGGTCAAATGTTGCCAACATTATGAAGATACTTGAAGAGAACGGCGCTATGGAACATACCATCATTGTCTCAGCGACCGCCAGTGAGCCTGCGCCGCTCCAGTATATAGCTCCTTACACCGGCTGCACTATGGGTGAGTTCTTCAGGGACAACGGCAAGCATGCCCTGATCGTATATGATGACCTGAGCAAACAGGCAACAGCCTACAGGCAGCTTTCACTGCTCCTGAGGCGTCCGCCAGGTCGTGAGGCATTCCCCGGCGACGTTTTCTATCTCCATTCAAGACTGCTCGAAAGGTCTGCCAAACTCTCCGATGAACTCGGGGCAGGTTCTTTGACCGCTCTCCCGATCATCGAGACACAGGCCGGTGACGTTTCCGGGTATATCCCGACGAACGTTATCTCTATTACCGACGGTCAGATATATCTTGAGCCCGAACTCTTTTATGCGGGTGTCAGGCCTGCTGTTAACGTTGGTCTCTCGGTCAGCCGGGTCGGCGGAGCTGCGCAGACAAAGGCGATGAAACAGGTCGCAGGAACTCTCAGACTCGATCTTGCACAGTTCAGGGAACTGGCTGCATTTGCACAGTTCGGCAGCGACCTTGATAAGTCAACACTGGCGCAGATCGAAAGAGGAAAGAGGATGGTCGAACTCCTCAAGCAGGACCAGTATGTGCCGATGTCGATGGTCGAACAGGTTTTGGTCCTGTTTGCTGCTACCCAGGGCTTCCTTGACGATATCCCGGTCGAATCAGTGAAAAAGTTTGAGCAAGAGGTCCTCCGTTTCATGAAAGACAGCAAGGCAGACGTTATGAAGGAACTGGGAGACAAGAAGGCCATTGACGACGAGCTCAAGCCGAAGATGATCGCGGCGCTTGAGAATTTCAAGAAGGCCTTTCAGGCATAATCCTGTTTGATAAAGGAATAAAATGGCTACATTAAGAGATATAAAGAGAAGAATAAAGGCCGTACAAAGCACCAGTAAAATCACCAAGGCCATGAAGATGGTGTCTGCTGCGAAGTTCAGGAAGGCCCAGCAGAGGATGTTTGAACTCAGGCCCTATGCTGAGCGGATGGGCAATATTCTCTCAAGCCTTGCAGGCGGGGCCGAAGCGGAAATCCATCCCCTCCTTGCGGTAAGGCCGCGGAAAAATATCGAAGTCCTGGTCATTACCAGTGACCGGGGACTCTGCGGCGCCTTTAATACCAATATTCTGAAGGCCGGCACCAAACATATCGCAGAACTGCAGAAGGAAGGTTTTGAAGTCGGGATCAGTTGTGTCGGAAGGAAGGCCAGGGATTATTTCAAGCGTCAGAAATGTTGAGTTGAAAAAGGCCTGGACAGGAATTTCAGGAAAGATCTCCTATGCAAATGCCCAGGATATCTCCAACGAGATCATTGAAAAATATACCAATGAAACAGTAGACGAGGTCATCCTTATCTACAATGAGTTCAAATCGGCAATTGCGCAGAAAGTGGTCATTGCAAAACTTCTTCCGCTGGCCCCGATCGAGGCATCCGAAGAAACGCTCCCTGTCTATAATTTTATCTACGAACCTACGAAAGAGGCGATATTCACCAGTCTGGTGCCGAAGAACGTTGAAATACAGATATTCAGGGCGCTCATTGAGTCACAGGCCTCCGAGGAGGCGGCAAGGATGGCGGCGATGGAGAACGCGACCAAGAGCGCAAACGATATGATATCAAGCCTTACGCTCCAGTACAACAAGGCCAGACAGGCTACCATCACCAAGGAACTTATGGACATCGTCGGCGGTGTCGAGGCCCTTAAAGGATAAAAAGGAGAAGGAATTAAAATGAAAATATATTCGGGGGTTAACCAATGAGCAATACAGGAAAGATCTCACAGGTTATCGGTGCAGTTGTGGACGTTGAGTTTGAAGAAAAGATGCCGGACATCCTTAATGCCTTGAAGATTGAACAGAAAGGCGATCCGGCCAAAGGCACTCTTGATTTTGACATTACGCTTGAGGTCGCTTTGCACCTCGGCGACAGCAAGGTCAGGACAGTCGCCATGCAGGCAACCGACGGTCTCGTCAGGGGAATGTCGGTTGTTGATACCGGACTGCCGATAACCGTGCCTGTCGGGACCGGAGCGCTCGGAAGGATCCTGAATGTTGTCGGCGATCCTATCGACAAACTCGGGCCGGTAAAATCCGACAAGAGACTTCCTATCCACAGACTGGCCCCTGACTTTGCCTCACAGGAACCTGTCACACAGGTGTTTGAGACCGGCGTTAAGGTCTTTGACCTCCTCGTCCCCTTTGTCCGCGGCGGCAAGATGGGTATGTTCGGCGGCGCGGGCGTTGGAAAGACAGTTGTTATCATGGAAATGATCCATAACATAGCTATGAAGCACGGCGGAGTTTCGGTCTTCGCAGGCGTTGGTGAGAGAACGAGAGAAGGAAACGACCTCTACGGTGAAATGAAGCACTCCGGCGTTCTCCCGAAGGTTGCGCTCATATACGGTCAGATGAACGAGCCGCCCGGAGCAAGGGCCAGGGTTGCGCTCACAGCGCTTACTGCTGCTGAATACTTCAGGGATGAGGGACAGGACGTTCTTATCTTTATCGACAACATATTCAGGTATACCCTTGCAGGCGCGGAGCTTTCCGCACTGCTCGGCAGAATGCCTTCCTCTGTTGGATACCAGCCTACGCTCGGTACTGACATGGGTATCTTGCAGGAGAGGATCACGACAACGAAAAAAGGCGCTATCACATCCATGCAGGCGATCTACGTTCCTGCTGACGACCTTACCGACCCTGCGGTTGCTACAGCATTTACGCACCTTGACGGTACGGTCGTTCTTTCGCAGGCAGATTTCCGAACTCGGAATTTATCCTGCTGTTGACCCGCTCGATTCAACATCCAGGATCCTTGATCCAAAGGTAATCGGCGAAGAGCATTATGCTGTCGCAAGAAGTGTTCAGAAGGTCCTCCAGAGGTACAAGGAGCTCCAGGACATTATCGCGATCCTTGGTATGGAAGAGCTTTCAGAAGACGACAAGATCACTGTTTCCCGTGCAAGAAAGATCCAGAGGTTCCTCAGCCAGCCCTTCCATGTTGCTGAGGTATTTACCGGCAGGCCGGGCAAATATGTCAAGGTCGAAGACACTATTAAGAGCTTCAAGGCGCTCGTCAACGGCGAATATGATGATGTGCCTGAGCAGGCCTTTTATATGACCGGCGCCATCGAAGAGGTCGAGGAGAACGCAAAGAAACTCGGCTGGTCGAGGTAAGAGCAATGGCAGAAGGAAAACTTCTTCTTGAAATAGTAACGCCTCAGGGACTTGTTTTCAGCGAAGAGGTCGACGAGGTCACTGCAACCGGGAGCGAGGGAGAGTTCGGTATTCTCCCCGGGCATGTCCCTTTTGTGACCACCCTGAAGATAGGCCTGCTCTCCTGCAAGATCGGTAACGCTACAAAATACTTCTTTGTGAACTGGGGATACGCCGAGGCAGGCGCGGAAAAGGTCCTTGTCCTTGCGGACAGCGCTGAACTCTCTGAAGAGATCGATCTCGAGAGGGCAAAGGCAGCGATGAAGAGGGCCGAGGAAAGGCTCAAGAAGGCGGAAGATATAGACTTTCACCGGGCAGAGACTGCCCTTGAAAGGGCTGTCACCAGAATACAGCTTGCCGAGTTGAAAAGACTTAAATAGAGAAACGTATTTACTGGAATTATTCCAAGGCACTATCCTGCAAACAACAGGATAGTGCCTTTTTAGTTGTTTTTGTATCCTGTTGAAATCTTTATTGATCTTTTTTGAAATTCACTTTATTATCTGATAAGATGGTTGTAAAATATCATTACTGATGCTTTAAATCTTTTCTGCGGAGAGTTTTATGGAAATGAAAAATAGCGATATTGCCAGCGGGCATTTAAGATCAACTATTGGGTTGGAGATTCTTGTCCAGGATGTGATGACCAGGGATGTTATTACCATCCAGAAATATGACGACGTTATGCACGTTGCCAGTATTTTATCAGAGAAAAATATCAGCGGGCTTCCGGTGGTGGACAAGGAGAACAAGGTGATCGGTATAATTACCCAGGCCGACATCCTTTCAATGGTCGGAGTGAGAAAGGAGCATACTTTCAAAGACCTGTTGAAACATATGCTTGGAAAACCTCTTCCTGAACGCAAGGCCGGAGACATTGTAGCAGATATCATGGCTTCCCCGGCAGTCAGTATAAAACCCGATGCGAATATCGCTGAAGCAACACAGATGATGGATGAGAGGAAGATCCGGAGATTGGTTGTTGTGGATGACAAAAATGTTCTCCTCGGTATTATATCGAGGGCTGATATCCTGAAGGCGGTGCTCAGAAATTTGCTATGATGCCCCGGTCGCAGGTTGCGGCATCATAAGTTTATTTTCACATGTAAAAGCAGTAATACTATATTCGCCAATTGGCAGAGCTGTCTTTCGCTTGAAACGCTCTTTTTCTGCGGATCAGACAGCTCAGGTCTCGACCTGCCCTTCAAGAGGACCCCGACAGAGGGTTGTTGCAAACATAGGCAAGTTGCCGGACTTTGATAAGGAGGAGCGGCTTGGCTGGGAAGAGATTGGGCGGCTACTCAGCGGCAAGCCCAAAACACAAGACAGTCTGCTTGAAAAGACAGAGGAACCGCCTTCGTGGGCAACGATAAATATCAATCGAGTCAGCGTCGAGAGACTGCGCAGCTTTGGAGACATATATCTTGCGCTACTTCTATGGCACCGTCTTGGTTTTGCGGACTTTTGTAAAGAACAGATGCCCGAAGGAAGAGAAGCGATCCCGTGGTCAGTGATGGCCTGTATTCTCAGTGTGGCGCGTTTTTGTGCGCCGTCTTCGGAACTACAGATAGCAGACTTCTGGTATGACAAGACAGCGCTTGATGATCTGCTGGGAGTACCCACCGACAGAGTAAACGACGATCGGCTATATCGTGCACTGGATGCCCTGCTTCCACACAAAGACGCCTTGTGCAAGCATTTACAGGACCGCTACGGCGAACTCTTTGGGGAGACCTTTGACTTTCTTTTCTACGACATAACTTCTACATACTTCGAAGGCATGGCCCTGGGCAATCCTCAGGCTAAGAGAGGTTACAGCCGTGACAGCCGGCCGGATTGTCCGCAGGTTTGTATCGGCCTGGTGACGAGCCGGGAAGGCTTGCCACTTGCTTTTGAAGTCTTCGATGGCAACCGAACGGATGTCACTACCACTGAAGAAATGGTCCTGATCATGGAAAACAAGTACGGTAAAGCCAACAGGATCTGGGTTATGGATCGAGGTATGGTAAGTGAGGACAATATAGAGTTTATGCAGGAGCGTGGCGCCAGATATCTTGTCGGCACACCGAAGTCTATGCTCAGAAAGTTTGAACAAGAGCTTCTTGAAAAAGACTGGGAAGAAGTACATCCCGGCGTTGAAGTAAAAAAATGCGCAAGCCCTGAAGGCAAAGAAGAAACCTTTGTGCTGTGCCGCTCTGAAGGCCGGAAAGACAAAGAGACAGCAATCCTTAATCGGTTTGTAGTCCGCCTGGAGACAGGGCTTAACAAACTCAAAGAACAAGCGGAGAGGGGAAGACTCAGAGACCGTCAGAAGGCTGACCGCCGGATCGGAAGGCTACTTGAGAGAAACAGCCGTGCAGCATCACTCTTCGACATTATGGTTACGGAAATAGGGGTTGGGAAGGACAGACGCCTTGCGGTCGATATCAATAAAAACAATGAGCGTTATCAGTGGGCGCTTCAGAGCGGAGGCAGCTACATTCTGCGCACCAACTGGAAGGAGGCCGACCCAAAGACGATATGGAAGCGGTATATTCAGTTGACCGAAGTGGAAGATGCCTTCAGAACGGAAAAGCATGATCTTGGCATGAGGCCTATATATCATCATAAACAAGACAGAACGCAGGCCCACATTCTGGTCTGTTTCTTATCGCTGGCAATGTGGAGGACTCTGCAGCAGTGGATGAAGGCCTCAGGGCTCGGCACTGCTCCAAGAATTTCGCTAACAACCGCAATGAAAAGAGAGCGAGTCGCTCAAAACAACTCTGCTATATGCGGTTTTATGATAATCGCTTTTTTGGTTTAGGGGAACTATCTTTTCTTGGATCCCAGCCGGCCTTCAAGGTCATCAATAAACTGACGGGCTGTCCTTCCGGAATAACTGCCGTGCGAAAGTGACCATTGCATGGCCTCCCGCTTTAATGTCTCTTGCCTGACCGCAATTTTTCTTAGTGAGACATAGTTGCTGACAATATCGAGATAGGTCTCCATGTCGAAGTGGGGCAGCCCGAACCTGAGGCCGAAACGGTCGCTTAAAGACATTTTTTCTTCGAGTGTCTCAGCAGGCTGGAGTTCGCCTTCTGACAGGGTGGGCTGATTATCGCCTGCCATTTCAGGCATGAGATGCCGTCTGTTCGAAGTGGCATAGATGAGCATATTTTTCGGCCTTGTTTCAAGTCCGCCCTCCAGAAGGGTTTTCAGCTCGCGATAGGTTTTTTCATCCTCTTCAAAGGAGAGGTCGTCGCAGAAGATGATGAAGCTTTCAGGCCTGTCTTTTACAATCTCTGTAATTTCAAGTATATGAAAGAGAGTGTCCCTCGGCACTTCTATCATCCTGAGCCCCTTTCTGTGGTATGCATTCAACAAGGCCTTTACAACTGAAGATTTTCCCGTACCCCTCGGTCCGTAAAGGAGGACATTGTTGCAGGGAACTCCCAGGAGGAACTGTTCGGTGTTCTTCTTCAGCCCCAGTATGGTTTGTTCAATGCCCTTAAGTTCCCGTAATTGTATCGGGTCATAATCACGGATACCCTTGATGCAAAGAGCATTGTTTCTTGAGTAGGCCCTGAAGGCCTTAAAACTTTCAAATATACCGGGGTCAACAGCCGGCAGGAGAAAATCAGCCAGTCTCTGCAGTGTTGTGTTGAGGGTCTTCAGTTCTTTCAGTAAATCAGTCATGGTTATAATTGGGCGTATTGTATTATCATAAAAAATGGATTCTAAATCAAGCCGGACATGGCCATGGGTCTCGTCAAAGTGGCCTCGATCTGTCATTCCCCTCGGCTGCAAGCCGAAGCGCGTCGGGAATCGGTATTCAAATAAGGCAAACAGCCGATTCTCCTGGGACAAGCCGGAATGACAGTTTTGTGAGTTTCTCAACCTATGTCTTAATTCTTAACTATTTGCATATGAAAATGACGGGACCCAGTGGCTTAACCAAATGGTTTTTCGTTCAATCTCTATGATAAAAAATACATTGAATATCTTTATGCTTATTCTCATTCTGACTGCTTCTTCAGGTGCGGCAGAGATGGAAGAGTACCATGGCCCGGAAATAACCGTGCGATACGAAGTCCCGCTAAAAGATGCTGCAATACGGTTGGCCTCTGCTTACGGGGCTGCCAGGGCAGATATTGAGACGAAATTGGGATGGCGATTGCAGAGCAGTCCGGTTGTAGTGCTGGTCCGTGACCATGACGCATTTCAGGAGACGGCCCGCAATACGCTGGTTACGGCCTTTGCCATGCCGGCGAGGGACCTTATCGTAATTGACTACTCGAAAATGAACAGGGTCCCCTTTGACCTTGAAGATACGTTCAGGCATGAATTGTCACACATCCTGCTCCACCAGGAGATCGACGCCTCATCTCTCCCAAAGTGGCTTGACGAAGGTGTTGCCCAATGGGCCAGCGGCGGCATGGCCGATATTTTGCGGACAGGAGAAAAAGACCTGCTGCAACAGGCTGTGCTTTCACACCGCCTGATTGCGCTGGAGGACCTCGCGGCATACCTTTCCGTCTTCTCCAAACGGATTCATCCTGGCATATGAAGAAAGCAAGAGTTTTACTGAATATATCGTTAAAACATTATGGAGAGGCGAAACTCCGTTTAATCCTGAAAGAGCCTCGAAAAAAATGAAACATATCGAACAGGCGGCTTATGATAATCTCGGCCTTCCCCTTGACAAGCTTGAAGAGAAATGGAAGGACAGCCTGTCAAAGGAGAATTTATGGATTTCCTACGCCGCAGATCATTTGTCCTGGCTGCTTTTTTTCTTTGCAGCGCTTATATCTATCGCAGGCTATTGTGTGGCAAAACGCCGTATGAAGAACTATCGTGACGATGGAGATGAGCAGGTAGAAGAGGACAGTGATGACCAGTCCGGCGCTGCCTGAAATTCAGTTATTTTGTAACAGTCAGCCTATGGACGTGAAGAGTAGGCTTTGCCGCAGAGACGCAAAGCTCACAGAGGTTATAGTCTATTGAGCTTGCCTGAGAGTGGCAAACAGAATAGTCCTGCATAAGCTGAGCAATGGCAGTTATACATTTCAACTCTCTCGTGATATGTATCATGCATTCTTCTGCGAGCTCTGCGATCTACTGCTGAACTATTACGTTATTTTAATAGCTCCCTTATCTTTGAGAAGGCGGCCTTTGCGTCTCTTTCGTTTTCATCAGGGTCTTCTTCCTCAACAATATCAAGCCTTTTCAGGAGCTGCTCAGGGATCTCTTCCAGGAACCGTGAGGGAGCAGAAGGCAAACTTTTCCCGTATCTTATGCGCTGTCCTGTATAGCTGAGGTAGAGTTCCTTCATGGCCCGGGTTATCCCGACATAGAAGAGCCGCCTCTCCTCCTCGAGATCTGTATCTATCGATTTTTTGTGGGGGAGTATATCTTCTTCAAGGCCGGCGATGAAGACAACCGGAAATTCCAGTCCCTTTGCCGAATGGAACGAAGTGAGTGTTACCCCGAAGGATTTTTCGGTCTTTTCATTCGAAAGGTCTGTCAGTGCGAGCGTCTCAAGAAAGCCGGCGAGGGATGGAGACTCGTTTGTCTCTTCATATTGTGAGAGCGACCGGATGAAGCCCTCGACATTTTCGATCCGCTGCATTGCTGCTTCAGGTGTTTTATAGAGTTCGTAAATATAGTTCTTATAATCGATCTCCTCAGTAAGGTTTTTTAACGCCTTTGCCATGGCTCCGGGCGTCTGAAAAAGGACCACATATCTGTCGAGCAGTTCTGTAAATCTGTTGACAGCTTCGAGGACCATCTTCCCCAGGCCGGGAACTTCTGCGCTCCTTCTGAAGGCTTCGAGGAGCGGGACCGCTTTCTCTTTCTCAAAATCCGCAAACCTGGTGATCGTGGCCGGCCCCAGTCCTCTCTTTGGCGCATTTGCGGCCCGCAGGAGACTCATATCATCAAAGGGGTTGGCGATTATCTTGAGATACGCTGCGAGGTCTTTTACTTCTTTTCTCTCGAAGTAACTGGTCCCGCCTACAACGGTGTACGGGATCCTGTTGATCCTCAGCGCTTCTTCAAAAGGACGTGAAAAGAGGTTTGCGCGGTACAGGACCGCGAAACTTTCGTATGGAGCGTTTTTTTCATATTTTATCTGGGCTATCCTGTCAGAAACCCACCGGGCCTCTTTCTCGCTGTCAGCGGCCCTGAATACATTGACCAAAGGGCCCTTACTGCCGGCTGACCAGAGGGATTTTTCCATCCTCTTTTGGTTATTTTTTATAACGCCATTGGCAGCCTGAAGTATGTTCCCTGTGGAGCGGTAGTTCTGCTCAAGACGGACTACGACAGTGCCGGGGAAGTCTTTTTCGAAATCGAGTATATTATAAAGATTGGCGCCCCTCCAGCCGTAGATGGACTGGTCGTCATCGCCGACAACGCAGAGGTTCTTTTTCTCTCCGGCCAGCATCTTTATTAATTCATACTGCACCCTGTTCGTGTCCTGGTATTCGTCTACCATGATATAGCTGAACCTCTCCTGGTATTTCAGGAGGACTGAAGGATGCTCCCTGAAGAGTTGTATGGTCAGGAGAAGCAGGTCATCGAAATCCAGTGCGTTCATGGCCTTCAGCATCTCCTGATACCTCGGATAGACAACACCGCTGAATTCTTCCAGTTCAGGGCTTCCGCCTGAAGCGCCAAATTCGTTTTTGATCCTGCCTATCTGCTCCATGATCGCCTCAGGCTTGAAACTCCTGTCATAGGCCCTGATGTCGCTTAAGAGGTTCCTTAGAACAGAGAGCTGCTCGGAGGTATCATAAATAATAAAGTTCTTCCTGTAACCGAGCAGATGGATCTCCTTTCTCAGGATATTGAGGCAGAGTGAATGAAAGGTTGATATAGTGGGGCTCTTCCCTCTTTTGGAATGCAGCATCGATGCGACCCTTTCCTTCATCTCGTTTGCGGCCTTGTTCGTGAAGGTGACAGCGAGTACTGCTTCGGGCTGGACCCCGCAATACACCAGGTAAGCGACCCTCAGGGTTATGACCCGTGTCTTGCCTGAGCCGGCGCCGGCAAGTATGAGCAGGGGGCCTTCTGTTTTTTCGACAGCCTCTCTCTGCTTGGGATTCAGCCGTACGATTTCACTGCCTATATCAATGCTCATTAAATAAAAAATCTCCTTTAAAATAATCCTGCGCCTGAAATGTTCAGACCGATGGAATAAGTTTGAGTTGCCCTTGCCGCGACATTTTTTTGTCAGACAATCGAGAGTGCGGATTCTTTGTCTCTTCTATTTTCGGAGTTGTTATATTACCCCTTTTCTGATGTTTGAATCAACCGACAGATCTTTTGTGGCATACATTCAGTTACGGGTGGTAACTTTGAGGCATTCGTAAAAAGTCTTCATGTCACCCTGAATCCTTCGCTTTGTCACCCTGAGTAAACGAAGGGTCTCGTAGTACAGCTCAGGACAGGCTCCGTGAAGGGTCTTTCAACGTCTTGGAAAAATGAGATTCTTCGCTTCTCTCAGAATGACAAACGGTGCGTTTTTCGACTTTTTACGAGTCTGTCATATTTGCAACCAAATATAGTTGCAATTCTTAGTAACATCCGATAAAATAATTCAAAAGCACGCGAAAGTTATCTTAAAGGAGGATATACCTGAGCACGCGCAAAAAGATTATTAAGCGTTTCCTGTTAAGCCCCAATGACTTTACGTGGCAGGAACTTGTCATCCTGTTGAACGGATTTGGATATACCTTGGCAAAGTCAGGAAAAACCGCAGGCTCAAGGGTCAAGTTTCTTCATGAAACGCTTCCCCCGATAATCCTGCATAAACCGCACCCGACGCCGGTGCTGAAAAAGTACCAGTTGGAACAGATCGAAGAAACCTTAAGGAGAGAGGGTTTGATATGAAAGATATGATGAGATACAAAAACTATTACGGTTCGGTCCATTACAGCGATGACGATAAGGTATTTTACGGTAAGGTCGAATTTGTTCGTGCCCTTGTCAGCTACGAAGGCACGGACGTTAAGTCACTGCGCAAGGCCTTTGAGGAAGCTGTGGACGACTACCTTCAGACCTGCCGGGAACAGGGGAAAGAGCCGGAACATCCGTTTAAGGGCTCGTTCAATGTCCGGGTCGGCTCAAACCTGCACCAGCGCATTGCGTTAGAGGCAATGAATAAAGGAGTTACCCTTAATAAATACATAGTAGATGTCCTGGAAAAGGAGACCGGGAAACAAAAGACAGCCTAAGATTGTGGAAGGTCTAACAGTACGTTTAATGACTGTCTTTCCGGAATCTTTCGGAAGGATTCCCGACCTGCCTACCGCCTGCCGGCGGGCAGGCAGGCGTGCTTTACTTGCGGGAATGATAACAACGTGAGCTTTAAGATCGATTTTGACGTGACCGTGGCTTTTATCCCCAGATTATAATTGGTTCTCTTCTTGATATTTATCGAATAAGTGTGCATAAATAAAGGAAAACTATAGCTGGAACATCAAAAAATAGAAAGAGGGTATGTCATGAAAAAGACGTTTTTATTTGCGGGAGTAATTTGTTTGATGTTTGTGTCGTCAGCAGACGCAGCAGCTGCCTATAGCTCCGACTGGGCTGAAGGCCGTATCAAGCAATACCAACACAGTGAAGCTCACCTGGATGGACAATTCCACGAATGAGACAAATTTCAAGATATTCCGGAAGAGAGACGCAGGTCCTTTTACGCTTATCTATACAACACCGAAAGCGAACATAAAAAGCTACAGTGACTCCACGGCAGCGAACAATACAACAACCAGAAGCTATTCATACTACATCAAGGCCTGCAATGCCTCGGGCTGCTCGGCTCAAACCAAAACAGCAGTGGTGCCGTTTAAGCCTGCGACATTGACGGCAACGGCTGCTTCGGCCACCAAAGTGAACCTTAAATGGACAGACAAGAGCTCAAATGAGACAGGCATTTCTTGTTGAGAGAAATGATGGGACATGCACCGCGCTGACAGGCACATGGACGCAGATAAAGACGGTTGCTGCCGGCGCGCAGGCAGCAGCTGACACTTCGGTCTCAGGGGGCAAGACATATTCTTATCGAGTAAGGGCCAAGGCCCAGTCTGCCGCGCCTGTTGCAACCGGCTTCTCCGGTTACAGCAACTGCGCAAGCGTGACAACGCCGGGGTCTGCAGGCGGCAGCGTTCAACTTCCTGAAACCGGCCAGAAGACCTGTTATGACGAAGCAGGCGCTGTTAATAGCCTGTGCAGGAACAGGGCAGGACGGTGAACTTCAGGATGGGAGTTGCCTGGCCGAATCCGAGGTTTGTCTCAGGCACGGGCGCTGAGGCTGACTGCATGACTGATACACTTACCGGCCTTATGTGGCCGAAGAACGGCAACCTTGCAGGAGGAACAAAGACATGGCAGGAGGCGCTTGATTATGCAAACGGCCTGAATTACTGCGGGCATTCTGACTGGCGGCTGCCGAACAGAAAAGAACTTTTCAGTCTTGTAAACAGAGGAAGAACCTGATACAGCAGCATGGCTGAACCTACCTGCACAGGGGTTCAATAATGTGCAGTCGGACTACTATTGGTCGTCCAGTACCTACGCGTGCTATACGGGCGACGCGTGGGTCGTCGATATGTGGAGTGGCGGCGTGTACTACGGCGATAAGGACGATAGCCGCTATGTTTGGCCGGTCCGCGCCGGACAGACTGGTGAGTCGACAATTGACTTGCCCCAAACCGGCCAGACAACCTGCTATGCCACGCGATGGGACGCCGAGAAACTGCGCAGGCACAGGAGAGGACGGAGAACTAAGGAAAGGCGTTGCCTGGCCTAATCCGAGGTTTGTCTCAGGCACAGGCGCAGCGGCTGACTGCATGACAGACAAACTTACCGGCCTTATGTGGCCCAAGAACGGCAATCTTGCAGGAGGACTTAAAGACATGGCAGGGTGCGCTTGATTATGTCAAAAATAACACTGCTAATCTCTGCGGCCATTCTGACTGGAGGCTGCCGAATATAAACGAACTTGAAAGCCTTGTTAATCTGGAAGAGCCTGATCAAGGCAGCATGGCTGAACCTGCCGGCACAGGGGTTCAATAACGTGCAGTCAGACTTCTATTGGTCGTCCAGTACTAGCGCGAACTATCCGGACGTACGCATGGTTCGTCGATATGTGGGACGGCTACGTGTACGGCTACGATAAGGCGTACGACTTCTACGTTTGGCCGGTCCGCGCCGGACAGTAGGTTAGTGGCTAGAGACAGAGCAGAAGCGAATAGAGCGGAAGCTCGGAAGTCAACATAGGCGGAGCAACAAGCGCAAAAGAGCATGCACAGAAGTGCAGAAGCCGGATGTGCGTAAGTAACAGCCATGCAGACGGCTGCCGGGTATCGGCAGCCTTCTCCTTTATGACTTATGCCGCAAGCTCCAGTTCAGCAACAATGCTGTGCCATGGCACAAGCAGCAGGCCTTTTTCATTGCGAATGACCAGGCCTATTTTTTCCATCTCCTGCATGTCCTTATGAACATTTTTATAGTCTCTGCCGAGGACCTTTGCCAGCGCCCTGATACTTGCCGGTCCATGTTTATGCAGGGCTTCAAGGGCCTCCATACGACGAGGGGTCAGAAAACGCAACAGAGTTTTGATATCTTTGAAATAGATGCGTTCCTCAGGCGCAGATGGGACTGCACCTTTTTCAGCCTTTTTCCAGGCTTTCACAAAATCCTGTGCCGAATCTTTTTCATCCCTGATCTCAAGCCTGATATTTTTCTTCATGTTTTATGCCTCCTGCGTAAATTCTCAATATCGTTTAAAAAGTCCGCCACAAGGGTGTCAGCATCTATGAACCTGTATTCTTCCTCGTGGTCTCCAATATGCTTATGGTCTCCTTTGGCGCTTTCATTGTCATACCGTACAAGACATTTCCCGTCAGAAAGTCCATAATACAAGCGGTACTTGAACCTGTGTAAGGATTTTGGCATTGCTTTGGGCAGCTTCCATAACACCATCTCTCGTATGGCGCCATCAGGAAAAATGTATTTTGATCGAAAGATAAGTTTAGCTGCCATATGGTAGATAATACCATATGGTTTAGTTTCGTGCAACCTGTGTGTAAAAATTAAACAGACTGCCACCCGTTGTTTTAGTCTTTCCAACTTTGTATAATATGACTAAATCAGATTATCAGATTGAGGTGAATATGAAAACCGTAACTGCCACAGAGCTTGCCCGCAACTTCAGTGCATTGCTGGACCAGGTTGAACACAATTCTGAAGAACTGATCGTCATTCGCAACAACCATGAGATAGCGCGCATCTTGCCGGGTCCTGCAACGATGACGGCCCTGGAGGCAATGGGCGACCTTTACAGGACTCTTCCCTCGGTCGCCGGAGAGGAGTGGATAAAGGATGCAAGAAAGGGCTCAAAAAAGTTAAAAGATATGGTGCGTGATCCTTGGGCTTCCTGATAGACACCTGCATATGGGTGGATGTTGAGCGCGGCACACTGGCGCCTGCTGATGTTCATTCAGTCACAAAGAATGAGGCGGTCTATCTATCTCCGGTTACGATAGCAGAATTAAAGTTTGGTGCTGAGAATGCCAAATCCGCTGACATAAGACAGAAACGCCTTGCGGCGCTCGCCCGCCTGAAAAAGAAACCGATTCTTCTAATCAACGAAGGTACTGGTGAGATTTTTGGAGATATAGCCTCACAGATCGTCAGGAAGGGTTCGCGTTATCAATATCGTGTTCAGGACCTTTGGATCGCAAGCCAGGCAGTGCAATACGGGTTTACGCTGCTGACCCATAATATCAAAGATTTCTCGGATATTCCCGGCCTTAGCGTCATTGGTATGGGAAGGTAGCCGATCAAACGATGAATTGCGCCTGCAATTTGATGATCTGCACAATATCCTCTCTGATCTTAAAGACAATACGGTAATCTCCAACTCGCAATTTCCAATATCCTTTGAGCGTCTTTCTGAGAGGCTCCCCATAGTCCTGAGGGGCGCTCATCAGTCGTGTCTCAATCGCTTTTTTGATGCGGGCCCTCATCCCGGGACTTAGCGCAGGGATGTCCTCGCTCAACACGTCAGGGTAGTACTTGACGACAAAAGCCATTTATCCCCAAACTTCCTTGTGAGACAATAGTCTTTTGCCCTTAAGCTTCTTCTCCCGCTCCTCTGCCCAGGCCACAAGAGCCGCGTCTTCTCTGAGTTCGACAGCTTCCTTCACAAGGTCCCGCATGACCATTGCCATAGAAACGCCGCTCTTCTTGGCCATGTTATGAATTATTTCATAAAGAGATTTCTCGACGACTACATTTATTCTCGGATTTACTGCAGGCATATTAGCCTCCTTTTTACTTTCACTGTAGTGTACCACTGGTGTATCAAATACGCAACTCACTCACGACGCCCTTTCCAGACCTTCACAAAATTCTGCACTGGTCCTTTTTTCATCACGGATCTCAGGCTGGATATATTTCAAACCAGGTTTACTCTGGCCCTGAACTTTTGTTAACATAGCATCCTTTTGAATCAGACGAGAGAGGACATCAATGAATGCATCGAATACATCCCATATTGCGAAGATAACCGGAGAACTCGGTTTAACGGAAAAACAGGTTTCTGCGACTGCCGCACTTCTTGAGGAAGGCGCTACAGTGCCCTTTATAGCCAGATACAGGAAGGAAGCCACAGGCACCCTTGATGAGGTGGAGATCACTGCTATCCGCGACCGGCTTTTGCAGCTTGCTGAACTGGACAAACGGCGTGAGGCGATACTGAAATCTCTGGAGGAGAGGGGCCAGCTTACCGAGCAGCTGAAGGACAGATATCCTTGCTGCGGAGAGTATGACGGCGCTGGAGGACATCTATCTGCCCTATCGTCCGAAACGCAGGACAAAGGCGACCATAGCCAGAGAAAAAGGTCTTGAGCCGCTGGCGACTCTGGATCTTTTTACAGGAGGAAATGGATCCTGTCATAGAGGCCACGGGTTTTGTGGACCCTGAAAAGGGCGTTGCTTCTCCTGAGGAAGCGCTTTCAGGTGCCCGGGATATTATCGCGGAATGGGTGAACGAAGACCAGAATGCACGCGCAAAAATCCGCGGGTTCTTTTTTGACAAAGGGCGTCTTCAGGACAAAGGTAATTACCGGCAAGGAGGAAGAGGGCATCAAATACAGGGACTATTATGACTGGGAAGAACCTGTGGCAAAGGCGCCTTCACACAGGATTCTGGCCATGAGGCGCGGGGAAAAAGAGGGCTTTCTGATCTTCAGGATAGCCCCTCCTGAAGACGAGGCCATAGAAATACTTGATAGCCTTTTTGTCAGGGGAGAAGGGCCCGCCTCCGAACAGGTCAAAACAGCTGTCCGCGACTGTTACAAAAGACTGCTGTCAGAGTCCATGGAGACTGAGGTCAGGCTTGCAACTAAAAAGGCGGCTGATGTGGAGGCGATAAGGGTCTTTGCCGAAAACCTCAGGCAACTCCTTCTTGCCCCGCCTCTGGGACAGAAGAATGTTATGGCGCTTGATCCCGGGTTCCGTACAGGCTGCAAGCTGGTCTGTCTGGACAGGCAGGGGAAGCTTCTTCTGAACGATACCATATATCCCCATCAGTCGGAAAAACTGGCAGGAGAAGCCAGGGCAAAGGTCATTGGACTTTGTGAAAAATTTGCCATTGAAGCGATCGCGATTGGAAACGGCACCGCAGGAAGGGAAACCGAGACTTTTATCCGGGCCATCGGTCTGCCGGCAGGGATCAGGATTGTGATGGTGAATGAGAGCGGCGCGTCTATTTATTCAGCTTCGGAGGTGGCCCGTGAGGAATTCCCTGAACATGATATAACAGTGCGCGGCGCTGTCTCCATCGGGAGGCGTCTGACCGACCCTCTTGCAGAGCTGGTGAAGATAGACCCCAAGTCAATCGGAGTCGGCCAGTACCAGCATGATGTCGATCAGACCGCGCTTAAACAGGGTCTCGACGATGTTGTCATCAGCTGTGTGAATGCTGTCGGCGTGGAGGTGAATACAGCAAGCAGGCAGCTCCTTATGTATGTCTCAGGTCTGGGACCTCAGCTGGCGAAAAATATCGTTGCATACCGGGACGAAATCGGGCCTTTTCAGAGCAGGAAAGAATTGATGAAAGTTCCGAAGCTCGGACCAAAGGCCTTTGAACAGTCTGCGGGTTTTCTGCGGATCAGAGACGGCAAAAATGTTCTTGACGGGAGTGCCGTGCATCCTGAGAGCTACCATATTGTGGATGCCATGGCAGGCGAACTTGGCTGTTCTGTACTGGAACTGATGCAGAGCAACGAGCTCCGCAGCAGAGTAGACCTGTCAAAATACGTGACAGAGAGCGTAGGGATGCCCACTCTGCAGGACATCATGAAGGAACTGGCGAAACCCGGCAGAGACCCGCGGGAAAGCTTTGAGACCTTCAGTTTTCAGGAAGGGGTCGAAAAACTCGAAGACGTGAAGCCCGGGATGAGACTCCCCGGCATTGTGACCAACCTGACCGCCTTCGGGGCCTTTGTCGACATCGGAGTCCACCAGGACGGACTGGTGCACATCAGCCAGCTGGCGGACCGTTTTGTAAAAAACCCGGCTGAGGTGGTCAAGGTCCAGCAGAAGGTCATGGTCACAGTGCTTGAGGTGGATGCCAAGAGGAAGAGGATTGCGCTGTCGCTTAAGAAACAGCCGGTGGTCCCGTAGTGGCAATTGCATATGTCCTTCCTGTGCGGCGTTTGTAGGGCAATCCCTCTGTGGTTGCCCTGGCTTATGGTTATAAAAGAATCCTGCCAAAGCTGATTACCAATTACCACCCCGTCCTTCGGACACCCCTCCTAAAATAGGCGGGGAGCATAAGAAGAACGCTCACTTTGTGGCACGGCGGTCTTGGTATTATTAAGAGACCATAAGTGGGTTAATTCGGCTTCACCTCTTTGCAAAGGGACCTCCTGCAGGGACGTTAGGAGGGATTTTGTCAAATTCGCCTATTACTTATGAACCAATTAATAACTCCCCGCCTTGGATAAGGAGGGGTGTCCGAAGGACGGGGTGGTTTGCCTGAATAATGTTTTTAAGGCACCCTTTTCAGAGTTCGCGGAGATATGGCTGTACTATTACAAATTTCTGTTTTTCATGAAAAGGTAATGGTATAATACACAACGTCTGGAAATATAATCGAAGATAAAAAAAGGGAGATTGATAAAGAAAGATGGTAAAGAATGACCGCTGGATAACGGAGATGGCGAGGAAGGGCATGATCGAGCCTTTCAATGAAGAACAGGTCAGAAAAGGCGTTATTTCCTACGGCGTGAGCGCATACGGGTATGATATAAGGATTTTCGATGAATTCAAGGTCCCGGTCCCTGCAAAACCCGGTGAAAAAAAGACCATAGACCCGAAAAACTTCGAGGAGAAGAACTTCCTGGATTATAAAGGCGATGTCTGCGAGATACCTGCAAACAGTTACCTTATCTGCCGTTCCTTCGAATACCTGAGAATACCGAGGGAGACCCATGTCCTCTGTTTCGGCAAGTCCACGTACGCAAGGTGCGGCGTGATCGTCAACATAACGCCTCTGGAGCCTGAATGGGAGGGTTTTATAACTATATCAGTCTCGAATACGTCCCCGTTTCCGGTGAAATTATATGCCAATGAAGGCATAGCCCAGATCGTCTTTCTTGGGGCTGCTGAACAGTGCGTCACCTCCTATGCTGATAAAAAAGGGAAGTATCAGGCCCAGAAGGGGATCGTGCTGCCCAAAATATGATACTCTGAACAGAGACTGTATGGATCGATAGTGTTGAGTGATCTCTTGTTAACTGCAGTTTATTAGGATGATGAAGCAGCAATAACAAAGGGAAATTAATACTCGCGCTTGATGTTCCTGAATATGATTATGCCATTGAGCTGATCGACAGGTTCAGGGATGTCATCGAAATATTTAAAGTAGGCCTTGAACTCTATACGGTTGCCGGGCCTGCGATAATCAAAGAGATCCATAAGAGAGACCGAAAGGTATTTCTGGACCTGAAATTCCATGATATCCCCACTACAGTTTCCAAAGCAGGCATCGCTGCTGCCAGACTCGGGGTTTTCATGTTCAATGTCCATGCCTCGGGCGGCCTCGACATGATGCGGAGATGCAGGGAGGATGTTGTTAATGTCTGTCTTAAGGAGAACCTGGACAAGCCGAGGATCATAGCTGTTACAGTCCTGACGAGCATGTCCCAGGAAACCTTAAAGAGTGAGGTAGGAGTGCAGCACAGTCTCAATACCCATGTCAGGCACCTTGCGGGTCTTGCGTTAAAGGCCGGGTTGGACGGCGTGGTCGCCTCAGCCATGGAGGCAGCCATGATAAGGGGCCACTGCGGACGTGGGTTCCTCATCGTGACCCCGGGCATCAGACCTTCCTGGAGCTCGGCTGACGACCAGAGCAGGACGATGACGCCCAGACAGGCTTTGGCCCAGGGCGCGGATTTTCTGGTGATGGGCAGGGCCATATTGAACCACAGCAACCCGATGAAGGCGATAGAACTGATACATAAAGAGATAGCATCAGTATGATGTTTATGACCGCCCATGTTAACGGTCTCGAATTATGACAACATCGATTTATGAAATCCCTCCTTTCCTCCCTTTGCTAAAGGGAGGAATTCCTCTTATCAAAGGGGGATAGGGGGTTGTTGCCCCTCTTTGGTAAAAAGGGGTGAGGGGAGATTTTCTGAATGAAGTCTATTCGGTTATGGATTGTTATTAACAAACCATATCCTCCATGTCTGAGATAATACCCAGTACAGAAGGCCTTCTGCCGGTTTTCAAAGAGATACCTTTTCAGGACCCTTTTAAGGTATACAGAGGTTTAAGGTCCGGCAACAGCTTCTTGTTCGAGAGCCTGAAGGGGCCGGAGAATATCGCACGCTATTCGTTCATCGGCCTCGAGCCATATCTCATCGTGAAAGTAAATAACAACGTGGTCGAAATAGAGTGTAACAACAAAAAAACCTTGTCGAACAGACACCCGCTTCAGAGACTGAGAGAACTCGTGAATGCCTATAAGCAGCAGCAGGTGAGAGGACTCCCTCCTTTCCAGGGAGGGGCCGCGGGCATGCTCAGCTATGATTTTGTTCATTATCTTGAAAAACTTCCTGCTACCACAACAGACGACCTCGGTGTTCCTGACGCCCATTTTTTTATGATCGACAGGCTTATAGCGTTTGACCACGTCGAAAACAAGAGCTGGATCATCGTCTGTCCGGGCGCACGGCAGACTGCCCCTGGATTTTCAGAGACAACAAAACCCGGGGATGTGCTGATTGCCGAGGCTGAGAAGGTCCTGGAAGATATTGAGAAAAGGATTGCTTTTGAAGAAACAGACGTGGAGGAAAAGGATTATATTGCTGACTGCAAGGGGAAGATATCCTGTGAAACGGAAAAAGAAAAATACATGGACATGGTCAGGCAGGCCAAGGAATACATTGCTGCCGGCGATATATTCCAGGCGAATCTTTCGCTTCGTGTCTCTGCGGACATAGGAGACGCCGATCCATGCGACATTTATGCAATTCTGAGGAAGATTAACCCCTCGCCGTTCGCTGCGTATATAGATTTCGGCAATTACCAAATCGTCAGCTCTTCACCTGAAAGGCTCGTCAGAGTCATGGGAAGGGTCGTCGACACCAGGCCGATCGCAGGGACAAGACCGAGGGGCAGGGACCTGGACGAGGATGACATGATGAGCGCCGAGCTGCTGCTGAATGAAAAAGAGCGCGCAGAGCATATCATGCTTATAGACCTCGAAAGGAACGACCTCGGGAAGGTAGCTGACTACGGGACAGTCAATGTCGATGAGCTTATGATAACAGAAAAATATTCTCATGTTATCCATATCGTGTCGAATGTGAGGGGACTTCTTGCAGAGGGAAAGGACTGCTTCAGCGTCATCAAGGCCGCATTTCCAGGCGGGACCATAACCGGAGTGCCTAAAGTCAGATGCATGGAGATCATCGATGAACTCGAGCAAACCAGGAGAGGCCCTTATACCGGATCTATCGGGTATATAGGTTTTAACGGCAACATGGACCTGAATATCGTCATAAGGACCTTTCTCATAAAAGGTGGAGGGCCTATGTACAGGCAGGCGGCAGGCATTGTCGCTGATTCAGACCCTGAGCGTGAATATTATGAGAGCCTGAAAAAAGCCGAGGCCCTCATAAAGACACTGGAATATTTGTGATTGCTATTTTGTAATAGTGCGGCCCGTTCAGACATAAGGCGGCAGAGAAGATACATGTTCACCGCAGAGGCGCAGAGGTCGCAGAGAAGTGTAATTATACATTTCTGCTGAGAGGCCAGAAATGTATAAAGACTGGCATTGCTTAGGCATGAGCTTTTTTGCTTTCCGATCTCCTCTCAACGGGAAACAAAATAAACTTTAACCTATGCTCCCTCTGCGCCTCTGCGGTCGCAAATTTGATGTTGTTGTATCCTCGTTGTGCTGCGTGGGACGTAATCATCTCAGAAGTTACACCTTCCATCGGCTTTTCCCCGAGCCGGATAGATATCGCATAGAAAGGCAGTATCGGCACGGTGCAAAGCTTCGGCGAATTCCTTGTAAAACTGTCTCGTTCGACTGAAAAGATGAGGCTGAAAAACGGCTATCACGCGGCGGTTGTATGATGCTTTGGCAGTATCGAGAGTCGCGATGACTTCAGTGGGGTGATGGGCGTAATCATCGACGACCATGATATTATTAACGATAGATTTGATCTCAAAGCGTCGTCCGACGCCACGGAATTTATGAAGCGAATCGGTGATGATGTCAAACGGAATTTCCAGCTCGGATGTTGCGGCGACCGAAGCGATGGCGTTCATAATATTATGTTTTCCCGGGACATTCAGGATGATGCCGCCGAGTTTCTCGCCATTGTGAAAAACGGAAAATTGGGAACCGCCTTCTCGATATTGGATATTGACTGCCTGATAGTCGGCTTTTTCGGCAAGGCCGAAACTGACCGAGGCGCGGGTAATTTTTCCGTGCAGACGATCCAGAGTAGGGTCATCGGCCGAATACACGACGAGGCCAAAGAATGGTACCCGATTCATATAATTCAGGAATGAATTTTCCAAGTCGTCCATACCGTCGTAGCAGTCAAGATGATCGGGTTCAATGTTGGTAATGACGGACATCGAAGGGAACATGGAAAGGAAGGAACGGTCATATTCATCGGCTTCCGCGACCAAATAGTCGCCTGTTCCCAGTGAGGCGCCGGAACCTTTTCCGGCGACGATACCACCGACGATGATAGTCGGGTCAAGGCGGGCGTCGGTCATGATTTTGCCGATCATGGAAGTTGTGGTGGTCTTGCCGTGAGTGCCGGCGATTCCGATCGAATATTTCAGACGCATCAATTCGCCAAGCATTTCGGCCCGCTTAATGACCGGGATTCCGCGCTTTCGGGCTTCAATGACTTCCGGATTGTCATTGCCGACGGCGGAGGATATGACGACGACGTTGGATGTACCGATATTGCCTGTTTGATGCCGGGGATATATTTTGATGCCGATTTGCTCGAGATATTCGGTCATTTCGCTGGAAGAGATATCGGAACCGCTGACTTTGTAGCCGAGATTGAGGAGTATTTCGGCAATACCGGACATTCCGGCGCCGCCGATTCCCACGAAGAACAGCTCTTTGAATTTTCCGAAAATCATTTTCTTTCCTTCAAACTTTGTTTGGGTGATAGTCTCCGTCTTCAAGCTGAACTCCCCGGTATGTCGATCAGTTTTAATATCTCATCGGTGATCAGATCAGCGGCGTTTTTATTTTTTTTATCGCGAATCGCGATGGCGGCCGCAGTCATCTGTACTTGCCGTCTATTTTCAAATAAGCTGACGGCTTGGTCAAGCAGGCTTATTTCGCCCAGCTGACTATCGTCGAAGATGATCGAGGCTCCGCCGCTTTTGAAGGATTCGGCGTTTTTCCGCTGATGGTCTCCTGCGGCAAAAGGATACGGAACAAGAATGGATGGCAATCCGGCGGCCAAGATTTCGGCGAGGGTCAGAGCTCCCGCTCGAGCGATGACCAGATCGGCGGCGGCATAAGCCATCTCGATGCGATCGGTAAATGGAAAAAGGGAGCGGCCTTTGGCCTTGCCGCCCGCTTGCGCGGCTACCTCCTTGTAATCCCTTTCACCAGTTTGCCAAATTATATGACAGGCGGCGGGAAATTTATCCAGACCGCGAAGAATATTTCTATTTATCGTGGCGGCACCCTGACTGCCGCCGAGGATAAGAATCACCTTGGAGTCCTGCGGCACTTCGAAAAATTTTCTGCCGTCGGCTTTGGGAATTTTCCCGATAATCTCTTTTATGGGATTTCCGGTTTCGAGAGTGTTTTTTGTGCTGCCGAGGTGCATGACGGCATCGCCAAAGCCCAGGAATACTTTATCGACCCGGGACGCGAGCCAACGGGTAGTGACGCCGGGGAAGGAATTCTGCTCCTGTATGACGCGCCGTCTTCCGGTGATAATCGCGGCTATGAGAATCGGACCCATCACATATCCTCCCGTTCCGACAACGATATCGGGGCTGAACTTCGCCATCAACAGTATCGACCTGAGAATGGCGCCGATGAGAAGAAATGGGACGAGGAGATTGGATAAGGTGAGAGAGCGAGCCATCCCGCGAATATTTATTATTATTAGCGGATAGCCAAGTTTGTCCTTCATGCGATATTCCAGCCCGCGTTTAGTGCCGACGAAAATAAAGTCAGTCTTGTGGATCGGTTCCAACCGCGATTTGAGCCTGTCCGCAATGGCGAGGGCGGGTATCAGATGGCCGCCTGTGCCACCTCCGGCAAAGATGACTTTGACGGTTCTCATCGGACGACGACCCCTTGTCTTTTTGAAAGGTTGAGAAGGATCGCGACGGCGACGATAGAGACGAGAAGGGCGGAGCCGCCGTAGGATAGAAGCGGAAGCGGAATACCTGTGGTCGGCAGAAGCGAGGTTACGACTCCAATATTTATGAGAATGGCGATCATCATGGTAAGGGTAACGCCCATGGCGAGCAGATAGCCGAACTTATCGGGCTGATACAGGGCAATTTTTATTCCCCGCCAGATAATGAAATAAAAGAGAATCAGGATGGCGAGCAGACCGGCAAAGCCGAGTTCCTCTCCGATTGAAGCAAAAATAAAATCGGTATGCGGGTACGGGAGGAAGAAGAGTTTCTGCCGCCCGTTGCCAAGCCCGACACCAAAGAGGTTGCCCGCCCCGAGGGTAAGCACGGCCTGTTTGATCTGGTAGCTTCCTGCAAGAGGATTTTGGACCGCTGAAATATAGTCAATGACCCGATCCTTTTTATATCCCAGAACGAAAACCATGAAGGAAGCCAGGCCTGCCAGTGGGAGAATCAGTAAGGCCAAATGCTGTAATCTGATTCCAGCAAGGAAGAAGATAGTCAGAACGGTGAGGGTTATGGTGAGAGCCGAGCCGAGGCCGGGTTCGAGAATTATGAGAATCACGCCTATCCCGATCAGAGGAGCATAAGGGAACAGGATCTGTTTCCAATCTCCAATATCCCTTTTCTTTTGAGACAAAGAGAAGGCCAAATAGTAGATAACGAGAACTTTGAATATCTCTGAGGGCTGAATAGTAAGGGGGCCGAGGAAAATCCACCGGTGCGAGCCGTTACGGGCAGGCATTAGAAAAACCAGAGCCAGCATGATGAGAGATAATAATAGCAGCGGAACGGAATAGGCGGCGAACTTTTTGAGATCGATTTTGGTGATTACCCATCCGGCGGCCAACGCCAACCCGAGCCAAAGAATCTGCCTCTGAAGGAAGTATATTTGGGAGCCAAAGCGGCTTTGCGCCATGACCGATGATGATGAATAAATCATCACCATCCCGATCACGAGCAGGCAGAGGGCGGCATATAATAGTTTCTTATCCATATTTATTTTATTCCGTAATTTCGGGCTGATTCCCGGCCATTTTTCAGGGCGGCCACGGAATTTTTAAAGACTTCACCGCGCTGTTCAAAATTGGTAAACATATCGTAACTGGAGCAAGCCGGAGAAAGAAGGACGGTGTCTCCCGGAGAGGCGGCGTCAAAGGCTTTTTTCACGGCATCTTCCAGACTTTCGGCAAACTGCACGGGGAATGTTTTCCCCAAGGCTTCGAACATCTTCTCCCTTGCTTCGCCGATCAGAATTATTTCCTTAAGTTTGCCTTTGCCGTATTCAAGAATAGGGCGATAACTTCCCCCCTTATCCCTGCCTCCCGCTATCAGGCAAATGGGCGTGTCGAAAGAACGAAGAGCATAGCAGACGGAATCAACATTGGTGGCTTTGGAATCGTTGACAAATCTGATTCCGGCAACGACGCCGGCGTCCTCGAGGCGATGGGGCACGCCGGGGAAATTCTGCAAGGCGGTGGCGATGTCCTGTGCCGTTATGCCGATGATGAGCGAGGCAAGGGATGCAGCGGCGGCATTCTGAAGATTATGCGGCCCGGGAATTCTGATTCTGGCGGTGTCTATGATATCGTGCCTCTCTCCCCCGACTTTTCCCACAAGACGTTTGCCCTCGAGATAAACTCCCGTGGACAAGGCGCGCGAGGTTGAGAAATGAATTTTGCTTGCGCCGGTGGCAATATTGTTTTTATCGATAACGGCATCGTCGGCATTAAGAATCAAATAATCCGAAGAATCCTGATTTTCGGTTATTCTATATTTGGCCTGCTTGTAACCTTCAAAGTTGTCATAGCGATCGAGATGATCGGGAGATAGATTCAAAATCATGGCGATATATGGTTTGAAATCCTCAATTGCTTCAAGCTGGAAATTCGAAACTTCCACGACGGCGTAGCCGTCATCCGGGATCTCGGAAATAGCATCGGCGAACGGCGTGCCGATGTTGCCGCATACCTGGTTACTGATCCCGGCGGCAGTCAGGATGGCGCCGATAAGACTGGTAGTCGTGGTTTTGCCATTAGACCCGGTGATGGCAATTATTCTGCCGCGGCAGAACCATGAGGCGAGTTCAATTTCCGAGAATATCGGAAGACCGTCATTTTCAATTTTTTCCAAAATAGGTACAGTGCGGGGAACGCCGGGGGAAAGGATAATATAATCTGATTTAAGAAGTCTTTCGCTATGTCCGCCGGATTCAAATTCGATGCCGAGGGCTTTCAATTCATTTAGTTCGTCCGGAAGCTGGGATTCATTTTTGATGTCTGAGACAAACGGGATGCCTCCCAACCGCCTTACAAGACGCGCCGCGGCCAAACCGGAACGAGCCATGCCAATGATCCCGACTTTTCGTCCTTTGATTTTATCTTTTGCCGTCATCGTATCTTCAAAGTTGCGAGAGTTAGCAAGGCAAAAAGCGCACCTACTATCCAGAAGCGGGTTACTACCTTGGATTCGGGCCACCCTCCAAGTTCAAAATGGTGGTGTAACGGCGCCATCCTGAAGACCCTTTTCTTGCCTCGATATTTATATGACAAAACCTGTATGATTACGGAGAGGGCCTCGATAACGAATACACCTCCGACGATCACAAGCAGGAGTTCTTTCTTAATTAAAATAGCAATTGCACCCAACACGCCGCCTAAAGCGAGGGCGCCGGTATCACCCATGAAAACCTCGGCCGGATGGGAATTGAACCAGAGGAATCCGATCGCCGCGCCTATGGCGGCGCCGCAAAAAACCGCCATCTCCCCCGAGCCGGGAACGTACTCGATCTGAAGATAGTTGGAGAAGTCAGTGCGGCCGGCCACATAAGTAAGGGCCGTGAAAGCGGCAAAACAAATTCCTGCCAGACCAATAGCGAGGCCGTCGAGACCATCAGTGAGGTTTACTCCATTGGAGAATCCGGTTATGACAAGGGCGATAAATGGGACATACAGTATTCCGAGCGCGAGAATATAGTTTTTAAAGAAGGGAATGCCGGTGGTGCCGTCAAAGCTGGAATTCGGGGGGAGGAAAGTCAGGATAAGGCCGAAGACGAGGCCGATCGAGAGCTGGCCGATCAATTTTTTTCGGGCGACCATCCCTTTGGGCTGGTGTTTTACGGCTTTAAGGTAATCATCCATAAAACCGATAATCCCCAGCCAGATAGTAACCAGCAGAAGCATCAAGACGAAATAGTTGGCAATGTCGGCCCATAGAAGCGTGGGGATGATAATTGCGGCCAGAATAATAATACCTCCCATGGTGGGAGTTCCCTCTTTGGCGAGGTGCGTTTGAGGGCCGTCGGTGCGGATTTTTTCTTTTATCTGAAATTTTTTCAGGAGACCAATAAAGAACGGCCCGAGGACGAGTGAAATCAGAATAGCAGTGATGGTTGCCGCGGCCATGCGGGTAGTGATATACCGAAAGAGGTTGAACCCTGAGATGTATTTGGTCAAAAATATGAACAGGTAGTACAGCATATCAATTCTGCCTGAAGGCGCTTCCTTTCAGCAGGGTTATTATTTTTTCGAGGCCGATTCCCCGGGAAGCCTTGAAATAGAGGACATCTCCCCTATTTACTTCATTAAGGAGAAAATCTCCTGCGGTTGAGACGTCATCAAAATGCCTGATTCGGCTCTCTGCGGCTCCGGATTGGAGGGCGGCGGCATACATATCTTTTGACAAGGGGCCTATTATCAAAGCTTGAGGAAAATCGAGCTGGGCGATTTGCCGACCGACCTCGCGGTGGAATTCGGGGGAGTCTTTGCCCAATTCAAGCATATCGCCAATAATTATTATACCTCGTTTGCCTTTCATGGCCGAATTTCCAAGATAGGACTTGAACGATTCCAAGCCGGATTTCATCGAAATCGGATTGGCGTTGTAACAGTCGGCGATGACAGTCAAGCCATCCATATATTCAATTTCGCCTCTGTACGGTGCAAAATCGTAATCAATCTGATTTAGTTCATCGGGTTGAATATTTATGTCAAGCGATCGGGCAACAGCATATCCGGCAAGTATATTATAAGCCTGATGGTCGCCAAACAGGCCGACTTTGACCGGATGGCCATCAATTTCGATCAGCGGGAAACCTTCGTCGGAGATTCCGATTCTCTTCGCAGTGAAGTCCGATTGGGATTCGATGCCATAAGTAATATATTTTCTGTTTCTTCTGCCGGCGGCTTTCATAAGTATGGGAATGTCGCCGTTAAGGATGACCGGCTTATCGGGGCTGATAGAATCGACCAGTTCCAATTTTGCCTCGGCCACACCTTCGACGGTTCCGAGAGTTTCCAGATGGGTGGGCCCGATATTGGTGATCAGCGCCATATCGGGTCTTATCATTTCGGCCAGTTGAGTCATTTCGCCGGGGACGGATATTCCCAATTCGAATACTCCGTACCGGGTATCGAAGGGCACGGCAAAGATAGCGAGCGGAAGACCATAAAGATTATTGAGATTTCCCGGCGAGCGATAAGTATTTTTATATCGGGAGGCAATGATGGCGTAAACTATTTCCTTGGTGGTCGTTTTACCGTTGGAGCCGGTAATGGCGATAAATTTGCCTGAAAGCTTATCCCGATATTTCGAGGCGAGGCGATTCATGGCAAAGTGAGTGTCCTGAACCAGAACGACCGGGGAATCGATCGGGGCGACCAGAGAATCAATAGCATTATCGGCGACAATGAGACCGGCGGCGCCGTTAGCGAGGGCGGCGGGTATGGTACTTATGTCCATCGGCATTTTCGCCTTTTATAGCGATAAAAAGCTGTCGGGGCTGAATGGTTCTGCTGTCGATAGAGACGCCTTCAAAGACAATATCTTTGAAATTCATGTCGAGCAGCTTTCCACCTACATTTTCAGCCAGTGTCGCAAAATCCAATTTAATCACCCTGTATATCCCAGCTCGGCCAAGGCCGATTCGACTTCGGTAGTATCGTTAAAAGGAAGTTTTTCTGTCCCGACCTCCTGATAATCCTCGGCGCCCTTCCCGGCCAGCAGAACCATATCCTTGCTGCCGGCGCGTTTTATAATTTCCCGAATAGCCTCTCGCCTATCGGGAATGACGAGATAATTATTCCCCTTCATGCCGGGAATGATTTCATCGATTATCTTCAGCGGGTCTTCGGTGCGGGGATTATCGGAGGTGATAATGGCGAAGTCGCACAAACTCGACGCCACGGTTGCCATCAATGGACGTTTTCCTTTATCGCGATCGCCACCGCATCCGAAAAGAATCATCAATTTTGCCGGATTCAGTTCTTTGGCGGATTGACAGAGGCGCTCGATACCGTCGGGGGTATGGGCAAAATCGACAATTACGCCAAACGGCTGGCCCATATTGATCGGTCGAAATCTGCCCGGAACAGGTTTGGCGGTTTCAAAAGCTTTCACGATGGTATCCAAATCAATATTGAGAGCCAATCCGACGGCGGCGGCACCGGCGGCGTTGGTGACGTTATATTTGCCCAACAGGTTGATTGAAAACTTTCGTTTGCCCTGTGCGGTCGTTATATCCAAAATTGTCTTATCAGGCAGAAGTTGGGAGGCAGTGATAGATAAATCGGCTTTGGCGTTCCCTACCGAATAGGTAAGCACGGGGCATTGAGCATCATTGATGAAATCAGAGAATTCCGGGACATCAAGATTTATGACAACCCGTCTATTGGCACCATCAAGTTTGCGGAGGAAGAGCTTTTTAGCGGCCAAATACTCATCCATGGTTTTATGGAAATCGAGATGGTCGCGGCTGAAAGTAGTAAATAAGCCTATCTGGAAATCGATATTGTCCACCCGGTTTAAAATTAGCGCATGAGATGAGACTTCGACAGCGGCCCATTGGCATTCCGCCTCAATCATCTCAGCCAGATATTTCTGTACTTCCAGCGATTCGGGAGTGGTTCGTTCGGCGCTATGCCTGCTTTTCCCGGTATCATAAACGAGCGAGTTGAGCATCCCGGCCTTGCGGCCAGCCGCTTCGAGAATATCTTTTATCAAAAAGATCGAGGTGCTTTTGCCGTTGGTGCCGGTCACGCCGACAATCTTGAGTTTCTTCCCGGGATAGTTATAAAAGGCGGCAGAGATATCGGATAGGGTCTTTCGAGGGGATGATGAAATAATCAGGGGCACATTTGCGTGCACAGGAGTGTCGGTCAAAATTGCGAGAGCGCCTTTATTTATGGCATCGGGAATAAAGGAGCGGCCGTCGCTCTTAAAACCGGGAATAGCGGCAAATATCATCCCGGGACGAATGCGACGGGAGTCATAATCTATCCCCGCAATGAAGATGTCGTCGCGACCGATCAGTTTTATTCCTTCGACAGATTTAATCAAGTTCTTCAGTTGTATCTTCATACTTAAAATCATTGCCGCATACCAAACGACATTTTGAGTTTTTGCCGACGGGAGTCCCGGGAGCAGGTTCCTGCTTTTGCACTACACCGCTCCCCTCCACTTCATAATCGAGGTTCTGAAAATCGAGCATGGCGACGGCGGCCCGAAGATTCATTCTAGTGAAATCAGCCACAACAACGACGTCGGCGCTGTCATTCTCGACGGCTACAAGAATATTGCTGTTACCGGCGGTCTTTCGTCCCGCGGGAGGGTACTGCCAGATTATCGTGCCTTCGGCCAGATTGCTGACCAGACCGAGCCCGCCCCGCGCGGCCATTTCCTTTGCCACGGATACTTCATGGCCGATGAAGCTGGGAATTCCATTGAGTTCAGTATTTCCCTCAAGGGCGATCAATTTTTTGACAGGCCTCAGGTGGTCTGAATTGGCGATGGTATATCGCTCGGCAATCTTTTTGAATATCGGGCCGGAGGTATAGCCGCCATAATGAATCGGTTCCGGCTGATTAAGCATGACGACGCCGACAATTTTGGGATTGTCGGCCGGGAACATGCCGAGAAAAGAGGCAACATACTTGTTAGGTTTGTATCCGCCGGAGACAAGATCAGGCACCTGAGCGGTTCCGGTCTTACCCGCGATCCGGATTATTTCCGACTTGACTTTGGTCGCGGTGCCTCGTTCCACGACGCCGATTAAGAATTCGCGAAGGGTGGCGGCGCTCTCAGGTCTTATCACTTTGGAAATCAGCTCAGGATTTGTCTTTTTCAAGGGCTTTCCGGAGGCATCGGAAATTTTCATTATTATAGAGGGCCTGTATATACTTCCCCCGTTGGCGACAGCGGCAAGCCCGGCGGCCAGCTGGAGGGCGGTTACCGATACAGAATGGCCTATCGAAAGGGCGGCGGTGGTGTATTCCGACCATTTATTGGGTTTCCCGATTTGGCCGGCCTGCTCGCCGGGGAGGCCGATAAAATATCGCTGTCCGAACCCGAATTTTCGGGCGTTATCGTAGAGCTTTTTGCCGCCGAGCCTGAGGGCCATCTTGGCGGTGCCGATATTACTGGATTTTTCGATAGCTTCCTGGAAGGTCAACCAGCCGCAGCTGTGATCATCATGCAATACCCGTGGCCCGCATTTCCAGGCGCCATTTTCGCAAAAGACTCGATCGCCGGGTGAGGCCAGATTGGCGTCGAGAACGCCCGCGGCGGTGAAAACCTTGAACACGGAACCGGGTTCAAAGACATTGCTGATAGCCCGAAGCTTGACGGCATCGTTTTGACCATCGGCGACATAATCGGCCGCGGCCAGAATTTCGCCGGTCTGGCAATCAAGAAATATAGCGGTACCGTCGAGGGCTTTGTGTTCTTCCACTCCGGCTTTGAGTTCTTCTTCGACTATCTCCTGAAAGTACCAATCAATGGTAAGGGTAATTGATTTTCCGGCTTCGGGCTGAATGAGCGGCACCTCGCGCAGGCGATAAGTAGTCCTCTGGCCGTCGCGGAGGTATTCCATCTGGCCAGGGCTGCCAGCCAAGAGGGTATCATAGTTAAATTCTAATCCGGAGATTCCTTTGCCGTCGATGTCGGTGCAACCGAGAATCTGGCGACCAACTTCAAGAAATGGATAATCGCGCCCCAGATCATTCTTGATATAGAGCCCGGGCACGGTATCTTTGACGACTTTTTCGGCGACATTGTCGGGGAGGCGCCGATCTATCCATTCGAATTTATTGACTTGAAGCGGGAATTTCTTCCGGGAATAGCCAGGAGTTTTCCCATAAAGATTGTCGAGATAACTGTAGATATTTTTAATCTCGTTCTGGTTGGCAGGCTGGGCAAAAAGAGCATTCTTGATGACATTTATTGCCAGAGGCTTACCGGTTCGGTCGTAGATAATGCCTCTTTCGGCGGAAATATCCATCTTGCCGATGGATTGCTTTTTGGCTATGTCGCTATATTCGCGACCGTGAACGATCTGAATATTGACGAGGCGATACACAAGCGCGGCCCAAACAACGGTGGCCATCACGCATAGCGCAATCAGCCTTTTCGAGCGAATTTCAATTTTCATCATTATTGAGATTTCCTACCGTGTCCGCCTTGCTTTCGTTCATGACCGGAAGATTTTCGGCCAATTTTTTGAGTGATAAGACCACGTTATCGAGTTCATCCTGCTTTTTGACGGTTTGAGGCTTCTTGACAACCAAAGTCATCATGTTCTCAGTGCGGCTTCTCTCCATGCCAAGATCACGCGATGCGATCTGTTCTATTCTGCTTACACGAGAAAGGTCAAGGATTTCGGAATTTGTTTTCTTCAGCAGGTCAGTCATCTCCTCCCTTTCCCGTTCAAGGGCGGCCATTTCTTTCACCAACCCGAGCACATAGACCCTTTGCCAGATATAAACACAGGCAAATATTATGATAACGGCCACAAATAGAGTTGGCACCAAAGCCCGGGACGATACCAGTCTTTTGGAAAATGATTTTTTGAATTTGTCGGTGGCCTGATATCTCTGTACGGATATATTCACTTTATATTATACCAGCTTTTCGGCAGCTCTAAGTTTCGCCGAACGCGCCCTTATGTTCAATTGGATTTCTTCAGTTGACGGTGTTAACGGCTTTTTGGTCAACAGTTTCAATTCCGGCTTCCGCCCACAAGCGCAGACCGGCATCCTGGGGGGGCAGATGCATCCTTTGACCTTTTCAATCATGAATCTCTTGACGATTCTGTCCTCCAATGAGTGATAGGAGATGACAACGAGCCGGCCCCCGCTCTTGAGATGATTCAGAGTTTTCGGCAAGACCTCGGCTAATTGATTGAGTTCATCGTTGACTTCAATTCTCAAAGCCTGAAATACGCGGGCGAGAGAGCTATTAAGATCCCTGGCAGGCAGAACAGATCGAAGAATTTCCACCAATTGAAGAGTAGTGTAAATATGTTTTTTCTGTCTTTCCCTGACTATGGCTCGGGCACACTGCGCGGCTCTTTTCTCTTCACCATATTTTTTGAACAGGATAGTTAGCTCTCTTGCGGAGTAGTCATTTATGATTTTCTCCGCGGTCACGCCGCCGGTCTCGAGGTTCCCCATTCTCATATCTAGAGGTCCATCCTGAGAAAAGGAGAAACCTCTCTCCGGGATGTCTATCTGATGAGATGAAATTCCCAGGTCGAGCAGAAAGCCATCAAATTCACTTATTCCAACGGCGCCAACCATTTCGTCAACCTCAGAAAATCTGCTATTCAAGACTTTCAGTTTTTGCGGAATGGATCGTAAATTCTGAAGAGCGGATTCAATAGCTTCTTGATCCCGGTCAATGCCGACGAGTAAAGCTTCCGGGGAAAGAACTTTTGACAATTGCATGAGGTGCCCTCCACCGCCGCAAGTCAAGTCAACGTAGACGCCCTCCCTGCGGGTCACCAGCAACCTCACCACTTCCTCGGCCAGAACAGGGCGATGAAATGGCTCATTCCTTTTGCCATTCGCCGATGTCAAAAAGCCTTTCCGCTACCTCTTCATAACTCTGACCATACTGTTCGAGATATTGCCCGTAAGTTTTCGGATTCCAGAATTCAATCCAGCGGTAATTGCCGATGACAAGAATGTCCTTGTCGAGCGAGGCTTCTTTCTGGAGATGCACCGGAATAAGCAATCTTCCCTGACGATCCAGTGTGATCAGAACAGCCGCCGAATGAAGGAGACGGCTGAAGTATCTAAAATCCTTCCGTGTAAAATTGAGCGAACCCAGTCTCTGCTGAATTTGCTCCCACTGCTTTCGGGGATACAGAGCAAGACAACCATCAAGCCCCTTGGTGAGTATAAAATTATCCGGCTCCTGGGCGCCATCCTGATATGATGGGCGCAATCTGGCAGGAAGAGAGATTCTTCCCTTCTCATCCATCAGGATATTAAATTGACCATAGAAGCCGTCCACGGGGCATCCTCCACTTTACTCCATTTCCCGCCACTCTTTACCCTATTTTGCACTATTTGAAAGTACAAGTCAAGAGTAAAATTCAACTTTTTGATGTGTATAAGCTATTAAATATCAAAGAATAACAAAAATCTATTAAATGGCACGGACTAACTGCTATCGGCATTGATTGTTTCCGCTTTTCGTCTAACCAAGATTAAGCAAAAATAAATATAGAATTCGCCCATACAATATTGGAATCGATCCTTCATTTTCCGGAAGTCGGGCCGCCATCGTCCCAACTTCCGCAAAATACCAACCGTAAGCCGCTGACAATCAACAGATTATAGCGCATATTGTCATCCGGTTTCCGGCAGGCATGAGGGCAAACTAGTTGCAGTATAGCTATCTGTCCCATTTGAAACAGGAGGATGAAGGTTGAAAAAGGGGATTGTCTGGTCGGTATTTTTAATTGCAGCTGTATTGCCCGAGATTATTAACGGCAGTACGATTTCGTTAAGATTTTCAATTGACACACTAAGTCAAGCCGTTGGGGGATACAATTATTCATATAGTGATCTTCCTCATATGAATATCAATCGGGATTTTTCGCTGCCGGTAAAGACCGTTTATATCGAATCATCGAGGGAAATCAATGAGGATGATTTTGTAATCGCCGAGCAGAAAATAATCGGCAAGCTACCATTCGGAATGGCGGAATTTGATAATACGACAACGGGGATAGATACTTTCAGGAAGTACACGCCGCTTCACAATCGCGAGAGGCTTAGTCACCCGATATACAGCATTAGCGAGTGCGTGTTGGAAGGGGCAAAATATTATGCCGTTTCGATACTTCCACTGACAGTCGATAGCAGTGAAAATCTGGTGTTCACAGGGGAAATCTATTCAAATGTCGGAGTTAAGGAAAAATCTATATTAGGCGCGCTGCCGTTGGCTCAGAAAGAATCAGCGCTGAACGATTCAGGTGCATCTGATGGAGCCAATTCAGCTGCCGGCGTTCCACTGAATTGCAAATTTATTATCATAACCTCGCCTCAACTTGCGGGAAGCTTTAAGCCAATGGTCGATTTCAAGAAAATAATCGGTATTTCCACGGCTGTGGCTTTGACTGACTCTATTTATGCTCACTATTCCGGTATTGATAGAGCTGAACAGATAAGAAATTACCTGGAAGATTTTTATGCGAGCGGCGGCAGATATGTACTTCTGGGGGGCGACGATGATATCGTACCGCCGCGCTATCTGTTTTATTATAACGTTGACTTCGTGCCGACCGATACAAATGACCTGATGCCGTCGGATCTATATTATGCTGACATGGACGGCGACTGGGATAAGGACGGAGATGGAGTCTGGGGAGAGCCGACGCACGATTCACCCGATTTGATTCCCGAGCTTAAAGTTGGGCGAATACCGGTGAGAACGCCACAGGCGGTCGCAAATTACTGCTCGAAGCTAATTGCCTATTGTTCCAATCCCGGGAATGGCAATTATGAATATTTGACAAAGGGACTCTTTTTCTCAGCGGATGAGATGCGGGATTACCCGACGGGGGGACAGCATAGGGCGATATCGAGCGTTTACCCATCAAATTTCGCCACAGACACTTTTTCCACCGTCGAGACGCCGTCAGGAGACTCCCCATCACCTACTAATAGGGATGGGATTCATTCAATAACAAAAATTTCCGAGGGATTTGGAATTATTAATATTATCAACCATGGAAGGGTTGACGGGTTTGTGGTTAAATCGGCCAATTATGGTGACTGGCCGGCGTCGCTGATAATTACGTCGCCCGCCGTAAGCACTCATGGATCGATCCAGAATCTGGCGAAGAACAATAAAGTATCGCTTTATTATTCGCTGGCTTGCAATGTCGGCGGGTACGATCTGGATAAACTGAACGGGGGCAGTTGGGATATGTCATTGGTTGAGCAATTGATTGCGGCGGATTCGTCAGGCGCGGTGGGCATGATTGCCTACGCTCGGTGGGGATGGGTGTATTCAAGCTATCTGCTGCAGGAATCATTTATGAATCATCTATTCACGGATGCGGAAGGTTCGCCCGCCGATGCGATGTATTTATCGTGGCTTGACTATCCATATTTCAGGGACCTGATCTATGGCCAAAATTATTTCGGCGACCCGACGATCAAAATCTACATTGAACAGCCGCGGCGGCTGAATTTATCTCTTCAGAAAAGCGACAATAACCGATATTTGGCGCGAATAACAGATGGGGATCATCAGATTGGAGAGGCGCGAGTGGTCCTTTCCAAGAACGGATCGATTCTCAGAAGCGGTTATACCAATGAACTGGGCGAATGGACTTTTTCTTACAGTCTTAATGCAAGTTCAGTATATGAATTAACTGCCGTTAGGGATGGGTACACCATATTGCGGGAGAATTATTTACCGTCGATTATTACCGACGTGGACGAGCCTGAAGATGGGATGCCGCTAGAATTTAGTCTAGGGCAGAATTATCCGAATCCATTCAATCCCAGCACAGTGATTGAGTACTCGTTATCTGCGCGGACTGATGTAATTTTTGAGATTTTCAATATTCTCGGTCAAATAGTCTATGAGCAAAATTGGAGGGATGAAGCTCCGGGCAAACATTTTATTGAGTGGGATGGAAAGGATCAAAGTGGTCAAGAGATGCCAACAGGAGTGTATTTATACAGGCTGACGGCGGGAGAGTTTAATCAAACGAAGAAAGATGATTCTTTTGCGCTAAATTGTCTGCTATGGATTAATATGAATTATCGGCTGGCGCGAAAGAGAGCGTGCAAACCGGCTCTGATATATCCTGAGCCAAAGAGCGCCAAGCCGGTAAAATAGAGCGCCGGCAACGATAAAATACTCTTATTGTACTTTCTGAAATATCTGTACATGGAGCGATGAGATTCAATTATCATCGCGGGCTTATTTTTTTTGGTTGAACCGCCAACATAATGCATGATGACAGAATCAGGAAAGTAAAGATTAATATATCCCTTATCTTTGACTCTTCGGCAAAAGTCGACGTCGTTAAAGAATATCCCGAATGATTCGTCCAAGAGGCCAATATCATCGAGTAAGGAACGCCTAAACATGATCGCGGCGCCCATCGGCTGATCAACTTCAAGCTGACGTTCGTGATCGAACCATCCCATTTTCCACCGGGAAAAGATTTTCGAATGAGGGAAAATGTATGATAACCCGGTCAATTCATAAAATATATCGCGGTATCGTGGAAAGGTTCGGCAGGATGGCTGGAGTTTGCCATCAAATCCGATAAATTTGGGGCCGATGACGCCGATTTTTATATCCTGCACCGATTTGGCGGCTAAATCTGCAATAGCTGTGGCGACTATGCGGGTATCCTGGTTGAGGAGGAAAATATATTTCCCCTGACATTGCCGGAAACCTTGATTGGCTGCTTTTGCGAATCCAAGATTGTTTTGATTCTTGACAAGCGCTACATATTTATGATCTCTTTCAATCAACTCGAGGGTACCGTCGGTGGAGCCGTTATCTACGACTATCAGTTCATAAGATGCCCCCTGTAATGAGTCTGCTATTGAGGAAAGGCAATCGGCAATAAACTCAATACCATTATAGCTGACGACTATGACTGATATTTCCAAATTATTCATTTTAGGAGGCGATCCAGTAATCGAGCATATTCGGAAGCCATGCGGGAAGTGGAATATTTTTCGGCCTTAGATATGTCAAAGCTTGAGTGCAACTGGCCATTGAGACTCTTTATGCAGAGATCATGGATGTAGGAAAATATTTTATCATCCTCTTTATCCGAAAAGACCTGGCCATATTCGTAATTCTTGACCAATGAAACCATGTCGGGAGAGTAAAGGGCACATTCGCCGTCGGACTCGCGAAGCACTCCGAGAACCGGTTTGCCCGACATGAGGCAATCATAGACTCGACTCGAGAAGACTCCCAAGTAGAGTAGGTCGGCGTCAGCCAAACGAGTGATAGCCTCAGAGCGTTGATGATACCCTTCAAGAGTGAGGAGGTTATTCAGAGGATATGCTTTCAGGATGTCGGCAAGATAATTCTTCTCGAAATGTCCGACTTGCTTGATTACGATTTTTTCTGCGAGGTCGGGTTTTTCCGTAATGAGTCTGGCGACAGCTTTGAATAGCAAATCAACGGGGGAAAGTTCGTTGACAGTTCCCAATACTCCGATAATAAATTTTCCTTTATTTTCATGAGATGCGGAAGCCCAGCCGGATGAGAAGTCCAATTCGGCGCCGTTTGTAATAACCTCTCCCCTGCTGAGATTGCCTGTGATAGATGAGTTGACGGCCACGATTTGGTCGGCGGAGGAGAGTATTTTTGCCCTTAATCTCTTCGCATAATTCATTTGAAGCCGGGCGGGATAGACTTGCTCGATAGGACGCGAGAACCATACATCCCCAAAATCGGCAACCCAGGGAGTACCTTTTTCTTTTTTCAATTTCAGGCCGATAAGATGTGCGGAGGGGGGCGGAGAGAGGGTTATGACGGCATCGATATTTCTTTCTTCGATTAATTCTGTGGCTTTTCGGAAGGCAAAGGGGATCCAGCCACGCTTCGAATCGGGAAAATAGAGATGGGACAGAATTGACTTACCGGAGGAACCAGACGAAGATAATCTCCTTGCCCCTAAAAGGTATAAGATTCTGGAAGGGTCCATTGATCCTGTATGAATTATCTTATCCTCGTCAAGACTTGATAACAAAGTGTTGTCATATTCGGGGTACAGGATATTCTTCACGGTTAGTACGGTGATGTTATAACCATACTTCGGCAGGTGCCTCATCAAACCAAGCGGCCGGCCGATACCTCCCATTCCAAGCGGTGGGAAATAATATGAAACCAGAAGGATATTTTTAGCGCCTAGCATTCGTGATTAGTTTCTGCATAATATTCACAGTACTATTCATGTTTTCCGAGAAGAGGGCTCTGTCTTTGATAAGCCCGTTATTGCGCACCAATATAGTATTTATATTGGCAGGCATTTGCAACAGGCGATTGATGGCGTCCTGCAAAGATTCCTGACTTCCGGGATCAAAGAGCAGGGCGGTTTTGCCATCGACCCATTCGCGCACGCCCGGAAATTCGCATATCACGGGAAACAAGCCGACAGCCATAGCCTCGAGGAGAGAGGCGGGCGAGGAATCATAAAAGGCTGCCGACAGATACAGGTCGAAGCCGGCCATGAATTTGACATATTCGCGATGATCCAAATATTCGTAGAAGCTTATCGCCCCGGAGGCAATTTCCGGTTCGGCGGCTTTTCTGAATTTCTCATAATCGTCCCCCCAGGCGGGAAAGGTGATGGTGATGTCACGATCGAGAAGATATTTTCGCAATGATCTTAATATAAGATCGTTATTATAAATTTGCTGATGCGGGCGAGGGACAAGTATTTTGAGCGGTCGGTGTCGGAGGTCAACGGTTTTTATTTTGCTGTCGAATAAATGCATAAGGGACGATTCCACGCCCCAGGGTACGACTTCGACTGATGATCCAGCATATATTTCCAGCGCTTTCTGCTTCAGATATTCGGAATCGGCCATGACTTGAGATGAGCGGGAGAGGGCATATTTGACTCTGGCTCTGTGCAGTGGCGATTTATGCGGAGAGAGAAGAATGTCGGAGCCCAAACAATGAAGAATCACCGGGTACTTTCTCCATACGCCTGAGACGGCGGTGGCGAATCCGTACCCGGAAGCGAAATGAGGATTGATTATATCGAAAGCGTGCTTGCCAGTAATTCTTTTGATTTCTTTGGCGGAGAGAAAGTAGTCGAGACTGTTTATGCCGGTTCTTCGCTTGAGATTTATATCGACATATTCCCCCTTTTCAAGCGAAGCCAGAGTCACCGCAACTCCAAGTCTTTTCAATTCCGCTACATACCGATCGGTATGTATGGAACGGCCGTCGGCGAGGACAAGGATTTTCATCTGATGCCCCAGCCATAAATGATCTTGCCCAGATCAAAGGTTGCGAAATGGTGAGATATTTCTTTTTTTGTTCCACCCCAGGCTTCTTTGAATCTGACAAGCGATTCGGCGGTAGCTGGAGAGCCACCTAGGTTGATTTCTTTGAAATTATTTCGGAGGGCATACTTAATTATATAATCAATCAGCAGGTGATTGGGATTGAGGTGGCGGTATTTTTTGTCCCAATAGCTTTGCCAGCAGAGGATTTGCGATCGTTCGACAAAACGGATATGGGAAGCGATGATTTTTCCGTCATGGACGGCCATAGGCCAGATGATCCTGCTGTCTTTCGAAGCGAGCTGCAATAACCGCCGGAAGAATTTTATGGAATATCGAGGCTTTTCATTGTGCCGACGGTTTGTCTCCAGAACTAATTGGAAAAAATCGTCAAGGTATTTTTCGTTATCCAAGGGCAATATTTTCAGGTTTTCTTTCTGCACATGACGAAGATCGGAAAGAAGTTTGGCATCAGGAGGGGAATAACTCTGCCCAGCCAATGTCAAAATATGGGTGGAAGGAGTATGCTTTGTCAGCCACTTCAGCGGCAGTTCTTGCGGAGGATTATGGATATCAATTCTTATGAACTTCCGGGAGCGGAGATAATCATAGAGATCATTAAAGAACTGATTCCTGGCACCGTCATCCAATCCGGATAAAAAAAAGGGGCCTCCATAAAGTGAATCGGGCATGGATTTGAATCTTCGCAAATATCTCGGCCCAAAGATGACGCCGGCCATTCCGCCGAGTAGTAGTCCATTTTCTTCGATCGCCGGAAAGAGCGGGGTACCGCCGAATAGGTTCCATATTGAGGCAAAATCCGGTGAGGACAAAAAAGAGTTGTTGGTCAGCTCATTCCATTGAAGACGAGGCAAATCGTCAATTGAAAAGATGCGGAATGCCATCACTGCCTGATGAGGAGGACTTTGCCGCGTCCGGTGGAACCATTGGCGGCGGTAACAAGAAATAAATAGACACCCGGGGCGACATCGGTTCCCTGCTGATTTTTCCCGTCCCAGGGGATGTTGGCATTCATTTCCCGCACAAGCTCACCGGCTGTACTATAGAACCTGACGGTGGCGACGCCGTCGTAATTCAGTGAAAGCTGGTCTCCCTCACCCCTGAGAATGAACGGATTGGGAAAGGCAATAACGTTCTTGATGTCTCTGGTTGGTCGCCCGATATCGGACTGCAAGATTGATATGCCTGAATAGGTTCCGACCCAAAGATCATTGGTCGCGGGATTTATAAGCAGCGTAATTATTCTATTGTCCGAGAGGCCTGAATTGAGGATGTTGAACAGATCTATCGAATGACTGGAGGCATCATATCGAGCCAACCCAGTATTGGCGCCAATCCAAATATTGCCACGACGGTCGAACTCGAGCGCGGTAACCTCGGGGCCAAATCCATGGGGGAGGATGACATTCACAAATCGCTCAATACCCGGGTCGTATCGAGACAAGCCGAATTTGGTGCCGGCCCAGAGAGTACCGTCATTATCGAATTTGACGACGTTGACGGTGTTAGAACCGAGCCAGCTGTTGTCTTCGCGCAGGTTGACGACAGAATCATCGGATTTGTCAAAGGGATCGGGGCCGTAATAGTAATAGTAGACTCCCTTGTCGGAAGTGCCGACGGCAAAATTGTCGCCGAAACAATCGATAGAGCTCAGGAGGTTTATGGGAATTTGGTCACTTGGTCCGAATGAACTCCAGCGATTTATATCGTTGATATCTGCGACACAGACGCCATTGCCGTCGCGGGAGGCATAATTCGTTATGAACAGATAGCGGCCTTCCCGGGCCATTTTAAAGGCGACGACATAACCTGGGGCATCACTAACGCCATGCAGACTGGAATTCTCTTCCCTGAAGAAAATCGTAGTATCCGGTCTCAGCAGAGCGACACCATTGCCCCAGGTACCGATCCATATTTGCCCGGAATCATCCTGAACGGTCGAAGTTGCCCATTCGCCGACCAAAGAGAAAATTCGTTTCCAGCCGGTACTGTCAAATTGAGCCACAGCCTTGTTGAAAAAGCAGCCGACGATCCGGCCGTCGGGGGATGACGACAGCGCGGTGACCCTGTTATCGGGCAGACCGCCATCGGGAAACGGCGAAAAATTATCGCCGGTTCCGTAAAAGACTCCCGCAGACTGCTGGCCGAGCCAGTGGATATTATCGATAAAACGACCGCAAGTAAATAACGCGCCAAGTAAAGGGGTATTATTCCAGGATGTCGATCCCTGTGAATAAATGAAGAAACCCCCGGTGGCGTATATAGTGAGTGAATCGCCGTGGACAATCATGTGCGACACCGAAATGGTGCTGCGAGTGGGTAATCGTACGAATGAAGTGTCGGTCGGTGAGATTTCCATCCGAAAGGCGCCGCGCGAGGTGCCAACGTATAATTTCCCTTCGAAGCGTGCCAGAGCGGTGACATTGTCGCTCCCTAATATGGGGAAATTTCCGGAATTAAAGGTTTTCCAATTGAGATATGACTTAAGCTGATCAGGTCGACTCTTATCCGCGACCGCCAGTCCAGCCGAGGTCGCGATCCAGATTGTATCTCCCAGGACGAGTATATCGTTGACGATTGGGTCAGGATTGAAATTTCCGAAGCGTCCATAGAAATCCTCGATCTGTCCTCCATCAATATTTTTGGAGAAGAGCGCCAATCCCTGGGATGTCCCCACCCAAAGATTGGAGTCATCATCAGCAATGGAATAAAGAGTTTGAAGATTATTATCGCGATCAAAGAAGAGATATGGTGTAAATTGGTCATTACTATATTTGATAAGCGCGCCGTATCCCGCGAGCCAGATATCAGAGGCGCTGTCTTTCAAAATGAAGTAGAGATCATTAGTACCCAAACCGTCGATTTTGGTAATTTTTCGGGTTCCCATGGTTTGCGGGTCGATTTTGAGCCAGCCGCCGGAGGTCATGACTTGCAGAGAATCGTCAAAATAGTCCATATATCTGACTTGAGAAGTAGACGTATAGGAAATCCATCGGTCGAGCATTCCGGCATCGGCCGAAATACTTAACAGGAGTGAACTGAAGAAGAATATTGTCAGGGCGGTTTTCTTCATCATTTTCCGAATTTGCGTTTGGCCCATAAAATGATCATTATAAATAATATGCCGGCTGTAATCAATAAGGAGAACTTGCCGACCACAGGTCCGGTCTTTGTATATACGGTATATTCATCGAGCGGCGCAATCTCACCGGTCACAATCTTCTTGACGAATAACCCCGCCTGTTCAATCTCCCTGCCATAAGGGTCTATCAACGCCGAAATGCCGCTATTGGCGCATCGAGCGATCCAGACTCGATTTTCAACCGCTCGAAAGACGGCAATCCTCATATGTTGAAAAGGGCCCGGGGATCGCCCGAACCATGTATCGTTAGTAATATTGACCAGGAAATCCGCCCCTTTGAGCAGGCATCCGCGAATGTATTCGGGAAAGGCCGATTCAAAACATATCAAGACCGAATACTGGAGGCTGTCGGCGGAAAAAATAACGGCCGAATCACCGGGATAGAAATCCGACCACCATTCGACTTTGTGCGTCTTGATAAGCGTCAAATAGTTGGAAAGAAATTCACGAGTCAGGAAAGGAAAATAATCCTGGTATGGTACATGCTCCGAAAACGGCACAAGTTTGACTTTGTTATAGGCGAGGCTCATGTCACCGTCGCGAGTAAATTGAAAGGCGGAGTTGAAGGATCTTTCTTCGCCATGAGAAGGTCCCATCTCAAGGGCGCCGACAAGATTATATGCGCCGCTTTTGATTGCCGTCCTGGCGAGGATATTCCGGTACTTGGGTTCCAACCTCGGATAACAGGGAGCGGCGGTTTCGGGCCAGATGATGAGATTGGGAGAATCTTTTGATGCCTCCTGAGCCAGAGAGTCGTAAAGAGTAAAATTGGAGTCACGCGTATCACTTGACCATTTGGTCTCGAGGTCAACATTCCCCTGCAGAAGGGATACCCGGAAATTTCCTTTTTCCGGAAAGGGCGGGAAGACGATCCAACCGTAGGCGTAGGTTGCCCCAATGACAGCGATAAACGCAAGGGTTGAGCTGACTCTAGCCTCCAACCGATTGTTTTTTTTCAATGTTTGCCAGATCATCAAATTGAGGATCATGAGGATGAATGACAGCCCATAGGAGCCGATAACAGAGACGATCTGTATGAAGGTCAGATAATATCCCTGGCTGTATGATAAATCGGTCCATGGAAAAGCGAATTCGCTGAGGCTGCGGAAATATTCCATCCCGACCCAGAGGATCGGAAGAGCGATAATACCCAGGAATTTTTTCCATCGATAGATTTTGACGAAGGCAGATAATATTATTGCGGGATAAAGGGCCAATATGAACACGGCCGCGACGGCACCGGGAGGTGTTACAATGGCGACCCAATAGAGTAGGAAGATATTTGACATCAGGGAATAAAAATAAGCGGCTTTGAATAAAGCTTTCCCGTGCATCTCGGATAGAATGGCAATTGGCCGCGCAAGTGCGAACCAGGCCAGGAATCCGAACGGAATTGGCAAATAAGCAAGGGCGAGGACAAATGCCCAGAAAGTCATCTCGGCCCGACGCAATCTTGTGGAATGGTCGTCCGGCCAGAATAATTTTTTAATGCTTATAAACAGGGATTTCACCAGGGATTAGAAGGGAATGGCCGGTCATTTCCGCCGGTTGGTCGATATTGAGACATTGCAGTATAGTCGGCGCCACGTCCGCCAAAATGCCGCCGTGGCGGAGTTGAATTTTTCCATTGCGACCGGCGCTATCAAAGAAGATAAATGGCACCGGATTAGTAGTGTGGGCGGTGTGAGGGCCGTCAGTCTCGGGATCGTACATCTGCTCGGCGTTGCCGTGATCGGCGGTGATTATGGCCTGACCCTTTACTTTTTCCACAGCTTCAATAACACGTCCAACACCCGTGTCGACAGCCTCGACGGCTTTTATCGTAGCATCAAGAATGCCGCTGTGCCCGACCATATCGCAATTGGCGAAATTCAATATAATGGCATCGTACTTCCCTGATAAGATGCGGGCAACAGCCTCGCCGGTGACCTCGACAGATGACATTTCCGGCTTGAGATCATAGGTAGCGACTTTGGGCGACGGTATCATCGCCCGATCTTCATTTTCAAACGGTTCTTCCACGCCACCGTTGAAGAAATAAGTGACGTGAGCATATTTTTCCGTTTCGGCAATCCGCAACTGTTTTAATCCGGCGCGGGAAATCACTTCGCCGAAAATATTAGTCAAGTGCACCGGCGGGAAAGCGACATGGGCTTCCTTAAGGTCGGCATCATAATTGGTCAAAGTTATAAGATATATATGCGGGTTGTCGGGGTGGGGGAATCCGTCATACTGGCGACCTGAGAATTGATATGCGAGTTGCCGCACCCGATCGGCGCGGAAGTTGAAAAAGAGAGCAATATCATTGTGCCTGAGTCTACCTTCATCGGGGTCACCGAGGTTGATCACGGCAGGGAGGATAAATTCATCGGTGACGTCGTTATGATATGAATCTTCAATGGCTTTGACAGGATTGTCGGCGGGGATTCCTATTTTATGCACGATGGCCTGATAGGCCTTTTCGGTTCTTTCCCATCGCTTGTCTCGGTCCATCCCATAATATCGCCCCATGACAGTGGCAATTTTGCCCAGACCTGTTTTTTGAAGAAAGTCGTGCATTTGCGTGATGTATCCTATCCCGGAAGTAGGGGAAGTGTCGCGCCCGTCCATGAAGGCGTGGAGATATAATTTTTTAACGCCGGTATTTTTGGCCATGATGATCAGGGCTTTAAGATGCTCCAGCGAAGAGTGGACACATCCATCGGATACAAGCCCGAACAGATGAACGGCGGAATTATTTCGGGAGGCCAGTTTCATACCGTCTAGCAGGACGGAATTGGTGAAGAAATCGCCATCCGTGATCGATTTATCGATTCGAGTAATATCCTGATAGACTATCCGACCGGCTCCAAAATTGAGGTGGCCGACCTCCGAATTCCCCATTTGTCCTTTCGGCAAACCAACCGCCAGTCCGGAACCTTCAATGGGGATATTGGGACAGTTTTTGAAGAGCTTTATTAAATTCGGCTTCCTTGCCTGACTGATGGCATTAAAATAAGTCTGACCACGCAAGCCGAAACCGTCGAGAATACAAAGCAGGAACATGATTAATCCCTTAATTGCACTTCTTTGTCGCCCGAAGCCATTTCACCAATAATATACGGCCTCTCCCCCGATTGTTCTAAGATCCGCATCGACTGGGATGTCTGGTCTTTTGAAACGACAATAATGTATCCTATTCCCATGTTGAAAGCGGGGTACATATCTTGTTCGGCGATGGCGCCGGTCTTCTGGATGAATTCAAAAATGGAGGGCACCGGCCATTTGCCCTTTTGAATCAGGGCTTTTGTGTTGTCAGGAAGGATTCGAATCAGATTTCCGGCAATTCCTCCTCCGGTAATATGCGCCATACCTTTGATCTCGATTTTCTCGAGTAACTTCATGATCGGATTGAGATACGAACGATGGATGCTGAGTAAAGCGTCGGAGATTTTTGCTGTCAATGACGGCACATAGTCATCATGCTTGAAACCTCCGATTTCGAATATTGCCTTCCGCGCCAGCGAATAGCCGTTGGTATGGAGACCGTCGGAGCCAAGACCTATGATAATATCCCCCTTACAAATTTTGGTACCGTTTATGATGTGGTTCTGATCAACGATACCTACAATGAATCCGGCGAGGTCATATTCGTTGGGGGAGTACATGTCAGGGAGTTCGGCGGTTTCGCCCCCGATCAAGGCCATGCCGGCGTTTTTGCATCCGCGGGAAAGACCTTCGACGATGTCGGCGACGATATCCGGCATCAATTTTCCGATGCCGATATAATCTAGAAAGAAGAGCGGGCGGGCGCCATGCACTAAGATATCATTGACGCAATGGTTGACGAGGTCCTCGCCGACGGTTTTATGGCGTCCGGTCATAACCGCCAGTTTTAGTTTGGTGCCGACACCATCGGCAGAGGAAATTAATACCGGGTCTTTGTAACCGCTCAGTTTGGGTTTGAAAAATCCGCCAAAGGCGCCGATTTCAGACAGAACGGAATCGTTGAAGGTTGTCTTCGCCAGAGTCTTTATTTTTTCCTTAGCCCGGTCAGCAGCAGAGATATCGACTCCTGCGGCGGCGTAGTCTAACTTCTTCTCTTTCATAGTAATCTGGTCGGAAACTAATATGCATATAGTATAAAGTCAAGCCAATAAGACAGCTTGGATTAAAAGGGGTTTCAATTATATTAGGCCATGCTATTGACCGTTCTCATGCCGCTCTATAACGAAGAAAAGACCGCTGAGGAAATTGTCAAAAAAATTCTTGGTCTTCCCATTGAACTGGAGTTGATAATTATCAATAACGGTTCCACTGATTCGACCCGACGGATAATCGGTCAGTTTGAAAATAGACCGAATGTAAAAATAATCGAGAGAGAGCGAAATATCGGGAAGGGCGATGCTATTGTCGCGGGGCTTTCGTATGCGAGTGGCAAGTACAATGTCATTCAGGACGGGGATCTGGAATATGATCCGGATGACATAGTAAAAATGGTCGAATTGGCGGAGAAGAATAATGCTCTCGCCGTCTTCGGTTCGAGAATTCTGAATCCGCAGGCGGGGATATCATATCAGCGATATTTATTGGGAGGAAAGCTGCTGACATATTTGGCGAATCTTCTGTTCGGAGTCGGGATCACGGATGAATCAACCTGTTATAAAATGGTTCGCACGGATATTATGAAAGCTTTTAATCTGGAATGCAGGAGATTCGAATTCTGCCCGGAGCTGGTAGCCAAGCTGGGGCGGAATAAGATAAAGATTTTCGAAATTCCAATTTCCTATAAGCCGAGAAGCTTCACCGAAGGAAAAAAAATTCGCTGGATAGATGGGGCGGAAGCTATCTGGACACTACTTAAGTATCGCTTCAAGCCAATGTCCAAATTTTCGATTGAGAAGAAAGAGAAGTCCGAGGGCGGCTGAGAAAATCGTAACCAGAAGCCCAAGCAGAAAATAGGGCGCTCGATAGTCTAAAATTACCTTTTTGTCATTAAGAGTAAAATTCGTGGCGACCAATCCATTCTGCTCGAAAATCGGGCGACCGTCGATTGAATGCCATCCGTTGTCATATCCAATACCAAATATTATTGTCCCGGGTTCAGTGGGGGCGATGATATATTCGACCCAATTGGGAGTATATCTTCTGCTCGAGACTTCCAATTTCCCCGACAGAAGATATTCTGTGAGAACGTCGTTAGTTGGAGTTACAAGGCCTCTACTTTCTTTGTACCCTGAGAGCCATGGAGCGACCAGCGAGCCTCGGTTCTCCAGAAATTGATTGTAGATGTTATCTTTTCGGCCGATTTCCTGACGGAAATTATCGCTGAAAGCAATATTCCCGGGCTGCTTAAGATCAATGGTTTGTAAGCTCGGGAGGTTGATCAAAAAGTTGGTAATGAGAATTGCGACTACTAAACCAGTCGCGAGATATCGGGATAATCTCTGAGACAGGTTTGTCTTTGACAGCAGATAATCCATACCATATCCGCCAATTATGGCGATAGCCAGAATAACAAATTGAAATGCCCTCGCGGGGGAGCGTATCGAAGAAAAGCCGGGCAGTTGCATGATAAGATTCCAGAGTGAGAAATCGGCAAAATGTCCGAGACCGAAGATAAAGAAGAAGATGGCGATAATGAGCCAGAGGCGGCTTTTTTTGAAGGCGAATATGATTCCAACAATAGCGAGGAGGACAACCAAAGGCGAAATATAAGCGCTATACTCATGCCATCCCCAGTATTGCCCCGATTCCTGAGCGCGGAATATGAATTGGTCGAAAGAGAAGAAGGCGGGTAAGACAAGATTGAGAGGCGTGAAGTCGTTGGGCATTCCCTCCCATTTATTCTGAGAGAGATAGTAGTACATCGGGATAAATTTTACGCCGGCCAGCAAAATACCGGCGAGGGCAGATATCAAGAAAGTCTTTATATATCGCAGAGTTTGGGATTCGATTGAAAAGAGAATTATGAATACTCCTGAGAAGAAGAGGGTGTAGAGAAATGGAATGGCGGCGCCATTACCCAATATTATCAGTGCAATTGACACGATTGCGCCGAATATATTTTTCCAATTGTCGTCGGATTTCAATATGAAATAAAGAAACCAGGGCAGGAAGCAGAAATGGGTGAAGGGAATATGGCCTATACTGAAATGGCCTCCAAAATAGGAATTGCCGAAATAGACGAACGAAACCAGATATGAGGCAATATCAGATAATCCCAGTCGTCGCGCGAAGAGAAAGGAACCCCAAAATCCAAGAAAATAGGCGGCCGTGATATATAGTTTGAGTCCGGCGACGGCGCCAAAAAATAGAACTAAAGGTAGGAAGGGCGAGAGAATCCCGACCTCGGGATGGGCGAAAAGAATATTTCCGCCGCCGATGTATGGATTCCAAAATGGGAATTGGTGGTAATATAAAATGGTGCGGGCGGGAACGGCGGCCATGGTGGTGAAAAGTTCCCAATCGCCGACGCCGATATAGCCCCACTTGAGGATAAACGGCAGAGTGAAGAGCAATGACACGATGAAAAAAATGGCGGGGGGTAAATAGGAGGATGTTTTTTCAGGACGGGTTTCTTCCATGAAGCGAATATAATTAAGATGTGAGGCAATTCTCAAAGGAAATTTCCGGTTCGGAGGTCCAAATAAGAAATGCGGCAGAAACCAATAGCGTACAAGGAAAACTCTGGCTTCCGCCTAATCGATTATTAAAATAATCCGCGCTGTTTGGAGTGCTGTATTGCCTCTTCGATTCCTCTTTCATAAGGGGTCGGGGTGAAGCCAAATCGCTTCTCGAATTTGGAAGAATCGAAAATATATTCAAATTTATTCTGGTAGAGCATTTCATATATCTCGTTAATTTGCTTATCAAAAATCCCGCCCAACGCAACCATCAATTTCCGAAGCACCATATATCGCGGCTTTACTCCCAGTTTCAGGGCCGCTATCCTGATAAATTCCTCACCGGTTAAGGCGGGAGCGGCGGTTGGCAGATGCCATATTTGATTGAAAGCATTATCTGCACTGGCCAGAAGGTAGAGGGCTTTGCCGCAATCACCGGTATATGTGAGGGAATGTTTGACTTGGGCATTAGCCAGCCATTGTGCTTTCTTGCCTCTAGCGAGTCGGCTGAAAATCAGAATATATGGAACGCTGGATTTTTCGGCGTATGGTCCATAGAAATCGGCCGCCCGAGCGATGAGCGCCGAAATATTCCCCTTTTTCACTTCCGACAGCAGATATTCCGCGATCTGCGCCCGTATTTCCCCTTTTTTGCTGCAGGGATTGACCGGTGTATCCTCGGTCATTTTTCCAATGACATTGCCGTACATGTAGACATTATCGAAAAATATCAGCCGGGCTTTTTGGAATGCGCAGGACTCCACCACATTTCGCATGATCTTCGGCCATTGTTCTTTCCATACCGACAGACGGTATGGCAAACCGGCCAGGAGATATACAATTGAGGAATCCTCAATAACATCCTTCACCGATTTGGCCTCAGTCAAGTCAGCCCTGGCGGATTCCGCCCCGGGGAGTATTATTCCGCTTCGCGAAACCAGTTTGACTTTCTCTTTGCGAGAAATCAGTTCGTTTGCCAGGATATTCCCGATCGCTCCACCGGCTCCCAGAATAATGTGCTTTGATTCAGTAGGCATCCATTTCCCCCTTTCAATAATTTGTGGAATAATATAGAGAAATCATTAGTGAATCAATCAGATTATTTGGCTGGCCGGCGAATCCATAGGAGTTTGCCTTGGGTTCCGCCAAGCGGTTGAGGAGGAATCTTTTCCGCTTGCGAAATTTTCATATTATTAATATGGTGAGAATCGAATACGAAAGAAAAACTGATGGCTGACAAGTCGGGTATCAATAATCAAGATCAATCGCAGGTATTAAGAGTCCTATTTATTACTCATAATTATATCCGTTTCAAAGGGGATTTTGCCGGTGTGTTTTTGCATCTTCTGGCCAGGAAGCTCAAGGAATTTAATGTTGAGGTTATGGTGCTGGCACCGCATGATGCGGGTCTCAAAGAATACGAAATTATAGAGGGGATCAGGATTTTTCGGTTCCGATATGGAAAAGATGAGGCGGAAACATTCGCATATCGAGGAGATATGCATCGCCAGTTGTTCAGAAATCCCTTCAAGATATTCAGGTTGATGAAATTTCTGAGGGCGGCGAATAAGATGGCATCGTCGATAATAGAGAAAGAAAATATCAGTGTCATATCGATTCATTGGCTGATACCGTCGGGGATCGTGGGGAAGCGTCTGAAGAGAAAATATGGGGACAAAATCAGACTGATTCTCAGTTCGCATGGAACGGATATAAGACTTCTGACCAAAGTTCCGCTGGTATATAATTACTTCAAAAGTGTCATAAATCGGGCGGCGGGATGGACGGTAGTTTCGAATTATTTGAAAAATCTGATTTGCATGAAAGATAAAGGTCTGGCTGACAAGATTGAAGTGGTGCCGCTTCCGAATGACGAGACAATTTTCTTTCCGGAGCAGTCGATACATAAAGAGCCGAATATTATTATGGCGGTGTCACGATTGACCGTGCAAAAGAGGATACCGTATTTGCTGGAGGCGATAAAGATAGTTGCGCAGGAAATCCCAGAAATCAAACTCGAAATATATGGCGCGGGGCCGGAAAAGGGGAATCTTGAAAATCTAATACGAAGTCTCGGGATAGAGAAGCATGCGAAGATATTCGATCCGATACCTCAGCCGGAATTGAGAAAGGCTTATTGCCGCGCCGGGATGGTAGTGCTCAATTCGGTCGATGAAGGTTTTGGGCTCGCCTTGACCGAGGCGATGCTCTGCCGAACGGCGGTCATCGGGAGTCGATCAGGGGGGATAACCGATATTATTGACGATGGCGTGACCGGGATTCTGGCGCCGCCGGATGATGCAGGTCAGCTGGCGGAGGCGATTACTCGTCTGGTTAAGGATCATCGGCTCAGGACACAGATAGCGATGGAAGGTTACAAGAAGGCGCTGGCGAATTTTTCGTCGGAATCGTCGGCCAAGAAGATATGCCGCGATATTCAGGGGGAAATGAATTAATTTTGGAATAATCTATGAGACTCGATCAATATTTGTCTGATTTGGGGATTATTAAGAGAAGAACGGTCGCCAAAGAAATGGCGGATGGCGGACTGGTGAAATTAAATGGCCAGAGGGTTAAGCCAGCGCATCTGGTGAAGATAGGGGATATTATTTCGGTGGGCGGGGGGCATGGGGTGACGGTGGAAGTCACGGAGATCCCGGTCGGGAATGTGAGGAAGGATCAGAGGGAGAAGTTTTTTAAGGTGCTGGGGTAAGGGGCTAGCGGGCTGCGCGTTCGGAGAAAATCAAGAAAGGTCTCTTTTCTTTGGTGGTTCCAGTGAGGAGTTGAAGCGAAGCAAAGCTTCCCAATCAATATTACCATCAATGAAGAATTCATTTCCAAATTCCGTGGTGAAAATATTGATAATTCTCGAATATGCTAATAGAAATTCATCATTCTTTTCTTTTGCTTTGTACCCAAGTGGTTCAATGATTTTGATATAAAGGTTCCTTACTGCCCGATATAAATTCCCAGAACTCTGCACCACAATATTTAAAATAATCGCCTTTGTCTGGTTTCCTGTCGCGACCATAGCAACAACCATTTACAGCAACAACATTCCTCGCCGGAGCATTTGTTCTTAGAATTTTTTTTCCTTTCCTGAAGCTATCGCGCATTCTATTAATTTGGCTACTATTACCCCAATTAGGTCCGGATTTTATCGCAACAATATAATGGACACCTTCCTTTTCAAACTCCAAATCAATGCCTTCAGCGGTTGACTTCCGGCCGCTGTATACTTTTTGACAAACAAAAATCGCCAAACCTTCCAGGAATTCACCAAATATTGTTTCCTCTTGCGAGGACAGATAGGCATCCAGTAAGGTCTTGACTAATTCTCCAGCGGTCAAAATATTCTTTGCTTTGAAAAGATAGGGATTCTTGCGAGCCAGAACTTCCCTTAATTCCAAATCTCCTAAACTCTCCAATCTTTTTTTATGAAAGGAACCGATATGATTTTCGACATAGCTCCTTACGTCAGTGAGACCAAGCCGTCCCATGATATCAGCCCAAGCCCAGAAGTTGTAGGTCCAGAGGGTTAATTAGATTCTTCACTTTTTCGCAATAATCGGGCACGATTTCTATCCCAATTGCATTTCTACTCATCCTTTGGGCAACCATGATTGTCGTGCCCGAACCCATAAATGGATCCATTACTGTATCACCTTCTTTTGTAAATAGCTTTATAAACCATTCGGGCAACTTCTCAGGGAAAACGGCACTATGATCTTTATTATTGCATTCGGTCGCCATATGCAAAACATTGGTTGGATAAACCGTATCCTTGTTAAGCCAATGAGAGACGTTTTTCCCAAAGCCGCTTCCATTTCGAGCATTGTCTCGCGTTTTGTCAATTGTGCTCAGGTTTTTTAACCTATCAATCGCCCAATCTCCCATCGGAACCTTGACACTTTCTTGGTACATATTGAATTTCTTGCTTTTATTGAACTGCAAAAGCCTTTCCCAAGCGTCGCGAAATCGATTTGGCCACTTTCCCGGATAGCAATTCTTCTTATGCCAAATAAACTCCTCTGTCCACAGCCAACCCTGCGTGCGCATTTCAAGTATAAGCTCCAAAACGTATGTATGACGTTCGCAATTGACTACCTTCTCTTTTATATTCAAAATAAAAGTCCCAGAAGGTTTCAACGTCCTAAGCAACTCCTTAGATATGGGCAGGAACCACTCCACATATTTATTGGGGCTGACTCCACCATAAGTATTCTTCCTGCTGTCAGCATAAGGGGGGGAAGTCACAATTAAGTCGATGGAATTGGACGGCAGGTTAGGAAGCTCAGTTCTGCAATCTCCATGAATAATATTTGCCTTTATTTCCATAATTCTTGTCGCCGTAATCGGTCTTTTTCTTTTATTCAAATTTAACGCCCATTCCCTGACATCTGCTGTCATAAAATATCATTATTTTGATATATTTAATATCACTTTTTACTCGTAATCGGCTTCGAGGTAGTCTTCGGTCATGGCCTGGCGGTGGAGGCGTTCGGCAAGGCGTTTGGAAAATTCAATGGCGGTGTTCTCGCCGTAGACTTTCAGCATGTGGTTCATGGAGATAACCTCGGAAATAACCGTGATATTTTTCCCGGGCGATATCGGGACACTAATCTGAGGAATCGAGACCCCCAGAATGGTGATGTTGTTCTCCTCAAGGCCGAGACGTTCATATTCGAGGTCGTCGGACCATAAAGTCAGGTGAACTTCAACCTCGATTCTTTTCTGAAGCCGGATCGACCGGATACCAAAAAGCTTTTCGACATCAATAATTCCGATGCCTCGGATTTCCATGTGATGGCCGAGAAGTTCCGAACCGGTGCCGACTATGACATCGGGGCTCTTGCGAATGATTTTGACAACATCATCCGCCACCAGCCGATGGCCACGCTCGACCAGATCGAGGGCGATTTCCGATTTTCCGATGCCTGACTTGCCGGTATAAAGAAGGCCGACGCCGTAAACATCGACCAGCGTGCCGTGAACGGTGACCGAAGCGGCAAAAAAGGCGTCGAGATAGACCGACAGGCGATTGGTCAATTCGGCGGTGGTCAGACGAGAGGAGAAGACGGCGGTGCCGTATTTGTCGGCAACGCCGAGGAAATCGAGGGGTGGGGTAAGTCCTTTGGAGACAATCATCATGGGGATATTATTTCCGAAGATTCTTTCACCGGCATCGAGTAGCATATCGCGGCTCATCTGATTGAGATATTTCATCTCGGTTTCGCCGAGAATCTGCGTCCGCTCGTGGATGAATCTTTCCATAAAACCGGCCAACGCCAACCCGGGGCGATGAACCTCAGCGCTGACTATTTTCTTCTTCAAACCGGCTTCAGAATTTAAGAGAGTAATATCCAAGAAGTCTTTACGGTCATTATAAATTTTTTCGACGGTTAATTCTGGCATCGGAATTCCTTCGCTATAGCTCTTTGACATAAAATAGTTTCGGATAGGATTGATTGCAAATAAAAAATCCCCATCGGCAGAAAGAGCCGGAGGGGGGATATCGACCGGAGGGGTTATTATACGAAATCAGGAGTCTGCATGGTGGATGCCACGCAGACTCCTGAAATAACTGATCGGCTCAAATAGCTTGCCTGAAGAAGCTTTACTTCTTATCAGAACCGGGATGGAGATCCTGAAGTTCTTTCTGAAGTTGTTTCATCTCATCCTGAAGCTGTTTAACTTCGTCCTGCAGGGCTTTCATGTCCGGCATGTTTTCATCATAATCACCTTTGAAGAGCCATTTCATCGGCGGCACGGAAGGGGCATTGAAATTATCGACATCAGGCATCGGCATGGCATTGGGCATAGAGAAGAAATCTTTGGGAGTTTCTTCGACTTGTACCGACAATTCCATCTGCTTGTGATCGCGAAGTATGCCGAGGGTCAGCTTGTCCCCTTTAGCTTTGTCCCCGACTTCCTTTCGAATATCCGGCGGACCTTCGACTTCCTTACCGTCGATGGAAACAATCACGTCGCCCGCCTTCACTCCGGCCTTTTCCGCGGGTGAATCCTGAAAAACCTCGGTTATAAGAGCCCCTTTGCCATCCTTAACTCCGAAATATTCCCCGAGCTGATTATTGAGGCTTTCGAGGCTGACTCCGATATATGTATCCTGCGCGGTGCTGCGGTTGAACATATAGCTTCGGGTGATACTGTTGGGATTCCCCATGTGCCCCATGAACGTTTTAGTAGGATTGGATTCGTCTTTCGAACCGACCGTGGCGACAAGATCCTTTTCGGATCCTTTATGCATCACTTTGAGGTCTACCTTGTCGCCCGGTTCATGCTTGGCGACAAGATCGGCCAGCTGTGAGGCATCGTTAAGGTTTGTGCCGTCAAATGAAAGGATGATATCGCCCGCCTTAAGTCCGGCCTCATCAGCGGGGGAATCATTCACCACGTCGGTGACGACGACCCCATGATCGGCCTCGAGTTTGAAGGCTTCTTTCAAATCCTTATCCACAGTCTGGGTGTATACGCCCAGCCACCCTCCTGAAGTCGGCATTTGCGACATCTTCGACATCCCGGTCGCCCAAGCAGGCATAGAAATCAGGGCCAGCATGGCGATAAAAAGAGTTATTTTACGCATTGTCATCTCCTTGGCCTAAAATGTACTCTTTCAGTCAACTTTATAGCTTTTTACGTAATCAAAGTCGGCGAGTTCCGCGAAATTTGTGGAAATCGAGGGGGAGGGCAAAATGTTATAAGGCACTAATTTCCGGGGTAAAATTTCAGCCGAAAAGCGGCAATATTGGACACGATTCGGGGGGATGATACTTTTTCGCGGCGAAGATTGATTAATAGGGTCAGTGACGATTCGATAGGAAATATCAGCCCCACCTGACCGAAATAGCCATCACCGGAGCCTCCTGCCTTCAGGGAAAAAGCAGGGGCGCCCTCTGGCCCATCGGGGTTAGAGTAATTCTGGCCGGTTTCATATTTGCTTGTATAAAGATTAAGCGATAGGGAAAATTCTTCCGCGTCGTAAGCAGGCTTTCTATGATATAGACTGATTCCAACTCCAGGCGTCAATAGCGGTGAAATGGGGAGGAGCAAGTCCAAATTATAGCGCTGGCGATTGATTCTGTTATTTTCGTCCTTCAAGGTATGCAGGAAGGAAAGGGAGATTACCGGGGCAAATAATGTTCCGTCGGGGTTGCACTCTTTCAGAGAGTCGAGCGGGTTTCTGGGATAGAATCGACCTCCGATTTCTATATTATGAAAGAAGGCTCCAACATATTCACCGTAATACCCGCAAAAAAAATAGAGATCTTTAGATGCCGGCAAACCTATATCAATTCCCAAGGTCTTGCGATCAACCAAGTCTGAGGCTCTTTCGGCAGAGACGGAAGAGTAACTTCCAAAAATCTGGCCGTTGGGTCTCCCGATAATACCATCCGGATGACGGACAATTCGATTTTGCTGAATCGCTGAGTCCTGGGCATATCCGGCCGCGGATATCAGAATAAACATGAAAATGATGTGGTAGTATGCTGCTCTAGAGACGGGGCATTTGAATAACAGATATTTCTGAATCCGGTTTTTCCTTGTGCTATTGTCTTATGGATAATATATCGGCCTACTAGAGCGCAATATTGAACTAATCGCAACTCATTATTCGACGGAAATTCGGAGACCATGAAAAAATGATACCCGGGCATTGAAATACCCGGGTATCATTGGAATGCCACCTCTTGAAGATGGAAATTCGGTAATTAAGTGCGCCTTTCCGCTATTAACCCACGGGAACAAATTTGTCTTTTGGAGTCATGCAGAATGAGCAACGTTTCGGAGCTGATGTTTCATAGGTATTGCCGCAGGTTGGGCAAACAAAATACTGCTTTGCCGCATCGTCTTTTTTCAGATTCTCAAGCGCTTTAGTATATAGAATTTTATGATTCTGCTCGGTTTGATAGGCATAATTGAACGAGATGGTAGCAATGTTTGTCTTGGATTCGGCTGAGTTTTTAAGAAACTCGGGGTACATGGTTTCTACTTCGTAGGTCTCCCCTTTGACCGCATCCTGAAGATTTTCGGCGGTCGCTTTCACATCGAATTTGGGAGTAACATCGGGCGATTTCTCACCAAGCTGTTCAAGTACCGCGGCATGGTTGGCGGCATGAATCGATTCGGATTTAGAAGCGGCGCTAAATAGAGCAGCCACACCCGTGAAGCCTTCGTCCGCAGCTTTCTTAGCGTACGCCGCATACTTGGCGCTGGCGGTAGTTTCGCCGGTGAAGGCGGCCTTCAAATTATCAATTGTTTTGACCTTGGCCGGGTCATCGATGGCCATTGCGAGCGACGACATCGCTAAAAGGATTGCGGTCAACAGAACGATTCCTTTTGTCATTGTCATACTTCTTCTCATTGGATGTTCCCTTTCCCTAGATTTATTGTTTGGTTTTTGGTTGCTTGCATCCAAGAACAATCGCCGACTTAGAAAAGTTTCATTGCGATTCGAAAATTTCAGAGATTTTTGAGTGGAAACCTATTAGATATTTGGTTGAGTCATTTAAAGGTGTAAGATGCCCCCCTGCCATTGTCGGGTATGTCAGAACCAAGTTCTATCTGAACACCGGCGGCATGTTTGAAGACCAATTCCCCGCCATAATATCCAGTACGAGCGATGGTGATGACAGCAGCGAGTGAAACCACGACCGCTACCCAGCGAAGCCTGCCTTTTAACCAGCCGCGATATGCCATAAAGGATCTAATCAGCCCTGCGCCAATTATTACCCAGAGAGCAAGAGTGGCGGCATCATCATGTTTCTCCAAGGCTGTTTTGAGCGACCCTATTTCCTCGACGCCGTCCCCGGCAAGACTACCGGTGATATAAGACGCTATCGCGCCCAAGGCGCCAAGCACAAGAAGATAAAGGGCCGCCTTCGAAAAGAATTCACTCTTTGTAAAGACGGACACGACCTCGGTGAAAAAGCTCACAAGAATCAGAGCAATCGGGAAATGGACTATCATGGGGTGTAAGTGAACGGTATCAAACATGAATCCTCCTTCTCAAATGCGGCCTTAAGAAACGGATCAACAATATAATTGTCAAGAACGGGATACGTGCCGGTCAGGAAGATAATCAGACAAACCGAAGGCCGAAAGTTTCCGGGGTCTGATTTTCATGAGTAAATCGTATATAATTTATGTCTTCAATAAGATTGCCAAAACGTCCAATTTTGCTTATTCTTGATGGATGAAACTCAGAGCAAAAATATCCTTTTGAATTAATTGTTGGAGGAGCCGATGAAAACTTCAAGAAATCTGCTAACCCTTGTATCGCTTCTTATTATCATACTGCCAATATTTTCCAAGGCGGGTGAGGATACCTCCTCTAATAATGATCCATACATTTGGCTGGAAAACGTGAATGGCAAGAATTCGCTGGATTGGGTAAGAAGACATGACGACGCCACACTGAATGAATTTAAGAATGATTCGAATTACTTAGCTTTTCAAAAGGAAGCAGATGTAATTCTAAACGCTAAGGACCGGATCCCCTACGGGTCGTTCATGGGCGGCTATGTCTACAATTTCTGGCAGGATGCGGATCATGTCAGGGGCGTGTTGCGGAGAGCCACTCTGGATGAATATAAAAAGAAGGAGCCAACGTGGGAGATTCTTCTCGATGTCGATAAGCTTAACAAGGATGAGGGCAAAAGTTGGGTTTATAAAGGTTCGACCAGTCTTCCGCCAGCTTATTCGAGGTGTCTGGTCTATTTGTCCGAGGGAGGCAGGGATGCGGTTAATATTCGGGAGTTCGACTGCAACACCAAGTCATTCGTAAAAGATGGCTTTTCTCTTCCTGATGCCAAGAGTTCGGTTTCATGGTACGACAGCAATAATGTGATAGTGGGCACAGACTTCGGTGAAGGTTCGCTCACAAGCTCCGGATACCCACGGATAATCAAGCTCTGGAAGAGAGGCACACCGCTTTCGGAGGCGAAGGTTTTATTGGAAGGTGAGCCGGGGGATGTCGAGGTTGGCGGAGGGGTTGAATTCAGGCCGGAGGGTAATGTTTTCACTCTGAACAGAAATATATCATTCTGGTCGTCCAAGTATTGGTTGGTGGATAAGGATTTGGTGAAGACAGAAATTCCGATTCCAAGCGACGAAGAGATTCAGGCCTATTTTAAGGGTTATATAATCGTCCTTCTCTACTCTGATTGGCTGGGCTTTCCAGAAGGTTCTTTGATAGCGATACAAATGAAAGACCTCAAATCGGACAATTTAAAATCCAAAGCAGAGCTGCTGTATGGTCCTGACGAGAAAAGTACCATCAGAGGGGTTTATGCGACAAAAGATTATATGGTCGTCTCGATCCTTAAGAATGTGAGAGGGAAGCTTCTTTATTATGGCTTGGATGGCGCCGAAGGAAATGCCAAATGGACTACCGGCGAGATCAACATGCCGGATTTCGGAACAGTGGGAGTAGAATCCCATAATAATTTCGATAACGTATTGATGGTTTCGTTTCAGGATTTTCTTACCCCTCCCAAGCTTTATCTTTTGACAGATCCCAAGGCAGCGCCGGAAGAAATTAAGTCGTTGCCTCCTATGTTCGACGCTTCGAATCTGACGACAACGCAGCTTGAGGCGAAGAGCAAAGATGGTACGATCATCCCTTATTTCCTGGTCGCCCCAAAGAATTTAAATATGGACGGGAAGAATCCAACTTTGCTTTACGGATATGGAGGGTTTCGGAGCGCACAAACCCCTTATTATTCCGGAATAAACGGAAAGCTCTGGTTTGAAAAGGGAAGGGTATATGCGCTGGCGAATATTAGAGGAGGCGGGGAATTTGGCCCGAGGTGGCATAAAGCGGCCCTTCTCGAAAACAGGCAGAAGGCTTTCGATGATTTTATCGCAATTGGCGAGGATTTGATAGCCAGAAAAATCACCTCCCCGGAGCATCTGGGAATAATGGGAGGGAGTAACGGGGGGCTTCTAATGGGCGCGGCGTTCACGCAAAGACCGGATTTGTTCAATGCCGTTGTCTGCCAGGTTCCGTTGCTTGATATGTTGAGGTACACAAAATTGCCGCCGGGGGCCTCATGGATCGGCGAGTATGGAGATCCTGATCTTCCCGAGGCGAGGGCGTATATCGAAAAATACTCTCCATATCAGAATGTCAGGACGGGTGTAAAATATCCGAAGGTGCTTTTTGTGACATCCACAAGGGATGATCGTGTTCATCCGGGACATGCCAGAAAAATGGCGGCCAAGATGGAAGAGCTCGGGAATAAAGTGTTCTTCTACGAGGAGACGGAAGGGGGGCATGGGGCCTCGGCAGATAATAGCCAGCGTGCGCGAAGACAGGCGCTTGAGTATGCGTATCTTGTCAGGATGCTGGCACAATAGGTCGCATGATGCGGAAATAGACGGGAGAGGAAAAAGGAATTTGATTCAAGACCCACCGGCTTAGACGGTGGGTCTTGATTTTTGGTAATATGATAAGGCAATTCAATATTTTCGGGAAAAACCGGTGCGAATAGCGATCATTGGCGGAGGTGCGGCGGGGGTCTTCGGCGCCATTGCGGCGGCAGATCATGATCCAGCGGCAGAAATAATTGTCTATGAATCCGGCCGTGCGCCGCTGGCCAAAGTTCGAATTTCAGGCGGCGGGCGATGTAATATCACCAATCATTGCTTTGACCCGGCCGAGCTGGTAAAAAACTATCCGCGGGGGAATAAAGAACTTCGCGGGCCCTTCAGCCGATTTCAACCTCGTGATACGATCACATGGTTTGAGAAGCACGGGGTCCTGTTGAAAGTCGAAAATGAGGGCAGAATGTTCCCGGTGAGTGACCGGGCGGGGACAGTGATTGATTGCCTGCTGAAAGTTGCGGGTGGAATGCGGCGTCAAGATTCGACTCGGAGCAAAAGTAAAGAGTATCGAAGCCACCGGTCAAAGCGGAATTTTGCCAATGTTCGAAATTAAAATGCAGAGCGGTGTCCCTCAGCGATTCGACCGGGTTCTGCTGGCTTCCGGCGGTGATGCATGGGGGCATGAAATGGCACGGGCATTGGGTCACAATATTGTGCCGTGTGTTCCTTCATTGTTTACATTCAGAGTTAAGGATCCCCGGCTGGAGGGGTTGTCGGGAGTGAGTTTCGATAACGCCAAACTGACCTTAATAATCGGTAATGAGAAAAGACTGAACCAAGTTGGCGCAGTTCTGATCACGCACCGAGGATTAAGCGGCCCGGCCATTTTGAAATTGTCGTCATGGGGCGCAAGAATGTTATATGAAAGCAGCTATCAGGCGGAACTGATAATGAACTTACTCCCTGATTACACAACGGAACAATTGTACCTCAAACTTCTTGACTATAAAAAGCAGAACGGCCGGAAGCATGTTCTGGGCGCGAATCCGCTTCCGGTGGCAAAAAGATACTGGAGCCGGATCGCAGAAATCACCGGAACCGATGAGGAAATTGTTTGGACAGACTTGACCAAAGATATTATGAAGTCAATCATCGGTGAAATCACTCATGGACGATTCGCCATTAACGGAAAAGACACTTTCCAGGAGGAGTTTGTCACCTGCGGGGGAGTAGACCTCAGAGAAGTTGATTTCAGGACCATGGAGAGCCGAATCTGCCCGGGCTTATATTTTGCGGGGGAAATTCTGGATATCGATGGCGTTACCGGTGGATTCAATCTCCAGAATGCATGGACGACCGGCTGGATCGCAGGATCGAATATGGGACTATAGCTCGATCGCTTGAGGATCAATTAGCTTTAGTCTTCGCGCCGGATATGAAGTTCTCTATCATATCCTTGTGTACCATGAGGGTCAGCATTTTCAGGCGAATGTAATCATCACGAAAGAAGAAATATCCCTTAAGCTGACCTTTGCGGCTGGCGCTTCCGGAATCTTTAATCAGAAACCAGTCACGATTCCCTTTGCGGATGAAACCGACCACATGCAAGGCATGATTGTCGCCCGTGGTGCCGCGATAGAAACGATATTCGCGAGAGTCCTGATTGATATAATTCTGGGGGATATCGAAGTCGGGAATTGTACCGAGATTTTCGACGCCATAATACCCGGGCTCAGCGGTCCCGCCTCCGACGGCCACGGTGTAACCCTTCTGGATGGCATTCTTTATAACCCCATACCATTCATCCAAGGGAAGATTATAGTAAGCGCTATCTCGCCACCAGTTATCTTCCACATCGTACAGACCTGGAGTATGAAAGGGTAATTTCAGAGTGGACATCGCCGAGATATAATCGTCGGGCACAATTTTCAGTACTTCAGTGACGAATTGGCCGGGTGAATATTCTTTGCCTTCGAATTGGAATTTCTCCGGAGGTTTCCCGATGTATTTATCAAGGAGTATACGAATGTAGCCGATTACCGCGTTTTCGTCCCACAGATCGTCGTCTTTGACGAAGCCCAAATAGTTGGATATTTCATTATCCAGTTTGTCATGAGAAAAATGCGGGTAATCAGGCTGTAAGCCGTCAAAAATGTCGCGTGGGACCGCGCCGTAGAGTTTCATAATTCGGGGAAGCGCTTCTTCTTCTGAACCGGCCCCGACGGCTGAGTTGCCCCGCTCCCGTACGAACCGGCGGACCTTCTCGATATATTCATAATAGACCGTGTGCATCTCGGAGAGCTTAATCTTCCTGCCGGTCAGTCGATACACCTCAGATTCGATAAAAGAAGTTCCGGCGAAAGACCAGCAGGTTCCGGTGAGATCTTGCGGAGTCGGCGGGAAGTGAAAGGCCGATTTGAATTCGTCGGGTGAAACGGGTCTCGCGATTCGGGAAATATCGAAACGCATCTCGGTAGCAGCGCTGTCTTTCAATTCCCGATCTTTTTTCTGGCGGTCGCGAATGGCAGCGGTCACGCTGTCGGCGGCGGCTTTTAATGAATCGGCATGTTTTTCCATTTCTTTGAAGAGCGGGTATTTTACCTGAGGAAGATATTCGACCTTATCCTTCTGCGAATAGACACTGGCGCCCAGAGTCAATCCAACGACAAGGCAAATAAGAGACATTAATGATTGTTTCATATTTTCATCTCCTGAAGTGAGGAATATTTATCGGAATTATTTGCAGGATGCCGCATATTGAAATTATTCGCAGCTGTAAATATGTCGTTCTCGGCCATTGGCATTATTTTAATATAAGCTTCACGCCGCAGGAAAGCAATGAAGCCGTTTGAGTTGTGTACAGAAATATTAAAATGGCCTTTGTCTCGAGGAGAAGCGGCGGAGTCGGGCTTTCCCGCTCAGACTGCCGGCGTTTTTAGATGGTGATGCTCAGGGAGTTGTATCAAGTGTCAGTGCGGGCTCGGCATTGACCGCCTTATCCAATTCCTGCCTGACGGCAGTTGCGATAATGCTCCTGTTGAAAGGCTTCTTGACGAACTGACCAGCGCCCATCGACTGCGCCTCGTGCACTTTATCTGTCTCGGAGAAGCCTGATACGATTATCGCCCGTTGGGTCGGGTTAATTTGAAGCGCCTTTCGATAGGTTTCGACTCCGTCCATGCCACCCGGCATGATCATATCGATTATCATCAGGGCTTGCGGACTGTTCCAGAGAAATTCAGCCGCCCTTTCACCACTTTCGCATGCCGTGACCCGATAGCCGAGCGAGGATAGCAGTCTGTTCAGTACGTCACGTTGAACGTCATCGTCATCGACCACAAGAATCGATTCATTTCCGGTCGGGACTTCCCGGCTGGCCGTTTCGAGGGGGCATTCGCGAGTTATTGGGAAGTATAAATAGAAAGATGTCCCTTTGCCAACTTCGGTGTGCAGATCAATAATCCCACCGTGGTCTTTTATTACGGCGTCGACCACGCTCAGTCCCAGTCCAGAGCCACGTTTCTTGTCGGCGGATTTGGTGGTGAAGAAGGGATCGAAAATTTTCTGCATGATTTCCGGCGGAATACCGCTTCCAGTATCGCTTACTGTCAGCTTGACGTACTCCCCTCTGGGTACGCGATCGTATTTAATGGTCGCTTCGTCGGTATATATGTTTTCGGTCTGTATAGTGATTTTGCCGCAATTCCCAATTGCATCGCACGCATTAACCAGCAAATTCAGGATCACGCGATGGAGTTGGGCGGCGCCACCGATGATATTCATCAGATCCGGATGAAGATCGGTTTCGCAGGAAATACCGTCCGGTAGTCGTCCCAAGTCATTAATGGCATGGGAAATGACGGAATTGAGATCGACGACATCCTGGCTGTAATGGCCTCTGCGGCTGAGGGTCAGCAATTGTTGATTAATGTCGGCGATCCTATTGCCGGCATCTTCAATGACATTCAGATATTTCTGCGCAGGGCTCTCCGAAGGAAGAAGCTCTCGGATCAATTCCGGATATGCCGTTATTGGCCCCAGAAGATTGTTAAGGTCGTGCGCGACCTGTCCGGCAATGCGCCCGGCAGTATCGAGCCGCTGGGCTCGGGTTTCCAGCTCCTGAAGACGCTTGGCTTCGGTTATGTCTTGGGCCACATGGACTGATCCAACGATTTTTCCTGTGGCATCGTGGATGGGAGAAATATTCACCCAGTAGCATCCGCCCAAACAGGATTCAGTGATTTCGCAGGCTTGACTGACACCGTCGCTCATCATCTTGGAACGGGGACAGCTTGCCGGGGGAGTATGATGATCGTGCATCAATTCATAGCATCGCATACCGGCGACCTGATCGGCCGTTTTGCCCAACCGGTCGCATAGAGCCTTGTTTGCCCGCCGGATGAACCCGTCGGCGTCCTGAATGAAGATCAGGTCTGCCACAGCATTAAATGTGCGTTCCCAATCCTCTATCGCCAATTTGAGATTTTCTTCGGCCCACTTTTTGTCGGTGACATCCTGTGCTGTCCCGCGCAACCCTATTATCCGACCACGGGCATCGCGCTTGGTTTCGCTGCGGGCGGTTACCCAGCGACGCGGTCCATCAGTGCGGGCAAGCTCCAAATCGATTTCGTACGATTCGCCGGTTTGCATGTTTCTCTTTACTGCAGTTTCAAGCCGAGCCGCACTCTCGGGCGTGTACGCTTTCAGGTGCTCCTCGTATCCGGGAGGACGCTGTGCCGGATTGATACCGTAGATGTGGTAGTACTCTTCAGACCATGTGATAATATCGGTTGACGCATCCCATTCCCAGCTTCCAATCTGTGCCAAACGCTGGGCCTCCTTCAAATCCTTTTCACTTTTGCGCAATGCTTCTTCCGCCCGCTTACGCTCCGAGATATCGCGAACGAGCGAAAGGAGGAGGCGTGTTCCTTTCAACTCCAGGACACGGGTACTCACTTCCACGGGAATGCTCCGGCCGTCTTTGGTTATATGGGCGGTTTCGAAGACAGCATGGCCATTCTTAAGGAGTCGCTTCAAGTTTTCTGCAATTCTGTCGCGGTAAAGGGGGTCGTCGATTTCCATGGGGCTCAATCCGGCTAGTTCTTCCCGGCTATATCCGAGTTGTCGGCAGGCGAGTTCGTTAACTTCTATAAAAGGACCGGGCATTCCGTTTTCTTTGATTTCATTAATAAACACCGCATCGTTTGCACATTCAATCATTGCCCGATATTTCTCTTCACTGGCGCGCAGTTCGGTGGTACGTTCCCTGACTTTTCCCTCAAGAGAGTCATGAGCTTTCCGAAGCGCTGCTTCCGCCTGCTTGAGGTCTCTGAAGATGAGGTCGAAGGGTTCCCTGAGACCGATTACCAGTATTGCACGATAGGTGAGGTAGAAAGCCATCAGTTTGGCAAAATGGCCAACCGCGTTGGCAAAGTCATACACGCTCAAGTAAGCAGTGAACGATATCTCGGAAAGGGCCGTGAAGGCTATTGAAGAGATTATGAAGAAGAAAATCCGGTCGTTGAAATATTTCCGCTTCCTGTAAAAAAGATACAGCGAGGCAAGGAGAAGGGCGATTATTACGAATTCGCTGGTGATCTTGAAAGTGGTGAGCCCCTTCCCTTCGATATAGCAGTCCGGGAAATTGCCGGAGAATATTATCGTCACAAGCGCCAGGCTCACTGCGGCAAATCCTCCGAAGATGGCGCGATTGTCCACCCGGCGCTGAACGAGGAGGGGCGCTATGATGAGGGTAAGAGCCTGCATGTAGCGTGCCGCTATCCAGAGTTGAGTCGGCAGGTTTGCGCCAAAGCCCGTGAAGACACCCATTCCTTTATAGGCGAAGGTATGAAGCAGATCTATGACGGCTATAAAGGCATAGCCTATGCCGAGAAGTTTGAGACTGTCATCAGCCAGGAACCTGCGCGTGTTCCAGGTCAGGATGAAAAGGGTAAAGGCGATGGCGATGGTAATGATCTCAATAAGTCCATGGAACAGAAGAAAGCTGTAAAGGCTGGCGAGGTAAAGTCCCAGCGCCATGGCCATAATGGCGCCGATGCTGGAAAGCATTTCGGATTTGTTACCGTGCAGAACTTTAATCATTCTCCCCACCGGAACCGAGCGCCAGACCCGATATCTTCTTCTGCGACCGAAATCACTGACATTGCAAAGAGGGTTGTCGCTAATGATTTAAATCGTCCCCGTCGGGAGGCGAGAAAATAGATGGTGGCGACGGATGGCATATCGAATGCATGATCCTTCACGATATCCCCTCAACGCATGAGATTCATGGGCGTCATAGCGCCCCGGAAATTCCCCCCGCCACGGCAAAGTTGCTGATCGGGGGGAAATTGGATTCATAATATTAAATATCGTCCGATCATAGGGAAAATTAACAATTCCGTAAATTCGGACTAAATTTGTCTTCTCTGAAATTAGCGGGAATCTCGATTGATGTAATTCACGGGAATGTCGAAATCCGGAATTACCTCGATATCTTCATGCCATAATATAATAGCTTGGCGATGACGCCTCCAACGACGTTATGGTAATCCCTCTGTATAGCGCTTTCAACTGCGCCATACGACTCGCCCAAGGGAATCGAGCGGGTAATCGTGCTTGCGGAACCAAGTGAAAATCCCGGATAAAAAAATAGGCATTGGATTGATTGCGCGACAGAAAGCTATGACAAAGCTCCCCCGGCAGGACTCGAACCTGCGACCCGGTGATTAACAGTCACCTGCTCTACCAACTGAGCTACAGGGGAGTGTAGACACTCTTTATATCGTCAAAGAACCGCAAAATTCTAACCGCTCAACAGCGGGAAGCGAAAGTATAATTGTTTTGGGGAATTTGTCAAGCCGAAATCATATTTCCAAATTCGGTTGGGTTAGTAACGTTTGCCTAATTATCTCTCTTCCCTAACGGCTCCTGAGTTCGCGCTCAAGGCAAATTGCCTCTGACGACCCAAGAGGTCTTAATTGATAAATTTTTTTCCCGGAACTGGCTGTCAAATCAGACATTAGACCATTGGCGTGGTAATCAATCCCCCAATTTTATAATTATCTTGACAGGGTTAAGAAAAAATGATTAAAATGGCGGCACATAATTTTGGGAATTCAATAGAAGGAGAGTTTAGTCATGAAAAGAGCTAACGGAATTTTGCTGGCATTGATCTGCCTGTCAATCCTGGTATTTGGCGCGATCGCCATGGCCGGTCAGACAGAACAGAGTCAGTTAAAATCGTTTTACGACAGGATGAAGGATCAGCATAGTGCTTTCAATTCGGGCAGTATTCCTGCGAATCTGGTATTTAAGGCGGGAACCACTTATTTGCTGATGTCCGATACGACTCTTGACTGGGACGGGTTAGCCTGGTCAGATGCCGATCGCACTACCTATACATATAATGCCCAGAATAAGATGACTGAAACCCTGGAAGAATCATTTGTCGGAACCGAATGGGTTAATAGTTCTCGCACTCTTATGACTTACGATGGCGCCAATGCGGCAACAATGCTACTGGAGGACTGGAACACTGGAAACACAAAATGGGATACGACAATTACGACAACCTATACCTATTATGGCAGTGATAGCGTCGTGGCGCTAATAATGTCATATATAAATAGTGTGTTGAGCGACTCTTCCAAGATGATTCAATATTATAGCGGCGGTCGTCTGGATTCTATGGTATCCAAGATGTGGCAAGTTATCATGTGGGAAAACACGACCAAATTTACATACACCTACGACGGAAGCGGCAACATGACCATGTGGCTGGACCAGATTTGGGTCCTCAACTGGCAGAATCACATACGGGATTCAATGGTGTATGTGGATGGTCGTGATACTCTCAGCGTAGTCCAGAATTGGAATATGCTCTCGACTCAATGGGAAAATACAAATAAGAATAGATATTCGTATGACGGCAATGGGGATTTGTTGGTCGACTTATATTACACATGGTCAGGCTCGGCCTGGGATTCGGTCGGCAAAAATGAGTACACTTACGACGTAAACCATAACCAAGTCCTTGATATGGCTTCGGCGTGGCAAACCGCCCAATGGGACACGACATCGAAGACAATATCGGTATACGAGGCGGGGCTGGCCGTGCCAATCGGATCACAGAATATTCCCAGAGCTTTCGAGCTGAAACAAAATTTCCCGAATCCGTTCAATCCGTCGACGGTCATTGAGTATAGTCTGGGACAACGATCGCTGGTTGAAATCAGTGTATTTAACGTTCTCGGTCAAAAGATAAGAACACTGGAGAATGGATGGCAATCGGCCGGCTCCTATCAGACGACATGGGATGGCGCTGACTATTCGGGGCGCGAAGTTGCCACAGGTATATATTTCTATCAGATTAAGGCGGGGGACTACTCTCAAACGCGCAAGATGATATTGATGAAGTAATATCGAAATCCGACTGCGAAGTATAAATAAAGGCGGCTCGATACAGGGCCGCCTTTATTTCTGGCGAATATTGGAGAGGAGGTCTATCTCATGACAGACTCTGCGGGATATATTCTAACTGAAGTGAGTGAAGGAATCCTGTCAATTGCGATCAATCGCCCCGAACAAAAGAATGCTCTTACTGTCGCCATGTATTCGGCCTTGACCGATGCAATCCTTCAGGCAGAAGAAGACAGCGCCGTTCGAGTGATGCTGATTTGCGGCGCGGGGGGATCATTCACCAGCGGGAATGATTTGAAGGATTTTCTCGAATCGCCGCCTAAAGACGAGAACAGCCCGGTATTTAAATTTATGCATACTATCAGCCGGGCTGAAAAGCCAATCATTGCGGCCGTATCCGGTCTGGCGGTGGGAATCGGGACAACGATGCTTTTGCACTGCGATCTGGTCTATGCGGCCAAGAATGCGAAATTCATTCTTCCCTTTGTTAATCTGGGGCTCTGCCCGGAGGCAGGTTCAAGCTATTTATTGCCGCTTCTGGCCGGATATCATCGGGCCGCCGAATTATTGCTTCTAGGTGAACCTTTTTCTGCGGAGAAAGCCAAGGAAATTGGGTTGGTGAACGAGATCTGTGGCGATGCCGAGGTTCTTGATTATGCGACCAATCAAGCCCGCAAAATTGCCCGACAGCTGCAGGCTTCTGTTCGTCTGTCCAAGGCAATGTTGAAGAAGGCAAATGCTGAAATGGTCAGGAAAGCGATTGGTGAGGAATCCAGAATTTTAATGGAAAGATTATCCTCGCCAGAGGCGGGAGAGGCTTTCAGGGCTTTTTTCGAGCGGCGATCTCCGAATTTTGAGAAATTCAATTAGAGGATCTAATAAATCGGGGGAAAGATCCCCTTCTCTATTTTATGGTCAAATCCGAAGTGATCGACAGTTGCCCGGCAGGTGATTTTCCAGTTATGCGGCGTTCATGCTCAAGAAGCCATTGTTTGCGCCAGACGCCGCCTCCATATCCGCACAAGGTGCCATCGGCGCGGATGACCCGATGGCACGGAATAACCAGCGCCAGAGGATTCCGGCCGTTAGCTCGCCCTACGGCTCGAGATGCGGTCGGGCGGCCGAGCTCACGAGCCATTTCGGCATATGACCGAGTTTCGCCGGGAGGTATGGTTCTAAGAAGCATCCAGATATCTTTCTCGAATGGCGATCCAGCCATAATCAGGGGAACGGTAAATTTAAGAGATGTTCCGTCAAAATAGCGCCTGAGTTCCTCGGAGAGCTTTTCAAGATGCGCATTGGTTCCGGGGACAACAACTGATCTAATGTGTTTCCGCAATTCCGATATCTCTTTTTCCAGGGTGCGCCGGTCGACAAATTCCAGCAAGTGGATACCGTGGCTGTTTCCAAGCGCTACCATGGCTCCCAGCGGCGTGTCGATCCATTTCGCCATAAGGCAGTTAACGCTCTCCGATCGGCTGGGTGGCGTCCCAAAAACATTCTTAAAAGCCTCCCAGAAGCCGCTGGCAGACTCGAACCCGGTCTCTATCTGTGCTCCAATGACGCTTTCGCCGTTGCGAATATCATGTAAAGCCTGCCCTATTCGGCGCGAGCGGCAGTAGGCATGAAAGGTCATGCCATAATATCTCAGAAACTGGCGGCGCGCCGTGGAGGGATCGATCCCCATGTTTCGCAGTTCGCCGTCGGTGATTTTTCGGTCAGGATATCTTTCAACCGTATCAGACAATTTTGTTACTATTTCCGGGGCGCCTGGTTCTTTTTCCAGCGGGTGGCAGCGGGAACAGGGGCGATATCCGGCGCAAAGTGCATCCTGCACCGATGGGAAGAATTCTACATTCTCGACTTTAGGCTTTTTTGCAGGACAGGTGGGACGGCAAAAGATCCCGGTGGTCCTGACGCCGGCGAAGAAGATACCTTCAAAAGTAGGATCACGGTCAAGCAGAGCGCGATACATGGTCGGGGATGAGGGAAGCCTATTCATTTCATAACTCCTGTCAACTTATTTAATTATACTGGACTTCACATATCTTCAGACAGATATTTGGAAAGTCTCTTTGTATCGACAGAATTTACGCTTTCAAAATTAACCTGCATCCGCTTTTCAGGCACTGAATTTTAAAAATCCGATAGTCATGTGTCGAATAGAATCAGATCATCCTCTGACACCAAGCAAACGGAATCTCAGGCAAAGGGCCTCTCCCGTCCAAGAATCTTTCGAATATTCACTATTTGCCCGTCATGATAGAACTCATGCATCGCCAAAAAGGTCAGCGCCTGCCAGACAGGTCGCTTGTTGCCGTGGTCGTCAATTTCCTTTTCGAGATCAGTATCGGACGATTTGGAAATAACATCGAACAAGCGGTCGTGCGATTTGTAGAGCATTTCTCGGACCTCAGCCATAGAAGGATAGTGTCCCGGATTATCCGAAATTACCGACCCGCCACCGAACCGACTGGCATACTTTTCGAAGGAGCCATCATCCAGGCCCAGATTTCGGAAGCTGTGGAGATCGCTTCTGAAGATATGGCCGGCCAACCAGCGGATATGGTTCAGCCCATGCTCACCCCTTACCATAGACTCCGTTTCTGTTATATCATCAAGAAGCTTCCTGATGACCCGCTGATTGATGGTCAGCATATAGAGGAGATGATCTTTGCGAGACATTTCAAATTTCCTTTCTAACTTAAGAACTTGACTTAATTCCGGAGGATAAGATAAAATAATCTGTTGCCGAATGGGCCTGATATTATATATTTATTTCAAATTCGGGGAGGATCGTATATGTATTTTTATCAATTTGGAAAGTTGCCTCGTAAGCGCATCAGCAGAATTTGGCCCTTTTTCAAGGGATTGATGCATACTATCAGCTTTGGCATTATCCTTGTTTTGCCGATCGGGATATATCAGAACAATCCAGATTCAACAAGCGTGACGATTTCGGGACAGATCGGGACAGGGCAATATGCCTCGGTGATAAGAGGCTGCAATGGGCCGATTGCCGCGGTCGGTAGTACGTTTAACGATTATGCTGTGAATGCTCATCTGGCCGTTCCACCTCATAAGAACTCTGAAGTAGTGGTGGGATTTGGCGTCGGGAAGTGGAGCTCGAAGCATTTTAGCACGCCGATACGGACTTACAATCAGTATGAAAATAGAGATGTGATCGAGAAATCCCCATCGATTCCGATTGAATTCAGCTATATCAATCCCAGCATCGGGATAGAGACGGTTCCGGTGGGATTGGGGTTCGGATATATAAGCGGGCACAGGCCTATAAATCTGTCTGACGACGAGCATCAGACGGCGGCCGACTTTTCTTTTCATCTGAGGTTTGGCAATCCAAAGAAATTCTATCTCATTACCAGCCTGAATGAGAACGCACCGCTGGTCTCAGGAGGGGGATATTATGATGTTGGGTTTGGGCTTGCCAATGAGAAGAATGTGAATCTCTACTTTGGATTTTGCGGCGGTTTGTACGATTCCCCGGGGCTTTTATTTCAGACCAGGTTTCCCATCAAAAAGGGGTTGCTAATAAATGGAGCCTTAAGATATGGAAGCGTTGAGGGAGTCTCGGAAGTGGGAGTATCGGGCGGACTGATGGCGGGATTTTAAAAATGCCGTCCTGGCGATAATCGCTCTTAAACCGGCATAGAGGACAAATAAAAAAGCCCCGCTTAAAGCGGGGCTTTAATTGTGATAGTTGGGTTACTAGAAGAGCAGGGAAGCGGAGAATCGATGCACCGATTCAAATCTGCCGAAATTAACCCAGGCATAATCAAGCGCCAGGTCGGTGCTGTTAGACATCCGCAATCTTAATCCTCCGCCAAGACCAAGCCCTTCTTCCTGATAGTTCAGCTTGTATCCGGTGCGAAGGAAATATTTATCGCCCCAATTATATTCAGCGCCGAAGGATCCCTGTTGGCTATTGTCGTTGGGATGCTTGGCTTCCGCCGACAGGGTCAGGCTGGAGGTTTCCCCGAACTGCAGATCATAGGCCATGCCGACACGGAACGTCAGGGGGAGATCATAAGGGTCGACTTTCAGGCGGCTGCTGAAGGGATCCTGGTTAGGATTGGATTCATCGGGATCATAGGGAACCTCAAGGTCGGGGCCGTCGAGCTTCATTTCGGGGCCCATATTGGAGATATTCATTCCAATCCGGAGGCTGCGGTATCCAGTGTAGAGCAGGGTTCCAAAATCGAAGGCAACGCCGCTGGCTTTTTCACGGTACAATTTCTCACCGATATACTTCACGCTCCCACCGAATGAGAATCGGGCAGTCATCTCGCGGGCGAAACTCAACTGAAGCGCATACGATGAGGCCGAATAACTGAAGCCGGTTCCATCGGGCTGGTCAACCGTGGTGATTTCCTGATCATCCATAGACAGGATAGTGGCCGAAACGCCGAGGACACCGAGGTTCTCAAACCTTCTGGCATAGGCGACGTAGTTCAAATTGACGTCGGTAAGATAATTGACATAGGTGAAAGCGAGCTGGCTTCCAAGAATCTGGGTCAGGCCAGCAGGATTCCAGTACATCGAGTAAATGTCGTCAGCCGTGGCGACGCTGGCCTCGCCGAGCCCGTGATAGCGAGCACCTACCCCGATTTTCAGAAATTGGGCTCCGGCCGTTCCGGACTTGGAGAATTCGCCGGCGATGGCCGAGCCGCATATTGTCAGTGCGACCAAAATACAGATAATTTTGTTCATCATGGCGTCATCTCCTATTTAATCAATGCAAACCGCCCGGTGCGGCTGCCGACTGAGGATTCTATATGATATAAGTAAACCCCCGGAGAGATATCCAGACCGTCGCGGGACAGCATATTCCAATCGGCCGTACCGGAACCATCGGAATGCTCAACGGTGTTAACCAAGTCACCACTTAAAGTATAAATTCTGATAGTGCAGATTTCCGGAAGGTGAGTGAACTGAAGTTTCCGTTCATATTTACTGGTTTCCCAGGAGGCGTGGACAATATAGGGATCGGGGACTACTCTTATTTTATCCAGGCTTGATTTGGCATTGGTGATATTAACCCCATCGGTCCTGAAGGCAAAAATATCATCGGCTCCATTCACCGGCGCACCCTCAACCGTGAAGACGTCGCCCGGGGCGAAACTCGTATCGGTGATGGCGAGTCGGAAGAACCAGGCATGATTGTAGGGGAAGGCCTCCGGATGAGCATTGCCATCATATGGTACATCCACGATGCCGATATAGTCTCGCTCTGTCGGCTCCCAGATCTGATTTTGATCCTGGTCAAGAATTTCCGCCAGAACCTGGTATCCGAGAGTAACATTCCATACTTCAAAAGGCACATGAATAGGGGTAACATCGTCAGTTATCCAATAGGCCTCGGAGCCTTCCGAGGTGAAACGGATTTCATAGGTCGAGCGGAAATGCTTGTCGCCTACCCAGAGGGAATCCGAAAGCATCGCCGGTCGGGCCGTAGGTATAACCGAGATGCAATGTTGTATCGGCGGGCAGTGGCAAACGAGGTCTGCGCCCACGAACGGGGAGTCCTCTCTCCGTTGCGTACCACTACCTGCATACCGTCGGCAATGCTGTACAGTTTGACGTCGCCATCCTGAATGGTCTGATTTTTGAGGACGGTATCGCCGGTGGAATAATTAAGCAGATGCCAGCTGGTGAGGTCGTCGGTTTCGGAAAATACTACTCGATACTCCACGCCCTTATTCCATGTCTGATTGAATACGATCGGATGTATGGATCCTTCGGACGGCTTTCCATTTCCGTCAACCTGATGCTGAATCGTTGAGAAGGCGTCATAGAAGCCGGCCGGTTCGCTTCGAGGAACGGCTTTGGCAGTGTAGCGATCACTTCCGGGTGTTCCGAAGCCGGTCTGCAGAGGATCAATCGGCACAGAAGGGTCACCGGCATCATAGGCCACAAGGCAATACCAGTATTCCTTGCCGTTAATGAGATTGGTGTCAATATAGGTATGTTGTATCGGGTCTCCGAAATTCTCAATTTGAAACGCGGTCACGGGCTGGAAATCCTTTTTCAAACAGGAATTTACCACATCGGCCGCAAATCCCCAGGTATATCCCTGGTTGGTGGATCGGTATAATTTATAGCCTCGAAAATCATGCTTCCCCGTGAGAGGGTCAAGACTGATTTCAGAGGTATCACCCCAACTCAGATAGACTTTCTTGTCGCCGACGCGAGCCCGGAGATCGGGCGCAACCGGCGGCTGAGGTCCTACGAAATGATTATCATATAGAGTCTGTGCGGTGGAGGCATTGGCATAAAAGTCATTAACATCCTGGCCTGCAACGATGGCATAGACAACGCGGATTGTTTTGCCCGCTGTCAGATTGATCCCCCGCGTGCACTGGAGATAGTACTGGTCGGTGGGCGGCAGGCTGGTGTCGATCTGGGATGAATTCAGGAATGCGAATTTTCCGGGATCATCTTCGGGTAAATATTCCCACTGTCCGGTGCGAAAGGCGGTCATGCCGATGTCGTCGGGTGTTTCCAGATATTTTGTACCCATGATTCCGGTTTTGACCAATGGGCCCCACCCCGGATCATAACCATCCTCATCATAATCCCAGGCCAAGTTTTCGGCGACATCACAGGCGACCAAATCTCCCAATCGCCCGTTTTCTCCGGTACCGTCGAAGCCGCCGATGTCAAAGTCGCAATAGATTCCAAAGGCGAAGTCCGGATAATCGATTCCGGAAACGTTGGTAATCTCCAGAACCACAAAGAGCATATTTTCATTATAGCAGTAATTCCACTGATAGATGGTTTGCGACATCTCCAATCCCAGGCTCTGGGGGCTGTTTCCATCCTGAAACCTGTAGAATGACTGCTGGAGCGAAGTGGGACCACCCGGGTGGAAGCTGGAATCGAGGGTGGAGAAAAGCGTGTTGTAAACCCAGGCGCTGCTGTCGGCATTCCAGACTCGCCATCCGCGAGCCGGACTACCCATGCCCAAGCCGGTCGTATCGGAGGGGTCAAAATCGAATGAAGTTGAGTCGGTGGATAATCTGATGTTGTAACTGTTATCCCCCGAAACAAGAGACGGGATCGGTTTGAAATCCTCATCGGAGTCCACAACGACAGTATCGCCGGACGGAGTAACAGCGCCCATCCAGAATTTCATCTCACCGATGTAGTCGTGTCCGGAACCTTTGGGCCATTCGCCTGAAGGTAAATCATAGTAACGGTATCCGCCGATATACCCCCAGTTGTCCACGGTAGTGACGATATTGCCTTTGTCCTGGATAATCTGCTTGACGACTTCCGGCGATGGCGCGGTGCTCTGCGCGGGTCGGGCGGACAGCTGACCCGCACTGAGGGCAATAAGAAGAAGCGCCGGCGCAAATTGTATGATTCTGAGTATCTTATTCATAAGCAAACCTCATTAGAAATTGAACTCGAGTCCCGTACGGATAGTACGAGGCTCAGAGAGGTTCTGCGGGTCTTTTGCCAATAATCTATAATATCTGTTAACATCTTCAGCGGTATAAGGCCCCGAGCCGTCGGGATCGGAGGTCAGATCGAAGCGCCTTCCGTCATCATCGGCGCGTCCGGTGTTCGTGTATACATTGATAATATTCCGGCTGTTGAACAGGTTCTCGACCTCAACAAAGAAGGAAAAGAAGAGGTTATCTTTTGACAGGAAGACATCTTTATTGAATCTCATATCAACCGAATAGGATGCGGGAAGTCGTCCCTCGTTGATACCACCCATTCTTTTTCCCAAATTATCCGTCACCGTATAAGGAAGACCGCTGCCGTAGCGGCCGACCAGATTAATTCCCCAGGCGCCCGGAACATCCATGCCGAGGAAACTTCCCTCCCACTCACGCGGGACGCGATAGTCAATGTTAAGAGTCGCGCTGTGCCGTTGATCGAACGAAAGCGGGTACTCTTTGACAGGTTTCACGGAGTCATTGGGGTTGGTGATATAATTATAATAACCGTCGTAGGCTGAGGAAGAGTTTCCTTTGGCGATCATGTAAGAATAGACAAAGGAACCGGAGAAATGACCACGGGCAATTTTTTCGATAGTCATATCGATTCCCTTCACCGAGCCATAATCCTCATTGACGAACTGGGTCACGGGGCTGACACCGTGTAAGCCAATTTCTCTGGTGGAGACCATGTTCTTCACGTCCTTGAAGTAAGTAGTGACATCGAGCCTCAAGTCCTGATTGAGCATATGATTCGCGCCCAATTCGTAGGCGATCGTTTTTTCAGCCTTTAATGCCGGATTTCCCACTATCGGATAACCGCTGTTCAGATTGGCCTGCAAATTGGAGTACATATATGTATAGTTCGGGACCTGGAAGAAATAGCCATAGTTGAATCGCATCACAGAGTTATCGGAAATCGGATAAGAGATGCCAAGTCTGGGCGATACTTGCGACTGGGAGCCGGAACGGGCTTTGGGAACGTGCGAGGTGTCAAGCACATTCGGCCAATAATCGACCTCAGAACTCAAGTAATCCCAGCGCAGACCGGCATTGACAATGAGGTCTTTCAATTCCAGTTTATCCTGCAGATAGATCATCCCGTATTTCGGAGATTGGTCATATTTTTCGCCGTAAGGCTCAAGATTATAGAATTGCTTGAAATCCCAGGCGAGACCATAGTCACGGTATTCGCTACCCACTCGAATTTGATTATATTTATTGAACTGGCTGGTGAGATTCAGGGCCAGGGCGTCATAGCGAGTTGTCCTTTTGCGGTAAGTGGGTTCAAAATCATCGCCATATGTGAATCCGGTGTTAAAGTACTCGAGAGCAGTACTGTAATTGTTCACATGAATGGTACCATTATAGACGCCATTGGAATCTTCCGAGTACCCCGGCCATTGATTCCAGTACTTATCAAAGAGATGCTCGGGAGCCCTTTTGTTACTGGTATAGAAATGATTATATGAAAATGCTAAAATTGTCCTGGGGTCGAGGTTATAATTGCCCCTCAGGCCATAAAGGTAAGCTTTCGTCTTCGATATACCCAATCCGTCGAGATTGAAATCATAAGAACGGTCATTCACATCGCGATGCGTGTAAACCTGAGAATTAGCGGAGTAGTAACTTCCGGTAGCGGTCAATTTCACATTTGGCGACGGCTGTAAGTTCAGCTTTGCCGTCTGGGTCATTTCTTTAGCCTGATTGTGAGGGAGATAGCCATCATTGTGAATATATTCTCCCGCCACGAAGAAGGTCGCCCGCTTGCCGCTTAACATTGGAATAGGCCCGGACAGGTCATAATTTACGGCGCTGTTCTTCATTCGCTGAAGCGGCTTGAAATTGCCGGTATATATATCATATGGATAACCGTAAGCATCGTAGAATTTAAGCTTTCCCCTATAATTCCGGCTTCCCTCTTTGGTCACCGCATTGACGATACCCGAAAGAGCCTCGCCATATTCGGCCGGAAATCCACCGGAAGTCAGGTTAACTTCTTCAAGCGCATCAGGCATGATGCGAATTCCGGCGCGTCCAACGAATGGGTCCTGCACTGAGAAACCATCGTAGAAATATGTTACTTCTTCCGAGCGGCCGCCGCGCACATGGAGGTTGCGGTCGCGATCTACTACGGTACCGGCCATGCTCATGAGTACTTTTTGGATAGTTATGGCGTTCGGTATAATGGACAACTGGTCAGAGGTTATTGTCGAACGCGAGGCGGTCTGGTCTTTTTGGATAGGAGGTCTCTCGGCATAGACCTTGACCTGCCTGGCCAGTGGAATTTCGACCTGTTCGATAGTGAAATCGACAGGCGTGGTCAGGTCAAGGAGGACCCTGACATCCTCCTTTTGGATGGCCTGATAACCGACAACCGAAACCGACAGGCTGTAAGAGCCGGCGGGCAGATTGATAATAAAATACTCGCCATCAGCATCGGTCTGTGTCACGATATCAGTCCCTACCACTCTTATGGTGGCGCTCGGAATCGCTTCTCCGGTGACCTTGTTCTGTACGGCGCCGGCGATTTTGCCGGTAGTTCCGGCCAATAGAATTATTGGTGTCGCAATTAGCATGGCCGAAATCAGGAGCAGGATTGATTTGGCTGTACTCAATGCAGATCCTCCGTATCTATCCCTCATTCATGAATGAGAGTTTGATTCTGTAATTTCTGTATATCATTTATAAATATTGGAATCGAATCCGCCCTTATGGCGAATCCCACTTCTTAAATTGTTATCGACTTTCAATTCTATTTCTTAATCCAGCGGTTAATTTTCTTTGGAATTAATGAAGGACAATTTTCTCGGATTCTATTTTTTTTGCCCGAAGGGGTAATTCATGGTGAAGATTTTCGGGATTCCGCCCGATAATCTGATTGATATCTATGCCCCGTTATAGATTTTGGAATGATATGACATACATGGACATCGCGTATTCTGCATCAGGCATCAAGGGCCACTGGAGAAGATGAGAATTTGAAGAAGATATTCTTCATTGGAGGGATTCTCCTTTCCCTCTTATTCATAATCGAAGGGCTTTCCGCCGAGGAAGTCAAGTTGGCTGTTGTTTATAGCGACAGTCTTGAAACCACTCTGCGTACTTTAAAAGGTATTAAGAGCGCTGTAACCATCCAAAATGCGACGCTGAATTTTTATGATTTCTTTCTGCCGGAGCACAATGATTCTCTCGATAAAAAGGTCGCAGAGATTAAGGCGGTGAACCCCCGATTAATTTTGACCATCGGATCGGCAGCCACAAGAGTCGTCGCCGACAGAATAAAAGATAAACCGATCATTTTTTCCGCCGTGCTTAATCCGGAAACATCGGGATTTGTCAAGACACTTGAAAATCCCGGAGGGAATATCACAGGCTCATCGCTGGATATTCCTGCCGACATCCAATTCAAATATTACAAGAGGGTGATACGGAATCTAAGCAAAATCGGCGTATTATACACATCCGAGACAGAAAATCTTATACCGCCGGCCAAAGCCCTCGCCAAGGCCCTGGGGCTGGAGCTTCAAGCTATAAAGATAGCCAGTGAGAAGGAGATACCCGAGGCCCTGGACAAATTGAATAGATCAGTCGACGGTTTCTGGTCAGTAGCTGACCCCGGCATCTTCTCGCCCAGTTCGACCAAGTTCATTCTTCTTAACACCCTGAGGAATGGAAAGCCATTCATGGGATTCTCCAAGAATATGGTGGAATCGGGAGCTCTCTTTGCGCTGGATTATGACTACAAAGATATTGGTCGGCAGGCCGGAAGAATCGCCATGGAAGTTCTATCGGGTAAACCTCCGGCATCAATTCCGGTAGCCGTTCCCGGCATAATCTGGTTTCATTATAATGAGAAGACCGCGAAGCATATCAGCGTGACTATTCCCGAAGACCTGGCCTCCGTAGCAAAGGAGGTATACCGATGAAGCCTCTTAATTTGCTGCGGAGATTTGCCCTTAGAGAGAAATTTGTGGTGGTGGTGTCGATCGTGATTGTCACCAGTATGCTTGTTATAAGCGGGTATCTGATTAAACGTCAGAACGAGATTTATCATCAGGAATTGGCCAAACGCGGGCAGGCGATGGCTGCGAATCTTGCCTACAACGCCGAATATGGAGTAATTCTGGAAGCCGGCGATGAACTTCAAGCTCTCATCAAGGGCGTCGCAATGGCGGATGATATAATCTATGTTGTCATCACCAGTGCCGATGGCAAGGTATTGGCGGAAACGGGCGAAAACGTAAGGAAAGACGCCAAAGTCATTTTCACTTATGAAGATATGGCGGCATCGCTTCATCCGAAATGCAAACAGCTTCATCTGCGGGCCTCGGACGGCACGGAATTCATCGAATTGAGCCATCCCGTAGAGACAAAACGTCACGAGGTCTCCAAGGAGAATTTGGGTGAGGTAGCGGGGCACTCGCCTGACGAGGAAGCCTCAATTGCGGAGACAATCGGCGAGGTAAAAATCGGGTTGACTCTTAATAATCTGCATAAGGAAATCACTAAATCGCAGACGGCTGCGATTCTTCTGACTTTGATGGTCGTACTTTCGGCTATTATCATCATGACAGCCTTTGTGCGCATAATAACTCGGCCGATCGAATCGCTGGCGGAGATCACTGACAAGATTTCCAAAGGCGACCTGAGCAAAACCGTGGATGTAGTCTGGAAGGATGAAATCGGGCATCTCGCGGGATCATTCAATCGCATGATCGAATCGCTCAAGAAGTCGCAGGACGAAATTGAAGAATATAACCGAACTCTGGAAGAAAAGATAATTGAAAGAACCAAGGAGCTTGAGGACGCGCAGTCGCAGTTGGTTCAGTCGGAAAAGATGGCGGCAATCGGCCAGCTTGCCGCGGGCGTGGCCCATGAATTGAATAATCCGCTCGGAGGCATACTCGGATATGCCCAGTTCGCACTGGAAAAAATCCAATCGAAGGAAATCAATGAGTTTACCCCCAAGGATATTGAGTCCTATAAGCGTTACCTCCGCGATATAGAGGGTCAGTCGCGGCGGTGCAAAGCCATCGTCCAGAATCTTTTGAGATTTTCAAGGACCTCCCAGACCATGGAGCTTCTGGAGATAGATATTAATCAGGTTATGGAGGAAACACTTTCCTTCCTGGATCATCAGTTGATGATGAACCAGATGACTTTGAAGAAGATATATGATAAGACGATCCCGAAAACCAAGGGGAACCCCGGCCAGCTTCAGCAGGTCTTTACCAATATAGTTATCAACGCCATGCATGCCTCGCGACCCGGCTCTGAAATAGCGATCTCAACGCGCTACCTGCCTCCTCTGGGAGAATTCTGCGGCGCGATCGAGGTTTCGATTGCCGACAAGGGGATTGGTATCAGCGAAGCCAACCAGAAAAAGATTTTTGAGCCATTCTTTACGACCAAAGAAATCGGGAAGGGCACGGGGCTGGGGCTTTCGGTCAGCTATGGCATAGTGAAAGAACATGGCGGCGAAATTAAAGTCAAATCCCGATCGGGTGAAGGGACAACTTTCACGATTATATTTCCGCTTGAGAAAAGATGCAGTCCTGTCGAAATAGTATCTAGTAAGGCCGGGACATAGAATCCTGGCTGGAAAGGAAAGGCGGCGCGCTATCAAGTCTATTCTGGTTGTCGATGATGAAGCCGTAATGCGTGATTTTCTTTTCGACGTCCTCGAGGATTTCGAGGTGGAAAGAGCGTCCGATGGCGATGAAGCGATCGCGAGGATGCGAGAGAAGGAATTCGACCTGATTATCACGGATATGAAGATGCCCCGGGTTTCCGGGGAGGAAGTGGTGAAATTTGCCCGCGAGACCTATCCGCATTCGAGTATAATCGTAATTTCCGGTTATTCGAGTCTGGCATCGGTGGGCAGCGCATTGGGATACGGCATAAGCGCCTTTCTTTCCAAACCATTTACAATCAAGCAACTCCGATCCGAAGTGGAAAAATCGTTATCGCAGAAGGATCGCAGCCAGACCGATAACAGCGGGAGGGAAAATGGCTGAGAAAATTCTCATTATCGACGACGCGCCGGTAATCAGGGAGTTTCTCCACGAAGTTCTTGTGGACTCCGGATTCGAAGTCGATATGGCCATGAATGGGAAGGATGCTTTGGAGTTGATCGCTGAAAATGAATACTGCTTAGTCTTTTGCGATGTTCATATGCCCATAATGAACGGCCTTCAGACGATCAAGAGAATCAAATTTATCAAACCTGACCTTCCCATCATAATGACCGACTCACTGCCGGAGAAGGAGGCGGAAGATGCCGCTCGCGCCGGAGCTTTCCGCTGCCTGGCGAAACCCTTTGACTTGCAGGAATTAAAGGATACATTAAAGTCGGTTTTGGGTGGCAAGATCGGATCTCCCAAATGAAGGAAAATCCTCAGACAGAGGGGCATACAACAAAAATCATCGTCGTTGACGACGAGGAAATCGTGCTGTCACTGGTTCGAGACGCACTTGAAGACGTCGGGTATCAGATTGAACTGGCCAACAGCAGTCAGGTGGCTCTTCAAAAGATCGAACGGGAATATTTTGACTTCATATTAACCGATATCCGAATGCCCGAGTGCGACGGGCTGGAATTGGCACGCAGAGTCCGGGAGATCAATCCTTCCATAGGCGTTATATTCATGACCGGTTATGCCAATCTCAATACGGCAAAGGATGCCATCAAGGAGGGCGCCTACGATTACATCATGAAGCCATTCGAGCTCAATGAAATGCGTCAGGCAGTCAAGAACGCGGTCAAGAAGAAACAAAAGGACGCTGAAAAATCGCTGGCTTCGGAATTGAGCCGTCTGTCGGATCTCAATCAGTTGATGTACACCGTGGGAGATATAAGATCATTAATGAGACTTTCACTCGGCTTTGCGCTCATGCAGGCCAAGACGGATCGGGGCTCTATTGCCTTCAGAAACGGAAATGAGGGGGAGGTCAATGTCATTACTTGCGTCGGTGATTCATTTGAAGAGGCTCAGTATAATCTCCCGGTGAATTGCTTTGATACGGAAAGCAGTCTATTCGATTCGCCCTTCGTGATTTCGTCGGTAGAAGAGCACCCTCTTTATAAAGCTCACAATGATCCGAATATAAAATCGATCCTTATCCCTTCCTGGCAGTCCGCCGGGGGACGGCTGATTAATATCGCTCTTAAGCGGGGCACCAGGCTTTATGGATTTCTAATTTTAGATTTTTCGATGGACGAAGAAATAATAAAAGCCAGCGATCTAAAGCTGCTCTCGATTACTGCCAATCAGATAGCGATATCGCTTGAAAATATAATCCTCCTCGAAGAGACCCGAAACGCTTACCGTCGGCTCAAAGAATTACAGGAGCAAACCATCCAGCTTGAAAAGATGGCCGCAAAAGGGCAGATGTCGGCCGAAATCGGACACGAATTGAACAATATCACCGGAGTAGTGTTCGGGAATTTTTCGCTCCTCGAGCATCATATCAAAGAGCGTCACTGGGAGGAATTGGACAAATATCTTAACGCCGTCAAGACTAACCTTGATAATATCAAAAAATTCTCGCGCGGATTGATGGACTTTTCCTCGATGGATGCCAACATGCAACTCTGCGACGTGGTTCAATTGCTCAGCGATGTGGTTGAGTACCTGAAAACACAGAGACATTTTGAGGGTATTGAAATAGATTTTAACGGGCCTTCCACTCCCCTCTTTTCCATGGCCGATACAGGTCAAATACAGCAATTATTATACAACCTTCTTAATAACGCAGCCGATGCCACGAGGGAGTTGCCAGCCGGGACGATTCGGAAGATCGCGGTTGGACTCATTCAAAATGCGGTCGACGAGATTTTTACCATAAGTGTCACCGATAATGGTGTCGGGATAGAGAAAGACCTTCTTGAGAAGGCATTCAGCGAAAGATTCACTACCAAGCCGACGGGCCATGGGTACGGATTGCTCGTTTGTCGAAAAATCATTGACAATCACAATGCTAAATTGACTATTGAGTCAATTCCGGGGAATGGCACTATTATTAGTATCAGATTTCCGATTATGGTTCCCGTCGCGGTACCTACGCCCGCATAATAACTCTTCATTAAAATATATTGAGGTTTGCCGCCAAGAGTCTGCTTTGATGGCTATCAACAGATTTGGAAATAGAAGATTTCCGGGTCCTAATTAATCCCTGGTTATGGTTATTCCCCATTTTTGAGGCGCGTCGGGTCTGGCCGCATTAAAATTGGGGAAAGAATGGGAGTCATCGGTCACAAAATGAGCGATATATTCCCCGGCTTCCAGGGAGATCTGGGTGTCAACTTTGCGATTTTTCTCGTCGCCACCGGCAGGACGGGTCATCCGGTAGGTCATTTCCCATACCGTTTCACCGGGTACTGGTATTCTCAATCCAGCCATAGTCGAACATTTCGCCATCTCTTCCCTCGCCGACAGCCTGAATATGAATCTTCTGTGTAGAAGTGAGTTTGAAAGGTTGTTCCACATCTTCATTATCCCCCAAACGGGTCAGATTGACCAGTGCATTTCCGGCCACCGGTATATCATCAAAGACCGCCACTGATTTGGGGTCGAAATTTTTTCCGGCTCCAAAAATCGTTATTCCCCACATTTCGGGATCGATGGGGGCTGAGGCATTCCAGTTTCGAAAAGAGTGGGAATCATCAGAGACGTAATAAACCATATATTTCCCGGCAGGGAGGGTGATTACGCCATCGAACTTTCTATTCTTGGAGGCGCCTCCGGCATGTTCCGTATTATCTTCCGTCATTTCCCAGACCTTTTCACTATTGTCGGCGTTTTCGATCCATCCATAGTCCACAAATTCATCGCTGTATCCATACTCGCCGAGCGCCACCACGTGAAGACTGGTCTCCTTCTTGAGGGAAAATCCTTTGGACTTGAAAGCATTATCTCGTACGCGGGTTATCTCAACAATGACCGGCTCCTTGTAGGTATCCTCAAAGCTTGCCACAAACTGATTATCCCCCGGATTGGCCGGGAAAATAGTCAGGCCATAATGCAGGGGATCAAACGGAGGCTGAGTGTTCCAATCCTCAAAGGAATGGCTATCGTCGGTCACATAGTAAGCAATATAATTTCCGGCGGGAAGATCAACTTTATCGTTAAACTCCCGGTTTTTTCGTCCACCGCCCGCCCAGCTGGTATTCCATTTATCCATCTGCCAGACTTTCTTGCGAGACTCGGCATCAATAATCCAACCGTAATCAACAAACACTCTGTCGCTTGAAGAGTACTCTCCGATGGCAACAATTTTTATCGGAATGGCTTTTTTGAGGGAGAATCCTTTTTTTGACGAATAATCATCGCCGGCTTGAGAAAAATCGATGATGGCATTTTTCGTGAGTTCGGTAACGGGATTGAATTTGACATAGGAATCGGCTGGAGCTTTGATGACGAATACCAAATCCTCGAGATCTTCGGAATAGTATTTGAGATTCTTGTCCTCCCCCTTGTCGATATAATCACCCAGCCAACTGAGAGCCTCTCCGAGATTGTCAATCTGTATATTCACGTCACCCAGAAAGTATGGACGACCCGCGTAGTAATAGCATTCGTATTTCCCCGCCGAAAGAGAAATTTGATCATCATATTGCCGGAGATTTTCCGAGCCCGGCAATCTATCGGTTTGCTGTTCGCCGAAAATCCAGACCGGTTCACGGGTAGAGGCATCAATTATCCAGGGGTAAGCATACATTTCGTCGCTGTTTTTCAGGCGAGCGCCGACGGCATGTATGGAGACTTTAGTGGGGACTTTAAGTTCAAATCCGTCAACCAGAAGGTCTCCCTGCTGAAAGTTCCTCATCTCGACAACAGCATCCTGAGCTTTGAGCGAGGCGGCCCCAATGACAAAACAGAGGCAGAAGGCAATAAAAATGATTAAGGCGGCGATGATATATTTGAAGCTCAGCATTCGGCATCCTTTCTCGAAGCGGTTATAATTATACTAATATTAATTACGTGAAGTCAAAGCGTAGGTTTCACTTTTGTCGGTGGCGGGCAGGCTAAATTTCGCCGATCTGGATTCAGGATCAAATTGCGGGAGATAGTATTAACGGGGAATTATTCATCAATAGGATTTGCCACAAAGGCACACGTTTGCGTCCCCGGCTCGAAAGCGCTGACTATATATCAAAAGCCGCCCGAAGGCGCCGGGCGGCTTTTATCTATATATATGACGGGCGGGCGGCCAGTCAGTGGGCTGGCTTTCGCAAATTCGATTAACTATGCTCGTTGTCTATGCTATATTTCTTTATCTTGTCAAACAGAGTCGTGTAATCGATTTTCAGAATCTCGGCGCATTTCCGTTTATTGCCGCGAACCTGGCTCAGGATTCTCATAATCGCCGCCCGCTCGGCCTGCATCTGGGCATGGGCGCCGATTTCTTTCAGGCCGGCGCCTTCCCTCAATCTTATCTCCCCGGTTGTTGGCAGACGTATTGCCAGATGGTCGGGAGTAATCTTCTTCCCTTCGGCAAGAATGATGGCTCGTTCAATCGTATTTTCCAGTTCCCGGACATTACCGGGCCAATGATATTTTTCCAATAAAGCCAGGGCTTCCTTGGAGAGGGATTTCAACTGCTTTTTCATTTCCCGACAATATTTATTCACGAAATATTCCGACAGCGGGCGAATATCATCGGAACGGTCACGCAGTGGCGGTATGGTTATCGGAAAAACCGAGAGACGATAATATAAATCCTCGCGGAACTGTTTCCGCTTGATCATTTCGTTCAGATCCATATTGGTGGCGGCATTGACGCGAACATTGACCGATACGGCCTTGGTACCGCCCAGCCGCTCGAAGCTTTTCTGCTGAAGCACTCTCAGAAGTTTGGCCTGAAGCGATATATCCATATCGCCGATTTCATCAAGGAAAATTGTTCCGCCCTCGGCAATTTCGAATTTGCCCATTTTGCGCGCCACGGAACTGGTATAGGCGCCTTTTTCGGAGCCGAACAATTCGTTTTCCAGCAGTTCATGGGGAATAGCGGCGCAATTGATAGCCACATACGGTTTATCGCGGCGGGGTGAAAGATTATGAATCGCCCGGGCGAAAAGCTCTTTGCCGGTTCCGGATTCCCCCAGAATCAAGACGGATGTGTCAGAGGCGGCGACTTTCTGAATGAGCCGCGAGACCTCTCTCATCTTCTCATTCTGGCCGATTATTTCGCTGAATCCCAGATTCTGCGCCAGTTCCTCCCGCAGAAGGGAATTTTCTGCGATCAGACGGCGATTCTCAAGGGCCCGTTCGATAATGACTGTCAGATGATTTGGTTCAAACGGTTTGGTGATAAAATCAAAAGCCCCTTTTTTCATCGCCTCAACGGCCGACTCGACGGTGCCGTACGCAGTCATAATTATTACGGAGATATCACTGTCGATCTCCTTTAGTCCCGACAAGACCTGCAACCCGTCCAAATCCGGCATTTTCAAATCGGTGACGGCCAGGTCATAATTTTTCAGACGCGCCAGATCTAAAGCTTTTTTGCCCTCTTCAACAACATCTACCTGATAACCTTCCTCAAGCAAAGTCTGCGAGAGCATCGTGCGCATAGAATCTTTGTCATCAATAACAAGAATACTTGGCATGTTCTCTCCTTGAAACGATCATTCTCCCTTATCCGGCAGCTGCCGGACAGACTTATGTAAGAGTATCGGCTTCAGGCAGCATTATTGTATATCAAAAATTGCACAATTTTCCCGGACCGTAAACGCCGCGCGGGGGTTATTTTAGGCGGATTTTGGATATGGAGGAATCAGAGGTAAGCTAAGTCAATTTATGGGCAAAAAGGTCGGCTTAGAACTGCTCAGGGCGATATATTATTTTGCGGGTGGATATCTTTCCGCAGATATCAAATTGATAATAGTAGATTCCGAAATTCAGCGAACGATTATTCTTGTCGACAGCGAGCCAGTGAAGGGAATGCTTTCCGGGCGCATAGAGCGAATCAGCGAGAATCCGAACAAGCTTTGTCCCGCTCTCATGAAGCTCAATGAGCACTTTGCAGGAATCTCCGGCAGGTACCTCAAAATCGGCCGTTATGGCTCTCGAGGGAAGGATTACTTTATAGGGTCCGGCGCCAGTGCTATCCATAGGGCCTGATACGATCGGGACGACTGGTGTAAGTAGCTCGATTGGGTGAGCCGCAACTGCAGAGAAAAATTACCAACAGGACAAGAAATGGGATGTAACGGCACAGATAACGGATAGGCATCCCTTAAGATAACCGGTAATTCAATTCCGGCAACAGGTATTTTGGCTTGGGCAAACAGTAACCGGCGGATTATATAACCCGCCGGCTACTATTGGATTCTGTAGCTTCTAATCGAACTCAGGAGGAATTTACTTCAGCAATACCATCTTCTTGGTGGCCGAATAGTCACCCGCCTGAGCGCGGTAGAAATAGACTCCCGAGGCATGCCTTGAAGCGTCCCAGACAACCGATATAGTTCCGGCTTCGCCGTAGCCGTTGAACTGATCCACTGTCTGACCGGTGATATTGTAGATAGAAATCGTCCAGTCGGAAGCGACCGGCAGATTCATCTCAATGGTCGTCACCGGATTAAACGGATTGGGATAGTTCTGAGCCAAAGCGAATCCCTCAGGCAGATTCAGCTGTGCCTGGCCGTCGCTCATCTCTTCCCAGCCGTTCGACGTGCCTACGACCGAGGTAACACAGTAATTGTCAAAGTCGGAATTGGAATTATTGTATCCGACGCCGACCAAGCCGGAGCGAACTGCAGCAAATTTATACGATTTTACAGTAGTTGTTCCAACCTTGGCGGAGACAGTCACCATCGGAGGCGGCGATGACAGTCACCGCATACCATGTGGCGGAACTGAATGAGTAACTGGCATAAGCCCGGGTATAATTCGTGCCGCTGGTCCGCTCGCAGATATTGACTCGGTTGCTGACATCGTCGAATTCCACATATGCGATAATTGCTGGCATCAGTATATCCGAAGATAATTCGGGCTTTCCGCTGGGTTCGTCCGGTATTCATCCGCACGTTGCTGGTAATTGTGGCGGTTGTGAAGGTCCCAAAAGGCGAAGTAAGCTTCGCGTTGGTCGTCGTGGAATTGCCTTTCAGAGTAGTAGCTCGAGATGCGTCCAGGTGCCGGTGGCATTGGTCCAGCCGGTATAGTTACCATCGGTGAAATCGTCACACTGCTGAGTCACAGCTGATCACCGTGATGTAACCGGTCTTGGTCACGCTGTTTGAACCATAGGCATTGGTGGCCGTCAGCGCGACCGTATAAGTCCCCGCCGTGGTGTAGGTATGCGACGGATTCTGCAAGGTCGAGGTGCCGCCGTCGCCGAACGTCCAGCTCCAACTGGTCGGGCTGTTGGTTGAGGCGTCGGTGAAGACAACCGTCAGCGGCACTGTGCCCGAAGTCGGCGTGCCGGAGAAGGCGGCTACCGGCGGATTGGTGTTCGGAGCCGTCACGGTAATGTAACCGGTCTTGGTCAGCGTGTTTGAACCGTAGGCGTTGGTCGCCGTCAGGGCGACCGTGTAAGTGCCCGCCGCGGTGTAGGTGTGCGACGGATTCTTCAGAGTCGAAGTGCCGCCGTCGCCGAACGTCCAGGACCAGCTGGTCGGGCTGTTGGTTGAGGCATCGGTAAAGGTAACTGTCAGAGGATAGGTGCCCGAAGTCGGTGTGCCGGAGAACGCGGCTACCGGCGGATTGTTGCCAATCGTCGCCAGCGCGGCACTCGGCATTAACCAAGCCATAGCCGTAATACTGATCCCAGCCCGCTGCGCCAAGATCGGTCGCGGTGTTCTGCAGAGCCGCCCGCACGGCGTCGGGGGTCATGGTGCCGCCGGCCTTGGAAATCAGCAGAGCGGCCACGCCGGCCACATGCGGACAGGCCATCGACGTGCCATCATAGAAGTAGTAGCCGAAAGTCCCGTAGTTGACTCCGTCGTGCGTCTGCTGCAGCACACCGTCGGGATATCCGTCACCATTCTGGTCGACAGTCACATCTCCGCCGGGAGCACAGATGTCGATGGTCGAGCCATAGCTGGTGTAAGACGGTATAGGTCCTGTCGTAACGGACGGCCGATACGGAAATGCACTGCGTATAGGCCGCCGGATACTGCGGGGCGGAAGTGCCGGCGTTGCCCGCGGCGCAAACGATCGTGACACCCTCTGTTGTAGGCGTAGATCACGGCGTTTTGCAGGGCCGTTGAGCCGGAAGCGCCGCCGAGACTCATGTTTATAACCTCGGCGCCGTTGTCGGCCGCGAAGGTGATACCGTTGACGATAGCGGTATAGGTGCCGTTTCCGGAGGCATCAAGAACCTTTATCGGCATGATGCTGCAGTTGAAGGCGACGCCGGCCACGCCGAGACTGTTGTTGGTGGTCTGGGCGATGGTGCCGGTCACGTGGGTGCCGTGGGCGCAGTCATCGTTCGGATGGCTGTCGTTGTTGACGAAGTCGTATCCGGGGACAAAATGGGTGCCGGCCAGATCCGGCGCCTGCGTAATAGACTCCGTAGTTTTCATAGGCCACACCGCAGTCGATGACCGCCACGACCACACCGGGTATACCGGTCGACTGATCCCAGGCAGCCGGCATGTTAATGAGCGGCATATGCCACTGGTACGACATAGTATGGATCGTTCGGGGTCATGAACGCGTGAGCGATATAGTTCGGCTCGGCGTATTCCACATCGGGCCGGCTGCTGAAAGCAGCGACCATCTCTTCGACCGTCTTGTCGGCCGGGATTCTGAGCTGCTGGATTCCGATTTGAGCATTGGTCGAGATTAATGTGGTGCCGAGATCGGCCAGAGCCGTAGCTGGCTTGCTGTGTGCTCACGCCGTCTTTGAACTTCACAATGATTTCGCCCGGGGCGTAATTCTCGGTTATCGATGCTGACGCAGGACGGACCGACTTGGAAGTCTTCGGCGCCAATGGCGACACTGAACAACGCAACAAGCAGAATTAATGTAGAGAAATACTCTCATTGAACTTCCCTTTCTTCACCTGTGAGGTTAGACTGCTTTCAGGGGAAAGGGGCTGTGTGCACCATAACTCGACGGACGACTATACCTGAAAAGCAGCGGAAGTTAGTTACTTAAATACTCTTCAAACTGAAATTCTATATGGTTTCTCCCTTGCGGCATCACCTCCTTGAAGACAACGTAGTAGTCATACCATTAGTCCTATTGGCCCGAACGAGCGCTCTGCTGCCCGCAAAAATACAGAAGTTGAAAACTTTGAGTGACGCAATAAAAACGGCCAATTCGCGATAAACCAATTTCCAGCATTGGCAAAATCCTTAGAACTCCCAAAAAAGTCGCCTGTGGAATTTGACAAATTAATGCCTAAATTTAAAGTCCGTGATTTATTCTGTCAATAAAAAAGGATATCGAGAAGGAATAAATTTATGCCAATAATTCTCTAAGGTCCGCAGTTGCGGCAGGGAGAATATCCTTGTCGGAAGGCCTCGTCTCTCGACACGAGTTTTATTACATTCTCGGGAGAGCGCTTTATCAGCGATCGACAAGTCGGGCGATGAAAGCGATAAGAGCCTTTAACCGCCAGATAATAATCTTCTTCGGGGAGCCGAATCGACCAAAGCCCCTGACCGCCTTCCATAGCGTTGACCTGCGCGGACAATAATTCATCGATTTTTGCCTTATCCGACAAATTATCATCAAACAGATAAAGATGTGCCAGACCCTTTTTCAAAATCTCTTTATTGACCCATGTCGAATCGACATAAATATATCCCAGAAGGCGGCCGTATCCGTCCCTTCTTCTTTTCGAATATGAGACTTCGATATGCTTACCCAGAATAAGGGCATTCAGAAAGGCTTTGGCCGAGTCGTAGTAAGGCTGACCCTTCTCCGGCGTATCAAGGCCGAGAAGTCTTAATCGATCTCCGCCGGCAAGCTCGATGGTATCGCCATCAATAATCCTGACAACTTTGAATCGGTCGGCCGGTGATCGATCAAACCCAATTTCCGAGATATATTTGCCGAATATCAGCAAAAGTATGAAAATCGGGACCAGATATCGTTTTCTTGGCAATTTCATAACAATAAATCAGAGAATTGTGGAAAACTTCACAGAAATCAACAACTTTATTAACAGACTATCCACAATCAGCACATCTGCTTGTGTAACAACTAATTATGTGGTTTTCTACATTTTCAGGCCTATGTGTGGAAATTTTTTCCATTTTTCGCTTGACATTTGGTGGTTATATCATATCTTTGCATTCGAGCGTGTGTTACTGCGTTGTCTGCTGTTGAGAGAGCCACAATTTGACGGCGACAACAAAAAAACAAGCTACCTCTTATAGATCTGATTCGTTGTTAAAGGTTAAGATCCTATCAGGGATCACTTTTGTTTAATCATACCATTTTTCGATGAGCGTAACCTGTAGTTGCATCTTTGAGAGCGGCGTGACGGACAAGAGGCCGAATGAAATCCGATCGCAAGTGTGTACCAAATTTCTGATATGTCAACAATAGTCTATAACATAAATGAAGAATTGGAGGTGGCGGTATTAACCCACAGAGGTTTTTCAATGAGAGTCAGAAGTATTAATTATTTTTCTTCAATGCAACATTTCGGAGTTAAACCGTCAACTTTTCTACACAAAAAAGTTTAGCTCCTTACTCCAATAGGAATGATTATGAAATTGTTAGCTGAAACAAAATCTCGCCCCTCCCTGGACAAAAGGTGAGTTATGAAGGTTAGCCGCATGGCCATCAGAAATTCATATTCCCGGCAAAGATTTTCGCGATTATGCCGAAAGAATAAGCAACTGATTGGTTTGGCTAAAATTCTAGTTTTGGTTAACAACTGTAACATATTTCCTAATATTAAGGAGGAAATAAATGTTTAAAAAACTGATAATCGCGGTACTTACTTTAGGGTTATTGCTTACCTTTAGTAGTGCGGCTATTAGTTCCAATGTTCCCAAAGTTGGTCTCAACCGCCTGGAAACGACCAATCCGAATGCTCCCAGATTCAATCAGGCCACGCAGTTGAGCGTCCCGTTCCAGGGATATCAGAAGCCCTCGAACGCGATCAACTGCGCTTCAGACGCCGGCCAGAGTTCTTCCTCCCGCATACGTTTGCGAGGGGATCGATTACTCCGGTGGCGCCGCGGCCTATTTCTGGAGACTCACCGATAAATACGGTGACAGCATTATGGGTCAGCGTTTCACGCCCAAAGCAGGGTATACCTGCAGCGTGTTGACGGCCTACGTCGCCGTATATGGTGACGCCATCAAGGGTAATCCCGGGATGCGCGTTACTCTATATGACGACGATGGCTTCGGCTTTCCGGGTACTGAGCGTGGTTATGTAGATGTCGCCGCGGCGGATCTTCCGCATGCGGGGATGTATTACGTAACCATCGATCTCAGCACGCTCAATAGCCGGCGGCCCTTTTGTTTATGCCAATGCGGCCGAGTTCCATATTGGCGTATCCAAAACCGGCGTTGACGGCGACACACTCGCGATACTCTCCGATGACGGCACAGCCGGCGGCTCGAATCGCAGTTGGGAATATTTTGGCGCTTACGGATTGATGAACGACGATTGGTGAGCTTGATCTTAACTTCCTGATCGGCGTTGATATCTGTTGCGGTAAAATCCCGTACACGTCCTGTTATACTGCAGAGTATGACTGTGGCGCAGCCTACTACTGGAAACAGCCTGACGCCTATGGCGACGACTATTTCAATATGAGATTTTCTGTCGCGGGTCCGGAAACTTTGAAAGCTGTCGGCCTCGCTACCTACAGACCCGGCTCCAAGCCCTGGGGTAACCCGGATTTGGCAGTCTTTGTCTGGGGTGATGATGGCCTCGGATTCCCGGATCTTGCGAATGTAATTTATGCAGACACCCTTCCCTGGGCCACCCTGGTTCACTACCCAAGCTGGAATATTATCGATTTGTCAGCGCTTAATATCGTTGTCAATTCGGAATTCCACGTGGGTTGGTCAACCGTGCCAACCGGCCCTGCCGATACCCTGGCTTGCCTGTCCGATGACGGATCATGCGGCACGGGTCGTAGCTCCGAATACTGGGGCTCATGGGGCACGATGCTGGCTGACTGGGGACAAGATGTCAATTTCTTGATGTATGCCGACCTTTGCAAAGATGAGTTCTCCGATTGCCGGACACTCAGCAACTTCGATGGCGACGCATACTATTGGCGCTATCCTGACCGGTACGGCGATGTTGCCCCCTATCAGCTCTACTCGCCCAAAGGCGAGGGATGCCGTGTAGAGAAGGTTAACTTCCGCTTCTACTGGAATTTTGCTATCGCGGGTTCTTGGCCGCTGTATTCCACCGGTTCTGAACTCCAGATATTCTACAAGGATGGCCTCAATAACAATCTGCCGGGCACGCTGGCTTATTCCAAGCCTATTGCGGCCGGCGACTATGGCCAGATTCCTCCCACAACCATTTCCACTCGCTGGTGGAAAGCCTATGATATCGCGGCGGACAACTTCACGTTCGATCAGGATGTCTGGGTTGGAATGGAATCATTCGCTCCGGATACCCTGAGCGGATTCTTCACTCTGTCGGACGACGGTTCCACCGGCGGATATCGTTCAGCCGAAGGCTGGGCGGGTCCTGCTTATGGCTACATGCTCGACGATTGGGGAGCTGATGTTGACCATGGTATCACTCTCGACGTTTGCTGTGTTCCGGTTGCGGAATGCATCTGCGCCCCGGGTGAAGATTGGCCGGCCATGGGCAAGAACTTTGCCCGCACTGACCATTCCGGGAACTCTCTCGGAACGGCCAAGTGCCAGATGATCAAAGCCTGGCAGTTTACTTCTCCTCAGACGGCTGTTTATAACAGCCCGGTCATCTATAAAGATACCGTAATCTGGTACACCCTCGACAGAATAACCGCTCTCGATATTAATACCGGCGCGGTTATCTGGCAGAGGCTGTCGGATCCTCTGGAAATCGGCGACGGCTGTTATTCCACTCCGACCGTACAGGATGGTATCATCTATACCGGCGGCGGCTCGACACAGGCATTTACTGCTTTAAGAGTCTCCAATGGCACGACGGTTTGGACGCGTGATTATTCCGTCCATGGTATTTTCACGACCTTCTCACCGTCAGTAATCGTTGACGTTGCCGGCACCAAAGTTGTCATTTATTCTGACGACGCTGGTAAAGTCTATGCGGCTGATGCCCTTACCGGGGCGGCTTATCCGGGATGGACACCCAACCCGGTTGCGTACCCAGCTGCAATTAACAGAGGCCTTACGACCGATGGTCATTTGGTTTTTGTCGGTACCGATATGCCTTCCCTTTCCACCAGCGGCGATATTTGGGCCATTGATCCGGCGACAGGCGTCGTAGTATGGCAGTTGTCGGCCGAAGGTGGTTATCAGGGTCCAGTCGTAGTTCCTCCAAAGGACTTCGGCGGAGCTGAAGGTTTTACGGCCGGCATTTCCGTGGCCGCCGGTTGCAACCCCGGCAATCTTGCGGACAACGTGTTATACACGGCGTCCTACTACAATATTGCCGATAATACATCCCCAGTTCAGGATGGTGGCGTGCTGTATTCGATTAACGCCGCTGATGGTTCCGTGAATTGGGCCGCTCTGTGTCAGCAGGGCAACTATAATATTCCTGCGATCGATGCCAGCAGGATCATCTATCAGGATTGGACACCCTGGTTGAATTCAGGCCAGCTTCGTGGTCCCTCCTCTTTTACGCGCGCAAGCGGTAATCAAGAGTGGAAGAACACCACGACCAATCCCGGATGGGGTGACGGCGCCATGATGGAAGGTTTGCTCTCATGCGAGCCTGAAGGCGCGTCCGAGATCTATGCCGGTATCTACAAGTCCAACTTCGTGAACTTCTACCAGGCCAACGATGGCTTGCAGATGTTCCATCGCAGATTCACCGGTTATCTGACAGGCTTGTTCAGCAAAGCCGGTCACAGATTAGCTCCCGCCATGGATGATGGACATCTCCTTCTCCCGTGGCGTAACAAGCTGGTCTGCATGGCGACAACGGGAACGGATCGTCCGCGCCTTGAGTTGCCGCAGTATGTAATCGATGTTCCGCTTCAATTTGGAGCGCCGAACCCGTCGATGGTCACTTTTGCGGACGCTATCACGAACAATGGTTGCGCCGATCTGACTCTTGACTCGATTATATTAAGCACTACGACTAATGGTACTGAGCCGGGTCTGTTTGCCGCTCTCAACACGGTCAGCGAAGATCGCCTTGACCGCTTGAATAAGCTGACAGATATTACCAACCCGAAAACTCAGACGAGATGGCTCTCCTTCAGAGACGAGAATGTCCGGATTACCGATGGAATGACCGGCAAGGGCATATCCTCCACCGAGGCGGCCTTTGCTCCCCCGTCATTCATCAACAGTGTGGTTTCACCTGTTAATGGAACCGTACTCACCCCGGGCACGACCATTCCTCTAGTGCTCAGTGTTGATGGCCCGGCCATCACCAGAGGGTATCATGCCTTCTACGCGCAGATCTGGTCCAATGATCCTGACTACTTCCTTGATAGTGCGCGCATAGATAAGGATCTCCCGATTCATGGTGGCAAGTATGCCGCACCGCAGATCCAGCTGGGTCTGATCGGCGGCTGCTTGTATGCCAGCAGGGTTCTCACTTTTGGCGCCGGTGGCGCTAACAGCGAGAAGGTTTGGAATTCCGGTATGCTCGGACATCCCGATACTTCCAACAACTTTGTAATCAACACGATCGGCGGCGCAGATTTTGCCGGCGGTTTGATTTTTGCGAAGAGCAAATATCGGATTGCCACGCATCTGCCGAACTGGTCGAGCGAGCCCTGGGCGTGGAATTCACTCCTGGGTGACCCGAACTGTGTCGACCAGAACTGTGCTCCGTTGATGAGCGGGAACGTCCTTCTGGGTAAGATTTCCACCGACAACGGCGTTTCTTACGCCAATGTCTATGGAAACGTAATCAGCGTCTCTTATGTAGACTCGGTTCAGAATATGGATGACGATACCAGCGCAGCGGTGCACTGGGATTGGACATACCGCAAAGACTATGGTGTGGATCCTCCTTATGACGATACCCTGACCATAGGCTTCAAAGCCTGCACCCAGTACATAGGCGCGTTGAATGTTCCGGCCCTGGCCAACTTCGCGATTCACAGACATGCCTTGACCAGCAGGAACAGTGTTCCGATCACGGACCTTTACATGACAGCCATCGTGGATTGGGACGTCGCACCGAGCCTGCCTCAGAACGTCGCCGGCTACGATGCGGCCCATTCGCTCGCATATTTCTATGATTGCGCCGCGAAGACCACCGGCTGGGGATTTGTAAAGATCCCGTTTGGCTGTGGATATTCACCTCTGATCTGCGCGCAGACCAACTCCTCTCAGCAGTCGATCTTCAACGATACGGGAATCTTCTTGGATTCCATCTATCGTTGGGCTTCGACGAGGACCGGTCTGTGGCATCAGCTAGGAACCGCCCCTTGCGCGACGGATCCTACCGACAGGAATACGTTTGTTAACATCCAGAAGAGCACCATTCCTGCCAACGATACGGCCGTGTATGCTTATGCATTCTTCGGCGTGACGGGCATTACCGATGCCGACCAGCCTTCCGCATACTACTCGACGGCTAATATAGCCAACCAGTTCTGCGGATTTGGTCGCGGTGATGTCAACAACGACGGCAAGATCGACCTGGCTGATATTATTGCATTGGCCTACTATGTTGCCGATCCTGTTAACAATCCAGGACCGTATCCATTCCTGCATTTGGGCGATGTCAATAATGACGGTGTTGTCACTGATCTTGATGTGAGTTATATGGTTAACTTCTACTTCAACTTCGGTGCCTGCCCAGTGAACGCCTGGAAGTTCTAAGAATTTAGAACCACACGTTCATAAATTGAGGCTCCGGCTCACGCCGGGGCCTCTTTTTTTGGGAGGAAAGAGGCTGGCACGGGTCACCTTAGACGGGGAAACCGGGTTCAGTTCGTTCGGGGGTGGGCGGAAATTCCGTTGACAAAATCAAACCAAAGGAGTTTAATCCCGTTTAATAGAAATTGAGAATAGACGGCAATTAAGGGTATTTGAGGTTGAACGTTGAGAAATCCTGATCAGCTTTCCAAGTCGGTGTATTATCAGCTGAGCGATCTGTTTGAGATATCCGCCATTTATTACCACGACGGTCGGCTGATCCTTCGGGCCCGGCCCCGCGTTGACAAAAATGATGCGATTGCGGTAATGCACAAGAGGTTGAGTTCGGCCGGACTGACCGCGAGCATCAAAGATGATCCGGAAGGACTGCTGATAGGAGTCAAAGAGTCTTCCGTCGCCAAGATTCCAATCCTGAATATCGCTCTGTTTCTGGTGACACTGGTGACGATGTTTTTGGCGCCAGCCCTTCTTTCGTTCAGTTTCGATTATTTTCGTCATCCGGGGGCGATTGAGTCACGAATTGAATTTACACTGGCCCTTATAATAATCCTCCTGTGCCATGAGTTTGGGCATTATCTGGCGGGACGGAGGCGCGGGGTGTTGATGTCGCTGCCTTATTTCATTCCGGCGCCGAATATAGTGGGGACGTTCGGGGCGATTATAAGATCGCGCTCGCCCTTTACCAACAGGCGGGATTTGATAGAGGTCGGCGCGGCCGGGCCTATCGCCGGTTTTATAATATCGATTATCGTTCTCGGCATCGGATTTTATCGAGCGGAGTTGGTTCCTATGGTCACCAGCGGCAGTATGCAGTTGGGAGACTCGTTGCTGATCAAGCTGCTTGAAAGGATATTCGTTGGTCCGATACCGGACGGATTTCAACCGATGATTCCGGAGCTGGGAGTTGCAGGATGGTTTGGCCTGCTTCTGACAATGATAAACCTTCTCCCGCTCGGACAACTCGATGGCGGGCATATTATCTATGGTTTATTGGGCAGGAAACAGCATATTCTGGGAAAGGTGTTTATTGTCCCGCTGGCGATTCTTGGATTCTGGTGGCCGGGATGGTGGCTATTCGGGGTGCTGGTATTTCTGTTCGGATTAAAACATCCGCCGACGTTCAACGATGCTCTCCCGATTTCACCGGGGGCAAAGGCGATGGGAATCGCGGCGATACTTATATTTATTATCAGTTTTGTGCCGGTGCCGTTTATACTGAACTGAGGGTCATCTCTTTTCGGGCTTTTTTGCCGTAGTTCATTACCCGGGTAATGCTTCCCGAATTAAATACTTCGACGAAAAGATCGACTATCCGGGGGTCGAATTGAATCCCTTTGTATTTGGTCAACTCCTCCAAAGCGGCCCGGGCATTGCCTCCGGAGCGATAGGGTCGATCGGACAGGATGGCATCGAAAGTGTCGACCACAGCCAACAATCTTCCCTCGATCGGAATATCATCACCTTTCAATCCGAAAGGATAGCCGGAGCCGTCATATTTTTCATGATGCGAGATTATATAAGGGAGCGCCGGTTCCATGAAGGGAATTCCGGTAAGGATTTTTACGCCCAGCTCAGGATGCTTTCTCATTGTTTCCATTTCCGCGTCATTCAGTCGTTCGGGCTTATTTAATATGCAGTCGGGGACTCCGATTTTTCCAATGTCGTGCAAAATGCATCCGGTCTTCAGATGCGCCATCTTAGTGGGACTCCAGTTAAGCCGCCGGGCCAAAGTGATTGCCATCCTGAAGACCCTATCGGTATGCCCGGCGGTATAATTATCCCGGGCTTCGATGGCGTTGGCCAGAGCTTTTATGGTCATGACATATGATCGTTTAAGATTTCTGTCCTGATGATTGCTTTCGACGGCCGAGGCGGCCGAAAGCGCCAGAAGGGTTGTCAGGCGAATTTGCCCCGGTGATATATAACTGAAGCGGTCCATATATATCAGATTAAGAGCCCCTACTATTTCACCTCTCGACACCAGCGGAACGGCTATGAGAGAACGTTTGAATTGTCCCTCGTCGAAGGAATATTCCTCATTAACCAGATGGGGCTGTTTGTCCTTGAAATCGACTCCCGATTCAAGGTAACTGCCCCTTAAAAAAGATGTCGCGCGACTATCCAGCGTGGGACCTGCCTGATGCTGGAGGGCGAATTCTCCGGACCTGCGATCGCGGAGTAAAACGGATGCCCCTCTGGCGGGCAAGACCCGAATGGCCGAATCAAGGATCATACTCATCAAGGGCTGGAGTCGGATTCCTCTGGCGAGGGCATCGTTGACCTCCATCAATTCGATCTGGCTTCTCAGTTCGACATTCTCGCGTCTAAGACGCTGGTGTTCCAGACCGCGGCGGATTGTCGCCTTGAGATTATCGAGCTTGAACGGCTTGACCAGATAATCGTACCCGCCCCTCCGCAATACGGATATGGCCGTTCTGACCGTCGGATACCCGGTCATCAGGACAACTACCGAATCGGGATGATTTTTCAGTGTCATCTCAAGGATATTCTCCCCGGAATAATTACCCATAACCAAATCGGTCAGGACCAGATCGACGCTGTTTCCGGCGATGTATTTCGACGCGACTTCCGGCTCGGTAAAGACTGTCACCTGGCAATCGGTAAACTCGCCAAGAGTTTCTTTTATGATATTGCAGATATACTGTTCATCATCTACGACAACAATGCTTGTCATACATTCTCACCCTGGTTTCCCCGATGGCAGAAGCAAAGGGGACATTTACATTCTCATCCTCAATCAGCATATCGGACGATTTGTCCCTGCGCACAGAGGCAAAATTGGAATTGTATCAAATTTGGTCTACCTGTGGGTTCAAGCCAATCAGAAGGGATCGGCGGGAATTGCGGCTTTCCATTCCATCGGATGTTTTTGTGCCGGGCAATCGGATGGGGGATCGACAATATTGGCGGCACTCGGCCGAGTAATTTCCCCATGCGAAGATCGGCATGGAAAAATGTCCGAAAATCATACAGCCGCGATCGAAAGCCGCGAATTATCGGGGTCAGGCCATTCTCTGGCGTTAAGTTAAACGGAAATAAATCGATATCAAGAAGGAGAAAAATCCAAGCCGGCAAAAGGAGTCATCGATGATTCGAAGAATTATATTTATGGCGGCAATTTCGCTGGTCATTACCTCCGCGGCCGCCGGATACGAATTTAAAAATTCCGCCAAAGTCTCCAAAATGACAAATTTCAATTTTGAGAAGCTGACCGCTAAACCTCATTTCGCGGCGGCGGATATTTGCACTGTGCGGCATGACGATGGACAATGGTGGGCGATACAGCACTGGGTAACGGGAGCGGAATTATATAAATCGTTCCAAGATCCCGGGCAGGCCTGCACCGGGCCATACCCTTTCACCGTGCAGGAAGTGTACATGATAATGTATTTCGAAAAGCTGTGCACCCTTAACGTCTCCGTGGATGTGGAAGCGGCGGATATGAGCGACCCCTCGTGCGCGATTCCGGGCGTGCTGTTGGCGCTGTCGTCAGAGTATACCTATATCATTCCCGGCGTGGGAATGTATTTGATCGCGGTGCCCCTCGATACTCCTCATGTGGTCAACGATCCTTATTTTGCCGGTTTCTACATATCGAATCCGATTGATTCATCCGTAGGCGCCACCATGATTACCGACAGTATCCCGGTCGCATGCACGGGGTACAATATATGGGACACGACAATCGGATTCATCGATGTGGCCGATAATCAGTATTTCAATTTTCCCGGAAGAATGCTGCTCTTTTCCGGTGGTACGGCCGGGGGAAGCGGCGGAAATCAACCGGTGCCGTCCATTACCCTATTAAAGCCGGCTTCAAACGAAGCTGTTTCGGGACCGGCCACGGCCTGGGCCTCGGAGACGTCAGGAAGTACTATAATTGACTATGTCAAATTCGACCGCAAAGCCACCGGGCCGTGGGCGGAGATAGGGCGTGATTCAGACGGTTCGCGAGCGCTGAGAAACGGCGTTGATCCATCGGGTACCGGAGACGGATATACGGCTAACTGGAGTTATTCAACTCTGGCTGAAGGGTCATACTGGTTGAAGGCGACGGCCTATGACACTCTGGGAAGAAGCGACGCAGATTCGCATCAGGTCCTGATTGATCCAGTTCCTCCCGATCTGGTCTTTACCGGCCTGTCGGCCATGGATAGTGTGTGCCCCCCTGTCACCCTGGCGGTTACCTCGCAGAATCAGGATATAACTCAAGTATCTTTCGAGAAGAAGGCCGCATCGACCGATTATACGGCGTCGATAGCGGTCTTGAATCAATCCAAGTTCGGCAACAACTTCTGCGGGCCGGTTGCCGGAGCGATTGCCGTGAAGTACTGGTTTGATAAGGGATTTATATACAGCATGAGAGAGGGCAGCAAATATATTTCTCTTGATACCGTGGTGGAGAGACTGGCCTCCAACATGCAGACGAGAGCCAATAATGGAACATACGATGACCTACTCTACAGCGGTCTCCTGCAATATATTGTCTCTCACGGAAATGAATTAAAGCTTAATGCCTATCGCCGCCCCGATTACTGGCTATTCCGATCCCTTCTCCAAGAACGGGAGTTGCTGCCAATTCTCGCCCTCTCCGGATCGCCGGGAGTTTATTTGGTCGGCGCGGGAGTCTCGGGCTTTGCGGACATACAGGGAAGATTCCCGATTACCGTTTCAGACCCTCTGACAGGCACGCTGGTCAACTGCTTCATGAAAAATACAAGCAACGGCGCTCAGGTTTATTATAAGAACAGCTGGCACGATCTGGATATGATAATAACCGTCATGGGATATTCCCATACAGCGACCCGGGATCTGATCGGGAGCGACATTTCGGCCGACGGGGGATGGTCCTTTGACTGGACAGGCTCGAACCTTGTTTCCGATTCTCTTTATTATATCACAGCCACTGCCACCGACGCCGACGGACACGCCGGAGTGGCGACGAGCCTTGTTCGATACAAGTGCCAGGCGTATGCCAAGGGCGACTATAACGGAGATGGTCAAATGAATATCGGCGATATCATACTTCTGAGCAATTTCATTTACCGCGGGGGTGCGGCGCCAGCCGGAGGAGCATATCGGGCCGATGCCGATTGCAACGGGCAGATTGATGTCAGCGACGTGGTCATAGCAATACGGTATCTTTTCCTAAATGGTACGCCGCCCTGTCGTTGATGAGATAACTATTATCTCAAGAAATGGAAGAGCCCGTTTCAGACGGGCTCTTTCCCAGGCTTCCTTGAGACGGCGGCCGAAACGGCCCGCTGCGCGATTTCGCCGTCGATCCCACAAACATCCATAATCTTGTCCACCGCCTCATCCAGCTTCTTAACCCACTCTTTGTCGGGATAACGGCGTACCAGATCATCAGTGATATCATCGGCGATGACTGCGATAAATTCCGCCTGCCGACGGCTTTTCTCTACTTTAAAATAGGGCGCCAAATACCGTCGGGCAAACCAGACGGCGAGGGCCATCAAGACTCCGCTGAGGATATCAATGATGACCGGCAGGTTATTAATCAATAAATCCGATAAAGATACGGTCACGGCGCTATTCGATAACATTTCATAAACTCCTTTCAAGTTTACCAGGACAATTCCCAATCGGGCATATCCGGGACGACCACCCTCTGCCGCAATATTGTACCGTCGCTTCGGGTGATCGTAATTTCGTACTTGCTTGTGTCCGGGATCAGCCTGCAATTGGGAATCAGATCAATATAAAAATATCCGGCGCTGTCCGATGCCGCGCTCAGCTTGAACGGAGATATGATTCCTCCATTCGACCGAGCCACTCCTGCCGGGAGAAATGCAGCGACAGTCGCGGATATTTCGGGATTGCCGCTTATATCATACAGGAAACCGTGCACCCGGCAAAGATCGGGCGAGGATGGCGTTCCCGGATCGAAATGAAAACCAAAGATCGAGTCGGCCCCGACTCCGGCAACTATGATGGTATCAAGATTCGCGAAAATATATCCGGGTCCGAAGACATTAACGATAAACGAGTCAGCATAGAGTTTAAAAACGCAGAAGCCGGAGGCATTAGTTGTGCCCACCGCTATTAGAGCGGTCTGCGTACTGTTTCTTATTTCGACATTTATGCCCGGTATTACCTGCCCGAGGGAGCTGTCGATTATATATAATTGATAGGCGTATAGACCATTTCCCGAGCCCGGTCCCTGATAATGCGCTGAATCCTCAAGCACTCGGTTGGCTATGGAATCCGCATAGGCGATATTAGAAGATACATCAATCAGCGCAGAATCGCTCTTGCCCATCACCCAATCATCCTGCGACCGCAATGAATCAAGAATTTCATTAAGTTTCTGGTTGGCAACATACATGGAATCAAGAGTCTTCTTGAGCGAATCCGTAACCGAGATCATGGCGTCGTCAAATTCCCGGCTGATGAGTTGAAAGCTCGCTAACAGGGGTGTTTTTAACCATCCGCCGGTCTGATCCGACTTGGCGGTGATTTTAACCACGTATTGCCCTATTTGTCCGTCACCATCTATATCAGAAATCTGCGCCGCCCAGCGATATGATGTATCTCCATTATCAACGCTCATTCTGATTCTGCTTGAAATGCCAGCGACCGATTCGCAAAAGACGGAGTCCCCGCCCGGATTAAAGACGATGACTTTGGTGGTGTCAAGACCTCCGATATTGCGTCCGAGGCTGTCAAGATTGAAAAATGAAAAACAGATTGAGTCTTCAGACGAAACGCTTGCTGACGAATTATTGACGATGCCAAACCCTGAGGCAGCTGCGCTTGATGCAACAAACACCAAGATGAGCGGGATTTTGAATAGAATCGGCAAGCCACCGAGTCTTTTGCTAAATAACATATGTTTTATCATTGAATCACCTCAGTCTCTGCAATTATTTCTTCTGAAGAGTCTGTCGGGCTCAGAGACAGACCTTGTACGACCGATTTTCTTCGTTTTGGGTACGAAGAGACCTCTCCCGATGTGTAAGTGGCATACATGGACCACCTGTTCCCCCCAAGAGATGACTGACTCCACGAAGATGTAAGCCCTGGGTTGCTGTTCATGGAGACGGAATTAGATTCGGAATCAAATCTTGCTCTGATGGCAAGGCCGGGGGTGACATCGCCATAGGCGACAACATAAGTGTTTCCTGCAACCATCGCCTGTGAGACAGTCGAAGTAGTATTCCATTGCATGCTACTATTTGTTACTGTGATCTGAACACCCGGGGCCAACCGGGTGACTGGATATCCGCCGACATAAGTATAAGCCGAGAAGCATACATAGGATGGACTATTATAGGTCAGACAATAGATGCTATATGACGTTATCAAATCGCCGCTTGCCGCGGTATGCCGATAAGATGCTGCGCCCGACAGGGCCTGGGCAGTGGAAGTTGACAGATAAGCGGCGCTGGCGCCGACGCTTGTATTTCCGAAGGTGGGGTCGATAGTTATCGGATAAACAGCATTATGAATGAAATCAGGGGGCACCTCAATAGTGAGAGTTGAATCAATCTTCAGGTCGCACCAGACTGTCCATCCTCGATTATCATACGCCCGGGGACGATATATGTGAAAGACCTTTCCTGATTCGTACCTGCCGATTATTGTGTCCTTTCCCGCGATTTTCAGTTGATTTCCAATTGGACCGGTACGATAGGCGGCGTAGGAGCCGATCACGCTATCAGCTCTCTCCGCGCCCGATGATATTTCGGCATCAGTCAGGTTGCCCTGATAGAGAAATTCCAGACCTTTCTGCTGAATTCCACATGATATTATATTGCTCGCAGGAATGCTGTCATAGATAATCTCCCATTCAAGACTTCCATCCGGACGCTGATATATCTGATGCTTCATAGAATTCCCCTGTGTGATCGAGAATCCAGTTTTTCCTTCAACCATGATGCGCGTCGGCTTGCCATATTGTGTAACAGAATCGCTCGGTAGAAGCAGTCTGAAGGAGCACTCTCCGCCCCAAGCCGCTAATTTTAATTCCGGCGCGAACTTGGCGCTCATAGAGTCCCCTATTTCGGCAGTCAAGGCGCGCCCCCTGACTCGCGGGTTGTATTCTTCATCGGACAGCTTCAATACTAACGATTCTGACGCCAGCGTTTCAGAGACCAAGGATATTATAAGGATAAGTAAAATAGAGATGGCGATGGTCAGAGTCCTCATCAAAGTCCGATTTCCTGCTATCTTCATGCAACTTATCATTCGGCCTCCCCCTTCTTGGCTGATGATATATTTGTACTGGAGGGGGGATCCGCATTGGTCAACTCTTGCGTTCGCACTTTATTGATCCTCGCCCAAAAGGCATCTTTATTCGGTTGGTCGCCGGATGCCAGAAGCTTCTGTCTCAATTCTATTACTTTCAAGATATCACCCACTTTAGTATCAGATGGTTGCTTATTGAATAACCCGTACAACACATTTCTGATATTTTCAATGATTGCCAGGTCATTGTTGCTTGGCATTTCTTCTTGCCCGGCCCCAATCTTAGTCTTAGTCTTGGTCTTATTATCCTTTTTCATTATTTGTCAAACTCTCGGTTATAGATTATCCTAATTCGAAGACGAATAAATCGGTAGCAATCGGACCGGGGGAATCGGGATCGCGCGCGATTCGGAATCCGGTGTCGGACTCCTCCCCTATCATGTAGACAGCATGGGGCGAACGGGGACGGGGTACCACACGCGGCGAAGTGATGGAGGTCGGCAGACGATTCCCCCTAAAATCGACCATGTCGCCGAAGAGAGCATTTTGCGCGGCCCCACCTATGGTTGACTTTCCAAACATAAGCCGCCCGGTGGAGTCGATCTGCTCCAACCCCAGGTACAGTAACTCGGCATCATCAGCCAGTCCCCATACAGTGTACTCTCTGACGAACCAGAGTCGGCGGCCTCTTAAATATGTTAAGGCATGCATTATTAGTCCTTTCATGAAAGAGTCGGCCCGCTTAGACGTGCGCTCTGCGGGCGGTATGGTTTGATTAATTTCTCAAAATCGAGGCGATAGCTGGCGGACAATGAGAGCCATCCGTCGGATTTTATGCCCGAGTAGCCCACCGCTCCGGATTTCGTATTATTGGCGCCCAAAATGCGGCACAAGATTGACATGGCCAGATATGTCGCTGAGGTCTGCAAAGTGGAGTCGGCGCCGAATTGCTTCTGGGGATCAATTTCTTTTTCAATTATCGAATTTGCCTCGGAAGCAACGCCCGCAATGATATCGTCACCGAGCTGGTATGAGGACAATTCGTAATCGACCAGAATCGTCTGCCCCTGTTGAATTTTACCGTTCGCCAGGCGTCGAATCGATCCCTCGGCATAATTTACGGCGTAGTCGGCGCCTTCTTCGTACAGCGAATAGTAATAGTACCAGACAATAACCGTGCCTCCGGCTTGGATGCTTCCATCGGGAAAGCGTCGGATAATACCGTTGGCATTATCAATCATATAATCCTGATTTTCCAGATATATGGAACAGAGAGAAGTGTCTGAGGCAACCGCCGCTGAATTATTAATTAAAGGTTTATGAGCAAGCGCAATTTCATCCGCGAGAAATGTTATAGTTTCCATGACCGGAAAATAACCGGCCGCTACTTTCACGCGGACAGATCCGGGGACAATGGCATGGCAGGGAAGGGATATCCACTCGGTACCTTCGAAGATTACGGGATAATCGTCCCTTCTTCCGGTTGCTTCGCAGTTTAGACTGATATGCTTTTTTATCAATTCAATATTGGTGTATGACATAGGTTACTCCATAAGTACGATCGCGCCGACGTTTGATATCGATGTTATCTGCGAGCCGACAGGACCAGTCGTAAATGGCGAGGAAACTACAATCCTGATCCAGAGCCTCTCAATTCCGTTAACAGATTTCTTCTGCCAATCTGCGGGAACAGAGTTATAATCGTTCCAGAGGAGAAGCTGCTTATCGGCAATGTCGAAATTGTAATTGCCGCCGACCGGCGAAAAGGAAATCCATTCCTGGCCGTTAAAGTATTGCCAGCTTACCGAGCCACTTGAGCCCGCTGTGGAAAGACGGATTTTCAGATAGTGGAATTTCTCATCTAGCCCGAGATAGAGAGCATCGGCAATATCTTTGAATATCACTCCGGAACTCGAGTGATAAATATCCGAGGAGGTATTGCTCTCCGCGGCATCAGTCAAGTCGTCATAGTCTCCGGTAACGGCTCGGTAGCAGAAAACTCTGGATAATGCAGACTTGCGACTATCGAAAATCGCCGGTATAGAGAAGCTACCCGATTCTCGGCGGGAATAAAGAATTTTCTTCTGTCCGTTCCCAAAGTCCGACAAGTAAACCAAATAAGGAACATTATTGACGAATTTTATCTGGGGAAACTCGCCACCGTTATCGTCTATGTCTGATAATGTTCCCCATGATGAGCCATCGAATTCGCGGTATCTGATTTTGGCATCATCGAAAACCACGCCGATTCTTCCGTCCTGAGAAATGGCGGCGTCAAAATTGTGATCGAAGCCGGAGCCGGCTGCAATAGTTTCTTCAGAGTCCCAAAGCGCGATATTGAAATGCTTCTTACGATAAGCCAGTTTCACCTGCCCAAGAGTATAGATGCAGTAATTATATGGATCGCGGATAATGATCTTGGAATAGGCTGAATCGGCGCCTGAGCTGAGAGTGCTTCCCGGACTGGTCGGGCCGTTTGGCCAAGTTACACCATCATCGTCGGAAAGTTTGGCATTGACATAGTACAGGCCGGAAGACAATCTGCTCCAGGTCACCCATATACGGCCGTTCGGTTCGCAATTGATTGATGGGAAATAGTTATCATCGCCATTATAGATGGTATTCAGCGCCCCAGCCGACCAGCTTTCACCGGACAGTGTGAGCTTGCGCATTACCAAATCATTTCCGGCGCCCAAAGTATAGGCGATATAAATATGGCCGCTATCGTTCATGAAGGCATCGAAGGGAAAATCGGCGCTGTCGCTTATTACCGTCTGGAGTGCGCTCCAGACAGAATAGGGATAGTCCGAGTATGAGAGTTTAATTTCTGACGGGGAAGTCTGCAGAAGTATGACGACCCTTCCAGCGTATGAACCTGATGTTACCCGGAATAATCTTTTGGCCGGGCTGATGCCGGCTTTATAAGCGGCCGTGCTGTTTGAAAGATGATTTTGCATGTTACTCCTCAAAGAAACCGGCCCGGCATATCGCCGGACCGGGTTAGACCATCACACAAAAACCGTATCCAGAATGACAGAGGCTTCGCGAATTACCTTGGCGTAGGCCACTGATTCAGATATGACGGCTTCTTCGAATCTCTGCTCGATAATCTTGTCATACTCGACCATCAGCGGCTGGGTAATAACTTCCTCGATGGCAAAGCGGGAATCCAATCCGATTACCAAGTCAGTCGGGACGTTATCGCACCGCACCAGCGATGCTCCCAGAGGGCTGAAAAGTTCGCCGCTATTTTGAAAGCGGAATCCCGCAAGAGGATCTTTGAACTCATTCATGGTCAGAATGGTTTTCAGATTATTGACATGGCATATGATATTATTCATCTCAAACGGCGCAAATTGCGCCCAGAGGGTAATGAGGTCATCATATGTCAAAGATCCCGAAGCAGCTGTATTCACGATGCTCGCCGGGTTGGAGTTGCCGTCGCCATTGATAATGCAATCGACAATCAGGCCGAGCTTGTCGGTCTGCAGGCGGAACCCAATGTACCACAGAAGAACGCGGAATTGCGCCGTGGTTCGGTATCTTAAGGCCTTGTAGCTGGCCTTAATTCCGAGGCCGTACTCCGGGACATTGATCGAGTGCTTCTGCTCGGAGACCAGAATCTGCGGGATTTCGCTGGCTTCGCCGATAGGGCGAAGCGAGAGGCGGTCGGTCGAGGAAGTATCGATATGGAACGGGGTGTATCGGTTATTGGCTACGGTCGTAGAATTGGCAATTATAGCCGACAGTTCCGGACGCATCGATTGCCCTTTTTTGATTTCGCGAAGAATAAATTCGGGCATCAAGGCAGGAGCCATCTGGTACAATTGCTCCACCGTTGTCGACTTCGAACCGCCCAGTCTCACACCTGCCAGAGCCAGTTGCCGCTCGAAAGCGTCCAGGGGGCATCCGCCGGGTGTCGGGTCATATTCGGAGGTTTCCAGGAGTTCGCTGAGGGTCATTCCCCTCGATTCGGCTTCAAGATAGAGACCCTTATCGACTTTTATTTCTGTCGCGCGGGTCAGGTCAAGCGGTCCTGACAATTCGCGGCGGGCAAGATCGGCATTTTCTTTTTGTACGGCGGCCGATTCAATAAACTTTTTGAAATTCATTCATTTTCTCCTTTTAATTCAGCAGGATGACACAGTCAGTGGTTCCGTTGACATATAGCACGGTGCCGCGGGCAATATTCCCTCCGGCGGGATCATATCCGGTCAGGACCGGAGCCTGCCGCACGGTGCCGCTTGGGCCGCCGACGACACGATTGCCGACCGACGGATAGGTGGTTGATATGGGAAGGCGACAGATCCCGCCGACCTGCACGGTTGCAGTACGTTTGCCATTGTCGGCGTCGCTCAGGGTCAGAGCTATCAACTTGCCCAGAAGCGCCGAACCTGATCCGCACGGCCCCACGGTATAGTTGTTGGTGATTGTAACCGCTTTGCCGATGTCGGTGTCTTTCAAGTCATCGATATTCGCTGTTTGCGATATTTTGAAACTTGCCAGAACCGGCGCGATTGTGTCCAGATTTTGTTCTCTTATGCTCATCATTTCTCCTTTCAATTTGTTTCTATAAGAGGCCGGGCAATAGCCCGCATGGCCAACGGGGCGGATTTCCCCACAAGTCAGATTTTATAATCAGTCCAGTTGTTGTCTCTGCCGCCGGGATTGGAAGGCGTCAGATACTTGAAGCTCGCCGGGAAATTACGTCGGAAACGACAGGTCGTGGCGGCCTGCAATTTTATGAGATCCTCGGAGGATATTCCCGACAAATCCCCCGAAAGACGAGCGACCATTTCCAAATCCTGCGGATCTTCTTTAAGCGCGATGTTAGCCTTCAACATTCCAAGAATCCGGTCCCGATACTCCGTTTTCAGATTTTCCAATTCAGAGATGCAAGCGACAAGATTCTCTTTCAAGTTGGCCGCCTCGCTGAGCGCTTTCTTCAGGGCGTCAAAGTCAATCAACTCGACTGATTCTTTGTCCAGATATTCACAGACAGTCTTGATATATTCAGCATTCAGATTCGTTTGTTTCACCGTCTATCTCCTTTTTTCCGATAAATAAAATTCAATCCTCGATAACCGTGATTCGATATTATTTCTGAATTCATAGAATTCATCTTTGCTGACCCGCCCCTCTTTTATAGTGACCTCCAGCCTTGCGAGTTTTTTATCAATTGCCTCTACAAGAGCCGATTCCGCTTTTTCCGCCAGTTCCACTTTGATATTCGCAATGGTCGTGAAATAGGCCGCCGACATTCCCAGCAAAGCCATGATAAAATTGACGATCGGACGATTCAGTTGGGCCAGCCATGAATATTTATTATCAATTTCACGCATATTACCTTGATATATCCTCGATTTTCTGAAGTACAGTAACCACTCTGTCATTGAGCTTTGCCGGTCTTATCGCAAATCGGCCGCGGATGAGGCCGGCAAGTGTCAGAGTGATGGAGCTGTCGCTTACAGTACAATCTACTATTCTGTTTTCTCTTTGATTGCGATCCGAAAGTAGTTCCGGCTTTTCGGATTTTTCGATAAGAAAGACTCGCCCGTTATCAATCAGGCGGGGAGAGAAACGATGTATGATATAGCGCTCCATCTCCCCGCCATTGCCATGATTCAATATCAAAGCGGATTCTCTGGGATTAATCGGGAAGAGACTATAAGTTCCCCGTAATCGTCTACCGAGACACCCGCTGGAAAGAGATATCGAATCGAGAGAGCCCAACTCCCCATATCGGTCCAATACGACCGGGTCGATCAATTGGACTGAATCGCCAACCATGTTTACCGATGCCACCCTTAAATCTATTATTTCCCCCACTGACAGTCGCAGAGTTGATATAACGGGCGAATCTACCGGAACAGATTTATCATCGACCAGAAGTTCAAAGTGGTATTTATTCCTCTGCGCCGCCTCCTCTTCGCGGAGGACAATCGCCCGAACTAATTTTTGACGAGTAAACAGATATTTTTCAGCAGAATGCACCGACGATATTTCAATTCCATGGCGGGTCCCGATATTTTTCAAGGCATTATGAGAATTATCGCCACTGACTAATTCCGATGGAGGGAGAATACCTTTGACAGCGCCGAACAATTCCTCGAGTTTTTCGCGCCTTTCAATTGCGTTCAATTTGGAAACGTCGGCATCATCGAGATCAACGAGATCATATATTTTTAGCTCTGTTCGAGAGACTGAAGAGGTTTCGCCCCTTATGAATTTCACGAGTTCGCCGGCCTTCTGTCTTTCCTTCCCACGATACCCGACGAGACGACAATCGCAGGTGAAATCGACCCCGGGAAATCGAAAGGCTTTCAGGTTTCGGTCGAAGCGAGGGAATTTTATTGGTGTACCGTCAGCCTTCTGCAGCTGAATAGCGCCGCCGGTCTTTCTGAGGAGAATCCGCAATCCCTCATAGGCCGGCATCACAAGATACTCAGCCTGTTGGTCCAGGCTTTCCAATTTCCAAATTCGATTAATAATCGGAACCGAAACAGGCTTTATGGTTGATCTCGCGAACTCAGGCTCGTCTTTTTGGAAGGCCAATTCCTTTGTGATTGAAGTATCACTCACCGATCCTCGGTAGACCAGAGAGGTTTCGAGAACTTTTTCGATCCGACGATAATTAAAATGCGCTTCCGTCTTTTCGCCGCATTGGGTTTCGTATTCATGGAATGGCTGGTGGCGACATTCGCGGATATCTGACCCGCAAATGCTGCATTCGGGGAAGCTGAAGATAAAGCTGATGGAGCATTCTTTATAAATGCCGGCGTCAATATTGTTTTTCAGCTCTTCCCCGGCCTCGGAATTTTTCAGCCAGTAGAAATATACCTTCACCCAGTTAGTGTTATCTCGCATAACCGGTTCCGCGTGGAAATTGCGAGCTATCGGAAGAGTATCTTTCCGATGACCAATCAGCACAGGTGAATCAATTAAAAGGTCCGCCAGCTTTTGATGCTCGTCGGCGGGGAATCTTCCGCCGTAACTATTGATTTGATCAGAGACAATGTACATAGCGCGGATATAGACATTGTCCGAATTCACCGGCTCGGGCGGTTGTACATTGGAGTTTATCTTTTCGATCAACCCTTCCGGGATAGAACTGTCCTTTTCGACCAGTTCAGCCTTAATTTTTCCTATCAGTTCGATCATCTTATCTCCTTCACTAAACGGCCTCTTATCGTGATCACCATCGATTTTGGAGTAAAATTGATGGCTCTATATGCAACCGCTTTCATAGAAACTGCCAAGCCTCACATTGCGATGTGAATCAAGAAATGTAATATGTTGCGTTACAATACATTACTCTGGCACAAGGACGCCCCGGAATGGGCATGAGAATTGCTCTTTGACCAAGCATGTTTGATGTAATTTCAGCGAGGAGTAGAATGGTAGTCTACAGAGCCAAACATAGAATTTCGTTAAAGTGGCTTGTGGCAGGAATTATTTTTATTGCCACTTTGTGTATCACTTTCAACGATTTGTACGGCGCCCATCTTCCGTTTTAGGAAATTCAAACCCGCAAGACAATTTTGATTGGCCGAGGTCTAACATTTTAAACCTCGGCCCTTACTTTGGCGGCTGGCAATTATCCCCGATAGAATAGTTTTAGCCGGCCAGTATTGTCACCAAACTCATAACTTGGCCACTCTTGGACTTATGAGAGGCACTTCGCGCCTATTAAGCGGCCACAAAGCCAGCGCTAAAGCCATCAGGCTGTCGCAGGTATTATTATCATCCCATCGGGCGGATCGTAATTCATCTTCCAGAGACCAGACCCGCCCGTCATCGTCAGGCAGCTCCCATCGATGGTACTTAATCTTGCACATCGAATGACAAAACTCGAGATTGGTCAATAATTCCGCCTTCGTTTTCGGCGTGAAGATAAAAGCCGTCGGATTCAGATCACCCAACTGGGAAATCACAACATCACCCAGCCCGGTGGCATCAATAACCAGTCCTCCCGGATATAACCTCTGCCGATTTCTTATTTCCGATATGATAATATTCCAGTCCCATTTCTTGATTCTCGAGAGAGCCACGACATTACATAAGCCATTGGAGATTTCGATTGTAATGCCGACTGTGGCTGTCTTTTTTCGCGCCAGATCCCACCCGGTGATATAACGACATCCTTTTCGTGGAAGTATTATGTCTTCGGGCGGGAGCCCCGGGATCAGAGCGGCGTCGATATGTTTTGACGGAATTATCTCTCCTCCGGAATCCACAAATTGTCCCATGATGTTCTGCGCCACCCTTTTGTCACTCAGATACTTCAGTTGCATCTCAAGATAGTCCGAGGATATATAGGGGTTATCGCGTGAGTCGCCCGATTGCAAGTAAGCCTCAGCCGGACGATCTGTAAGTTCTTTCATTTCGCGATAAAACCAGTTCTTGCCATTCGGGGTGGAGATCAGATCGAGCTTCCCCTTGCGGTCGGCCAGACGCATTCTGATTACTTCGTTGATGACATATTCAGCATCATGATCAAAAGCGACTTCGTCATAAATAAAATAATCATAGTCGTTACCCAGAAGATATTCTCCCCGCCTCTGAGTCGAGCGCGCCTCAATTATGGCGCCGTTGCCAAGGAGAATCCTCGGATACGGAGTGACGGTTACTTTTTCAACCAGCCCTTTGATGAGGCAATTATTATTGAGAATGCGCAGTACTGTGTTAAATATAATTTGAGCTTGATCCAAGGTGATACTGGCAGTTACGATATGATATTTGCCACATCGATCGTATTGCAATTCGCGGATACGAAAGAGGGCATGATGGATAATCTTTATCGCCTCGGCAAACGATTTCCCCCAGCGGTTCCCGGTGACCAGAAGATTCTCGGGTTTCGAACTTTTTTCCAGCCATAGCGTTTGGCCTTCATGAGGAACGATTCCCAGGAACGTCCGCGCGAAAAAGGGAATGTCGCAGACCGACCTGCGCCATTCCGCTTCGGAGAGAGACACGACACTGCTTTCGCCGGGAATCGCTGTTTCATGTGCTTCTGAAGGCATCTTGTTTAATCGATACCGCAATCAGAGCCGTATTCAAATTTTACAGCAGACTCTTGGCCGCGACCTGCGCCGCTTCTTTGTCCATCAGCCCCGCCGAATATAATTTGATTATATTTTCGACCTTCGATTTTTCAATCTCGGCGCGTTCTGAGGCCAGATATGTCAGCGCATTATCAAAAATAAACCGGCATTGGCAGTCAAGACCTTTCAAGGCCAGTTCGATATTCCCGAGCCATTCGAGGAATCGGGCGGTCTGCCTTTGAATCGATAGCACCTGCCGCATTACCAGATCATATTTGAATTGCGCCCAGTTATGGGTAGTCCCATAACTGTATCCAAGCATGAATGGCGCCAAATTGGCGCCCGAGCATATTTCTTCCACCATGGCGCGATGATTGAAAAACCAGGTGTTACCGCCGCCTCGGGCGTTGTCGGGGCCGATATACTCTATTTTCACATTGTCCCAGGTGACAGGATTATCTTCGAGATCGCATTCCCTTATCATGCTGACGGTGGAATCGAAATATTCATTGATTCTACCGACATAGGCATCATCACTCTCGCCCGACTGTTTCTCGGGAGGGATGATCTTGACGTGCAGACGATGATACCCGGCATTGTGGGTCGTGCGGCGCATGTCATCAATCAACTGCTGTTCGATATATGAGACGAATGGGATAGAGTCCAAGATCGATTTCCCCAAACCATGACGAATATCGGTATTCAAGCCAAGATAATAGAAATCGTCGTCATTGATTCTCAGATCCCCTTTGTCTGTCTGCAGTACAATTCCGCCAGAGGATAAATTTTCGTCGAGGGCAATAAAGGCCGGATCAATTGGCTGGAATTTTTCAATGCCATTTGCTCCCGTATCGACGATTACAAATCCGGCAAATGCTCCATCGGTAAATAGCGAACTGAAAAGCAATGGCAGGAACGACTCCAATCCCCCCATCTTATGAAATGAGAATGGGTAGAGTCGGAGAGCTAACTTTTCCAGATAATTTTCGGCCTTCACTCTCAACGGGTCCGAAGCGCCAATAATTTCAAACCTGCCGGGAGCTGAGGCGAGACGACTCCATGTCCAGATGCAAGCGCTCAAAAGGGGGATATTGTCCCTCAGGAATCGGTACAGGTCAATGCGAAATCTCTGTGATTGGAAACCGTTGCCGCTCCAGTCGAATTTCCCTGAGGGCCTTCCCCCGGTTCCCGGGAAGTAGAGAAGTGATCTCTCGTCGTGTCTGCTTTTGATTGAATCCCAAACTTTAAACTTCAGTTTGGATGGGCTGAAATTAGAAACATTTTTCATACTTACTCCTTTCATAATAGGGTAGGCACCCGAATCAACATCGAATTGATGGCAATTTCGTTTTGGATAGAATCGCGGTATGATTTGGCCACAAATTACATGCCGCGGCAGAATCTTCCCTTGCCAAAAAGTGAACTCGTTAAGCGCTAATCTTTCGAATTGACGGGCCAAAGGAGACTTTGACAAAAGAGGGAATTCGATTCCCGAAAAAACAGGGACATTTTTGTCTACTCGAGCACTTGACAACCTTAATGTTTTTTATCATTATTGCCGAACTAAAGAGCAGGTGCAAAAATGAGTGGTCTAAGCATTGACCCCGGAAACCTTTAGCAAGTATTAGCAGTTGGTTTTGAAACTCAAAGAGATTAATAATTTCCCCTGGTTGGCAGTATTAGCTATTCTTGGCCTGCTCGCGGGGGGTTGCTCCAAAAATAATGGCGTTGTCATTCGATATGAGGCGGAGAAGCTTCTAAGACAGGCCGAAAAAATTTATGAAGCCTCGGGTATCAAGCCGGAACTGCAGAACGAGGATCAGTGGAAAAAGATAAAAGCCGCCTATGTCGGGGTTGCAGAGTATTCCTGGAAATATCTGGATTCCGTTCCCGCGAATAAATACCCGGAAGAGCGCCGCGATCTTGAATCAATTGCGTTCGCGGCGGTCAACAGACTGTCGGGCATTTATTATTCTGAACGTAATTATGATTCGGCTATTATAATTCTGCATAAACTTCTTGCCTCCACCACCCTTGAAGGGACACCTCTGCTGACGTCGGAGATAAATCTCGGCCGTACTATGCAGGCAAGCGGAGACTGGTCGGGGGCGATGAAAGTCTTTCGCTCGATTATTGATAGGTTCTACCCACCGGTCGACAATAATAATCAAGTTCTGCCGGAAGCTCTAAATCTCCCTGTAGAATTGGTAAGAGTCTACAGATTGCTTGGTGATTCGTCCGCGCTTAATGATCAAATTCGATCGGCGGAGGCATATTATCAGCGATTAATTAAGGAGTGGCCTAATTCATCTCTCTATATGGGGGCTCGAAGTAATCTGGCGCGGCTCTATCTGGACGAAAGAGAGTGGGACAAAACTATCGAAAATCTTCGTTTTCTTAAGGATTCCACCGGGCAAATCGATCTTGAGGCTGCCACGATGATCGCCGATATAACTTGCTCGGGGAAAAGAGATTACCCGGCGGCTATTGCCATCTATGACGAACTTATAGGCAGATCAAAAGATTCCATGATCAGCGCGGCCATGTATGCCAGGAAAGGCAAGGCCTATTTCGAGAGTAAAGATTATCAGAAATGTCGGGAAATAATGACATTCCTGAAAGATAATTATCCCCGATATTTTCAAAATAATCCCATGCCCCAGAATTACATAGCCATGTCTCTGGCACAGGAAGGGAAATGGAGTCTGGCCGAAAACGAATTTCGCTGGCTTATTGAAAATTATTCGACGACAGAGCAGGCATTCGACGCCTTTCTGACGATTGCCGATCATTACATGGAGGCTGGCGAGCCAAGCACTGCACAGAATTGGTTTCAGCAGGCTGAAGCTTTCTATGACAAAATAGGGCGGCAAAATAGCGGCACGGCGGTGGAAGCCTCGGCAATTTCTTATAAGGCTGAGGTCGCGCGACGGGTAGAGAATTGGGATGGGGCGATCAAATACCTTGAAGAAATCGACGCAAAATTTCCGCGGAGTGAGATTGGACAGAGGGCATTACTCAACGCCGCGGCAATTTATCGGGAAAAGCTCAAAGATCCCCAGAAGGCGGATGCTATTATTGCTCAATTGAAAAAGGAACTATTACCTGCCGGGGGGGGTAAAAGTATTGGTCCTGTTACCGATGGTAGAAGATAAAACAATATTTATAATCTAATACAGCTGGAGGAGTAATGACTTCAAAAAGAATTGCGTTATTTGGGATGATCTTATTGATAACGCTTGCAGGCAGTCTGGCGGCACAGCAGGAAGACAAATTCGGCGTTGTCGATACTATCATTGTCGAGCCATACCAGATTAATGCGCGCAACTGGGGAATTAATGTATCGATGGTCAACGATGAGGAAATAGTAGCTATTTCGGTTCCTCTTAACTTCACTTCGGGCCAAAATAGACTAGTTGCCGATTCCACTATCTTCGCGGGTGGCCGCGCCGAGAGTTTCCGGGTTAAATTCGCCCGCCCTGACACATCTACCCAGTGCGTCACAATAGGTCTGATTGCCGATGTCGGCATTTCTGTGCCTCCAATAGCCGCTGGAAAAGGACGAATCGCCACCATTTTCGTTTCTTCACTGGACAAGAAAGATATCGATGGGATAAAAGTTGACACCACTACCACGCCTCCGGGAAATTCCCTCTTGCTGGTGACCCCTCCCTCAGAGGGCATTTATCCAGCGCTGTCAATTAAAGCGGCCGGCAAGGAACCCCCCAAGGAAGTCAAGAAAGAGGAAAAGAAGACTGAGGCCCCGGCTGAAAAGAAAGAAGGAAATTAGATTTTCCCGCAAATCATCAAGCCCCGCCATAATGCGGGGCTTTCTTATTTTAGACTCATCCTATTCTTCTTCGCCGGAATTATCGTGTCGCGAGATCAACTTATATTCTAATTTTTGTCTCAAGAATTTCTGCAGTTTCAGGTTTAGTTCAGCCGGGAGTCTCTCCCGAGCAAAAAATTCCTTATAGAGGACATTCTGATCGAGTTTAAAACACTCTTCAATTCCCGCCTGACGAGCCAAAAAGGAAATTTCCAGATACCGTTTTTCATCTTCGGTCTTCGAAGGAAAACCCTGCGAGACAGCTTTCCTAAATTTCAGCGAACCGTTGGGCGCCTCAAGGGAAGTAATATCCGCCCCTTCGCAGAATCTGATTAGATCTTCCCGCAGAGCCTTCTTTTCGGAATCCAACAATTTTATTTTGCGATCGAAATCCAAATATTTCCGGGCTAATTCCTTGCCTGATTCGGCATCAAATTCAATGTCGATTTCCTTGTCGAGCGCCAGTTTATGCCGTTTGGCGGGACAGAGTTCGAAGTAAACACACCAATCGCAGAGGGCGGATTCTCTGGGAGGGAAATTATCTTCTTGCCGGGCGCGCTCGATTTCGAGGATTTTCTGAAAAGATTGATATCTTATTTCTTCAAGCTTGTCTTCATTCATGGTCGTTGAAAGCGATACGCCGTGTCGGAGGTATATCTGCCTAAGCTCAATCTTGTCAAAATCCGGCCAAAGATATTTGACCGCAAGGCAGTACAATCCCATCTGAGTGTCGTTATCAAGATGCTGCTGGCTTGGAAGAGAGGCATTAGTCTTATAATCGATTATTTCCACCACCCCATCAGGGCGGCGGCTGATTCTATCGATCTTCCCTGATATGCTGAAACGTCCATCTTTATCGAGTGCAAATGAGAATTTTTTTTCCAATCCCAGCACGACGCTGTCGTCAAACGGCGCATAGTTTTCATAGTATTTTTTAAGAGCATCCTCACCAACTCTGATATAATCATCAACACCGAGGTTATCTCTGGTGATTTTGATATTATTTTGGTCGGGGCCTTCCCATATCTTGCGATAAAAATCCAGGAGCTCTTCCGGCGGCTGAAGCCGGCCGTTGGCTTTGAGCGTATAGAGTTTCTCCAGCGTCCTGTGAACGGCGTCCCCGAGAAAAGTCTCCACGCCGACGGGCTTTTCAACAACCGGTCTATCTATATAGGCGAATTTGTACTGTCGGGGGCAGTTCTGGAACGTATTCAGCTTGGAATTGCTGTACGAAATCACTTCCGACCTCCTTGGATGGGACTTGCTTCCACTGCAGATAATATATTACCGAAAAGGAAAAATCAATCAGATAAAAAAATACCGGCTGTGACGCCGGTATTTGATATCAGGTCGACCCCCGACCCTGATTCTTTCATGCCCGCCTATGGGAGATTAAGATTTATTCCAAAAGTCAGACTATGATATTTGGTCATTTCACCGGGAGTATCGATCCAGTTCAGCCGATACTCAATTCCGAACCCTATCGGATAGGCGGGAATTCCGAGAGTCACACCTCCGACCAGATGATACCCGGTCCTCGTCTCTGTCCCGGGAACCGTGATTCCATTACCGCTGAGCGACAAATCGTAGGGATTGATATAGTCGAAACTGAGATGATGACTTCCTATTCCCGCTCCGACATAAGGCGATATTATCGGGATCTTAAAGGCATGCACCAAAGTGGCATTGAAGGACATGTCCCGCATTTTCAGGTCGAAATTCTGCCCGGCGAAACTATAGCTATTCTTCTTCCAGGCATAGTCGCCTGAGAGAATAAGATCAATCATCGGAATGGTTGTTATGCGCACCTGCGCGCCGGCGAGATTCATCTTGTTGGCGTTGAAATCCCCTACAGTCAATCCAGCCTGCTCATAATTGCGGACTACCCCGCCTTTTACACCGAGAGAAATGCCGCTGAAACCGAATGCCGGAACTGCCACTAATACAGCCAACAATATAATCATTATCCTCTTCATAAATTCCTCCTTCATACTATTATACGTTATCGGCAGAAACGAAGTATGATTTTAGCGCAAATTCAAAGTGATATTTGAGCTTAGCGTGATTCTGAATGAATTGACAGATCAAATCCCTTATTCACTGCCGTCTTTTCGAACGTCACCGCATTCATCACCGAATCGACATAGAAATAATTTTCAGGATGGAACGGCGCGAAGAAAAGTGAAATATCGGATGGAGAAAATTCATTTCTCTGAAAAACGGTAGAATTATTTTTGGATAATTTCTCTCGATAAATAATAATCTCCGCCATCGCCAATGCTTCTGAAGGCCCGACCGTCACCGCGGCATAATTATCTTCGAAATCCTCGATCGGTTTTGCGTTTATCTTTGCCGAGGCGGCCGATATTCGTTTCGCCAGACGGTACATCGCCTCAAAGTTTGCAGATGTGAAAGCCGGCACAACAAGAAAATCAGACTGATATATCCCCCCAAATAAAATCTGCAGCTTCCTTGCCGACCCTTCCGGCAATTGAAGCTTCCAAAAAGGAAAATATCGTTCATCTTTGGACGGCGTGAGCGGCATGACGGCGGTTATTTCTGATTTCAGAAGAGGATGTCGCTCAAGTTGTATTAATTGATGACAGTTGTGGCAAATATAGACATACGCTTGCTCCGTGGGGAGATCAATTCCGCAATTATTACAACGATGAAACTCCACGCCCAATTTGCTGAATTCAATCTGCGCCCCCTGTGCCGCTATGTGATTCACCCGCCATTTCGGAAAGAGCGCTATCATTAAGCACTCGTCCTGTGATTCCATCAATTATAATTCTATGCAATTTCCCGCTTCTGGATATATCAATCAGAAAATATGGGAAATGAATCAGGGCGCCTACTGGATTAAATAGCTCCGTCTTATTTCTGCCGAAATCGGCCTGATTGATATTCCCCAATATCGCAATATCCTTGGAAAGAGCCGTCTCAACCTGAGACCATGATTTCAGCACCGGGAAACACTCAAAATTCTCTTCCAAATGCTCTCTGGAAAACGGCTCCATTTTGATATATTCCGTTCTCATCCCAATTGAATATGGAATGTCATCGCGCGTCTCCCCCGCTGCCAAGGTGGTCATAAAGGGCGCCAAGGCAATTTCGGTCTTCCTTTGCTTTACTGCCGCTTCCGATTGATACCCTCCACATGAATTATAAGAATCTTCTTCTACAACCTGTCGTTCCTCGATTCGATTCCGCAATTTTAGGACGATGGCATCAATTTTCCAATAAGGATAATAGAGCGCCTTAATCTCCAATCCCGGAATTGCTCAGTGGGAGATTATTCTCTTTGAGATAATGGTCGAGATGAAACCGCACCTCAGTACGCGAAATTTTGCTCCGAATCAAATATGCCGGCGGAATATTCGGCCGTACTATTCTTAGGGCTGACCCGCAATGTGCGCAGGTCAGCACGAAGAAGTTTTCTTTCAGCTCTAATTCCCCGCCGCAGGCCGGGCAGGTGACCCCAATATAAAAGCCGCTCTTAGCTTTGGGTTTTGTTGTCTGCATCATCTTTCACAGACTTTCCGCAGGAACCGCAGAATTTCGAACCGGGGATTATTTCCGCCGAGCAATGAGGGCATTTCATTTTGGCATCAAGGCGGAATCCGCAAAACATACAGAAACTCGCCTCACTTGGAAGCTCTTTACTGCATGATGGGCAGATATTCTGGGTAAACATCTGATGGCCGCATCGATAACAATACCGCGACTGCTCCGGCGTATCGGTATGGCATTTCGGACAGGTCACCGTCGGAATCGGTACTCTTTTCAGCTCTGTCTGTTCCGGTGAAAATGCCTTGCTCATCATCGCCGGCATCATCACACCGACTCCGGCTCCCATCCCCATTCCGGCTCCGGCGCTGGCCATGCCGTTTGAAATACCTAATCCTTTCGCCATTTCGAATTTCAGAAATTTATCAAGATCCCCGACCGCCTCAAGTCCTGAGCGCTGGTCGATCATCTGGGAAACTTCCTCAGGAGGAGTTATCGATGAAATAAAGAAATCAACCAATGTAAGGCCATACTTCTCAAATTCGACTCTGACAACTTCCTTAAACCTGGCTGCCAATTCGGTATAAGTGGCCGGTAAATCCAGAATTGTGTCGAGCGTCTCTCCAAGCAGGTCATTCATCCGGGCGACAATCAGATCGCGCAGATAATCTTGAATATCATCGGTAGTGTATCTTGCCTGCCGTCCGACGATTGAATTCAGAAACAGCATCGGCTTATCGATCCGCATAGTAAAAGCCCCATGTCCGCGCAGGCGAATCAATCCCAGCTTGCTATCCTTAAAAGTGACCGGGTGCTTGGTTCCCCATTTTAGATTCGTGAATACCTTCAAATTGACAAAATATACTTCCGCCCTGAATGGTGAATTGAATCCAAATGGAAAGGCAAGAAGCCTCGTCAGGATCGGGATATTGAGGGTTGTTAAGGTATGCCGCCCAACTGTGAACGAATCGGCGGCATGGCCGTCCTTGAAAAACATTGCCGTCTGGCTGTCACGCACTATTAACTGCGCTCCCAACTTAAAATCGGCCGAACCCTCCTGCGGGATTCTATGAATCATCTCCTCACCGGTCGGGTCAACCCATTCGATTACTTCCATCAGAAGTGACATGTTTCTTCCTCATCGCGAGAGTTATTGAATCTTATAAGATGATTTTCGACAGAAATTAAGCTTTTCTTCACTCGCCCATTCTTGCAGGCGGAAATATGTTATATTAGAGTGTAGAAGTCACTTGGCAGACGAAGAATATGCGGAGTTGCCTTATGGGCGGAGGATAATTTCTGGAAAAAGATATCAGACGCATAAATTTATTAAATTTTAGCGCCCAAAGGAAAGAAAGTATTCTCCAAATCGCCGATTTTCAGAACAAATTTGATTTGTGGACTGTTTTAATGCATTATATTCGGTTATTATTGAAGGAAAAAGTACATGGCAACCCCAATTGACTTAATCAAGTCCCTTACGGTCGCTCGAATGGGGATCCCGCTGTCAACCGGGAAATCATTTAGCATCTCGCTGGGCGGTGTCTCCAAGGTATATATCATAGAGATGGAGGACGTCCTTTTCCGGCACGACAGCGCGGTACTGCTGCCGGATCGGTATAAAGATTCACCGGAGGAGGCTCAGGATCCGGGGCAGGAGCAAATCAGCGGGCTGGACGTTATCCGAACGGTAATGATTCGGGCGATGGAATTTCCAAGACAGAAGACTCTTATAGCCGGACATACCGACACCACCGGACAGGCAGGTTACAACGTAAAACTGTCTGAAAAGCGGGGCAAATCGGTCTGGTACATGATCATGGGCAGGCGGGATGAATGGGCGGCAATTTCTGAGGAAAAACACCAGAATAGAGATATTCAGCATATCTTGACATGGATATATCATGAATTTCCCGAAATGGATTGTGACCCTCAGGGAATTGATGGCAAAATTGAAGGTAAGACCCATAAAGCGATCAAGAATTTTCAGACGAATTTTGAGCCTCAATTCGGTCGGAGGATTAAGATCGACGGCGTGGTCGGTAAGGAAACTTGGGGGGCATTTTTCGACGTATATCAGCGCAAACTGGCGAAAATGTTTGATATCGAGGAAAAGGAGCTTGACAAATATCGGAAGGCAGTTCACTGGACTGACCCCGACGATCCTGTGGTCGGCTGTGGTGAAAACTGGCCGATTGAAGAAGCGAAGAAGGATGAATATCGCAGCCGGATAAATCGTCGGGTTGAAATCCTGTTTTTCGACGAAGGTGAGGAACCCCGGCTGGATTGCCACCCTTCAGCGGGCAAATGCGATAAGGATAAGTGCCTTTTATACGGAAAGGAATTATATGATCGCATTTATCTTCCGGTCCATCCCCATGCGCATCCGCAATCGATTCCAGTAATCAAGGTTCCCGATCGTCCGGGATCGGGCAACTATATTCCTATTCACTCCGTTCAGGTGTATGTTGCCTTCTTTCAAGGGGAAAATCTTCAGGCGGGGGACACAAGACGATATATCGCCGTCGACGGCAAGCTCTGTGACCCGAACAGTAAATCCCCCCTGCCGATCGATTGCGGCCGGGAGGCATGGTTTTACTGCAGTCATCGCGATGATTTATTTACCATGGACGTGCCGGATCGATTCAAGAAAGACGGCACTGGATTGCCTCTGGTCGGCCCTTTGATTATCCCCTGCGGACAGGATGTAGAAATGCAGGTTGATATATGGGCACAAAAAGACTGGGTGACAGTTGACGGCCTTCCCGTCGACGGCGTTCGTCCCGATGATGTTCGGATGGCTCAATGGACCGAGCTCTATTCGATCGGACATTCCGGACCGATCTCTTCAGGCAAAATAGTCTGGTCAAATTATACCGACTATCGGGAAAAAATGAATCAGGAAAAGTGGCGGGACGCAACCAGAATAGGAGCCAAGCCGGATCCCCCGGTCTCATTAGTAAATTTCTCCAAGGACAGCAATCACCCGTACTGGATCGGGACTTTATCAAAATTGCCGTCGATCAAAGCAAAATTGATTATGATTCACGACTCGCCCAATGGCACCTGGTATGTGACATCTTTCAACGAATTGGTCGCCTCTGGCAATAATATCGCCTTTACCAGCCACCATAAATATGATCGCAATCTGGTTGCCCGCTTACAGGCATTGCCCGCCGACCATATTCCTCCCGCTCTGATAGATTCTCTGCCCCAGCCCCCTGCGCGCTGTCTCCTCCCCGGAGATATTTGCTGGCACGATCAGGGGCAAACAAATTACTGTGGAGCATTCAGTTTTGCGGCGGCTATGAATTACTGGCATCCCTATACATGCAATCCCGCCCGAAAGAATGGAGCTTACTGGCACGAACATGTTGATTTCCTTATTATTCCCTACGGCGCAAGACTCCCCGGCCAGGTTGTTAAAGCCGCCGGAGAAAACAGCATGAATGCCCGTGATAACGACGCCGAATCGCTCGCCAATAATAACGATCGCGCTCGATCTATTAAATTACTCAAGCTTTGGATTCAGGCAGGCGTGCCGGTCTTAGTCCTGGTGGAAGAATCGTACAATTTTGTCAGCCTGCATTGGAAGGTGATAGTAGGCTATGACGGCAACCGCTTCTTCTTTCTGAATTCCGGGGGCGATGATGAATATGAAATGAGCCATCGAGAACCCGGCGTGAACTATGAAAAGGCACCGGTCGGCAACGATGTCGATACTGAAACACAGCTCTACAATAAATGGTTTGCCGTTGGAGGCGACCTGATCGACGCCTTCAGCTCGGTCGATACCTGCACATTCATCCCCGTAATTCCAAAAGACAACGCTTTTGCGGGAGATACAGTCCAATAATGCCAGCGTCAGCCTATACTCGTCGCGTTCTGAGTTGGGTAATTATTTTCGGGGCACTCGTACTATCTTCCATCATTTCCTGTCGCCAGCAAACCCGGCCATTGACGGTGAAATTGATCGATCAAAAAGGCGAGCCTTTGCGCGGGTGCAATTTTCTATGCGGAATCTTTTGCCAATCCCGGAGGGACTTTCGATTTTGCCTGGGGAGAATCCGGACCCGACGGTTTGGTGCGAACTATCGACGGGAAATCAATGCAGATCGGCTGGAAAACCGGAGCACGCTTGTCTTATGCCGCCTTTTCGCCGGGGATGAAACCGTCGGCATTTATCGATTATCTTGGCCGCGCGACTGACAGCGCCTTTGACGTTATCCTTGACGATACCGCCCAAACAGATCTCGATTGGCAGCCAACCCTCGCTAAACTTGAATTTCCGTTTGAATCCAAGCCGGACTTGGCGCGAGAGATTGACGCAACAGAAGAATCGCAAATTGCTGACGGTATTTCGTGAGGCCTACGAGCCTATCGCCACGGCGAAAATTCCCTCAACGCCCGAAGAGCAGACCAAGCTCGCCTTTATCGAGAAGATTTTGAATACCGAGCGATAATTATAACCCGCTTATTCGATCCTTCCAAAACAGATTATTTGAAATAGAAGGCCAGCCCTAATTTCACTGGAACTGGTCCTAGGGAGAAGCCGATCCGAATGCCGACTCTCCTTCACAAAAACCGTGTCGGGTATCGGCGAGGTCTTTACGGCTGGAGCTGGAGTGTGCATAATCCAAGTCAGCTCCATATTCCGCCAGGAGGCTTAGTTTCTCCAGAAAGAACCACTCTACCCCCAGAGCGGTCACTCCGCCAAGTGTCCAAGCACTATTGCGGGATTCCGATCGAGACCTTCCAGATATTTTGCCATTCGAATCAACCAAAAAATTAGTGCGTGTAGTCGCCCCACGGGAGTATTTAACATGCGGCCCAAGCCAAAAAACAGATTGAAATCGTTGCCAGGTGATGGATAAAAAATATATTGTCCCACGACCTCAAAATTCTCTTTATCTCGATCATCTTCCGCCTTACTAGAGTAACTGCTGTCATTGAATCGTTCGTTTTGGAATCGTCCTCCGAGGTACCTGCAGCGAAACTTAATCCAAATCGAATCGCCGAGCGGTCGGAGTATTGACGTTTAAGATTGAAAATCGTTCCCTGAAATCCGCCCAATTGAATAGTCCTTGATCAACTTCAAATTGTAACGACCATGAACCTTTTTGGAGCGAATTTTCTTTCGCTTCCGCGTGAAGGCCGGAAAACAATAGCGCCCCGAAAACCAATGCCCCGATAAAGATTGTCCTGTGGAAAATCTTTCTGCTCATTTCTCATCTCCCGAATTAACATTTTATAAGAATCTGGTTGTCGAACTCTCTAAATGCTCGATACTACCAATTGATTATACCAAAAGCGATCAATTTGTTTCGAGATTATTATAAGTTCATGGTCGAATCTTCTTATTGTCAAATCCGAATCGAACCGCTAAATTATGGCATGATTTCCGGGAGAGTTTTTAAGCAGAGGAGAAAATTATAGCATGACTGTCAAGGCAAACCACATGAATATCGAAGACAATCATCATCCAAAAGGGTTCTGGTTTATCTTCTGGGGCGAACTGGCCGAGCGCGCCAGTTATTACGGCATGAAGACGCTTCTGCTTCTTTACATGATTCAGAAGCTGGGGTACGCCGATGCCAACAGCGCCACGGTCGTTTCACTCTTTACCGCCTTCTGTTATATCCTGCCGATTGTCGGAGGATATATTGCCGACCATTATCTGGGAAAATTCAAGACAATTATCTATTTCGCCATCCCCTATATAATGGGCCATATTATTCTGGGGACATTCACTTCCGAGGTCGGTCTGTACACTGCCCTTCTCCTGTTGGCCGGCGGTTCGGGATCTATCAAGCCGAATATCAGCACCCTTATGGGTCTGATGTACCAGAAGGAGCACAAGACTCATCTAATGACCCAGGCCTTTTCATGGTTTTATATGGCGATCAATATCGGCGCCGCCATTACGACGTTCTCACTTCCGATCATACGGGACCATTACGGCTACAGTGTCGCCTTTATGGCTCCTACCATTCTGATGATTGTCTCGCTCGGAATCTTCTTTTTCGGAAAAAAATATTATCCCAAAGAAGAAATCAAACGCGGGCCGCGTGAAATTAAGACTCCCGAACAGAAGCATGAGGAACGCACTGCTCTAATTCGTCTCTCCGGATTATTCCTTCTGATAGTGTTTTTCTGGTCGATTTTTGATCAATCATATTCCACCTGGACATTATTTGCCCGCGACTACATGATTCTCGATCTTACTCTGTTCAGTTGGACATGGCACATTCCTCCCGATGCCGTCCAGAGTCTGAATCCGGTCTTGATCGTGATCATGACGCCGCTGTTTGCGTGGATTTGGTCAAGAACCGATAAGGATGAGACTCACAAGCTTTCTTCTCCGCGCAAAATGCTAATTGGGTTCTTTCTGGTCACCCTCTGCATGGCTCTGATGACGGTAGCCGGATATATAGGGATAAACGAAAAAGTGTCCATCGCCTGGGAGCTTGGCGCATATATCTTAATTACTATGGCCGAACTCTGTATTTCGGTGGTCGGACTGCAGCTCGCCTTCGAGGAAGCCCCGGAGCGGATGAAATCGATGATCACCGGTATTTGGCTTTTCACTGTTTTTCTGGGCGATACTCTCGCGGCCGTGTTCTCGCGGATTTATACGACTACTACTCCGGGGAATTTCTTCGGCATGATGACTGTGATGATCGCGATAGTGACGATGTTATTTTATTTTGTTGGCCGCCGTTTCGAGCACCGGGCGGGAAATAATATTGATAGGTAAAGTCTAGCTGCTTTTTTGAATGTTCGAGTTGATCAAGAGGAATTCGAAATGACTCTTGCAAACGATTATGATTTATAGTTGGAAACTGGCAACTAATGCTGTATTTATCGCCATAGCTGTGTGTCTCTCGGGATGCATCCTTCCACCGTTTGAGCACTATCCCGCGGGCGAAGTAAGGCAAAATATTAAAAGCGATACTTTGCAGATTCATTATGACATTACTATAGACGATGAATCGTGCAGGTCAGCAATACTTCGGATTCGCTCTGCATTCTCAAAGGATACCATAAATACTAATGGTGCCGAATTTGTAGATTCACTTTTATTCAGTAACGCGGGCAACCTGCCGTCGTCCTATCCAACTCGCCTGATCGATTCCAGTAACCACAAAATTCGCCTTCGGGGAATCCTTCTATACCCTAATCATAAGCAATTTGATTGTTCAAGATATTGGATTGAGATCTTTTCCGACCGCAAGGCTGATAGTACAAGTAACCTGGAACCGCGGTTCCTGGGTATAGGTCCAGTATCATTCTATCCAACTGGATGCATTGGTAGGGAATCAGAAGTCGGTTGGGCAATTTTCGACAAATCCGGTTTTCCGCCTGATGTTCGCTCCAAGAATAAGCGTCTACAATTTCATTTTTCCGATAAACTTGGATATTACAAGCGGAATTATAGCGTATTTATAGGTGCCCGCTTCAACTATTCCTCATCATTTCATTATAACGATTATATCATTATGGGATTTGATGTATTTCCTGCTGGAAGAGATCGCCTCTGGCCATCCTTAACCTTTGGAGGTAAACTCTCGCAAATTAAGACCTCGGCGAAACCGGCACTTCTAGTTAAAAGTGGTCTGGGAATCGAGGCAGGCATTCGATTAAATGGCAAATTTGAGAGCTTCAAATATTCATATAGTTCATTTGCTGGCGGATGTCATCGTTTCGACATGTCTTTCTCACTTTTGTCATTGGGTGCTTTGCAGGATGCAGGAACACAATACACTTATTATCGCGGAAGGCAATTTGAAATGTTCCAAGTGTCATTCTTGATGGATACCTGGGGTATGAAGGAAGATAAATTAGGACAAATTGTGGATCGTCCATTCTGGCATTTCGCTCTTGTGGCTATTCCGTGGCTACCTCTTATGTTGCTTATGGGATTGGGCGCAATGGAATAGAATTCGCCCGCAGGCATATCAATCGTTAATTCCCGCCAAGTCCGTTCTCCATCCAGAATCGCTGAAGACGGAACCTTTGACGTCCCGATCAACATATCGACCGCACAGCGTACTCTCGCCAAAGATGATATTCTGCACTATAAAATAGCTACCCTGCTTATGCGGCAGCCCCAGTCACTTGATCGGGAAATACCAGGCGAAGGCTATTGATCCCTCGAAGGTATCGAGATTTCGGCCAATACGAATTGAATAACTTTTCGCCCCGACACGTCCCGATTTGGAGGTTATGCCCAAATACAATCCGGCATGCTGGTGGAGGCCGCCGCAGATTCCACCCATGAAGGTTTTGCCTCCCGGGCTCCCGTGGCCAATCCCGCCGAGGATGGTTCCGTATTGTGTCATGACAGGAAATCCCTCGCAAAAGGAGGCAATGGTAAACCATGAATCAGTACGACCCAGGCGGATGTGTCCCGAGGGAAAATCTCGGGAGCGTCGAAAATCATAACGCTGGATGTTCCACCTGCTGGGGGGATAGACTGTTCCGAAATTGCGCAACCAGCCGGCCCCGATACCGATTGGCCTGAATTCCAATGAGAGGCTGGGATTAATATAAGGATGATTTGATTGCGGATAATCGAACACTCCCTCCGTTGAAATCGGCTCAGGGGGATCCTCAACTGAAAAGTAACCGCCTTGAAAGCCAAGAACGAAGGGAGAATGAACTGTGGGGTGAACGGCAACTGAGGCGCCGAAGTCCCGGAACGAAACCATATGCACTGACTGTCCCCCTTCGCACCCCTCGATAAGTGTGGCATAATTGCCAAATCCAATACCCCCTCCTATGGTGAAATGAGTGGAGTCCTTTGAATCGGGGTAATAAGCTATCGGGAGGATGAGTAGGAAAGAGAAGGCGACAATGTTTGTAATGGACTTCATAATTACTTCCGCAGCGTTTCCGGGCAGGTCAGGTTTCGAACGAAACCCGGCCCGGATATCCAACCGGTATTATCGAAATGACCGGAGAAGCATTAAGCCTAATGTCGAAACATAAAATAGCAATTAAACCATCTCCCGCCAGCACAAATTTGAGCGTTATTCGCAAAAGATGCTTTATTAATGAAGAGAGCAGTTGTTAACGGGAAAGGGTTCTTGCCGGTGCATCAGATAGGGTTGCGTCATCTCATCTACTTACCAGAGCAGAGCTATCGCTTAGAACTTTGCCCAGCGCGGGACGCGCGGGAAGGGCAATATGTCGCGGATGTTTTGCATGCCGGTGATATACATTAGGGTTCGCTCGAAACCGAGACCAAAGCCGGAATGAGGCACGGTACCATACTTGCGGAGGTCAAGATACCAGAAATAGTTTTCCAGATTCATCCCTTTGGAGGTCATATTGTTCTTCAATACGTCATACCGTTCCTCGCGCTGGCTACCGCCGATAATTTCGCCGATTTTCGGCACCAGAACGTCCATGGCGCGGACGGTTTTTTCGTCGTCGTTGACCCGCATGTAGAAAGCCTTAATCGCCCGAGGGTAATCGTAGACTACGACCGGTCGCTTGAAAGTTTTCTCGGTCAAGTATCGTTCATGCTCCGACTGCAAATCGATTCCCCATTTCACGGGAAATTCGAATGATTCGCCCGATTTCTCCAGTATCTTTACCGCTTCAGTATATGGCAACCGCTCAAAATCGGAGTTAATTACATGCTCCAATGTCTGGCGGATGGTTTTGTCAACCCACTGGCCGAAAAAGTTCATTTCGTCAGCGCAATCTTCAAGGGCATATTTGAACAGAAATTTCAAGAAATCTATCGCGACATCCATGTTATCATCAAGCTCGCAGAAAGCCATCTCCGGCTCGATCATCCAAAACTCAGACGCATGACGGGAGGTATTGGAATTTTCCGCGCGGAAAGTCGGCCCGAAAGTATAAACATCACCCAATGCAAGTGCGGCAATTTCGGCCTCAAGCTGTCCGGAAACGCTTAAGAAAGTCTCGGCGCCGAAAAAATCCTCGCTGAAATCGATCTTGCCGTCTTTGACTGGAGCTTTGTTGAGCTCGAAAGTCGTCGCGCGGAACATGTCGCCGGCCCCTTCAGCATCAGAGGAGCTGATTATGGGAGTATGGATATAATAAAACCCGCGTTCCTGATAATATTTGTGAATCGCATAGGCAATTTTCGACCGGATTTTGTTGACGGCGCCGAAGGTATTAGTGCGCGGTCTCAGGTGGGCTATTTCTCGAAGATATTCGAAGGTATGACGTTTCTTCTGGAGGGGAAAAGTTTGGTCGGCCGCACCTACTAATTCGATCTCAGAGACGGCCAGTTCATATTTCTGTCCCTTGGCAGGCGATTCAATCAATTTGCCGACCGACCGCACCGCCGCGCCGGTTAAGATCTCCTTTAGGATGGGAAAACTATCGGGATTGGCGATAACCGCCTGAAGATTCCCCATGCAGGAACCGTCATTTATTTCTATGAAGGCTACTTCTTTGGAAATACGGATAGTCCTCACCCAGCCGAGGATGATAATCTCCCGATTGGGAGGAATTGTTTCGTCGATCAGGATTCGTGCAATCTTGGTTCGCTTGAAATAATCCATCTGTTACCTCTGTTTACCTGTAATTCTGCCAGCCACAGGCAATCGAAATATTCCCTGCTTGTTAGCCAGCATAATTTTCCATTTTATTCCAAAAGGGATCTAAAATCAAGTCAATTTAGCGCTGGATTCAGAATAGGGACTATTGACCTATGTTATTTATTTATCAGAAAAGCTTGAAACAAAAGCCGGTATTTTGAGTAAAATAAGATAGAAATAGCAACGATGACGCCGATATAGAAATAAAAATTCTTCCCAACCTATTACCTGCGGGTCGCCCCGATAATAATCGGGGCGATTTGCATTATGGGAATAAATTTATCGAGAAGCCAGCAGGTTGTCAGGCCTGAGCTTCCTCGACAATCGACCTGTATCGATTTATCAGCTCCTCCAGCAACTGGGGTGATTCCGATTCAGCCTGAATCGAGAAGGCGGCAGTAAGGCTATCGGGAGACACCAGTACCCAGCCATCAGTTTCAAAAATCCGGACTCCGTCTATCAGCTGGCGGTTTTTGCCGTTGGTGTCGGTAATTATCTTCCGCATGACTTGTCCCTTCTTTGACCAAGGGCACGGAACTTTAATTTCACGACGGATATAATGGTCAAATTCGTTCCTGAGTTCACCGAGCCGAACTTTCTCACGAGCCATCATCTCCAGGATAAAGGCGATGGCCAGGATGGCGTCGGTCCCCATCTGAAAGCTGGGGAAAATAAAACCGCCGAGGGTTCCGCCTACATAATCGACCCCGCCCGCCTGAAAAGCTTCCATCATGGCCAGATGAGTGTTGCGCACCCTCAAAACTTCTACGCCATAATTTGACGCGAGTTTCTCCATACCCATCGAAGCGGAAACAGGCACAGCGATCCTCCGCGAGGGGTGGGAGCGTAGGAAGAGATCGGTGACCAAAAGCAGGAGAAGCTGGCTGTCGATCAGATCTCCATTTTCGTCGACAACGGTAATTTTTTCAGCGGCCGGATTTATATGAAAGCCGATATCGGCATGCAATGAACGGACGATAGAAGACAGTTGGACAATCGATTCGGCCATTTCGTCGGGATAGCGGGAAAACTGGCGAGGGTCAAGATAAGCGTTGAGAGCAATGACGCTAATGCCGAGCTGTGAAAAGATGGTTGGAAAGACCGCCGCCGCTCCGCCATTGGCGTAATCGATCACAACTTTAAATCCGGATTTTCGGATTATATCAGGATTGATGGCTTCGATGAAATCCTCTCGATAATTCTCAAGCACGCCCGCCGGCATATCAAGATGCCCGATTTCGTCAAGACTGGCGCGTCGGAAATCCTCGCCGAAGAAAAGACGTTCGATTTTTTTCAATTTGGCGGTGGGCATATCCAGCCCGTCGCCATTAAAAAATATAAATTCAATTTGATGATAATCTGCGGGATTATGTCGGACATAAACTCCGGCCCCATAGGCGCCATTTCTGAGAGCATATCGGACGACGGGAATCGGCAGCATTTCGAGATCGTCGACATCGACCCCCGCTGCCAGGAAGCCGCTTATCAGGCCTCTTTTGAGAAGGCGGGAAACATCGGAGGCATCCCGGCTGGTGACGACTGTTTTACCAGGGCCCAGAAACGCCCCAAAGGCGGCGCCCAGTTTGACGGTCATCTCGGGTGTCAATTCAGTTAAAGCCAGCCCGGTGACTTTGGATTGGGTGAACAGCTCACGGTTCCACTTATCGCCCCAAACCAGAGAAGTGGATAAAATAGCGCCATCATCGACAGATTTTCCGGGCCAGACTTTGCAATTGGCCTTGATAGTGGCGCCGGATCCAATAGCGCAATCATCCGAAATGATGACATTGTCCAGGAGAGCTACATTTTCTCCGATCCTGGCTCGTGAGCATACTATCGCCCTTTCCAACTGCGACTCCGCCCCAATTGAAGCATCCGACCAGAGGATAGAATTATTGATTTCACATTTTTCGCCGACCCTCGTTCTTGGCCCTATAACCGAATCATTAATTTCGGCCCCGTCGGCAATAGCCGCGTTGTTGCCAATAATAGCAGTTCCGGTAATCTTCAAATTCTGGCCAAGTTGAACATTCTTGCCAACGTATGCGCGGCCATCCCCAATCTTGACGGCCTCCAGACCCAGATCCAAATTAATCTTTCCTGCCAGGAGGTCGGCGTGGGCAAGAGCATACTCGTCAACATTGCCGACATCCTTCCAATATCCATCTGTGACCATCCCGTACAGTCCCATTTTCTTGGAAAGCATGAGAGGAAACAGATTCTGGGAAAAATCGAAATTGGTTCTTGGGGGAATAAGTCGGACGGCGTGGGGCTCCAGAATGTAGATGCCGGTATTAATCGTGTCAGAAAACATCTCACCCCATGAGGGTTTCTCGAGAAATCGAACGATCTTTCCATCATCGTCAACAATGACAATGCCATAGGGTAAAGGATTCTCGACCCGGGTCAGGAGGATTGAGGCTTCAGCTTTTTTTCGGTGATGCCATTCTATGGCCTGATTCAAATTAAAATCAGTAAGCAAGTCTCCGGATATAACCAGAACCGTTTCATCGATAAAACTGTCGGCGAATTTGACGGCTCCGGCGGTTCCATAATCATCACTCGGTTGAAGGTAGTCTATTTTGACCCCGTATTTTCGCCCGTCCCTAAAATAATTCTGTATTTCCTCGGCCTGGAAGAAGAGGAGCGCGATCAGGTCATCAAATCCATTTCTTTTAAGAAGGTTAACCACGTGTTCCATCATCGGAATATTTCCGATAGGAACCATCGGCTTGGGGATATTGACGGTGAGAGGTCTAAGTCGAGTTCCGAACCCGCCCGCCATGATAATCGCCTTCATGCCAAGTCTCCTGAAAATCTGCCAATATTTGAAACTATCCGGCGATTCGGCCGGAATTCTTCAACCATTTCAATATATCGAAAAAATTCTGATATTCAATAGCATCGAATTCGTGCGCATGGCAATAATTTAATAGGTCGCCTCGGGCAAAAATGATATCACTCTGGGGAAGGGCACAAATGTCGGATAAACCATCCCCAATGAATAATATTTCCCATTTGTCCCTGCCGCCAATTGCCAGTTCCTTTATTCTTTCCCCTTTGCAGGAACCGCAACGAGGACAGCTGTTATTTTCATATGGAAATTCTATGGCCAGGCCGCCGTTTTTGAGGATTCCTCGATTGGCGTGGAATGGTATTTTATCCAAATGATGACTCTTTAGAATCTCCCGGATGTACAAGTCAAGGCCGTCGGAAAGAATGACAAATGGGATGTCCTTCTCCACAACTAAATTATAGAGTTCGACCGCCCCGTCGGCCAATTCAAACCTGCCGACGAATGAATGAAATTCCTCTGGCGTTATCTTGACCAACTCAGCTTCCTTCTGAAGGCATTCCCGCGATGTGATCAATCCTTTTTTCCAGTCATCCACAAGTTCGCGATTTTGTCCCTCGGAAAATATAGTAAAGACCCGGTTACCGACATCTCTGGCAGTGAAAGTGCCGTCGAAATCAGAGAATATGATTAATTTCCGGTCATCCATTGTAGACACGCACTGAATCCTAAGAATGTTTTACTCTTGAAATGGGCCAGAAGGTCATTTCTTTTCCGCGCGTTCCTGAAAAATCTTTTCCGCAAATACTATATCCATTCGATATGGGAGAATCGCTCTGCGATATGACAAACCTGTTCCGAATCTTGTTTCAAGAACGATTTGGAAAATCCTGCGCATTATATAATCACGATACTCAGAGAATTGAGCGCTGTCATCCTTCAGGGAAATAGAGTAAAGGGCGTTGATTTTATCAAGCGTTTCCCGGGAGCTATTCGCAAATGCGGCTTCATCCAAAGTGGATTTAATTTCATCGCTTAATTTCGATTTGTAGCTGAAACCATTGCGGAGGGCGTATGATTCAAAATCGCCAAACCATTCCGAGGGAATCATTGAGGTCCCCGAATCGAGAACTCCGCTATCTTTCAGGGATAGGGCATAGTCTCTTAATATCTGAGAGTTTTCGAGGCTGAGTGGAAACGGATCATATTCGGGAAATTGGACGAGATAGTCCGGAGGTATTCCGGCGGCGCTGTCCAAAATCGGCGAAGCAGGGTCATTCAGAAATCTGTTTCCTTCAAAATAGTATCGGGCGGTCGTCAGACGCAAACCGGAGCCATCATAAAGCTTGTCCAATTCCTGCACTAATCCCTTGCCGAAGGTTGTGTCCCCGATTAAAACTCCTCGTCCCGCATATTTCATAGCGCCTGCGAATATCTCTGATGCGGAGGCCGAGCCGCGGTCGACAATTATGGCCATTGGCAGGCCCCGAGTTATGTCTTCATCTGAGGAATAGAACTCCGCCTGATTCCAGCGGGAACGTCCCTTGACGCCGACGATGAGACGATCTTTGCCGATAAAGAGATCTGATAGGCTTATTGCCTCATTCAATAATCCGCCAGGATTGCCACGAAGGTCCAGAATTATGCCGAGAAGGGTATCTTTTCTTTTCAGAAATAGGGAGTCAAGGGCGGCCACAACTTCGTCAGTTACGCCCGCCTCAAAATCAAGGATACGAATATAAAGACTCTTTCGATCAGTAATGCCCGCATAAGAGACATGGATCAATTTGAGCTTTTCGCGGTCTAATTTGAAAGTCAGGGTGTCAGTCAGATCATTACGAACGATAGTGACTTCGACCGATGTCCCCTCGGGTCCGCGCAAATAATTGGAGGCCCGATATGGATTCATCCCCTGCATGCTGATACCGCCGGCCTTAATGATTATATCTCCCGTCTTAATTCCGGCTTTTCCGGCCGGGCCATCTTCTCTGACTGACATTATCTGAAGCCCCAGCTTATGCCCTACAACGGTGATGCCGACTCCTCCGTAGCTTCCGCTGAATTCCTCCATCGCCCGGTCTAATTCCCCGCGATCCATATATCCGGAGAAGCGGTCGAGCCGGGAGATTACCGCATCGCGGGCAAGATTGAGCATCTTTCGCTCGTCGGAAGCTTCGGGATAAAGTTGTTGAACCAGCGAAAGAGTTGCACTAAGACGGTAGGGATAATACAGATCCTGATCGCCGAGAAGAATAATGATGGTTGCGGTCAATATGATGGTGATTGCTGCGAATAGTCCAAGTCCCCAGAATAGAGTCTTTCTGTCCGGCTCGGGCACGGAATCGATTATTTGATTTTCAGCAGAGTCCGGAGGCAATCTGCCACCTCGGCGAATAATTCTTTTTCACTCTTGCGACCGTCCAAAACAACGAATCTTTTGTCCTCTCTGGCGGCGATCTCGAGAAAGCCATGCCGCACCCGGTCAAAAAACGTTCTTGATTCCGATTCAAGGCGATCGGTCAGCTTTTTTCGTCGGCCAAGTGACGTCTTATAATCAATATCGACCAGAAAGGTCAGATCGGGAACAGAATTTCCAACCGCATAGCGGTTGAGTTTTTCGATCAGACCAATATCTATCCCCCTTCCGTATCCCTGATAGGCAGTAGTGGAGTCATAGAAGCGGTCGCACAAAATAATAGTTCCTTTATTGAGTGCGGGAGAAATAATTTCTTTAACGAGTTCTGCGCGGGCAGCGACGTAAAGAAGCAATTCCGAGGAGGGATTGATTTTGTTCTTGTCGTGCAACAGAATCCTACGGATTTTTTCGGCCAGAGGAGTGGAACCAGGTTCACGCAAGACTAGTGTATCGAATCCACTGTCGCGAAGATATTTCTCGGCCAGACGGAGTTGGGTGGTTTTGCCCGAGCCGTCAATCCCCTCGAACGTGATAAGAAATCCTTTTCGTTTCATATTCAAATAAAAAAGGCGAACAAATATTGTTCGCCTCTAATTTACCTCTTTGGATAAATTTGCGAAACTACTTTTTCAGCAGCGTCTTTCGGGCTACTTTTCGTCGGGGCGCGGCAACGACCGCCTCCTCTTTAGTGCCTTTAATCACCAGTCTGCGTCGGGCGCCTTTAGCATCCCCCTTCCAGCCGTATTTGAGGACATATTCCTCGGTCATCCGGCGGGCTTCTTCGTCAGTATATTGCACAGGCGGGGATTTCATGAAATATGCAGCGGGAGCTTTCATTGTGCCGGTGAGTCCATTGTCTAAGGCCAACTTGCAACAACGGACGGCGTCGATGACAACGCCGGCTGAGTTGGGGGAGTCCCATACCTCAAGTTTCAATTCTACGTTAAGCGGGACATTTCCGAAGGTTGTTCCTTCCATCCGGATATAGGCCCATTTCCTATCAAGCAACCAGGCAACATAATCGGACGGCCCAATATGAATATTTTCCTTTCCGATTTCATAATCGAGCTGACTAGTAACCGAATTGGTTTTGGAAATCTTCTTGGATTCCAGCCGTGAACGTTCCAGCATATTCAGAAAGTCAGTATTGCCCCCGACATTCAGCTGACTGGTGCGATCAAGTCTGACTCCCCTGTCACGGAAAAGGCGAGTCAGAACGCGATGCACTATGGTCGCACCCACCTGAGATTTGATGTCATCGCCGATTACCGGAAGGCCTTTTTCCGTGAAGCGGTTCTGCCAGTATGGCTCGCGACCGATAAACACCGGAATGCAATTTACAAAGCCGCATCCAGCTTCAAGGATCTGCTCGACATACCATTTGGTAGCCTCTTCCGACCCGACAGGGAGATAGTTTACGACGACGTCAGTCTTGGTTTCTTTCAAGAGCTTCACAATATCGACTGTATCGCCGGGCGCCTTTTCGATTATTTCGGACAGATATTTCCCAAGGCCATCGTGGGTCATCCCTCTTTGAACAATAATACCGGACTTCGGAACAGAACAAAATTTGTAAGTGTTATTCGGCTTAGTGTAAATTGCTTCGGAGAGATCTTTTCCCACCTTATTTTTATCGATGTCAATGGCGGCGGAGAATTCGATATCGCTCACGTGATACCCGCCGAGGTTGACATGCATTATGCCGGGGATTGATTCATCTTCACGGGACTTCTTATAAAACTCGACTCCCTGAACAAAAGAGGAAGCACAATTCCCCACTCCAATAATCGCCACTCTTACTTTAGCCATAGAAGTAAAATCCTTTCTTTTCTTATACAAACAATATTACCCTTGCCGATGAAATGGTCAAGATAAATATTGACTAAATTATATCATTAATATATAATTGCCGACTACATGGTTATTATTTATATACTATTAGGGTATGAACGAAAATCTAATCATAGAGCTTGAAAAAGATAAAACGGTCACCGCCACCTTTCGCAAGCTGGAACCGGCCAAAAGAGAAAAAATCTATCGCACCGCAGTTGAGGCCTTTTCGAATGAAGTTTATGACAGAGTCTCTCTTGATGGAATTGCAGGTTCCGCTCAATTTTCAAAAGGTTCGCTTATACAATATTTTACCAATAAAGAAAATGTCTTGAAATTTGTGATGAAAATATTTCTTGATGACTACAAGGACTATTGGGCAAAATATTTTGCGGGTGAAACGGCCGTAAGAGCCAAGGAAAGAATAATCACTTTCTTTCTGGCCATGGTAGAATCGTGGGAAATGGATAAGACAGCTTTCAGGTTCCATATTAAGATGTGCTTTGAGAACGACGCCAATCTGACCCGGGAATACAGAGAAAAGATGATTCAGATTCAAAGTGAAGGTCTTAACAAAATAATCAGGCGCGGCATGGAGACTGGGGAAATTAGACGAGATATTGAGGTGCAGGTTATTACTGAGTTATTGCTCGGCTTAGTGAGAAGTATCGAGCTAATTTGCCTACCTGCTTTTCAGACAACTCGCGGAAGGGCGGGCATAAAAGATCAAATAGAAAGAATGACCAGAATATTTTTTGACGGGGTGAAGGGGTAATTAGAAAGGGAATCCTTGCGAACGATCGGCAGTTGCATTATATTTCAGGTGGAAGAAGAATATGGAAACGACAGTAATAATAAGAAGATTATTAGCTTCCCTGACCATATTAGGGTTAATATTTCTGCTGTCGTGTGAGAAAAATCCAAATGATGGCGGTCACCAGGACATACATTTATTGACTCTCAAAGTGGTTGATACTTCGGGGCATCCCGTGGAGGGTTTGAGGGTGGGGAGCATGAATTATTCACCCTATATTAGATTAGCCAAGCCGAGTCATACATGTCCCGAAACTCAATTGGAATTTTCTCTTTCCTCCCCGGCTCTTATTGAGATGAATATTCTGAACTATTATAAGCAAATTGTTAGACGCCTCTTTCGTGAAGTCAAACGCTGCGGGGATTTACACTATATATTGGGACGCCCTTGACGACAAGGGAGAACGAGTCAAATCAGGTTATTATTACTACTCTATGACCGCCAAAGACACCACCGGCGCCATAGAACTGATCACCATGGAAAAGCCAATGATATTTGAACTCGGCAAATCCCCGGCTTCCACGTTGATCGGCACAACCGATAAAGACGGAATCTATTCGACGGACGACTCTCTGATATTTCCTTGTTTGCTCGGTGATCCTCCGGAGACAATTATTACCGACGGCACCGGCAGCATTATTGACACGGTGACAGATTTTTATGCCGACTCGGTGACCTTCACTCTGTCCGATCCGGCTTATCCTGATAAATTCATGTACTTTAACAGAGCGTTAAAACCTGAGCCGAATCAGTTCCAATTGATTTGGGAACCCGGCAGGGCCGAATAGCAGCGCGCAATCTGCCTATTAATTCATAATTGCACTTATTGATTAAGTTACGCTGTCAGAGAAACTCTGAACCCAACCTGAGAGAGAAGGGCGGCCTGACGGCGGCGAACTTCAGCTTCGGTCAAGGTAAAATCGGGACCAACCTGCTCTATCATTATGGACGATACTGCTGAGGCAAAGCATCCGGCTTTCCGCAGGTCGCCGGTCCGAAGATACTCAAAGGTAAATCCCCCCATATAGGTATCGCCTGCGCCGGTTGAATCGACAAGGTCGATTTTATACGGCGGTATATCGATGAAATCAAGGCCGTCATAGATTATAGAGCCGAGTTCTGCCAGGGTGATAATCACGATCTCCGGCCCCCAGCCGATAATTATCTCGGCCGCTTTATACGGGTCGTGCCGGCAATCGATGCCCGTGAGAACTTTCGCTTCCATTTCATTCGGCTTAACGACAGTGAACATACCCAGAGCTTCTTCGATCATCGGTGGCTTGCTATGGTGAATCCGTCCCGAGCTGTCGGCATTCCTCAATAACCCCTGAGGGTCGCAGAAAAGAAGACCCCGGAAATTGTCGCGTATATTCGCTATTTCCCCGAGAGAAACCTCACCCAAAATGGGGCCAATGAGGATGGCATCGGAGTATTCATAGATCTGCGGATCGACATGTCCTATGTCTCCGGCTCTTCCCAGAAGGTCAAGTGTTCGGTTGCCGAAGTCATCATAGTAGATAAGGGAGAACCCCCCTGTTTCCTTGGAGAGTTGCACCTTATGTTCAATGTCATACTCTTTCAGCTTCTGAATGAATTTGTGATGATAATCCCGGCCGATGGTACCAATCAATGTGACTTTCTCATTCAGCTTGGCAAGAGCCAACGCGGCATTGGTACTGCACCCCGAAAGGACACGTCCCTCGGTCTCAATTTTCTTTGTTTTAATATAATCATAAACCGGATTGCCGATTGCTGTAATCATATTCTCTTCTTATGATTGCTTATGGTTCAGGATTTTATGAGCATAAAAGAGACGCTGCACTGATGTAATATATGAAGTCAGACCGACGACTATGAGGGCGATTTCGAGGCCGCGAAGATTCGGATAGTAGCGTTCCAGAATAGCCCCGGCTATAATAAATGTAAATTTCTCAAGCCGTCCCATAATGCCGACGGCGCAATTTTCGATTTTTCCGATCGATTCGGCGGCGGCCCGGGTATAGCTGGCGATGATCATGCCAAAAAGGGCAAATAGACCCCACCCTGGATGCACGAGATGAGACATGGTGATGCCTGCCAGAATAAAGAATTCTCCATAGCGGTCGGATACATGATCAAGAATTCCACCGAAAGCAGTGCCGAGATTGCCCGCGCGGGCGGTGGCGCCATCGAGCATATCCATAAAAGATGTTAAGAGCATCCACAAGATTCCCATCCATACCTGGGCTTTCCAGAAGTATATTCCCGAGACCGCCGCGCAGACAAGTGAAATGGCGGTGAGAATGTTAGGTGTCAAACCGAGTTTCAGACAGGCTCGCCCAAGAGGGGGAGTGGACCTCTCGTAGATTTCTCTTTTTAATTTATTTATTTCGGCCATATTCGATTGTTGAGCAATATATTTGTGATGTCGATAATGTCAAGGGGATTAGTCTTATCCAGCGCCGAACTGATTCCGCAACGGTTGACAAATCAGGTCTATATCCATATTTTCTGCAACCGATTGTAAGGATATATGATTGAACAAAGACTTATAAGAAATTTTTCGATAATTGCCCATATCGATCATGGGAAATCGACGTCTGGCCGACCGGCTTCTGGAAGCGACAGAGACTCTTTCGAACCGGCAGATGCGGTCACAGGTGCTTGACGACATGGATCTGGAGCGCGAGCGCGGGATTACCATCAAGGCGCACGCGATTCGACTGGCCTATCACGCCGCCGATGGCGAAATTTATCAACTTAATCTGATTGATACTCCGGGACATGTGGATTTTACCTATGAGGTCAGCCGTTCCCTCTCGGCCTGCGAAGGTGTCTTGCTCGTTGTTGATGCGTCGCAAGGCGTGGAGGCTCAGACTGTTTCCAATCTTTTCTTGGCGCTGCAGGATAATCTGGAAATAATTCCGGTTATCAATAAAATCGATTTGCCTTCAGCGCACGCCGATGATGTAGCTCAACAGATTATTGAGCTAATCGGATGCAAGAAAGAAGATATACTTCATTGTTCCGCCAAGGCCGGAATCGGAATCGATAAACTTCTGGAGGCGATAGTCGCAAGAATTCCGCCTCCGACCGGTAATCTGGAAGCTCCCCTTAAGGCGCTGGTTTTTGATTCGGTATATGATTCGTATCGAGGGGCATCGGTATATCTCAAAGTAGTCGATGGATCGGTCGCCAAAGGGGACATCGTAAAATTCTTTTCACACGGTAAGACCTTTGAAGTCGATGAAGTCGGATGCCGGAGGCTCGAAAATATCCCGCTTGAGAATCTCTCCGCGGGCGAGGTGGGGTATCTATATGCCGGAATAAAAGAAGTCGCCGATACGCGTGTCGGGGACACCATCACCAATGTCCGAAGACCGGCCGAATCTGCCCTGCCGGGATTTGTCGCTGTAAAACCGATGGTTTTTTCCGGCCTTTATCCGGCCATTGCGGAAGATTACACCGAGTTGCGCGAAGCTCTGGAAAAATTGAAATTAAATGATGCTTCCCTTTCGTTCACGCCAGAAACATCATCGGCGCTAGGTTTTGGTTTCCGATGCGGATTCCTGGGAATGCTCCATATGGAGATAATAACCGAGCGTCTCTCTCGGGAATATAATCAACTGATAATCAATACCGTTCCCAACGTCGAGTACTTGGTTCATTTGACCGACCAGAGCGTAATTTCCGTGGATTCCCCGGCAGGAATGCCAGAATCTGGGAAGGTCGAATTCATCGAGGAGCCTTATGTCGTATCGCAGATTATCGCCCCGCCTGAATTTTTGGGATCGATTATGCGTCTCTGCACCGAGCGGCGCGGTATATATAAAAATACCGAGTATCCGACTCAGGCGCGAGCAATGATAAGTTATGATTTTCCTCTTTCTGAGATAATCTTCGATTTTTATGACAAGCTGAAGTCGATTTCACGGGGGTATGGCTCGCTTGATTATGGCATTCCATTTTACCAGAAATCCAATCTGGTGAAACTTGATATATTGATTAACGATGAGCCGGTTGACGCCCTCTCGGTAATTATCCATCGGGATAAGGCGTATAAATACGGCGCCAGCCTGACGGAGAAACTTCGAACGCTCATCCCCCGCCAGCTTTTTGAGGTCGTCATACAGGCGGCGATTGGAAGCAGGATAGTGTCACGCGCGACAGTGAAACCTCTGAGAAAAAATGTGACGGCCAAATGTTACGGAGGAGACATTTCCCGCAAGAGAAAATTGCTTGAACGCCAGAAAGAGGGAAAGAAGCGTCTGAAACAGATAGGAAAAGTGGAAATTCCTCAGGAGGCGTTTTTGGCCGCGCTGAAGATAGAGGATTGAGCGAATAGTTATTGTCCTGCACCGATTTGCTATATCCCGTCCAAAATATAATAGGCAGATAGAGCCTACTGAATATTCGTCCAAACCATGCCCCTCCCCGTCATCATATTAGCCATAGTATTTATTCTTATCGCCGTCCGCCGGATCGGGAATATTTATCTCCAGATATGGCAGATAATGCTTCTGGGGGCGGCGGCCGTGCTTGTTACCGGACAAATATCCATTCCTGGCGCCATAAAGGCGATCGATATCGATGTTATGCTGTTTCTTTTTGGGATGTTCGTGGTCGGCGAGGCATTGGAAGAGAGCGGGTACCTGTCGCATTTGTCATACAATTTGTTCAGAGGGGCTCGCACGGTCAATTCACTTACGTTGTTTATCTTGTTCGGAATGGGGATAATATCAGCGTTCCTGATGAACGACACACTGGCCATAATCGGGACACCCGTGGTTCTTCATCTGGCGCGCAAACATAAAATGTCATCGAAATTACTGCTATTGGCGCTGGCGTACGCCGTGACGATTGGAAGCGTGGCATCGCCGATCGGGAATCCGCAAAATTTACTCATTGCCCTCAATGGCGGTTTTGTCAATCCATTTCTGACATTTATCAGATACCTGGCCGTTCCGACGATTTTGAATCTTTTTGCCGCTTATTTGATTCTTCGCATTTTCTATCGGGAGGAGTTTCATAACAATGATCTCAATCACTCCGAAGAGCCGATAAGGGACAATCATCTGGCGTTTTTGTCGAAGTTATCACTGATCATCGTGATTGCTCTGGTACTACTCAAGATCGCCACTGCGTTCTGGGGTGGAACAATTTATTTCAGGCTGACTTATATCGCCCTGATAGCTTCGGCGCCGATAATAATCATCAGCCCAAGGCGAATTGAAATTCTGAAGAAAATCGACTGGTCGACTCTGATCTTTTTTGCCTCAATGTTTATCGTTATGGCCGCAGTCTGGCAGAGCGGATTTTTCCAGAATATTATCGAGAATGCCGGAGTGGATATTTCAAAATTGAGTATGATACTGATTGTCGGTGTCGTTTTGAGTCAACTGATATCTAATGTCCCACTGGTGGCATTATACCTGCCGATGCTTTCTCATGCGGGCGCGGGGACAAACGAATTGATCGCGCTGGCCGCCGGAAGCACCATAGCCGGAAATCTTTTTATTCTGGGAGCGGCGAGTAATATCATTATTATACAAAATGCCGAGAAGAAGTCGGGCGTGACTTTGACATTCTGGGAATTTGCAAGAGTGGGAGTCCCATTGACAGCGGTAAATATATTCGTGTATTGGGTGTTTCTCAGGTTTCTATGACTTTCAGATTGAGATTTATTCTGTCCCCATCAATTGAAGCCGGGACAAATCGATTTTCATTGCTTTATAAGGGCTGCAGATATAGTTTTGTCCTGATGAATGACATCCATTGGAAAGAGTCACTCGCTTGATAAGTCTGGCTTTTCATGGCGCGGCCGGAACGGTCACCGGCTCTAAATATCTTGTTGCAGTCAACAATAAGAAAGTCCTTGTGGACTGCGGGATGTTCCAGGGAGGCCGGGATCTGAGATTACGAAATTGGGAAAAATTGCCATTCGATCCCTCAGAAGTGGATGCGGCAATTTTAACTCACTGCCATATCGACCATATTGGATATTTGCCAAAAATGGTTAAAGAGGGTTTTCATGGTACAGTTTTCTGCACGCCGCCAACGTCTGAGATAAGCCATATTTCTCTTCTCGATACGGCGCATCTTCAAACGGAAGACGCCGAATTCCGCAATAAGAAAAAACTGACTCGTCACGAAAAAGCCCTGCCACTGTTCACGTCGGAAGATGTTGAATCGGCAATGCGATTTTTCGAAGATGCTTTATATAATGAATGGATTGAAATCGACAAAAGTATCCGATTCCGTCTGCACGACGCCGGCCATATTCTTGGCGCCGCGGGGGTGGAACTGGCACTGGACGACGGGAAGAAACAACTGTCAATACTTTTTTCAGGGGATATAGGCCGATTTGGAAATTTCTTGAGCAATGACCCGTCCGAACCACCGCAGTGTGACTATCTTGTCTGCGAATCCACCTATGGCGGTCGAATCCACGAGCCCGAGGATCCTGAGTCTGTTTTTGAGCAGATGATTCATGAGGTCATGGAGAAGAAGTCCATTCTTCTGATACCTGCCTTTGCCGTCGGCCGCACCCAGCAAATTATTTATATAGTCAACCACCTGATAAGGCATAAGCGAATTCCGCCGATTGATATTCATATCGACTCCCCGATGGCGATTTCTGCGACCGATATCTATAAGAAGTACGCCTCCTATCATCCGTTGAGTCCGGAGGAGCTTCACAGCGATCAGAACCTGTTAAACGGGAAAAATGTCTATTTTCATCGGGAGAGAAGCGAATCCCAACAGCTTAATCGGCTAAGAGGTCCGGCGATTATCGTGTCGGCCAGCGGGATGTTATCCGGCGGGAGAATTCTCCATCATATGCTCAACAGGCTCCATGATCCGAATCTAATTGTGGCCCTGGTGGGATTTATGGCCGAGGGGACTCTTGGACGAAAGCTTATGGACGGCGAAAAGGAGCTTTATATTCATAAAACGCTGGTGCCGGTAAATGCGAAAATTGTCAGCCTGCATGGACTTTCCGGGCATGCCGATTACATTGAGATATTGCATTGGCTGGAACCTTTTAAGAAGATGCCGAAAAAGGCTTTTATCACGCATGGGGAACCGTCCCAATCTTCCGCCATGGCGGCGCATTTGAAAGAAGAGCGCGGCTGGGATTGCCTTATACCCACCCTGGGGCAGTCGGTGGAAATGTAAATTTCCTGCCCTTCATTTTTTCAATAACCATGTGAATTCGAAACAGGGGAACCGCTTACGGGTTCCTGATGTTTACATCTACAATTAATAATGGGCCACGCAAGGAGGATAAAATGCGCTTATTATTACTTAACCTGATTTCATTGATGGCAGTGTTCGGTGTTGCCATCGCCCAAGAGGGAACCGTCCTGAAAGTGGGGGATCCGATACCGGGATTTAAACTTCCTTCCGCAACTTCTGATTCCATATCTTTGGAAGGCATCAGTTCGGAGAATATGATGGGAAAACGTTACCTAATCGCCACATTTCCCGCCGCCTGGTCGTCGGGGTGTACTAAGGAAATGTGCACTTTCCGAGATAATTTTTCCGATCTGTCGAAATTAAACGTCGAAATCCTGGCGGTATCCGGTGATTATGTCTTCACCCAGCATGAATGGGCCAAAAATCAGAAATTTAATTTTAAGTTTCTCGGAGACGCCACTCGTGAATTTGGGAGAAGATTGGGTGTCTACAACGACCAAAATGGATATTTCCGACGAGCCATCTTTGTCGTGGGACCGGACGGGAAGATTCAATATATCAATAATAATTATTCGGTGGCCGATTCTAAAGATTATGATGCCTTGAAGGCGTTTCTTGCTCAGAAATAAGGAAGGCATCGAATAAATGGATAAGCAGATTCTTTTCAAGATAAATGGGATGAATTGTGATGGTTGTGCCGCGACTGTACAGCGCGCCTTAGCGAGCGTGAAAGGGGTAAATTCGGCCGAGGTGCATCTATCGTCCAAGAGTGCCATAGTATATTTGGGAGAAAACCCGCCCTCCGTGGAAAAACTGACGGAAGCGGTCAAGAAGGCGGGATTTGAAGCGACGGCTGGATGAAGCTATGGGCAATATTTAGCTGTCGGGATCGTTTAGCGGCGGGTTTTGCGACCCGCCCTTTTTTTGATGGTTAGCATCCGTAAAGGGTTTTATTCAGAATATCGGAATTTGACCGATTTAGAAGCTGTAGTTGATAAAATTTAGTTGTTTATTTATTGGATAGGGGAAATTATATTTAAGGTTAATAGTAGGTTCCCTGTGGATATAGCCATCAATAGAAAATACATATACCTGATTGCGGCATTATTGGCGCTGGTCTATCTACCGACTCTGATCGATCTGATTGTTGACTGGTCGACAGACGGCAATTATTCTCATGGTTTTTTAGTGCCTATTATCTCGGGCTATCTAATCTGGAGAAAACGGAAAGAGCTGGCCGGGCTCGAGAAGTCTCCTGATAAAATTGGTTTGGCCGTTGTCATTTTTGGAATGATTCTCTTTATTTTGGGGAACGGGGCATCGGAATATTTCACAGTCCGTTTTTCGCTAGTGGTGATAATTTTCGGCCTTGTCCTATACCTTTTCGGGCGAAGAATCATCCGGATGACGTGGTTTGAGATCATATTTCTCTTCTTCATGGTTCCGATTCCGTATGTCATTTATTTCTCCGCTACCTTCCCGATGCAGTTATTGGCCAGTAAAGTCACCGTTTCAATTTTGAAATTTGTCGGGATGGCGGTCGTGCGACAGGGAAATATTATTCATCTCCCTAATCACTCGCTTGAAGTAGCAGAGGCTTGCTCAGGAATGCGCAGTCTGATTTCGCTTCTGGCTCTGGGCGCTATTTATGCCTATTTGACGCAGAAGAGACTGTCGGCCAAAGTAATATTATTCTTGTCGACTATACCAATCGCGGTTGCAGGAAATATCTTCCGGGTTCTTCTGACCTCAATAATTGTGTACACATCAGATATTAATGTCACCGAAGGAGCAACCCATTTTGTGATGGGGGCATCGGTATTTATAATCGCATTTATTCTGCTTTTCATTTTTGGGGCTGTCTTGAGGAGAATTATTAAATGAAAAAGCAGTATTATTTGTCTATAGTCATTATCCTTTTCGGGGGAATACTGGGGAATCTTCTTCGATATACCGGCCGATCACCGGATAGAATGGCCGAATTCTCTTCAATTCCGAATAAGATAAATGGTTATTCCGGGACAGAGCTTCAGCTTGACGCCGCCACTTATGAAGTCTTGAAAGCCGATGTTTCTTCCTACCGCGATTATGAAGCGGACGATCATACTCGCGCCGCCCTTTTTGTCGCTTACTTTAAATCGCAGAAGTATGGCAGTCAAATACACTCCCCCAAACATTGCCTTCCGGGCGGAGGATGGAGGATAGAGAGCATCAAGCCGTATCGTCTGAATTTGCCTGATGGGAGTATCAAAGAGATTAATCTCCTGGTGATCGCCAATGAGGAGTATAAGTCGGCGATGTTTTATTGGTACCAGACTCGTTCGGGATCGATTCGGAATGAATATGGTCTAAAAATCGATTTGGTCAAGAATGCCCTCTTATTCCGTCCTACCGACGCGGCCATTATCCGGCTTACAGTTACGGTACCAAGCGGTGATATAAGAGAAGCGACGGAGCGGGGCGTTGATTTTCTTCAGAAATGCTATCCGTATATTATTAAGTCATTGCCATTTTAGTCGCTGGAAGAGGTCGGACAGATTCGTCGGCTGATACTCCCCACGTGTCTTTCCATATAGTATTTTACGGATTCGAAATCGGATTCGGATTCGTGTCCGTTCCGAAAGGGGGATAGAAGTTATAATTTATTTTTTCTTTTTCACTCGTAATTCGCCGGAGAACTGTAGAGAGTCATTTTTGACATTAAAATATTTCCCCGACAGAAAGGCAAAAAAACCTGATGACTTCGCCGAGTCTATTTTCATATACCCTTCCCGGCAATAATAGAGATTCAAAGAGTCTGGCAACTCGTACCTGCCTATTAATTGACAAAGAGAATGGCCAGCGATATTAAGAGAGTCTTTGACCGGAGTTTCAGGAATGGCGATCACAATTCTGTGATTAATCTCTCCTTCCACGGTCATCAATCCGGCAGGGAGATCTATTTTACCCGGATGAGTTGATTTCTGATTTGTCACCACCACCGCCCCTGCGCCGGGCACCATTAGATTTTTCCCGGGATTCGGGGAAATTATGTACCCTTGCATGAAATAGCTGTTTTCAAGCGCCAGTTCCTGCCGGGCAGCTTCCTGAATGATATAAAATCGCGGACGATATTTATTCTGGCAGGATACTGAAACAATTAATGGAAGTACCAGGAATAAAAATATAAAAGGCCGCAATTTCATTTAAATTGGCATTTCCACGAGGCGGTACTCTTATACAGGACCGCTCCCATATTTTCGGCGGCTCGACACATCAACTCATTGGTTTCGAGAATCCACGATAGTTCTGCCCAGCCATACCCCTTTTTGACGCCTCTCAGATAAGTCTCGACAAAAAAGATATTATCAATGCCCTTCTTTTGAAATCTGGGAATTACGCCCATTGTCAGCATCCGCACGCCTGTGATTTTCTTTCGAATCTTCGTATTCCAAAGCACTTTGAATATGCCAAAAGGAAAAAGTCTGCCATTCAGGTTTATCAGGATCTGATTCACGTCAGGTACCGCCATTGAAAATGCCGCTGGCTCGTCGTCGACATAAGCAATAAGTACCATGTCCTGATCAACTATTTCTTTAAGACTTTTGGCCATGTGGAAGAATTCATCCTCAGGCATCGGCACAAATCCCCAATTATGCGCCCAGGCTTGATTATATATTTGATTAACCAATTTTACTTCTTCATCGAACTTTGAAAGATTAATGGACCTAATCTTGATTCTACTTCTATCCTTTATCTTATTGACCACCCTGAGCTGTCTTTCGGACATTGGAGTTTCCTTGGTGATCAGATAGGCGTTCAAATCCATGACTTTCTTGAGCCCGAATTTTTCGGCCAATTTGGGCAGGTACGGTTTATTATAGGGATTCATCACAGTGGGGGGGTGATCGAAGCCTTCAATAAGAAATCCGATTTCATGGTTGGTGGAGAAATTGGTCGGCCCCCGCATTGTTTCCATTCCTTCGGATTTAAGCGTGATCATGGCCACTTTAAATAATTTCGAGGCAACCTCGAGATCGTCAATCGATTCAAAGAACCCGAAGAAGCCGACCTTATCCTGATGGAATTCATTGTGGTAGTAATTTATGCAGGTAGCAATGCGGCCGACGACATCGCCGTCTTTCATGGCCAGAAAGAGTTTGGTCTTGGCGCCGCGATAAAATGGGTTTCCCGTCTTGTTGAAAAATTGCTTTCGTTCAGAAATCAAAGGCGGGACCCAGAAAGGGTCATTCTTATACAGCTTAAAGGGAAGCATAATGAATGCTTTCAGCTGCTGAGGAGACTCGGCCTCAATGATTTCAATGCCCTGCGACATTGTGATTGAATTTACGAAATTATCCCCATTTGTTTGCCGACTATTCTAAATACTTCGAGCACCCGATCTAGTTGTTCTTCGGTGTGAGTGGCGGTATATGAAGTTCTGATAAGGGCCATACCCGGAGCTACGGCGGGCGAAATAGTGGGATTTGCGAATATCCCCTTATCGAATAAAGCCTTCCAGAATCGGAAAGTATCCAAGTCCTCTCCGATTAGAAGCGGGATGATGGGCGTTTCCGAATGGCGAGTGTCGAAGCCAAGATTTTTAAATTCGCGAAGCATCTTGCGAGCATTTTTCCAAAGGTTCTCGCGACGCTCCGGTTCGGCTTCGATTATATCCAGCGCCGCCAGAGCCGCGGCCGTGGCAGAAGGAGGAATGGACGCCGAAAAGATGAATTCGCGTGAGAAATGCTTAATATAATTGATCACTTCGGTATCGGCAGCGATAAATCCCCCGAGAGAGGCGAATGATTTGGAGAAAGTGCCCATGGTGATGTCAACGCTATCAATCATGCCAAAATGCTCGGCCGTACCGCGTCCACCCTCGCCAAGAACTCCGACGGCATGAGCATCATCGATCATAATCCGAGCCCCGTATTTTTCTGCGACCGAAGCAAGCTCCGGCAGTTTAATTATATCTCCTTCCATGGAAAATACGCCATCGGCAACTATCAAGATTCCCCCGCGAGCGCCGTTCCCCGTGATGTTTTTTAAAACCCGCTCCAGGTCCTGAATATCATTATGAGCAAATTTGACGACTTTGCCGAATGAAAGACGACATCCATCGACAATTGAGGCGTGGTCGGCTCGATCTATGACAAGGGTGTCGCTCTTTCCAACCAGACAGGAAATGGTGCCAAGATTGGTCTGAAATCCGGTCGAGAATACAAGCGCTGCCTTTCGCTTCATGAATTTAGCGAGGCGTTCTTCCAATTCTATATGAAGGTCGAGGGTTCCGTTCAAGAATCTTGAGCCGGTGCATCCCGAGCCGAATTCTTGAACAGCTTTGGCGGCGGCTTCTTTGACCCGCGGATCGTTAGTCAGCCCCAGATAATTATTGGAACCGATCATGATCAACTTCTGTCCATTTATCATCACCTCATTTCCAAGAGAAGATGATATCGGATGGAAATAGGGGTAAATTCCGAGCGCCTTAACCTCATCGGCGGTAGTGAATTGCACACATTTTTCGAAGAGGTCGTTCTTTTTGCCGATTTCCTTTTCCTGAGTCTCCAAATTCATTTATCCTCTAAAAGTCTATTAAAAAATAATCCTAACCAAATTGGAAATTAAAGTCAAGGAAAATGATTTTTCACTCCCCCTCCTGGCCAGCTGTCCTGACTGATCTCAAGTCCTTCTGTACGCAATCGTAGCTGACGCCTGAGCGGTAGGCATTATTCGCAGCTGATGAATGTTTACATGCGGTGGTCTCGTAATGCAGAACAAGATCGCCTCGGCCACATCTTCTGCGGCAAGGGCTTGAATGCCGTGATACACTTTGTCGGCTCGTTCTCGGTCACCTCGGAAACGAACGAGGCTGAATTCCGTTTCGACCATTCCGGGATCGACGGTACAGACTCTGATCGGCGAATCGACCAAATCGATCTGCATCCCTTTAGTGATGGCGTCAACTGCATGCTTTGACGCACAGTAAACGCTGCCTCCGGGATAGACTTCGTGTCCGGCGATTGATCCTATGTTGACAATATCTCCCCGACCTCGCGCAACCATTCCCGGGATGACTGCACGACTTACATACAGGAGCCCCTTGACATTGGTATCTATCATTTCTTCCCAGTCGAGAAGTTTGCCTTCATGAAGTTTATCGAGGCCACGACTGAGCCCGGCATTATTAACAAGTATATCTATTTTTTTCCAGTCGGGTGGAAGTGAACCGATTTTTTCGTCGACTTCTTTTTGATTGCGAACGTCAAGTGAGAAATGATGGACGTCCACATTATATTCCGCTTTCAGTGCAGAAACTAATTTCTCGAGTTTCTGGATTCTTCTTGCAACAAGAATTAGTCTGGCCTGATTTCGGGCGAATAATTGCGCTGTTGCCTGGCCGATTCCTGAAGAGGCCCCGGTTATGAAAGCAATTTTATTTTTAATATTCTGCATTTTTTAATTTCCTCGCTTTATGGATTTCAATTGTGGATAAATTTAATCAGAGGAAAAAATGATGTCAAGCTCGGCTCGGAGTGGACTCGAACCATTTACTTTCGTAAACTTCGCTATACCCTCTGGGACTTCTCCCATCTTTTGGTCAAAAGTTTACTGCTGATGACCAATTTTTGACATTCATACAGCGACTTATCTATTTGTACTTCAAGAAGATGGATTTACTCAGCTGAATTTTTGGGCACTAAGAGATAAGGGCATAGTTTCTGCAATTCTCCAGTTCAAAAAGTTAACATTTTGCGGGAAAGAGTCGATAGATTATATGGGGGGCCGTAGTGTAATCTTTCGTTCTTTTCCGGGAAATAATAGTAGAAAGGTTATGCGATGGCACCCAAGAAGAAGAATTTAATAGTGATGCCCAGGAAAATATATTGGCATCTATATAGCTTGCAGAATCTTAACAGTGAGAAATTTATTAGAGTGGTAGAGAAAGTTTTAAGAAAGGAGTATCAGCTGATAAAATAATAATTAGGAAACCGGCTGAAAATATTTTTGTGATATTTTTGTTGACTTGGCTTGTGGCATCGAGTATTATCGGACGACTTTTTGGCTGGTGTGGAGATTTCCCGATTACGGGTCATCATATTTATAGGGATTGGAAGTAGTCATGCTGAATAAGAAATTAGTATTCATGCTTATAACGGACAGTCGGGATAAATTACGTCAATTCCAATTGTCCTATCGTCTGATTTTTGGGTGTGCAGCTGTTGCCGCTTTTCTGTTTATCGCTAATATTCTTCTGACAACATCGTTTGTACGTTCGCAGGTTTCGACCCTCGAAATGCAAAGATTGCGATCGGAAAATGCATTCCTGTCGAAAAAGTTTGAGGATTTAAAAGGGCAGGTTTCAAAGATCTCCGATATTTATGGGGAGTTAGTAGAAAAGGAAATAGTGATACGTAATATTTTTAATCTCCCCGAGATCAGCCTTGATGAGCGCCAACTCGGTATAGGCGGTCCGGAGAATCTCGCAGCTGGAATTTCTAGCACGGTGCAATTGGCCAATTCGACCGAATCCAACGTCGATGGGCTGCTGAGATTAGCCAGCTTTGAAAAGGAAAAATACGAAGAGGTTTATAATGTTCTTTCCGACAAAAAATCTCTTCTGGATCATACACCATCAATCATGCCGACGCGCGGTTATCTGAGCCGCGGCTATGGAATGAAATTAGACCCCTTCACGGGAAATCAGCAATTCCACAGTGGCATCGATATCGCCAATAGAACCGGGACGCCAATTTATGCCTCAGCCGACGGGGTAGTGAAATTCGCGGCATTTTCTGACGGCGGTCTGGGGAATTTGATTGAGATAGATCATGGTTTCGGATATGTGAGCAGATATGGCCACCTCAGCAAAATCAAAATTGTATCGGGCCAAAGTGTATCTCGCGGCGCATTGATAGGATATATCGGGTCAACGGGTTATTCGACCGGGCCTCACCTCCACTATGAGGTTATGAAGGATGACCGTCAGGTAAACCCGATGGAGTACATTGTAAATTTCCGATAATTTCCCAATTCCAGAGATAAATTTGAGAACCCCGCGTAAAAAGGCGGGGTTTTTTAATTGTATTGCCGTTTTATGATCCACATGTCTTTTCGATGAGATGTCCATTTTGAAGACTTGCCTTGCCAGTTTTGTGCAACAAGAAGGTTCTGAAATAATTACACGCATTTATCGGGCATCTCAACGAATTTCCGAAATGCAAGTCGTCAAGCCACTTAATAGGCCCCTGCCCCCCCGGAGGTAACAAAGGAAATTTTATGGAACCATCGGTATTTAAGCTTGTTAAAGCTATAAAATATACTAATATTGTCTATTTAAAGGCAAAGTTTGGGCCAGGAGGATATAAATGAAAACCTCTGCAATTAGAAGCTTTAGGAACGATGATGAAGAATCGGATCGCCTTGAAAAGGAAACCCGGGAAATAATCGCCCAGATAAAGCAGGGTAATAAAAATGCCTTTTCTGAATTGGTGAGGCTGTATCGCAATCAGGTAGCCTCATTGGCCTATAAAATGGTCGGGGATTATGATGAGGCGGCCGATATCGCTCAAAATGTGTTCGTTAAGACTAGTCGCAACATATGGCGATATGACGAAACCAAGAAATTTTATACCTGGCTATATCGCATAACAGTCAATGCATCGATCGATTATATGAGGAAGCATCGGCGCTATCGACACGAATCGATTGATGATATTCCGGAGAGGGCTGATGACAAGCATGATACCCCGGATCTTTCTTTTCAAAGAGATCGCCTCCGGCAGTACATAGATGAAGCGGCAGACTCGCTTAATGATAAGCAGAAATCGGCATTTTTGTTACGGGATGTCGATGGGTGCCATATTGATGACGTTGCCAATATTATGAATATGCCTGAGGCGACGGTGAGATGGTACTTGCATCGTGCGCGTGCCAAAGTCAAGCGCGAACTGCTCAAAAAGTGCCCGCAATTGCTTTTGACGCTGGGGTTTAAATAATTCTCGTGATATGTTGATGTCTGAATTCGACCGTGGGGGACGGGACGAATTTTGTTTACTTTTTCCCGAAAATTTCGTTCCTATTCCGATGCCGGAATTCGGCCAGGCTTATGGAAATAAATCTTAAGATAGGCAATATGCACTGCGCGGGGTGCGCCTCACGAATCGAGAATCGACTTTCGAATCTTGAAGGTGTGAATCGAGTTGAGGTGAATTTCGCTACAGAGGTAGCCCATGTCAGCTTCGAGCGGGAGCTGGTCAAAGAGGATATTATTCTCAGCGCCATAAGTGAACTGGGGTATACCTCGCAAAGGGCCGAGACGGCAAAGGATATGTCCGCAGAAGAATTGCGGCGAGCTCGAAATAATTTTCTGTCGGCGCTGGTATTTTCCCTGCCCGTTATTATGATAAGCATGGTGATAATGTTCTTATGGCCGCATATTCTCAACCACAGGATTGAAGGCTCCATATCATTTCTTCTGACGGTGCCGGTTCTCTTTTATTCGGGCAGAGAAATATTCATCGATGCTTTCCGCCAAACAAAGCATCTATCCGCCAACATGAATTCATTGATTGCTCTGGGTTCGCTCGCGGCATTTCTCTATAGCTCTTATATTTTGATCAAACTGCAATCTACTCAGTCAACCGCTGTCAGTAACTTCTATTTTGAAACGGCTGCCACGATTATAACCCTTATACTTCTCGGGAGATTCCTGGAAAGCAGAGCCAAGGGGAAGGCTCGCGATGCCATCGGGGGACTGTTACGTCTTCGTCCGGAAAAAGGAACGGCAATAATTGAAGGACAGGAAGTCGAAGTTGACATAAAATCAGTTCGGGCGGGAACGATCATGATGGTCAAGGCGGGAGAAAAGATTCCCGCCGACGGAAAAATCATCGAGGGGATTCCCTCTGTGAATGAAGCGATGCTGACCGGCGAATCACTTCCTGTTGAAAAAAGGGTTGGCGATGATGTCATTGGGGGCTCGGTTAATGGCGGGAAGGTTTTCAAATTTGAGGTGACCGGCGTGGGCGAGCAAACGTTTCTGTCGGGCATTATTCGTCTGGTAAATGAAGCCCAGAATAGGAAAGCTCCCGTACAAAAACTTGCCGATAGGATTGCGGGGATTTTTGTTCCGGTAGTGCTCGTAGTAGCTATCGTTACTTTCGCGGTATGGTTTCTGATCGACAGAAATAGTCCTATGCTGCTAACAGCCCCGGTGGCAGTATTGATAATCGCCTGCCCCTGCGCTCTCGGCCTGGCGACGCCCACGGCGATACTGGCTGGAACCGGACGGGCCGCGCGTCATGGTATATATATACGGGGAGGCGACATTCTGGAAAATACCGCGGCTGCCACTCATGTCGTGTTTGACAAAACCGGCACCCTGACCGAGGGAAGATTCGAGGTAGTCGACTTTCATTCTCGAGATGATAAGAATGATGAATTGCTGTTCCAGCTTGCGGCATCGATCGAATCGAATTCTAATCATCCCCTGGCGCGGGCGCTTGTAGAAAAAGCGAAAGTGCAAGGTATAAAATTTCTGAATCCAAAGAATGTTACCGAATTACCCGGATTCGGCATGGCCGGGGAGATAAATGGTGAAAGAATTATTATCGGTAATAGTACAATTATGACCAAAGAGAAAATCGATATCAGCGCCTTTGTGGATCTTGCCGAGGAAGGATTGGAGAAAGGAAGAACTGTGGTTTACGTCGCTTATGGCCCGATGGCGATTGGATATTTCGCTCTCGCCGATCAGATTAAGGACGAGGCGGCGGCGGTCGTAGAAAATATCAAAAAAAATGGCCGTGAAGTAATAATGCTGACTGGTGACAATCACAAAACCGCCCACGGAGTGGCGAGTCAACTGGGGATAAATCGATTTGAGGCCGGAATCAGGCCAGAGCAGAAGGCAGTAATTGTGGAGACGCTTAGGCGTGCCGGCAACAGCGTTATCATGGTGGGGGACGGCATTAATGATGCGCCCGCTTTGGCCGCCGCGGACATCGGGGTAGCTCTGGGCGGCGGCACCGATATTGCCATGGAAGCAGCGGACATCATTCTGGTGCGCGATGACCTTAATTCATTAGTGGAAGCTCTCGATATTTCAAGGTTAACTTATCGCACTATAAAGCAGAATCTATTCTGGGCATTTTTCTATAATATTATATCAATTCCAATCGCTGCCGGTGTTCTTTATCCTCTCTTCGGATTCGGCCTTTCACCCGTAATAGCTGCAGCGGCAATGTCGTTTTCCTCCCTGTTTGTGGTGACAAATTCGCTGCGACTGATGGGGAAGGCGGGATAAATTTATGCTCGTAATAGGAAGCCCATCGAATGTGAAAGGGAGGCAGAGGGATCAGAGTCTGAGGTTAAGCATCGGAGAAAAATGTAGACTGCACGTAGGGCAACCCTTCTGCTATATAGTTCCATAGGTAAGTCTCGAATATGAATCCAGATTTTTTCATCGTCGGCCTCGGCAATATCGGACGGAAATATGAAAATACCCGCCATAATCTCGGTTTTGAGCTGCTAAATCGCCTTGCCGGGGGATGGGGGATAAGACCAGAGTCCGGTAGAGGTGACTATTTCGAGGCCACAAAGACCTTAAAGAATGGAATTATCAGGTTGATCTGGCCGACAACCTACATGAATAATTCTGGCTTGGCGGTCAGACAGGTCCTCGAGCAATATGCTGTTATTAATCTGTCAGACAACAACTTACTGATTTTATTCGACGACTTAAGTCTCCCACTTGGGAAAATTCAGAATCAGAGTCAGTGGAACAGATGGTGGACATAACGGAATGGCCTCAGTGATCTATCATCTTGGGACACAGAACATTCTGCGTCTTCGAATGGGAATAGGACCGATTCCGTCGGGAGTCGACCCGATAACCTTCGTGCTGGGGCAATTTAATTCCGATGAGACGGAAATAAAGAATAAAATGCTTGAAAAAGGGGGCGAGGCTGTATTATATTTGGCAAACAACGGCGCCGATAAGGCGATGAGTTTGTACAATCAGTCCGGTGAAGACCGGAGTGAAGAAAATAACCCTGCTCCGGATGAAGACAAAAATCGATCCGGGGCCGTTTGAATTAACCAATGTGAGCCTTGGGCTCACTAAACGTCCGCGGGGAGGTTTTTGATGCGTCTTTACGAGACCACTTTTATTCTCAGTCCACAAGCAGACGATGCGACTTTCGACAGGCAGATAAAGGCCGTTGGCGATGTAATTCAACGCTACAACGGCAATGTGCTTCGTGAGTACCGCTGGGGAATCCGGCGATTGGCATATCCGATCAAGAGATTCACACAGGGTTACTACACCCGAGTCATATTTGACGGCAACACCAAGGCGCTGGCCGAATTGGAAAGGTTTTATAAGATTGAGGAACCGTACATTCGGTACCTGACGGTTGTCTATGAGGGCAATCTTGAGGATGAGCCCGAAAGAGAGGTCGGCTCGGGATATGAGACTTCGGCAACTCCCAGACCGATGACTGAACCCCCGGTTGAGAAAGCGCCGATCGTCACCGCCAGCCAGCGCAGCTGCAAGCGACATTAAAGAAGAGCCGATGCGGGAAAAATCGGAAAGGTTTGAAGAGAAGTATGGGGACCAGGACATCTGAGTCAGTTTAAGGAGTCAAGCATGTCATTAAACAAGCTTCCGAATTTAAACAAAGTTCTCATTGCGGGCGTCCTCACCCGCGATCCGGAGTCGAGATTTACGACATCCAATGTCCCTGTTGTCAACTTCCGAATCGTAAGCAGCAAGAGGTATCGCGACGGCAGCGGTATAGTCAAAGATGACGTTTGTCATATTGGAGTAGTCGCGTGGCAAAAGTTGGCGGAGAGCTGTGGCAAGCACCTTCGAAAAGGCGATGCAGTGATGATCGAGGGGGAATTAAAGAGTCGTGTTCGCAACGAGAGCAATGGCTCCCGACGATCCTTCGTGGAGATACGTGCTCAGCAGATCCAATTTCTGAATCGTCAGGGTGAAATGATGAACCTCGACGGGGAAAATGAAAATACCGATGAAATCCAGGGAGTTGGGATCGAGGCGGAGCATGCGGGAACTGAGACGATGATGTCGCGGGGCGATTCGGAAATCAGCTCCGGGGCTTATGATTATGATGATAACACTTTATAATTGAGAGAAAATTTATGGCAGAATTTGAGAGAAAAAGACGGCGGGTATGCCGCTTTTGCGAAGAAAAGCTCGACTCAATCAGCTACTTCGACGACCGGTTGCTTAAGAGATTTACCAATGAAAGAGGGAAAATAGTGCCCCGTCGGATTTCAGGTAACTGCGCCCTGCACCAGCGAATGGTAACCAACGCCATCAAGCGGGCAAGACATATTGCCATTATGCCGTTTACCAGTGAAATCTATAGATAGTAACGGCCGGTAAGAGGACGACATGCCGGCATGGCAAAAAGCTGAGAAATATTTTAATATTCTTGGTCTGCTCCTCATTCTTGTCTTCCCCGTCGTGGTCGGGATTCCGCTGGTCGGTTATCTGGTGGAGACGGCGGCATTGTTCTCAGTCATATTGTTTTCGTTCAGAGGAAGGCAAATTCTGCTGGCACTAGGCTCAATGGGATCGATACTTATGGCGACAACACTCTTTGGTCCAAGCTTACTTCTGATCGGAATCTGGGGTATCATAGTAATCCCGGGTACCGTATTCGGAAGAATGATAGCAATAGGCGCATTGGCACCTAGGGCATTCTTAATCTCCATGGTTATCATATCATTGGGATCGCTTCTGCTATTCTGGGGGGAAAGGGACCTAATCTATAAGGCCCTCGATGGCGTCCAGGTGTGGATAAATACCGGATTGATCGGAAATCAGTCGACATCGAACCCGTCAAGCCAGCCTTCCGAATGGGTGGAGAGCACAATTGGCGTTATAAAGCGCCTGATGCCAGCCTTGCTTGCCCTGTCTAGTATCGCCCAGTTTTTTGTGGCGGTCTCCGTTCTCTTCTTCATACTGGGAGAATCCGGAGAATATGTGCGTAACTTCGGTAGCTTTATCTACTGGAAGATGCCATTTTTCTGCATATATTTAACTGGCCTGTTTATTTTTCTGAGATTAGTTGGCACGGAAGATATGAAAATCGTAGCGGATAATTTGCTGTTTTTCATAGGAATTTTCTATTCGGTTTTTGGATTTTCCGTATTTGAATATTTTTTCAGAAAGATCCGCATGACGGTTTTTTTAAAAGTATTATTCTATATAGGATTTTTATTCCTTCAATTGCCGGGCCTGATCCTCGCCGCGGTGATAGGCATGTTCGACAGCTATTTCGATTTTCGGCAGGTGAGGGCGAAGATATTGGGTTAATTTGAAATATGATAGTGAAAGGATAAAACGATGAAAGTGATTTTGAGACAGGACGTTGTGGATCTGGGAAAGGCCGGTCAGACTATCGAGGTCAAAGCCGGTTATGGTCGGAATTTTTTATTGCCCCGGAACCTTGCTATATCCGCCACAAAGGCGAATCTCAGGGCGATCGGCGAAATTGAGAAACAGAGTCAGATTCGGGAACGCAAAAAGCGCCGTGAGTCAGAGAAAACCAAGGATCGTCTTGAGAAACTTTCCCTTACGATCGAGGTTCTTGTTGGTGAAGAGGATAAAATTTTCGGATCGGTTACCTCACAGAATGTGGCTGACCTCTTAGCGTCCCAGGGGATAACTATAGACAAGCGGAGCATTCTACTGGAAGAGCCGATCAAGTCACTCGGAGTATATACGATACCGATGAAAATCGACAAAGACGTTACCGCAAACGTCAAGATGTGGGTAATCAGAAAGGCAAGCTAAATGGCGATGCTTGAAGTGAAAGTTGACGGCCTGGCTCTGGATATGACCACTAACTCGCCGGTGATTATTCTGGCCCCGCTGAATATGAATAAAGTGCTGCCGATATGGATCGGCCACTCGGAGGCCTGGGCAATAGCCATGGAATTGTCCGGAATAGGTTCCAAGCGACCGATGACGCACGATCTTCTAAAGATGGTAATAGGAGTCTTATCGGCGGAGGTGGAAAAGGTGGAAATTACTGAGCTCAAGGAACAGACTTTCTACGCCCGGGTCTTGCTTAAATCAGACAGCAAAGTATTTGCGATAGATGCCCGACCATCGGATTCCATCGCTTTGGCCTTGAAGGCTGGGGCGCCCATTTATGCCGATGAGGCGCTATTCAATCTCAAAGAGGGGGATCAGCCGAACGAGATAAGCAATGATCCTGAATCTCTGGCCGAACGATTAAAAAAGATTAACCCTGAAGATTTCGGAAGATATTCTCTATAGTGCCGATCTTCTTAAGAAATGCGATATTTTTAATTTTTCTGTCTCTGGTTATTTTTTGTGCCAATGTTGCGGCCGGCCCGGAGCCGGTCAGATTCGATCAGGGGCGGAAGCTTTTAAGCGAACAAAAATATTCGGAAGCCCTGAAGCTTTTTTCCGAGCTATATTCTTCCACGACAAACTCCGACTTAATTCATATCTACCTTTTCTATAGAGGTAAAGCCGCATATTATGCCGGATCTTTCAAGGAAAGTCTCGAAGATTTCGATAAGATTATCAAAGATTTCCCCGAGTCCCCGTATGTCCCATTTTCGTACTTCCTTTCGGGAAATATTTATTTCAGACAGGGTAATACTGAAGAAGCGATCAACCACTATATAAATGCATACAGATTATCCTCGGATGAGAAACTCGATGAGACTCTTTTAAAGTCGATTGAAACAATAATATCTTCGCCCAAGTCACAATTGGCTGACAGAATTTTGATTTCTTCTCAGCCGGAGCTAAAAAGATGCAGGCTGGCTATGACGGTGGCGCGAGGATTAATGGCTCATGGGAATTATCAGGCAATCAATTCGATTCTCGCATACTGCTCAGAGAAGGAAGCCTCAGAGATCAAAGTCGAAGCCGATTTGATGATTCGGAAGGAACCTGAAATAGGTCTGGTTCTCCCCCTTTCGGGCGAATTGCAGAAATATGGGGAATCAATCCTGGACGGCGCTCTGCTGATGGCGGGACAATATGTGCGCGAGACGGGGAAAAAGCTTAAGACTGTAATGTACGATACAAAAGGGAATAGTGTCGAAGCAGGCAGAACCATACGGAGACTTTTCTCGAGCGGTGCCACGGCGATAATCGGTCCATTAACCAGCGAGGAAACAGCGGTGGCATCGGCGACACTTTCCTGCAGTGATCTTCCTCTAATCGCGCCTGCGGCCGGTCAGGGCGGGCTGACCGATCTTTCGTCAACTTGCTTTCAGCTTTTACCCAGCGTCGAGCGTCAGGGAATCCGGATGGCCGAATATGCGATTCGCAGTCTCGGGTTTGATACGGCCGCCATTATGACGCCGACAACCAGCGATAATCTGGCGGAGGCTGAGGCGTTTGCAGAGAGGTTTAAGCAGCTTGGGGGTACTATCCTCGGAATAGAGTATTTCCGTCAGCGTGAAACGGATTTTGGACCGCTGATATTGGATGTAAAGAATCTTTCTTCCGGAAAACCTTCGGATTCATCTACCTATTTGAGCGAAACGGGAGATACTATCAAGCCGGAGGAAACGCCGGCATCGGTGGAATGTATCTTTATTCCGGCTGAACCGGCTCAGCTCCAGCAGCTGCTGCCTCAAATCAATTTTTATAATCTAAAGACAACTTATCTTGGCGGCGAAGGTTGGGGTGATAAAATTGTATTAAGCCTCGGCCAAGAAGTGTACAAGACCTGCTATTTCGCCTCTGCTCGCCTGACGAATGATGGATCGTCGTCATATCGAAAATTCAGATCGGAATTCAATCGCAAGTACAAGCGCGATCCCGGTTACCTTGAGGCGCTTGGATATGATGCCATGTCCCTGCTTTGCCGGGCCTTTCGGGCCGATAAATACTCCCGATCCGATATAGCTCAATATCTTTCCGGTGTCACCGATTTTAAGGGACTGGCCGGGCTAGTTTCTTTTGACAGAAATCGCCAGAACATTATCATGCCGGTATATAATATACAGTCGGGTGAGCCAAAGGCCGTTACCGGACCATAAACCAAATGCGCCGGCTCGAGCAGCCGAGCTGTATAATTAGGAGAATCTAAATGGAAGAAGAAAAGAGATTTGCCCTGAAGATGATTATTGACGGTAAGGAAAGGAATATTACATTCGAAGAGTTGGCCTTATCAAATAACCTGGCTCAGGAGGCTCTGGTTCGTCTGCTAATTGACAAAAAGGTGATTGATCCCAAGGAATTTATGGACAAAATGGAGCTTGTCAGGAAAGAGAGATATCGTACTGCTCCTCCTGAAGAAAGCTAGAGAAGATATAATGAAAGAGAATGAGCCGGATCAGATTCCACTGCAATTGCCTTCTAATGATGCCGGGAAGATTTCGCCTCCAGATGATCGGAAACGCCCTAGTGGGCACACTTTGGAATGGGTGTGCCATCCGGCCAAAAAAAATATATATGTTACCGTGGCCGTGACTCTTTTGATTGTACTGCTGGTGGTAATAGTCTATTATATGACCTATTCCCCCTGGTTTGCCATACTCGGATTTATCATACTGTATGCGTCACTTTCTGCCTTTTATTTTCCAACGCGTTATAAATTGACCGATGAGGGAATATTCATAAAGACCACGTTTCAGACGCAGAGCAAAAAATGGTCACAATATCGATCGTGCTATCCGGATAAGAATGGGATTTTGCTTTCTCCTTTCGTGCGCCCCACGAGACTCGAAAATTTTCGAGGCATTTATATCAGATTCTGGAATAATAAGGACGTCGTTGTCGCCTTCGTGAAAAAGCAGATCGATATGGGCAAAGCAGATGACGCGGGAGCAACTTGAGATGACTTTCTTTAAGGGGACACCAGAAATCCCGGACGATAAAAAACCGCCTATCCCTGCGGAAGAAGACGCCGTCCTGGAGATGCTCGCGGTAAAGGTTATCCAATGGCGGATGGCGATACCGGCGATTCTGTTCCTGGAATCAGTCAAGCCGCTGAATTATATCGGCGCCCAGGCGATGGTATTTTTTGAACCGATGGTGCAGACGATTTTCAATTTTAAGGATTATGATACTTTTCGTGTCGCGATGGAACGGCGCGAGAATATCGAAAATCTTCTGCAGAAAATAGAAAAATATGACGCCGTTCAATTTCAGTATGAAAAGGAGCTGAAGAAATTCATCAGGGCCGAGAAAAAGAAATGGACCTGGTATCAGAGATATTTTGGACTGGCCCGTCCGAAAATAATCCTTCCTGATAATCTCCGCAATTCCCCTTTTGCGAAGAAGAAACGGCCTTAAATTTCACGCAGTCCGAGTCCGGACACTGGCTACTTCCGCTCCTCCTCTTCCCTCAGCCCAATATTTCACTTGATTCTTTCTCTGAAACGGGGTACCCTTGATCAGATGCTAAAAAACATCATAAAGCTAATTCGTCCTTCGCAATGGATAAAGAACGGTGTGGTGCTGGCTGGTCTGATATTCGCCGGGAAGGCCGAAGATTCAGCGCTGGTGGAGAAGGCTCTTCTCACCGTCGTTTCTTTCTGTTTTCTAGCTTCATCGGTTTATATACTTAACGATATTATTGACCGGAGACGCGATCGCGTTCACCCCCTTAAAAGAAATCGCCCGCTCGCGTCGGGAGCCATTTCAGTGAGGACAGCCAGCATTATCGGATTGCTGGCGGCTTTAATCGGATTGGGTATATCGTTCAAGGTCAGGGCGCCGGTTCTCTATGTTTCTATCGCCTACCTCGCGCTTAATTTCCTTTATACTATATTATTGAAAAACATCGTCATTATCGATGTGATGACCATTGCCGCCGGATTTGTGCTGAGAGCGCTGGCGGGGGCGGTTGCCGTAAATGTCGAATTTTCCGGTTGGCTTTTGATTACCACTTTTGTGCTGGCTCTTTTCCTCGGCCTGGGCAAGAGGCGTCACGAACTTACATTCCTTCAAAATGAGGCGGGGTCTCATCGAAAAATTCTCGAAAAATACTCGCCATATTTGTTGGATCAATTAATAGGTGTCGTAACGGCATCGACCGTAATCACCTATCTTTTTTATACTCTCTCATCGGACGTCAAGGCGAAATTGCATACCGGTTATCTATATGTCACCATCCCCTTTGTCATCTACGGCATCTTTCGATATCTATATCTGGTGCATAAAGAGGAGCAGGGAGGGTCGCCGACAACCCTTCTCATAAATGATCGTCCTCTTTTATTGGACGTCGTTCTCTGGCTTGCTTCGGTCATTATCATTCTGTATATTCTATAGAGATTTCCAATGGAACGACGAGAGTTCTTAAAGAAGACAGGGCAAGCGTTGGCATTGACGGCTGTCACCGGGGCGACCGGTCTTTTTTTCAATAACCGGCGAGTATTCAGTCATGAAAACTTCATGGCAAAATCGGCAGATTTCACTGTCGCGTTTGACAATTCCCTGCCGGGAATAGCATTAGCCAGGAACAGTGATCCTGCTGCGGCACTGAAAGCATCTCTGGACGCCGTTGGCGGAATCGGGCGGTTTGTCAAGAAAGGCGAAAGGGTCACGATAAAACCTAATGTCGGCTGGGACAGAACTCCCGCTCAGGGGGCTAATACCAATCCTGTGCTGGTTGCGGAAATGGTCCGACTCTGTCTTGCCGCGGGCGCTGCGCAAGTAATCGTTGCTGATATTTCCTGCAATGATCCGCGTCGATGTTTTCTTCGTTCAGGAATCAAAGAAAGCGCTGAGAAGGCAGGCGCGAAAGTGATACTTCCCAGCGACGATGAATTCGTTTCAACGGACCTGAAAGGGAAGCAACTGGAGGTTTGGCCGGTGCTCAAGCCATTCATCGAAACCGATCGGCTAATAAATATGCCTATAGTCAAACAGCATTCTTTGTCATCATGCACGATAGGGATGAAGAATTTCTTTGGAGTTGTCGGGGGCGAAAGGTACAGACTTCACCAGGACGTCGACCAATCCATAGTTGACCTGGCAACATTCTGCAAACCGACCCTGGTGGTGGTCGACGCGACTCATGTTTTGCTGCGGGGCGGGCCACAAGGCGGGTCGCTCGACGATGTAATCGTCGGCGACTCTGTAATTTGCACGACTGACCAGGTAGCGGCCGATTCGAGAGGGTCCGAGTTTCTCGGCCTTAAGGGCGTTGACGTCGGCCATATCGTACTGGCGGAAAAATCGGGCCTCGGTAAAATCGATTATCGATCAATTGGGTATAAAGAAATTTCCTGATGACCATCCAGCAGGTCAGAAATATTCGGCGGGCAGTTCAGATTCTTTTCTTTGCCATATTTTTCTGGTTGATACTTAAGACCAATTTTTCGGTTAATTTCAATCCTTCCAACCCCAACGAAATAATTCTCCCGTTGCCGGTGTCCATTGCGCTACAATTCGACCCGCTAACCGCCTTGGGAGCATTGCTCGCCAACGGCACTCTTTACAAAGGATTACTGTGGTCGCTGGTTATACTTATTCCGACGATTTTCCTGGGTCGTTTCTTTTGCGGATGGGTCTGCCCTTTAGGGTCTCTGAATAATTTAATATCGGAAATTCCATCGGAACGCCTTCGCCGCAAGGGCAGGCAAAAAATGGAATCAAACCGGTTCAAAAAATATCAGAGAATCAAATACTATATTTTCTTCTTCTTCATCGGGGCAGCGGTTCTGGGAACTCTTCAAATCGGGCTACTGGACCCTCTCCCCCTTCTGGCTCGCTCCATTGGAACAGTAGTTCTGCCCACGTTACATACTGCCGCCGCCGGTACGGTCGGCTGGATGAAATCGTTTGGCTTTCCTCCTCTTGGAAAGGCGGCGCAGGCAGTCTATGATCTAATTTCACCTTTGCTGTTGAATTTCCGCCTGGTGCATTTTCATGCTATTTTCACGATAGCTATTCTTTTTGCAGCTATCTTGGTCATGAACCGCATCTATACAAGATTTTGGTGCCGGGGGATTTGCCCGCTTGGGGCGATGCTGGGAATATTTTCCCGCTATGCCATATTCGGATTAAAGAAGGACGAAAAAGTCTGCAATAAGTGCAATGAATGTCTGTTGCATTGCCAGGGGGGTGATAACCCGGATATAGGCTCATCGTGGCGACAGGCAGAATGCCATCTATGCCTGAATTGCCAGGCAATCTGCCCCAAATCGGCGCTCAAATTCCGCTTTTTCCCCGAACAGGAGGCGACGAAAACCAATCCCGCAGGGGTGCAGAAAGTCGATGTTTCCAGAAGGAAAGTCATCATCTCAGTTGCGGGAGGCCTGGCGCTGTATCCTCTTTTTCGCTCGGGAGATTCCTTCCAGGTCAACACCGAATCGCGTTTGATTCGTCCGCCGGGCGCCGTTGCGGAGGACAATTTTCTTGCGCGATGCATTCGGTGTGGGCAGTGCATGCGGGTTTGTCCCAATAATGCTCTGCATCCGACCCTCTTGGAGTCCGGATTGGAAGGAATTTGGAGTCCCATACTGATCGCCAAAATAGGTTATTGCGAGCCAACCTGCACGCTCTGCGGACAGGTTTGTCCCACGGGCGCTATTCTTCCTTTGACGTTGAATCAAAAGGTGGGTGATAATTCGACTCCGCCCAACCGGATCGGAACCGCATTTGTCGATCGCGGCCGATGTCTGCCCTGGGCGATGGCAAGGCCTTGCATAGTCTGCGAGGAATGGTGCCCGACTTCTCCCAAGACTATATATTTAAAAGAAGAGACAGTCATAAATCGCAACGGAATGCCCGTGACCGTTAAGCAACCTTATATCGACCCCGCCCTCTGTACCGGATGCGGTGCATGCGAATATGCCTGCCCAATAGCGGACAGGTCGGCGATATATGTGACTTCGGTCGGCGAATCCCGTTCAGTCAAGAATCAGCTTCTATTGCAGAGAAAAGAGACGAGAAAAGTATAAGAAATAGAGGTATGTGTGTCATGAAGAAATATTGCAGTTTGAAGACAACTTTGGCCATATTGGTCCCGGTTATTATATCTTTGTCATGTGCCAAGGATAAAAATACCGAGGAAACCGCCAGCGCCAGGCAATTTCTTCCTGAGAAAGTTGTTGCGGGCGATCTTGCTAGATCGCCTGAAATTCGGGTATTCAGTGGCGATTCCCTGTGGGAATATATCGACGGGGGAGCAGACTTGTATAATCAATACGGTTTTGCCGAGGTCGCCACTGCCGACTACAAAGCCGGTAATGTTGAGTTGGTTGCCGATATATATCGTTTTGACAATCCGACAAATGCTTATGGTCTGTATAGCATGTTAAGACCGGAAAAACCTAATATCGCACTGCTTGGCGTGGAAGGATTTTCAGCGCCGGCAACCATAGTTTTTGTAAAAGGCTCTTTTTTGGTGAAAGTGATCGCATATGAGGAATCAGAAGCGGCTGACAAGGGTGTTATAAATCTCGCCCAGGAAATAAATAATCAAATTCCCGGGGCCACTAACCGACCCAATACCTTTCTTCTCTTTCCCGTTAACAATAAAATGGGAGCAAGGGATAAGTATTTCAGAGAATCCTTTCTGGGTCAGAAGTTCCTGCGTCGGTTTTATAGCCAGGATTACCTTATCGGATCGGATACGGTGACATTATTCATTTCCCCCGATGAATCCGGAGAGAAATTCCTGAAATGGTCGGAATACGCTGCCGCTATCAATGCATTTGAACCGGCTCCAGATAGTCTAGGGTATGATTCCGGGAAGGCGTTTATAATCAATGATCGGCTTTCGGGGATGTCCGTGGCGGGCTTGAGAAGAGGAAAGCTTCTGGGGGTGATTAAATACGCGGAAATTTACAAGCAGTTCTTATCGGACTGGGTCAACTCCCTTCAATAAAGGGCTTGCAATGCGGGGGCATTATTGAGTATATAGTCAGAAACAATACCATTAAGGAGGATTGATGATTTTACGTCTTGGTTTCTTGATGTTGTTGGCGCTGAGCGCCGCCGCAGGGGATTTCTTCGCCGGATGGCCGGCAGGAAAAACTGAAAAGCTATCCTACGAGTTAACTATATTCGTGCCATCTGAGATGAAAACCTCGACGAACGTCGAGATTACCAAAATGGCCAAACCGGATTCAGTATTTGTGGTAAGGCAAATCTTCGATCTGCCAGCGCAGAAGATTCAGATCAACTCAACCGAGAAATATCGAATTTCAGATATGAAATTTATCTCGTCCGAAAATACTTTCTATTTTCCTCCTGAGGCCAAAGCTCAACTGGGGACAGACACCATTTTAATCAGCGGCCGATCTGTCAACGACAGCATTGAAGTGACATCGAATACTCCGCTGGCGCCGGCAGGAAAAGTATCCAATCCTAATGATCTGACGACGTCGATAGGAGCCCTGCTGACAGGACGCAATTTTGATTTCAAGCCCGGCGCTGTCCGAAAATATCATCAGATAGATTTTCTCAATTTTACCGGTCAGCCATTCACCGTCGAAGCCCGAAGTGATTCGATTATTGGCGAAGACAATGTTACTGTTCCAGCGGGTACGTTCAAGTGTTTCAAGACGGTCCGCTCAATGGGGGAGCAAATTGGATATACCTACTATGCAAAAGAAAAGGGTAATCTTCCAGTAATGCTTGAAGTAATTAATTTGGCATCTGGTAAGCCATTAACCAAGATAGTATTGACTAAGTACGAATAGAGCGTCAACGCCGGAACATGAGAAGGCCCTTCGACAGCTATACACGGCATCGCGATCAGCCGGTATATTATCTGTTGATTAATCCAACTGCGGCAGGATTTTCCCGCAAGAAGATTGACTTTCTGACCAATGAACTGAATAAGGCGGGAAAACCGTTTCATGCGATCGACATCACCTCGTTTGAGAAGGCGCTCGTTCAACTTCGAGGGATTGTTCAACGAAGACCGGAAGGTATCATCGCCTGCGGCGGCGACAGCACGGTGAATCTGGCGGCACAAACCATAATACGTCGCACAACGGGATTGGGGATCTTCCCGCTGGGACGTTTCAATAATATCTATCGTTCCCTGTTTGGGGAACCGGACCTGGACAGTTCAGTGCAACATATCTTGTCGGATCAGAGCAAGAGAATAGACCACGGATTGGCTTCCGGGAGATTTTTTTTGGGGTCGGTTGGACTGGGTTTAATCCCGGAGATATTCGACCAAATGAAAAAGGGCAAGAATCCTCGCTTCGGATTGGGGTGGTCGCGTCTGGCGGCTCAAGCCGCTGCCACGGTCAGTCCTAAGCAAATCTCAATTAAGATTGACGCTTTCCGTTTTGACCTCATGCCGCGATTACTGAATATTAATCTCCTGCCATACAGCGTTGGATTGCCGATCGCCCCGGCCGCGATTGATGATGACGGCAAGGGAGAAGTCATCTTTGATATAGGTCAAAACAAAGCGATACTTTCGAGCTTCATTCGAATGATCTATAAGAAAAAGTATATTTACTCTGATGAAATAAGATTGTTTCGGGGGAGCAAGATAACAATATCCCCTATCCCCCGCAGCAAACTTTATATCGACGGCGAGATTGTCGATCATGCGCTCGACATGCTTGAAATCGAGTTTTTCGAAAAGAAGATCAGGGTGTTATATCGTCAGGGGCGTTAGTTCAGGTGTCCAGAAAATCCAAAATCACAGTACTTTTCTTGACTCTTCTATGCGTGACTGCTTCTCAAGCCCAGGATACATGTGCAGCTGATTCTTCACATACGGTAAAAGCTCAGATAAATTCGCATTCCACGCAACAGTCAGGAATCTACGCCGAACTCCCCTTCGATACTGTCCGAACTCAGAATCCGACCAAAGCCCTCTTTAAGTCGATGTTTGTTCCCGGATGGGGACAACTCGGCAACAAGAAATATGTGAAAGCTGGAGTGGTAATTTCCCTGGAGACCACTTTCATAATCAATCTGGTTCATTTTGCAAAGAAGACAAGCGATGCTAAGAGGGCCTTCGATACATCCACCGATGATAATCTAATTCCCGGGTTGTACCAATAGATACAAATCAGCCAAAGACGATCGTAATCTTATATTCGTGGCTTACCGGGATGGTAATATTTATTTCGATGTTTGACGCCTATGTCGATGCACATCTGGCGCAATTCCCAAAGGTCAGCGAAAGGGTATCACTGCGCCTAAACCGGGACGATAACTCAGAATTCGCATTTCGACTCTGTTTCGCTTTTTAAAGGTTGATCTCCGAAAAGCCAGGAGGCTTTCATATTACTCTTGGTTTCTCCCGTCCCCGCAGAGTCCGTTGATATTTTTGACCAGATCCTCCGGCGGCAGTAGCCGTTCAATAGGGAGCGATTTCAACATCTGACTCTTGACATAAAGACAGCGTTCAGTATCGCCGCTCATCATTTCCATTTGCGCCAGAAGGATGAAACTTCCATAGAGAGACCAGCCGCTCCATTGGGCTGACAATTCCAGAGGCAGGGAGGTGTCTGAATATCCTTGGTAAGTATATTTTTCAAAGAGGGCTCTCGACAATATTTCAGTATTTATCGGAGGGGACTCCATCGGAATCATCCTCAGAGCGATGCCTTCGGGTCTAAGATAAGGTAGCAACCATGGAAGCTGCGAATTTGGCATGGTAGATGATATATATATTGGCCGTTTCCATTTATTCGCCTTGATTATGTCAATCATCATCAAATCCTGAATCAATATTATTTCGTCATTGATGGTCGGAGCAACCTTCATGAGGAGTGAATCCGGCATGACAATGTTTTCCGGAAGTTGATATCTGGAGCGATCATTGTCCCCGACTATGGCAATTATCGTATCCTGCCATTTCATCGGACGAAGCTTCGCTATTTCTTCTTTAGTTGAATAAGTAACCAGTTCGGGATGCTTCTGGACAAACTGTTCATTGTACCATGATGTATTAAACAGGTTGACGTTCAGGATAATGACATCCTTTCTCTGCCCTTCGGCAATCTGCATATAAAGCGGCGGCCAGGTTTCGTTGTCGCCTCCCGTGAGGAATATTGCATTCTCAGGCAGGGTGCTGAAGATATTCCGGGTCATATCATTGGCAATGGAATTATTCGATCCGTCAACACTGCGATAGTTTCTGGCAATTTGGGATATCGGTATGATGATTAATAGAAGAGCGGCGATAGTGACTACAGTCCGTCTATATTTATCTATTTTACGCTGCAAAAATAACAATAAGTTAATCGCGCCATATACAATAATCACAGCAGCGATAATTATTGATGGCAAATAATGTCGGTCCATTGATCTGAAGAATCCCGACGGGACATTGAAATAGATAATCGCTCCCACGCTTGAAAAGATAAAAAGGATGGCCCACCCCAAACCCAATCGCCAATTTTTTCTTATAAGGTGCACCAAGCCAAACAGCGCAAGAATTCCCGGAAATAACCCTGTCAAAATGAATCTGCTGTTAGGCCAAACGAAATTCGAGGCAAATACATTAAAATAGTCAAATACCTGTTCCCCCCAGAAGGCACCCTTACGAGGGAAAATATTCAGCAACCAGCCTCCACCGTATTGAGCCAGAGTCATATAGTCCCAGAAGCTGGAAATTGAACTGGGATTATTCATATTCAAATCCGGATTGCGCCCCGCGATAGGAATGACCAGAAGATGAAATGCGAGACCTGATGCAAATCCGCAGATTCCAAAGATCAACAGTCGGCGTATTAATATTCCTTTTGGCCGCCTGAGAAGAATCCAGAATAAGTAGCGCCGGCAATAAAAGGAGATTCGTCCGGTGCACACTGAAATCCAGTCCAAATAAAAGCAAAACGATCGCGAACCAGAAATAGCCGCTTTTTGTGTCCGAGGTATTCCACCATTTCAACATCGAGAGCAGAATTATCGATGTGAATAGTGCAGTCAGGATATATGGCGTGAATTTTATGGCATAGAGCCAAGGCGTTTCACCGAACGCAAGAATTAGGCCACCGGCCACACCCCCAATAATTATCGAGGAGCGAGAACCATTTTCTTTATGATGATTTTCCAGTTTACGGACGAGTTGTACCGCAATCAGGCAGGCAAGTGATACAGTTAGCGCCCCCAGAAGTCCCGCAAAGAAATTTAAGGAGACGATCTTGGGTATGCCTAATGGAAGCAGAGTCACAACCCATCCCAATAAAGTAGTTATCAGAGAACCCGGAGGGTGAGCGATACCAAGAGTAACCGCGGCTAAAGCGTACTCGCCATTATCCCACCAGGTGACTGTCCTGAAAGCAGTCATCCAATAGACCACAAGGGAAATCAATCCGACAACGAACGGGATTAGAAAATAAATCCGTCTTCCCTCCAAAGAGTTTATCGGCGAACTATTTTGGAACGGCATACAATGTCTACTTCTTGGATTCGCGCAGAAAAACGTCATACGCGGACTTATCAAATACGACAAAAACCGTCCGTCGAAGCGATGTCGTTAAGGGTGAAATATCTTTTGCCGCGCTTAACATGGCTTCGGCGCATTCCGTGATAGAAAGCCCGCCCACCCCGGTCCCAATGGCCGGGAAAGCCAGAGATTTCAATTTCAGCTCGTCGGCAAGTAGCAATGAATTGCGCGTTGCTTCATATACGATATTCTTATCAGTCCTCAAATCCTGACCCATTCCGGCGGCATGAATGATACATTTGTAGGGAAGTTTTCCTGCAATTGATGCTATCGCCTGGCCGACTTTGATCGGTCCCTTGGCCATTGCATCACGCTCAATTTCAATACCCCCTTTTTCCTTGATCGCCCCCGCCACCCCGGATCCCATCCAGAGATGATTATTGGCGGCATTGACGATCGCTTCCGTATCGGCGGAAGTAATATCGCCCCGGATTATTTCAATTGTTATAGCCATCGATTCGCCCCCCTGTTGTCGTAGAATCAGGAAAGTATCTGACAAATAAGTGTGCCACGCCGATCCCAATCAGGGTCCCCAGCGCGGCGCCGGCTATAATATCGAAGGGGTAATGCACGCCGACAAATACCCTTGATAAAGCAACGATTATCGCCAGCGGAATTAGAAATTTGGATGACTTCGGTGATATGGTCCGAAACAGAAAAGCCTGACCGAATAGATTGGCGGCATGTGATGACGGCATCGAAAATCCTGCCCCGCAGGAAACTAGAAGATGTACCATCAGGTCTTTGCAGGGCCTGGGTCTTGCAAAAAGGGGCTTTATGACTGAACTGGACAATTGATCCGAAATGACGAGTGTAATTATGGATGCGATAATAGCCAGGCGAAGGCGTTTATCTCCTTTCCAAAGAATTAGAGTCAGACAGAGCCCGTAAAATATTTTCAGATTCAAGTCGGCGGTTACAAATGGCATGATGATATCCGTAATCGGATTGGCTAACGATTGGTTGATAAACAGGAATATGGTCGTATCGATTGAGGCCAACCATTTGATTATTTCAAGCATGAGTACACCGACTATTTTTCATGAAAGCGATTACCTGACGATAACTGGGAATACCGCTTCTTCCCCCGGGACGCGTGCACTTTATGGCGGCGACAGCCGACGAAAACTCCATCCGTCGGCTAAGATTCCATCCTTTCAGAAGTCCAAATATATAGGCCCCATGATAAACATCACCTGCGCCTGTGGTATCAACCGCTGGTACTCTGAAGGCCTCTTGATATACAAAATCGCCCTTCGCTCCAAGTCCAATTGAGCCCTTGATTCCCGAAGTTACGACGATCGTTCCTTTGCAGACTGTCCGCAATTGCTTGATTGCATTTATTGGTCTTTTTCTACGGGTAAAAGGTAAAGCAAAATCCTCGGCGCATATCAGATGATCCACAAGCGGAAATATAGGAGAGACGTCGTTTCGCATCGAGCCGATATCGAATATGACAGGGATATTCTTCTTTTTTGCCCATCGAGCTAATTTCATGCAGGCGGGCAAATCACGGCCATCAAGATGAATAGAGCGGCAAAGGGGAAGGGTTTCAAGGTCTATGTCATTGGGTTTAATCGCAGTCTTCAAATTGAGCGCGATGGTCCTTCTTCCGCTTCCTCTCTCAATCCAGCCGAAGGCAATGGCGGTCGGCTGCTTTTTAACAATAATCATCTTTATCTCAACACCATCTTTATCCAGTTCGGCTTTTACGAAATCACCAAATATGTCATCCCCCACCGCTGCAATCATGGCTGTCTTCATCCCCAGTCTGGAGAGTGTTACCATAGCGGTCGGGATCGGCCCACCTCCTTGCATAGTAATATCTAGAGAGTCAATTTTGGAACCCGGTTTCGGATACTCAGAGATCTGCAGAAGAACATCAGCCGGGGCAATTCCCATTCCAAGACAATCAAGGGGTTTCGACAAATTTTACCCTCCCGGATGTTGCTTCAATTATTATTTTCCTGAATTCAGTGGCCAGTGATTTCCTTAGGGATAGCGTTACTAAGGGGGCTTGGTTAACTCCCCCAGGGTCCGTCCAGGAGTGTAGACCCCTGCTTTCTATTTTGCCACCGAATTTATAAATTAATCTTTCAACAACATTATAATCAGCATAGCGAATTATGACTGAGATGTTTTCCACAATAAATCTCTCAATGATACCGGCGTTTTTGATTGCCTCCGCCGCTGTCTCAGAATAAGCATGGGTCAGACCGCCGGTACCGAGCTTCGTCCCTCCAAAATACCGGATCACTATGACTATTAAATTCGTTAATCCTTTACCCTCAAGCTGATCATAGATCGGCTTGCCGGCAGTGCCTGATGGTTCTCCGGCATCCGAATATCGAAATTTTTGATTTCGGCCCAAACCTATTCTATAGGCATAGCAATGATGGGTAGCATCATAATATTTTTTTCGGATGCCGGCAAGAGTTGCTTCAGCCTCTTCTTCGCTTATACATGGTAGAGTCTGCCCAATAAATTTCGAGCCTTTTATTTTGATTTCAACCTGCCCGGCGGTCTTTACCGTTAGGTAGCTGTCAGATTCGTTTTCCAAGTCAATTAAACCAGGGATTTCAAAACAATATCAATCCCTTCATCCAAGGTAATTGGAATAGCCCCCAGCGCCAGAACCTTTTCGACGCCTGCATTGTCATACCCCGGCTGATCATGGCCCTCCATCACGACAAACATTATTTTCCCAAGCTGGTGACAAAAGGTCGCGGTGTCCAATGAGCCGTTGGAGTCGGCGAAAATTTCGCCTATTATCACGGCCTGTGATAAGCCGACCGTGAGCCGGTTACGGGCAATCATCTGGCCGGCCGAGTAGCCGATTTCGGGAGGATATTCGGATATCAGGCCCCCTGTCTTGATCAGCTCGGCAGCTAAAGCGCGATTTTCATCCGGGAAAATATTATCAAAGCCTGACCCGATAACCGCGTAGGTTCTGCCGTCTCCCTTCAGCGCCCCAATATGACCCGCCGTATCAATGCCGCGAGCCAAGCCCGAAACGATGGAAACGGATTTTGCGGCAAATGCTGACCCCAATTCCACACCAATTCTAATTCCTTCATTTGTAGCTTTATGCGAACCGACGATGGCCACCGTTTTTTCTTCTTTATCCGGCAGGCGGCCTCGATAAAAGATTATGGGAGGAGGGTCATTAAGCTCCATAAATAAAGATGGATAGTCATCATCAAAAATCGTGGAAATTCGAATTTCCCTGGGTTGGAGGGAATCTATGAATTGTTCGGCCTTTTCCAATGATCGGAAGCTGTCATTTATCTTTTGACACTTCTTTTCCGATAAGCCGTTGATTTCCGCGAGTTCATCTACCTCAGCTTCCAGAATAGCAGCGACGCTCCCGAAGTGAATCATCAGCGCCCTAAACGCGCGGGGCCCGACGTCACCAAATTCTCGCAGAGTCCAAACTTGAGCGGCGATGGAATATTCGTCAATGCGTTTCATAATGCGAAATTATAATAATGGCGTCTTATTGTCAATATTTGAGCAGATTTCTCCCATAACCAGATTTCGATATGATTATTATCACTCCCAAAAGCCTTGAATATAGAAGCAGATTCGCTTAATTTGCCTGAAGCTATTGAATAGAAAGGAAACGAATATGGCGGAACAATATATATTTACGATGCAAAAGCTGAACAAGTATTATGGTCAGAAGCAGGTATTGAAGGATATCGGTCTTTCATTTTTCCCGGGCGCGAAAATCGGCATCGTCGGGGAAAACGGTTCCGGGAAATCGACGGTATTGCGGATCATGGGCGGCCTTGATGATGAATACCAGGGGAAGGCTGACCTCAGTTCCGGATATAAAGCAGGGGTGGTGCTTCAGGAGCCGATACTTGACGACAGCCTTAGTGTCCGCCAGACTCTTGAACAGGCTTTTGCCGAGCCGATGAAGCTTCTTGATGAGTATAATAAAATCACCGAAAAGATGGCAGAGTCGCTTTCCGATGACGAGATGCAAAAAGCTATGGATCGAATGGGGGAGTTGCAGGATAAGCTCGATGCTTCCGACGCCTGGAATCTTGACCTGAAATTGAAACTCGCCAGCGATGCGCTTTGTCTGCCGGATGACGAGCGGATAATCGGCACTCTTAGCGGCGGAGAAAGACGCCGAGTCGCGCTGTGCAAGGCTCTTCTGGAACGACCGGATTTGCTCCTGCTTGACGAGCCTACCAATCATCTCGATGCCGAAACCATTGACTGGTTGGAATCTCAATTGTCTGATTATCCGGGGACAGTGATCATAGTTACTCATGACAGGTACTTTCTGGACAATATCACGAAATGGATTTTGGAGCTTGAAGGGGGCAGAGGAATACCTTATGAAGGAAATTATTCTTCCTGGATCGAGCAGAAGCTGGTCAAGCTGGCGGACGAAGAAAAGAAAGGATCGGCGCGGGCTCGGGCGCTCAGGCATGAATTGGCCTGGATAAGAATGAGTAATAAGGAAAAGCACGAACTTTCGCGGACGAGGCTGCTTGAATACGAAAGACTGGTGGCGCAGGATAATGTCGACCGCGATGATGGTTCAATTATTCAGGTCGCTCCGGGACCGGAACTGGGGGGTCAAGTGATTGAATTCAGGAACGTCTCTAAGAAATTCAGCGATACCATCCTTTTCCAGGATCTTAATTTCATCCTCCCTCGATCGGCCATTGTCGGTGTGATAGGACCGAATGGAACCGGCAAGACGACTCTTTTCAGAATGATTGTGGGGCAAGAGAAGCCCGACATGGGGGAAATAATACTCGGCGCGACGGTCAAATTCGCTTACGTGGACCAGAGCCGGGAGTCTTTGAGGGGGGATATAACTCTCATCGAGGAGGTGGGCGAAGGGTTGGATGAGGTGTTATTGGGGAAGCGTTCAATGCCCATCAGGCAGTATCTGGCGCGATTCGGTTTTCGGGGGCCGGATCAGCAAAAGCTTTCCCGAGAACTCTCGGGGGGAGAGCGCAATCGATGTCATCTTGCAAAAGTGCTCAAAGTCGGCGGCAATGTCCTGCTTCTCGATGAACCCACCAATGATCTCGATGTCAACACCCTGAGGATGCTGGAAGAAGCAATACTCAATTTCAAGGGGTGCGCCATGGTGATTAGCCACGACCGATTCTTCCTGAATCGTATCTGTACCCATGTTCTGGTTTTTGAAGGTGAGGGCAAAGTGCGCTGGTTTGAAGGAAACTACCAGGAATATGAAGAATGGCGATTGAAGGAACTCGGATCGAAGTTGCTGGAAAACAGAAGGAATCGATATCGAAAATTGATTAAGGCCTGAATAGCCTTTTGACCGATTCTTTGCGCCAAGGAGGCATCCTAACTAAGCGTCTTCGTTTTCTATCTTATATTTTTAAGAAGAGTGAATTATCTGATAAGAATAATTTTACCACTGTCCCAGCTCAGGAAGAAGATTCATAATGCGCTTGGCGAATGGATGCATTATGCGGAGCGCGCTTCGATGGGGAAATTGAGACTTTACGACTCGCGACGATACCTGCACCAAAATCAATGGTATCGCAAAAGCAGAAAAGTAAGCTCTTACTTTGAAGATATTCTCCTCGATTCCAAAACCGCCAACCGCGGATATTTCAATATGAATGAAGTCAGATCAATGCTCGCCCGGCAAAAAAGAGGGGTAATGTATTTTCAGGAATTGGCATCCCTGATTTCTTTTGAATTATTCAATCGGCTGTTCGTAGATTAATTAGACTCGGGGTGTAATCCGATACGGCAATCTCTATTATTTGATTAGCGAGCGAAGGATTCTTAAATTTTCGATATCTTCCAATAATTCCTCCCCTTTAGGGGTTTCCAGAATTTTGGGGATTTTGACAAGACGCTTGTCATTTAAAATGTGACCAAATGGCTTGAGTCCCAGTTCACCCTTACCAATGTGCTCATGTCGGTCCACTTTGGAACCCAGTCCCTTTTTGGAATCATTGATATGAATAATCTTGAGACGCTCCAATCCCAAAATTGAGTCAAATTCCTTCATGCTCGCTTTGTAATCTTTTTCCTCCTGTATGGGATAACCCGCGGCAAAAATGTGGCAGGTGTCAAGACATATCCCCACGCGGGATTTGTCCTCGACCCCGCTGATAATCTGCGCGAGCTGTTCAAATTTATAGCCAAGATTTGAACCTTGTCCGGCTGTCGTTTCAAGACATACAATGGTCTTATTTTCAGGAAGGATTTCAAAAAGCTTATTCAGCGCCCCAATGATTCTTCCGAGACCAGCTTCCTCACCGGAGCCAACATGCGAACCGGGGTGCATCACGAGACAAGGAACTTTCAGCGTGTGGCATCGCTCAAGTTCGATCTGGAAAGCATCGACAGACTTATGGTAAAGCTCGCTGTCGGGGGATCCCAGGTTAATCAGATAGCTATCGTGGGCACATGCGACAGAAACACCGGTCTTCCTTTGTTCTTCGAAAAATCGGGAAATCTCTTCGTCAGTCAGCGGTTTCGCTCTCCATTGATTGGAGGATTTAGTAAAGATCTGTATTGTGTCACAAGTAGCTTTCTGGCCATCAAGAACAGCATTAAATACTCCTCCCGAAATCGACATGTGCGCACCCAGGAGCATAACTTACCTCCTCTACTTCAAATTTATTCCCAGAATCTTGATTTCAGTCATATCCTCAATGGCATACCTGACGCCTTCGCGCCCGACTCCGGATTTCTTCATTCCCCCGTAAGGTTGGTGATCGGCGCGATAGGTGGATATATCATTAATCATGACTCCCCCGACCTCAAGATGCTTGAAGGCGTAGAATATATCTTTCACTCGATTGGTGAATATTCCCGCCTGCAGGCCATACTCGGAATTATTTATTTCATTTATCATATCTTTGAAGTTGTCGTATTTGCAAATGACAGCAAGAGGCGCAAAAGCCTCCTTAAAGCAAACTTTCATATCGGATTTGATATTCGAGAGAAGCGTCGGCTCGAGAATTCTTCCTTTTCGTTTGCCGCCAACGATGACTTTCGCCCCTGCTCCAACGGCTTCTTTGATCCAAAGCTCGATCCTTTCCGCCGAATCATCATCGATCATCGGCCCCAGATCGGTCTCAGGCTTCATAGGATCATCTATTTTGATATTCTTTATCTTTTTCAAAAACAGCTTTAAGAATTCGTCATAGATTCTTTCATGAAGGTATATTCTCTGAACAGAGATGCAGGACTGTCCCGCCTGACCGAATGCGCCATAAATAAGCTTGGAGGCAGCCAGTTCGAGGTCGGCATCATCCGCTACTGCAACTCCGGCATTCCCACCAAGTTCAAGAACAACTTTCTTATTTCCCGCTTTCTCTTTAATCCACCATCCGACTTCGGGGGATCCGGTGAATGTGATAAGTTTGACGAGAGGATTTTCAATCAAAGGAAATGCTTCTTTTGAAGATCCGGGTAGAATAGAGACAGCCCCCGCGGGATGGTCCGTCTTATCTATTAATTCCGCCAGCATGAGAGCGACCAGAGGGGTTTTTGATGCCGGTTTAAGTTACAATAGTGTTGCCTGAGGCGATCGCCGGTGCAATCTTATGAGCCACGAGATTCAGGGGAAAATTGAAGGGTGATATCCCGGCGACTACGCCCAGCGGAAAACGACGCACCAGACCGAGACGTTCCTCTGAACCGACGGACCAGTCGAGATCAATAATATCGCCGCCGATTCTCTTGGCTTCCTCGGCCGCAGTGCGAAAGACGCCCACGGCTCGTCTGACTTCACCGATCGAATCGCGGTTCACTTTTCCGACCTCAAGGGTAAGCATCCGGGCAAATCTATTCAGATTCTTTTCGAGGCCTGAGGCGATACTAAGGCATGTCTCTTCTCGTTTATAGGAGGGCAGTTCGCGTGTGACTGCAAACGATTTTTCAGCAAAGGAGATCGCCTGTTTATAGTCGTTCCCCGAAGCTATAGCACAAGTTGCAATCAAGGTATTATCGTAGGGGGCGTAAACCGCCAATTTTTCTTTGGAATCGATCCATTTTCCGCCAAGGTACATTTTATAATGTTTAGACATATATCATTTCCTCTCGCAGAGCGCCATCATTACTGGCAAAAGGTCATCATTTGTATCTCCTCAAGGCAACAGTATGGTATGCAGATAGATACGATATTCCCCGGCTAATATCAACAATTTTGCGGATTTGGCATGAATTATCCGGCGAGTTATCCACTTTGTATGGGAAAGTCCCTATATCAAACAAGCTAATCGGCTGTGACAAATCCCGGTGATTCTTCCGAAAATTAAAAATGAAGGCAAAAAGTTGATTTTCTGAATCGGCCAAGAGGGCGATATCGCCAATTCCCGCAACGTGTTTGCCATACTCATGCCGTGGGGCTTGCTCAACTTTGTGAAAGATCAAAAATTATAGCTCAAATTGGCAACTATTTTTCAAACGTATTATGCAGGATATTTTGAAAAGGAAGTGAAATAATGGAAAAAATTGTTGATGATAGCGGTTTTACGATCCTTGAGGTGCTGGTGGCTGTGATTATTCTGACCCTTTCCTTGCTGTTACTGCTGAATATGGCAATGGTTGCGCTGGAAGGAAATGATTGGTCAAATCAAGCTACCATGTCAACTCAGCTATTACAGGAGAAACTGGAAGAGTTGAGAACGACCTCTCATCTGGTTGACGGGCTTGATACTGTCAATAACATCCAGCGGACCTGGGCGGTATATAATACATCCAGCCATCTAAGGCGGGTGGATATGACGGCTTCATGGCACAACCGCGCCGGGAGTCTTCTTCAGAATAATATGACGGCCTACATAAGGACCGATAGCATATAGGTGAATTTATGAATAGGCAAAATCAAAAATCGGATCAGAAAGAGGAATGTCGCTGGTCGAAACCCTCGTGGCGCTATTTATGACCGGACTGGTGATGGCCTCCATTTTTGGCGTCTATATTAATCAGCATAAAAACTGGATGATACAGGAGCAGTTGACCGATGCCCAGCAGAACGCCCGGGCCGTCATCGATGAATTGACCCGTCAGATTAGAATGGCGGGCTTTCACCTTCCGCTTGGCTTGAATGGTCTGGCGGCATCCAACACCAATCCGGACACTATAGTCATTAATTATTGTGACAATGCATGCGACGCGCCTCTAGAATGGGATATGCCCCAGCCCTCGTCTGAACTCAGGTGTGACGGGAATGATGTTACGTGCTTCTATGATGGCGAGTACGCTTATATTTTTGACCCGGATTCGGGTGGAGGGGAATTTTTCACTATAAGCCATGTTCAGATAGCCTCCTCAAATATCCAGCACAATACATCAACTCTATCGAAGGCATACAAGAAGGGGGCAATAGTACTGGCTCTTCAAAGCGTGAAGTACTATATAGATCGAACAGATACCACGCACCCGAATCTGATGATGCAGCTACCGGGGCAGGCGCCTCAGGTCTATGCCGAAAATATCGAAGATCTGCAATTCCGCTATACCATGAAGAATGGAGCGGTAGAAGATGTCCCACCGATTGTTTCGCATGTTCGAGAAGTGTCAATCGTTTTGACGGCTCGCACCAACGAGCCCGATCCTGACTTTCCGGGCAACCCCTACCGGAGAAGAACATTCAGCTCGAAAGTGAATTTGAGAAATTTTGATATTTGACCTGCCTGTTGAAATGGTAAATGAGATAATAATACGAGGTAGATGACAGATGATTAAGAATAAGATACACGTTGATGAGAAGGGGTTTGCGACTCTTATCGCATTGATGATTATGGTTATGATGACCATGATCGGGATAGCGGTCGTAAAATTATCCAATGACGAAATCAGTATCGCCGGGAATGAAATGAATGAAATGGCGTCATTTTATGCGGCTGAAGCTGGACTGGAAAGGGCGGCGGCTGCAATGCAGACGCAATACGAAAGTACCCGGCGCGCCCCCTACCACCATGCCAAGCGGGAGCGAGACGATCAATAATTGTGTCGCGGCGTATAACACGGTTGATGATGGAGCGGCAATAATGCAGACTCTATCTCAAGGTCCGTTGGCAGGTCTGCATGCGCTGGTGAAATCATTTACTATTACTTCGACCGGTTCCTCCAGCATCGACCAAAGTCAGGTAATATTGGTTCAGGTATTTGAATGCGACCTGGTCCCTATCTTCCAATTTGCGGTATTCTATGGGAACGATCTGGAAATTGCGCCGGGACCTGATATGACCCTTATTGGGCGTGTCCATAGTAATGGCAATCTCTGGGTCCAGGCGAATTCCAATTTGAATATGGATAGTTATGTAACCTGCTCCGGGCAATTTCTTCACGGTCGAAAAGGGCCCGGAGGCACTAGTTATGGCAATGTATTCATCAAAGATGCGGCGGGAACCTATCAGAATATGCTAAGAAATGGAAACTGGCTTGATGCGACAGCTACACATTGGTACGATTCTGCGACGACACGCTGGACAGGAAGAGTGCAGGATTCCTCATTTGGTCAGGGCCAATTGAACCTGCCTTTAACCAACGCCGGAGATCCTCACAAAATAATCGAACGCGGATCGGGCAACGCTGATTCCTACGAGAATCTTGCGACCTTCAAAATAATTGACGGCGTCGCACAGGCGAAAGTGGGAGCGGTATGGGTTAACGTGAGCGGTCTCTTGCCGGCGGGAACCATTTCCACCAAAACATTTTATGATGGTCGCGAAGGCAACAGAATGTAAATACGACTGAGGTCGATATGAACAAGCTGAAAACCAGCACTTATTGGCCTTCGAATGGTGTAATATATTCTTCCGATCAGCGGTCAGGATTCAATGCCACCCGGCTGGTCAATGGATCTGATTTGACCCATCCTTTGTCATTTCTCACCGAGAACCCCCTGTATATAAAGGGCGATTTCAATTCGGTGAACAAACAACCGGTCTTTGTTGCAGGAGATGCGGTGACATATTTGTCGAATAGTTGGGATGATGCAAAATCCACATGGGCCAAGAGCAGTCGCGTGGCAAGTCAGACGACCGTAAATTGCTCATTTATGACCGGCAACGTCAATACTACCGCTTCTAATTACAATGGCGGTTTAGAAAATCTCCCGCGCTTTCTGGAGACCTGGTCGAGTAAGAGATTTATCTGGCGCGGCTCGATGGTTAATCTCTGGAACTCCCAGGAGGCCACTGGCGACTGGTCCGGCAACTATTACGACCCCCCCATTCGCGACTGGGCGTATGATACTGATCTCGATGATCCGAATAAGCTTCCTCCCGAATCGCCGCGAGTCCGAGTATTTCAGCGAACTGGCTGGCAACAGCAATATGTTGGATATAACCAATAACTCTGCAGTTGTTGCCGCAATAGCCCCGGGTTATGACAGACCCGGGGTTTATTTTTGTGGAAAAATCGACGGTTGGGATTGTGCAATATAGCCCGCATAGGTGACCGTGCCAACATGGCGACCGGTTGAACCGTATCGGCTCTGGTCACCTACAAAGTACTTATCAATATTCATCTTAAAACCGATTTGAAATTCCCTGGAATCTGCAATATTCGCAAAAATTCTAATGCCACGCGCCGCCATCACCTCTACCCCATAATTCCAGGCGGCGCCGTACAGGGACTGGCCGGAAGAGAGAGAAATATCCGTGCTTACCGAAATTTTGTCTCTGAGCAATGTGTAAGTCAAAGAGTAAACCTGTTCTATATCCGTACGGCTTCCCTCGATCCGCCCTCGGTTTAGATTGGATATCAGAAGGCCAAGAGTCAATTTAGGACTGGAATTTACCATTAATCCGATATTCCAAAAATGCCTTCTATTATATATGGTCGGGCCATTTTTTATATACCTGTAAGATCCTCCCCAGGACATTCCTGGCCGTAATTCCGCCCCCAATGCAAATGTATATTCGTCATAAGGGCTGCCTTTGAAATCTTCCAAATGACGATAAGATATCCCGAGACCATCGCCTGATACCACTGTCCCCCAGTTATTGAGAAAACGGCCCTGATAGTATTCGCCAAGATATTCCGTATTAATGATCCGGAATTGTCCAAGGAAGGCGGGATTGGTCCAGACTGCCTCAGGGCCGGAGGCAGATGATACGAAGCGGTGGTAGAAGACACCATCCGGCAGGAAAATTCTATCATTCGCAAATGACGGTAATGCGAAGACTACGAATATCAATACTGCTTTATAAATCTGTTTCATGGTATTAATTCATCTTTCTTTCGCAGGGCTTCCCTTCAGTGAGATGTTCCCATTCCCTTCGATGTTAACTGTGACTTCAGACTCTCCCGCGCCCGAAACAAACTCCAATTGGTCATTTTTCACCATCGTCGGATTTATTTTCAGACCTTCGACGGTTATTTTCCCTCGAGAGCTCACTCTTAGAATAAACTTGGCCGAAATAGTATCTGGGAGTGTAATCTGAACGTCTTCATTTGAATTGCTGATTGCAATAGCCGCATCCCTAATATCAGAAATTTCAAGTTTAATAAGGCCATAACTTCCCGCTATCCTGCTATCAGGTCCGGAAATATGCATATTTTCTAATCTGATTTTTCCGTAATTATTTCTAATATTGGCGGAGCCGGTTGCATTTGTGATAAAAATATCAGCATAATCATCGGAAATCTCTGCCGTGTGGGTAGGTGAAGAGAGATTCTCAATCTTAATCTCACCATTTCCCGTGGCCAAAGAAATGTCACCAGCAATATCTTTAGCGGTTATTCCCCTGCTTGAGGTGGTCAGATTAATCTCTTCGGTGATTTTTCGAACATCGATTCGCCCAAAAGAAGATTTGTTCTTGATGGATTTAAACGGCCCCTCGATTTTAATGTCAAAATAAGCGGCGTCAATTTCTATCCGACAATCCGCGGGAAGGTATAATTCGCCATCGACCATCCCGGAATTGGGGCCGCCACTCCATGGCGCGGGATTTGGAGCCTGCAGAACAAGCTTCAGGCCATCTGGAGCGGATTCCAGCGTTATTTGGATTAGATCCGCATAATCCATCGCTTCGGAAGGATCTGATGTTTTCAATATTTTCCTGTAAGCGAAACTGGCTTCTCCCGCATCTCCGGTCACAATACTCAACGTCCCCGAAAGCCCCATAGCGGAGTTTATCGCAACTCTGTCGCCGGTCAACTGTGAGGTTATCTTTTCCTCTCTGGTCTCAAATCGATCGTCGCCCAATGAGACAACCTCCTTGCTCCGTATAGAAACTGAAAACAGAAGGAAAAGAATAATCAGGATAATACCCTTAGTCATTTTCATGGCACTTTGCTCCCCGTTCTTGATTGATAAATCTCTCTCATAACAATCGATCCGGCCACGGCGGCATTGAGCGACTCAACCTTGTCGTAATGCTTGATTCTAAGCTTAAGATCGGCCAGTTTACTTATTTCACTGGATAGACCTTCCGCTTCGCCTCCTACAGCCAGCATGACGGGAGAATCGAATTCAATTTTCAATAATCCCTCGGCAAGATTCATACCTTTAATATCGGCTGCTATTAGAGTAAAGCTCTTCTCTTTTTTCATACGAACAAGAATCTCGGAGGTTGCCCTTGCCACCTTCAATCCAAATATGGCTCCCGCGGAAGATCGCACGACCTTGGGATTGAGGATTTCAACTGTGCTTCCGGTGAGCAACACTGTATTGAATTCAAAAGCCAGTGCGGATCGAAGCAAAGTCCCGGCGTTCCCCGGATCGGAAATATTGTCTAAGAGCAGGATGGACTTTGCATTGCAATTCTCAAAATCCTTCATGATTATGCGATCGATATCGAACAGACCCAAAATTCCCTGATTTGCGGCGGCATCAGTAATCTGCGCCATTTCTCGCGTTGAAATCGCCAATACAGGGACTTCTGCCAGTGCGAATTTTTGGAGTAGTTGCTGACCCCGAGCCGATAAATCGCTGTGCGCAGCATATACCTTGATAGGCAAGAGATTGTGTCGAAAAGACTCTTCGAGGAGTCTAATTCCTTCGGCGATGAATTGATGGTGAAGCAGGCGCCCCTTTTTTGTCAGGAGCGATCGCAGTTTCTTCCTTTCACTTTGGGATAATGAGGACAATATTCCTTGCTTTTCCTATCAATCAGTTTAATAATGCTATTAATTTGAAGTTGAGTTAATTTTGGCAAGTGAAAACTTTTTTAATTCTTGCGATATTTTTTTGTCTGGCAATCCCTTGCCACGCCGATACGACTCAGATTCTAATCGGCTGGGACGGGATTAAGGATCATCCTCCCGATGCAGATTATAGAGTCGGCCTGGCACTCTCGGGCGGGGGAGCCCGGGGCTTGGCTCAAATTGGCGTCTTGAAGGCTTTGGAAGAATCAAATATTGCGGTCGGGGCGATAGCCGGAACATCAATGGGAGGAATTATCGGTGGGCTATATGCGTCAGGATATTCTGCTGATAGTCTTCAAACAATTATTCGAGGAATAAATTTCCCGGCACTTTTTTCGGATCGCCCCACTCGCACAAGCCTATTTTTAACTCAGCGTTCCGAAAAAGAAAGATATTTGGTGTCGATCCGTTTCAATGGATTTAGACCTTTTATTCCTCAGGCGCTGACCGCCGGACAAAAGCTGACCGACCTGGTCTCCAGCCTTACCCTGAAGGCTAACTATATTTCGGGAGGATCATTTTCCGCGATGAAAATACCTTACCGTGCCGTCACTACAGATATCGTCTCGGGAAATGAGGTTATTATTGAAGATGGGAACCTATCCGATGCCATGCGGGCAACTATGGCCTTCCCTCTGGCTTTTACCGGAGTGGAAGAGGGTGACATGATTCTGATGGACGGCGGGATGGTCAACCCGATTCCGGCCGACGTTGTCCGCGGAATTAAGAATGCCGCTGATATCGTCATTGCAGTCAATACTACAAGTACACTTTTGTCCCGGGACAAGATTAGGGATCCTATCGACATCGCCAACCAGGTGACTTCGATCATGACCCAGGATAAACGCGACTGGGGACTATTTACATCGGATCTGGTTATCACCCCTGACATCTCCGAATTTTCGGCGTCCGATTTCGGTAAGTCAGACCAATTGATCGAGCGAGGTTATCGGGCCGGGATGGCAACTGTGCCGGAGATTAGAAGCAAATTGAATGCGCTGTATTTCAGAGATTCGATATATGTTTCCGACGTGGCCATGACCGATTCGATTTCTAATGCATCTAATGACAGCGCCTTCAAATCGGGAGAGTTAATTCCTCAGGGCGAATTGAAGCGGATAGCCGTCCAATTGTATAACCGATTGAATCTCCTGTCGATCTCAATAGATGTCATTTCGGATTCTGCGCGGGAGGGTCAACCTGCTTCTGCCATACTGAAAATTAGCGCTATGCCTAAACCGCGGCTTGATTTCTCGAAGATTCGGATCATGGGTAATAGCATTTTCAGCGACTCCACCATAACCGGTATTTTGAAAAATGACTCGGGATTGGTGTCGGCGAAAGATATTGTCGATTTTTCCGACAGCCTGAAGAAACTGTATGCTTCCAAGGGTTATGATCTGGCACATCTCCGCCGCTTTGATTATTCACCAGCAGAGAAGCTAATTGTCGTTGATATCGATGAGGCCATAGTAGAGAAAATCAGAATAACAGGGAATGTTCGAACGAAAGGTTGGCTGATCAAATCGAATTTCCCTCTCCAGGAGGGGAAACCTTTTAACTCGCAGGCTCTGACCAGAGGAGTGTCAAATATTTACGCGACAGGGCTGTTTGACCGGGTTTCTATTGATCTTGGACGTGGCGAGTCAGGCGCCATTGTGAAAATAAATGTGGAGGAGAGGAAATACACTCAGATGCGGCTTGGCTGGCATTGGGATGATGAGTACGACAGCGAAGAGTTTGTCGAATTGCTTGACGACAATCTCTTCGGCGCGGGACAGGAATATCTTATGCACGCGCGCTATTCTCCACGGCGCCAGAAGTACGAAATGTCGATAAAAGCCGACAGGTTTTTTTCAACTTATCTGACCTATCGGATGCGCGCATATTATCATATCCTCGATCGCCGAGTCTACGATTCCGCCGGAAATTCCATGGACCCCGTTAAGGAGGACAGACGCGGAATCGAGTTCCTTCTTGGTCAACAGATATCCAGATTCGGGACAGTAAGCGGGGAGGTCAGATGGGAGGAAATCAGGAGTAAGAGCCGGTCGGAAGGATACATAGAGAATCTTAAATTAAGAGCCCTCACATTTCGATCGGTTGTGGAAACAATCAACAGGTACCCTTTTCCTACTGAAGGGAAAAAGCACTATTTTTATGTCGAATTTACCAGCGACATCCTAGGCGGTCAAACCAAATACACGAAGGTGTTCAGCTCCATCGAATCATACTTCCCTCTAACCAGCTACCTTAATTTTCATCCAAAAGTGTCAATAGGGTGGACCGATACCAAATATGGAATTCCGATATCCGAAAAATTCTATCTTGGAGGAGAATATACTTTTTCGGGCTTTCGAACAGACGAACTTGTCAATGACAAAATGGTTCTGGGGAACATGGAGTTGAGATACAAGTTACCTTACCGATTTTACATTATTGGTCGGTACGACACCGGTGAAATATACTCTTCTGTTCAACAAATAAAGCTTGGCAAGCTTAGACACGGCTTCGGATTTTCAATTGCTTATGATTCCCCGCTGGGCCCGATTGATCTAGGTTATGGAAAGGCTCAGCACCATTCTGCCTGCTATTATGTCAATATTGGATTGGCATTTTAGAGATTATTGTCTCGGCCCGGCTTTTGATCCTAAAGCGTAAAGGCAGGCCAGGGGCCTGCCTTCATATTTAAAACTCGGGCGATCATCTATCCCATAAAAGGATACTTGAAATCCTTCGGTGGCACAAGGTTTTCTTTAATGGCTCGCGGTGAAGTCCAACGAATCATATTCAGGAGTGAACCGGCCTTGTCATTGGTCCCCGATGCTCTGCTTCCGCCGAACGGCTGTTGCCCCACGACCGCACCAGTCGGCTTATCGTTAATATAGAAATTCCCCGCAGCATTTCGCAGAGCTTTGGCGGCCTGAATGATTACGGAGCGATCTTTCGAGAATATTGAGCCGGTCAACGCGTAGGGCGAGGTCTGATCGCAGATTTCAAGTGTTTTGGAAAAATCCTTATCTTCAAATACATAGATTGTAATAACAGGACCGAATATCTCTTCCTCCATCAACTTGAAATGCGGATTTGTCGTAACCACAATAGTCGGTTCAATGAAGTAACCTTTGGCGCTGTCATAGCGGCCACCAGAGATTATTTCGGCCTCGCCTGACTTTTTGGCATAATCGATAAAAGCGACTATTGTTTCATAGGCTCCTTTGTCTATTATGGCATTGACAAAATTCGTGAAATCCTCGACATCCCCCATTTTAATTTGCTTCATGTCGGCCAAAAGCCGTTCTTTCAATTTAGGCCAAATGGATTTTGGAATATAGCACCGTGAGGCGGCCGAACATTTTTGCCCTTGATACTCAAATGCTCCACGGGTGATAGCGGTGGCAACCTCATCTATGTTGGCGGAGTTGTGAACAAAAATGAAATCCTTACCCCCGGTTTCCCCTACTATACGCGGATATGTCTTAAATCCGGCGATATTCTCGCCGACCGTTTTCCACATCGTCTGGAAAACCGATGTACTCCCCGTGAAATGTATGCCGGCCAGATTCTCGTTCTTCAGCACATATTCTCCCACATCGGCGCCTCGAGCGGTGACAAGATTGATGACACCATCGGGCAGACCAGCTTCTTTTAGAATCTGCATAATTAAATGAGCCGTATAAACGACCGATGACGCCGGTTTCCAAAGGACCGTATTTCCCATAATTGCGGGAGCAGTCGGCAGATTGCCTCCAATCGAGACAAAATTGAATGGAGTAACCGCGAAGACAAATCCTTCCAGAGGGCGATAGTCTAATCTATCCCAAATACCCTTGGAATTTTCGGGCTGTATGTCATAGATAAGTTGAGCGAAATAGACATTGAATCGGAAGAAATCTACTAATTCGCAGACCGCATCTATCTCAGCTTGATAAATATTCTTGCTGTGCGCCAGCATGGTAGCGGCGTTCATAATATACCGGTAAGGGCCTGAAATCAGCTCGGCCGCTTTTAGAAATATAGCCGCCCGTTCCGACCAGGGGAATTCGGCCCATTCTTTCCTGGCATTCAGAGCGGCATCAATCGCCGTCTTAATTTCATTCTTGCCCCCCTGATAGTACTGACCCAACTCAAGAGAATGATTATGCGGCGACGTAATCTTGGTCGGGTCACCGACTCTGATTTCTTTGCCGCCAATGATCATCGGAATGTCAATTTTGGATTTCTTCAATTCGGCTATCGCTTTAACCAGCTTCTCCCGTTCGGCCGAACCCGGGGCATAAGAATAAATCGGTTCATTTATTGGAATCGGCACTCTATAGTTTCCCATAATTTGCTCCTATTTGTATCGAATACGTCCCACGCTGCGACTAATATTCTTCAAGATTATTCCACTCCGCATTTTCGAGCCACTGCTTGGGACGTTCGAGGAATCTGATTACATTTTCTATTAGTGTCCAGTGCTTGTGCTCTTCATCCGCGATGAGCAAAATGGTTTTCTTGATCTTTCCATCTTCGCTGGTCTTAGCCTTATCACGATAGAAGTCCTCCGACTTCTTCTCGATCTTCTGTGCCTCGCGCCAGGTAGCAACAACGTCGATGCCAAAATCAAATGTCTGAGGTTTTGACGCCAATTTCTGAAACACATTTTTTGCGCCTTGAAAAACCTGGGTGCCCGAGGATTGCATCTCCGAGGCGGCCGAGAGATCACCTTCTTTGAATCTCCGGAATATGTGATAGTGCTTCACCTCATCCTGGGCAAGCTCCAACAGAATGCTTTTCAGCGCGGCATTCCCGGACATCAAAGCCATTTTCTTATAATACGCTTCTCCGTCCTGTTCCATTTTCATCGCAAAATCATATATATCCATTATTCTCTCCTTATTTTATTTCCTGCCGGAATATTCATTCAGCAGGGTATTCATATTTGAGGGACAATTTACAACTTTGGCCGGATTCCGCAACGGATAAATGACGTTGATGTCCAGTATGGCGTGAACGAAATCCACTTGATTTGGCCATAAATACGCGTATTATACGGCGATGACGCCGACGAAAAATGGTTTTAGTGCGTCATCGAGAAAAGAATACATTTTTAATCTACTTACCGCAGGAGTATAAAGCATGAATCCTGATGAGACCAAAGCATATAGAGGCTCGAACAAGGTTCCAGCATGGGACCTGGAATCGATATTTCCCGGAGGAAGCAGTTCCGCAGAGTACGAAGCTTTTCGTGCCGGCATCAAAAAAGACTTGAAATCGTTCGCCGACAAATTCAACCGGCTCCCCCAAAAATTGGATGATACCAGCCGAGCCAAATGGGCCGATTTTATGGTCAAGCTGCAGGGCCTCATGGAACGGCTGATTGAAGCGTCGGCTTTCGTTCACTGTCTGGTCAGTCAAAATGTGAAGGATGAGAAAGCTCATCAGATATATGGAGAAATGGACGTTTATCGTTCCGAGGCTCAAAAACTGATGGTCTCAATGGAGGCTTTCGCCAAAAAGCAGGGAAACAAGGAATGGCAGAAGTTGGTCTCGACCAAAAAACTGCAGGAAATATCATTTTTCCTCAATGAGTTGCGCGATATCGCAAAATTAAAAATGGCTCCCGAATTCGAAGCTTTCGCGACCGATCTGGCCATCAATGGATATCACGCCTGGAATCGGCTGTATGATAAAATGTACGGCGATTTGATGGCTGATTTCAAAGAGAATGGGGAGACCAAGCAACTTTCACTTGGTCAGCTCGCAAATAGAATGAATTCAGCCGACAGGAATATTCGACAGCAGGCTTTTGAAAAAATCGAGCAGGCGTGGGAATCCCGCGCCAACCTGGCCTCAATGGCTCTCAATTTTCAGGGTGGATTTCGCCTCACATTATACGAAAAACGAAAATGGGCCTCTCCCCTGCTTGAGGCTCTTCTGAATAGCAGAATCAAGGAAGAAACTTTGGAAGCTATGTGGAGCGCGGTGGCCAAGGGAATTCCGAAACTTGTTCCATACATTGATGCAAAAAAGAAGCTTCTCGGCGTAGAAAAATTCAAATGGTACGATCAGGGAGCACCGGTGGGACAATCGGAGAGGACTTTCGCATTTGGCGAGGCGGGAGAATTTATCATCGAAAATCTGGGTGGATTTAGCGCTGAGCTGGCCGATTTTGCACGGATGGCGCTTGATAAACGCTGGGTGGAAGCTGAAGATCGCGCGGGTAAAGCCGGCGGCGGATATTGCACATCATTCGAGGTCAGAAAAGAGAGCCGGATTTTCATGACTTGGGGAGGCGGATTTTCAGAATTAAGCACTCTCGCGCACGAATTGGGGCACGCCTATCATCACTGGGTATTAAAAGATAAGCCTCTTTTTGCGGTCTTTTATCCGTTGACGTTGGGAGAAACCGCTTCAATTTTCAACGAATTGATAGTGACCGACGCCGCTCTGGAAAAATCGTCATCCGATGATGAAAAACTTATGCTTCTCGATCAGAAGCTTCAGAATGCCTATTCTCTTATGTCGAATATTTACGCCCGTTTTCTGTTCGAACGAGCCTTCTATGACGAGAGAAAAAAGGGGCTGGTCAGTCGAACGCGACTCGATGAATTGATGGTCGAATCCCAGCGAAAGGCCTTTGCCGGTACCCTTGACCCCGTCGAAGGATTTCATCCGCTCTTCTGGGCGTCGAAACTACACTTCTATATGACAGATGCGCCTTTCTATAATTTCCCGTATACTTTCGGTTATCTTTTTGCCAACGGTGTTTATGATCGGGCGCAAAAAGAAGGATCGTCATTCGCCAACAAATATCGAGCCTTGCTTTCGGATACCGGTAAGATGACCAGCGAGGAAGTCGCTAAAAAGCATCTGGGCGTCGATCTCACCAAAGAGGCATTCTGGACCGATGCCGTAAATCGAGCGTTGGCAGATATAGAACCATTCGTGAAGCTGGCGGGCAAATAGCAGGGATTCACCTTCGAGGAAAAGGAATCAGCTATTTCTGAAACAGGTAGCTGCTGTTTCGGATATATTTGCCGGCTTTGCGAGTCATCATTTTCGACATGATGAATTCTCGGCGCACCGTGCAGAAATCCTCGTAGTGCTCCTGAATAATCGCATTGACTTCCTTCTCGGGATAAACCCGATTCATTTCAAAGCGGCGGAGGATATATTCCAGCAGGTAGCGACGCTTTTTCCGCTGGGCGGGCAGGGCGGTTAGCCGGCCATCCTTGAGAAAATGCTTCAAAACATTCGCGGCTGGATCATTCAGGTTCTTATTTGAATGCTGTTCCAGCCAGGCGAAAAGCCCCTCTTCGGAGACCCGCCAATCCTTTCCGATCTTATATGCGGCAATCTCGCCTTTCTGCAATTTTCGGGCGATCACCTGCGGGTTCATCTTAAGCATAGCGGCAACCTCCGCCGTCGTGAAGAATTTTATGAGATCAGGCATATTCCAAAACCATCCATCCAAACATAGTTCATAATATATTTATAGGTATACTATGACATATAATAGGATTGTCAAGTATTATTAAGTATTATATAGGACGTTATGGCAGGTTGGGTTCCCCCGTCTGGCTTCTGCCGGACAAGAAATCTGATAAATTCAGTATCGGCGCATCGCGAAAGTTCGACTTACCGAACCTATCTCTTGTACCCGATATCCCGCAGAAACTTATGCCGCTTCTGCTTGTCGTCCGTATTTTCGATACCCTTAGGCATATATCCATCGACGACTGCCAGCACGCCTCGCCCCTGCTCGGTTTCCGCGATGATCACCTCCACCGGATTGGAGGTCGCGCAGAAGATCATTCACAATTTCCGGCACCATCTTCAGGCGGGGCAGGAAATTTATCGGGTAGGCGTTCTGCATGAAAATCACAAAGGTATGTCCGCAGGCGATATCATAGGCGGTCGACTCCGCAGCCTTGATTAAAACTACATTATTGCCGTCGGAACGGATCAGACAGGGGCCGGAGGCCTCACAGAAGGCGATCCCGAATTCCACCACGGTTGATGTCCCGACCATCAGCTCATAAATATCTTCAACCGTTTTAATAAAGTGCGATTGCCCGAAAATAAAACTGGAATCGGGCGGCAATTCAATCTTTATTTCTTTAGTCTTCATCGCGACTCCCTCATTTCGTTTTTTTCATGAATAAATTCTTAGTCCAGGCAAATATATTCCGAAATAACCTTATCACTGCTATCAGGCTCTTGTCTCTGATCTGGACCTGCGGCCGGAGATGCTCCATATCTTCGCCCATTTCCACCTGAATGGAAGGCGATTTTTTGACCGACAGTATTTGAGACGGATATACACTACGGTGCCCGGTCATCAGGAAACTTATCACACACGTTATTGCCGCGTATGGAGCCAGTTTGGGACCGAATAATTCCACGGTCATGATGCTGGCGCTGATCGGAGTGTTGGCGCAACCGGCAAGGACACTTACCATTCCGAGCGCCGCAAAAGTGGCCATATCGAGATTTAAGAGCTGCCCGAAAAGCGACCCGGCCGCGGAGCCGACGAAAAATATTGGTGTGACTATCCCGCCGCTACCGCCGAAATTCAATGTGACACTGGTGAATAATCCCTTGACCAGAAAAGCATACCAGGCAACTTTCGCACCCGCCAGAGTAGATTCAATCGTATGTAGCCCCAGCCCCAGATATTCGGCAGAAAATATGAATACCAATGGAATTATGATCACACCGCCGATAATTCCTTTCAGCGGGAGCCAGATCCTCATCTTTTCAGATAATCTCTGCCCCAGGTGAAGAGTCTCGATCATGATCGCCGAGCAAACGCCAAAAAATATCCCCGCCAGAATTACCTTGACAAAAAAGGCGTCGCTGAAAACCGGAACGAGCTGAATGGGATGATAAAAGTATTGAATATGGAAAGCTGTGGAAACCTGATAACTCACAATCCCGGCGATGAACGAGGGGAGAAGGACGTCATAGAGAATGCTTCCCACAAAGAGCACCTCGACTCCGAATATAGCCCCGCCAATCGGTGTCCCGAAGACGGAGGCGAATCCGGCGCTAATGCCGCATATTACCAATTTACGCCGATCTTTATTGGAAAGCCTAAGGAGATCGGCAAGGATCGAAGATAATCCCGCTCCGATCTGGGCGCAGGGACCTTCCTTTCCAACCGATCCTCCGAAAGCAAGGGTTACGATCGTGGCCAGCAATTTTACCGGAACCACCATCGGTTTGATCCTGCCTGACGTTTTATGGATGGCTTCGATAACTTTTTCCGTGCCGTGACCTTCCGCATCAGGGGCGAGATACTTGACCAGGATAACGCTAATGAAAAAGGCAACAGGTATCAGAAGGAAGAAATACGGATACCTGGCGGTGGTGCTCGTGGACCAGGCGAGGATCTTGAGAAATAGAGTCGTTGAGAGACCGACAATCAGTCCCACCAGCGACGCAAAAACGATCCATTTGAGCACGCCGATAAAAAGTATGGTTTCTTCTTTAATTTTCTCCTGCATATAAAAACTATCCGAAAATGATGCAGGGCACGCTCGGCAATTCAATCTTTATTTCTTCAGTCTTCATATTGTCTCCAAAGTATTTCGTATAAGATTTCCTCAGCAGATAACGAACGTTAATATATCATATTTTGAAATATCCTTAATAGTATAAACGACCCAATCTAAATTCAATGATCCGATTTAAATAAGGAATCGTTCAATCCAACATTGATTATCGGATTTCTGTAAATTTCCTCCCCCTCGAAATTTATTCCCACGAAAAATGCCGCCTTCGCATGCACGTCAATGTGAAAATGACTCGGAAGCCAGAGGACACTGTCATAAGGGGCAAAGTTTATTGACATATTGAGCGACTTGAATTTGAAAAACAATTTCGACTTAAGCCTGACTGGTTCAAAATCGACCTTAACTATCTGATATGACAACGTGTCTATGTAAAATAGAAAATTTGCGAGGGTATCCGGCATATCTTCCTTGAAATTCTCTTTATTCACGCTCGCGCGAAGTAAAAAGCAAGGGTAACCATCGATATCTCCTTCGGAAGGGCCTTCGTAGGCAATATCGTATATATTTCTGAAATGCGGCTTAAGTGGAGTCGCGATATCAAATGATAAATCCTTGGAACGGCTCTTTTTCTTTCTATCAAGTCTCTCTTTGCGGACCTTATCGAGCGATTTCTGATCTTGTTTTACACCGTCGATATAATATTCGTTATAATCTTCATAGTAGACGAATGTGCCGCCTTCGACCTTTTTCAGATGTCCTTGCTTGACAAGTTTGGCGGTCTTCTTGATATTCCCATCCCCGTCAAGGCGTTTTTCATACGAATCAATGTCGATAGTAAGATCGGATAATTCGGCCATTGCGGCATCGTGTGTTCGGAGAACTTTCTGAATGACAGAATCGACTGTAGGAGTCGTTCCGGCAAACGTCTTTGCAGAAACCAATACGAGAAGTGCAGTGATGCAGGGCAGCAGGTATTTCATATATTGCTTATACCCATGTAGTGGTTAAACGATACTATTAAGGTGCAGGCCAAGCAGGGTCTGCTTAATCAAACGCCTGCATAATACTCCGATCATCGGCTACCTTTTCTCAATTATCTGAATGCTCTTGATTTTATCCCCAATGGTTATCTTATCCACTGCGTCCATTCCCTTGACTACTTTCCCAAACAGAGTATAACGGGCGTCGAGACGCGGATGACGGCCAAGCATAATAAAAAATTGCGAACCGCCGCTGTCTTTACCTGAGGTGGCAATTCCGATCGCGCCGCGACCAAAGGGAAGGTTGCTGTATTCGCACCGGATATTATATCCCGGCCCGCCCCAACCATCGCCATGTGGGTCTCCCCCCTGTACGACAAATCCCGGGACCACACGATGGAAGGTAAGGTTATTATAGAAGCCCGCCTTGGCCAATTTTATAAAATTATAGACAGTCAAGGGCGCGATATCAATATAAAGTTCAAATTCAATATCGCCATACATTGTGCCGACTAACGCCCTGGGATTTTCCTTCTGTCCTTCCAGAAATGCTTTGATTTCCCTTTTTGAAATCAACCCTTCCGGTTTGTTTATATATGCCGATTTATCCACTCCCAACTTGCCCTTATAAGTCAAAGCGGCCTCACGACTGACCAGATAATCTTTGTCCTGAAGTCCGTAAAAGAGAATATTTTCCGCAAGCGAATCAGCGTCGGAGTCGCTCAAAAATTCTCCGGCCGCCGTTACGACCGCCCGCTTTATATCTGTGCTCCCCTCCCTGCGCTCCTTTATCAGAGAAAGCAGACGTGGGAGATAAGTTCTATTTTTTAGCTTACCTATTTTTTCGATTGCCTGGCAGACCGGCACAAAATCAGAGTCGTCAAGCGCGGTTTTGATATAATAATCAAGGTTCACGGCATCAATGGTACAGAGAGCATCAAAGGCGGCTGAACGCACTTGGACGGAGCTGTCTTTATAGAGTGCTATTAGTCTTGGTTTGACATATTCCCCGCCAATTTCACCCAAGGCCCGGGCAATAGCCGCCCTGACCGGAGAATTGCCGGTTGTCAGCAGGGAATCCATCTTCTGAAGCGATTCGGCGCCTTTGACGGCGGCAAGATAGATAATTCCTGCGGATCGAATATTGTCGGAGTACAGATGAATCCATTTCGGAGATTATTAAGTCGGCCACCGCATCGTTTTTCAAACGGGTGAATGATTCAATAAATTGCTCTCTTAATTTTGGGTCAATTTCACCGGTAAACCGGGCCCTAAGGTATTCTGTCGCTTTGGCAGAGCCGATTGAGGTCAGAGAAGATATGGCCTGCGATACTACATTATTGTCCCGGTCATTCAACCCGACCGCCACCAGGTATGTCTTGCTATCATCCTTGGCCAGTCCCAATCCCTGGATCGCCAGAGCGCGGACAAAAGAATCGCTGTCCGGCAGCCATTCAGCATATTAGATCGACAGGCTCCTTGATACCCAGCCGCACGAGGGCGTAGAGAGCGGCAATGCGTACCGCCCGCGATTCATCAAATCGGCCGGCATTAGCCAATTGGTCAGCTTTTGATTTGCCTCCCGCGCGCCAGAGTCGCGAAGGCCGCCTGCTCGCGTACACGGGAATCGGAATGATCGAGATAAGTAGCAATTTCATCAATAATATCGGTCATGCTCGAATCACTCAATCGACCCGTTGATTGTATTATGATTTCCAAAAGCTCCGATGGCGCCTTCTCGGCGTAATCCAGCAGCCGCGAGGTGTACTGCTTCTCCCCGCTTAATCCCATTGCGAAAGCTGACATTTGCGATACCTCAGGCGATTTATCATCAAGCAGCTTGAAAAGACGCTCTACCGCGGTCGGATCCCCGATTCTGCCAATCGCGAGGGCGGCCCGGGATCGAATCTCAGGATCGGAATCATCAAGGAAACCTATCAGGCGGTCGGTAACCGTTCGGGTATCCTCATATTCTATTATTGCAGCAATCTTATCCGCCCGTTCTCCTTTGAGGTTGAAAATATCATAATAGAAAACCATGACCGCCATAATGAGGATCAGCAAGAGGATTACCACGATTGCCGCTTTTCTCATAGGTTACCCATTCCACTCCACCAAAAAGGTGCAAGCAAATATTAAGGTTACGTAGTCTGTTATGAAATTATCGGGGAAATGATGGGCGTCAAGAAAAAAACAGACTGAGCCGAAAAAGCTAATCTTGGTTTTTGACCGGGGAAAATTTGCGAGCGGATTTTTCGAAGGATGGGGAAGTCATATGTTTAAGATCCGTTTGGATTTTCCTTAACCCGGACTTATCCAAATTACTTAGCTCTCTGGCGAATTTGCCACTCTTGATTTCCACCAGCAATTTTTTCATTTCGGATTTGACATTTTTGCCGATGATTCTCGGCCCCGCCCTCATAGAACCGTAACGGGCGGCAAATGAGATTCTTTCAAGCATTCCTGCTATTCCAAACTTCTTTATCAAGTCTATAATCAGGTCGAGTTGATAAGCGACTTCAAGATAGGCTTTATCCGGTGAAAGACCAGATTCTACCAACTTATCGAATCCCGCCTTTATCAATTGCGAGAGGCCTCCGCAGAGAACAGCCTGTTCGCCAAAAATATCCCCGATAGCCTCGTCAGAGAACGTAGTCTTGATTAGATTCTTCTTGTTTATCCGCAGGGATTTGACCAAAAATTCCAATGTCTTTCGGGCTCTGGCTGAGGAATTTCGATGAATAGAGTAGAAGAATCCTATCGACTGATTTTTTAAATAGCCTTCCCTGAGTGCAATTCCCGGGCCGAGCGGAGCAAGAAGAATTATGTCACATTGCTTCGGTGGAACTACTGTCCTAAAATGCACGGATAAGCCATGCAAAAACACAAGGGTGCAATCCGGCTTCAGATTTGATCTGATCTCTCTTTCAAAGACAGGCCCGTGGAGATGATCTGGAAATGCGAATATTATTATATCCGATTTGGAGATAGCTACTGGAGTGGCAAAAATATTTTTAATGCCATCGCGAATGGCTTTTTGCCGTGACTTAGACCCTTTCGGCAGGCCAATAACAATATCGCACCCCGAGTCTTTGAGGTTCAGCGCCCAGGCGCGCCCTTGAGAGCCGTATCCGAGGATGGCAATCGTTTTATTCATAAGCACTGTACAATATATTAGATTTTTGATTTAATGAAACAGACAGAAATATTTTCAGAATTCAGCTGGGCAGGTTCTACACTGATATTGGATCTACTACCTAAACTCCTGTCCAGTCAATCAATGTTTTTCATGTTTGATCTGCCAGAGACGCCAGTACAGTATAGACTACGGGGATTATCTCCAGAGTCAAAAAGGCTGACGAGATTAATCCACCCACCATCGGTGCGGCGATTCGTTTCATCACATCGGCTCCAGTTCCCTGAGCCCAAAGAAGAGGCACAAGTCCAATCATAGTAGTACCCACGGTCATAAGCTTTGGCCGCACCCGCATTACTGTGCCTTCCATGTGAGCCCAGATAATATCATTGAGGTTGCGAACCATTCCGGCGCGCTTGCGTTTTTCATAGGCATGATCGAGGTAGAGTATCATCACGATACCAGTTTCCGTCGCGAGTCCGACCAATGCAATTACGCCGACAAGTGTGGCGGTTGAGTAATTATATCCCAGGAAGTACATGAGCCAGATACTTCCCACAAGTGCAAACGGCACGGACAGAAGGACAATAAGAGTCTCAGTGAAATTCCTGAAATTGAAATAGAGCAGAAGTATCACAAGGATCAACGTAATCGGGATGACAATTCTCATCCGCTTGGTCATCTGTTCAAGCAGTTCGTACTGCCCCGTCCATTTGAGATAATACCCGGACGGAATGTTGATTTCTTTCGACACTACTTTCTTGGCCTCATCGACATATCCGCCGATATCGCGCTTATTTTGATCCATATCGACATAGACGTACCCCACCAGCATTCCGGCCTCATCTTTTATCATCGGCGGACCGGTGACAACCCGGATATCCGCAATCTGGCCCAGCGGAATATTGGCTCCCCCCTCGGGAAATACGGTGCTTGCGGGGGTAGAACTGCCGCTATTCATAGATTTATTTGGCGACATTAATTTCCCCGCCGGCATCGTCTGATTCATGCTTTTGGGAAAGGCGCCCGATGCTGGATTTGCATTGGTTTTCATTTCATCCATCTGTGCCCAGAGGTTAAATGCATCAGCCAAATCCGTGCTGGCAAGGACGGGGGAGGAATCAAACTGATCAATCTGCCCCATCCCCGATGCGCTATTATTCGGGCTTGAGTTGGTTCGAATCGGAATCATCACCTGCTTTAGGCGCTCCACATTTTGCCTCAGGTCGCGTGGATAGCGGAGATTAATCGTAAAACGACCGCGTCCCTCGATAGTGACCTCGATCGGCATCCCGCCGATGGCGGTTTCTATTACATCTTGAACATCGCCCATGGTCAGCCCATAGCGGGCGATGGCCTCGCGGTCGGGCGTAATATCAATGTAAAATCCGCCAGTGCTTCGGTCGGAATAAACGCTTCTTGTGCCGGGGATTTTGGAGAGAGATTTCTCCAGTTCTATACCTATTCGCTCGATCTCATTCAGGTCATTTCCGAATATCTTGACTCCTATCGGAGTCCGAATCCCGGTGGAGAGCATGTCGATTCTGGTCTTGATGGGCATAGTCCAGGCATTAGTCCAGCCGGGGAATTGCATCGCTTTATCAAATTCGGCAATCAACTCCTCCCATCTGATAGTCCTTTTTTCGGGCCAGAGCGGCCGCAGAATCGGTTTTATGAAATCAGGAGCCCAGCTTGTGTACCAGCGTTTCTGAGCGACTTTTCGCCATTCCTCGCGCGGCTTCAATTGGACCATAGTCTCCAACATACTGAGCGGGGCTGGATCGGTGGCGGTCTCAGCCCGACCGGCCTTCCCATAAACGGAGATGACCTCCGGAAAAGACCGAATTACTCTGTCCTGATATTGCATGTATTGCTTGGCCTGCTCAATCGAAATATTTGGAAAGGTCGTCGGCATATAAAGGATGTCCCCTTCGTTCAGGGGCGGCATGAATTCCGAGCCGATTTTAGGAACCATCGGGATGGTAGCTATTATGGCGACCAGACCGATGGCAATAGTCGTTTTGGGATTGCGAAGGGCGACAAATACAAACGGTTTATAAAGCATTATCAGAAATTTCGATACCGGGTGTTTTGATTCCGGATGAATCTTCCCACGAATAAAGATAGTCATCAACGCCGGCGCCAGTGTCACCGAGAGTATGGCCGAAAAAAACATCGCCAGGGTCTTCGTATACGCCAGCGGTTTGAACAACCGTCCGCCCTGACCGGTCAGAGCAAAAATCGGCAGAAAAGCAATGGTAATTATCAGGAGCGAATAAAATATCGGTGGGCCGACCTCCTTGGCGGCGGCTATTATGACTTCCGTGCGACTGACACCCTTTCGGGCCTTTTCAATCCGTTTATGGGCATTTTCGACCAGTACAATACTGGCATCAACCATGGCGCCGATGGCGATAGCGATTCCACCCAGGCTCATAATATTGGAATTGATCCCCATTATGTGCATCGGAATAAAGGCCAGAGCAACCGAAACCGGTAGAACAATAATCGGTACCAGCGAACTGCCAAAATGCAGCAGGAAAATGATGATGATAACGGCAACTACAATTCCTTCCTCGATAAGACTGCTCTTGAGCGTATGAATGGCGCGATCGATGAGATTACTGCGGTCATAGATTATCCTTAGATCGACTCCAGCGGGGAATGATGATTTTATTTCGCTAATTTTCTGCTTGACTCGATTGATCACGTCGAGGGCATTCTGCCCATAGCGCATTATGACAATTCCGCCCACCGTCTCGCCAATGCCATCATATTCGCCCACTCCCCGACGGATATCGGGGCCGAAGCTGACATTGGAGACATCCTCGAGATATATTGGAGTTCCCCCGGGGCCGCTCCCGAGGCTGATCTTCCGAAGATCTTCAAGATTCTTAACATATCCCCGGCCACGAACATAATATTCCCGGCCGGTCATTTCAATAATCCGCCCGCCGACGTCGTTATTGCTTCGACGGATGGCGCGGGAGACGTCGCTTATAGTAAGATTATAAGCCCGCAATTTATCGGGATTGACCTCAACCTGATACTGCTTCTGATACCCTCCAATGCTTGCCACCTCGGCCACTCCGGGGACTGAGGACAGCGCATAGCGAAGATTAAAATCCTGGAAAGTGCGAAGTTCGGAAAGATCATGGTTGCCTGAAGAATCCACAAGAGCGTACTGAAATACCCACCCCACCGAGGTTGCGTCGGGGCCGATCACAGGAGTGACGCCGGTAGGAAGTTTGCTTTCGAATTGCTTCATATATTCCATAACCCGGCTTCGCGCCCAGTAAATGTCGGTCCCTTCTTCAAAAATGACATAGACGAACGACATCCCGAACATAGAATAGCCGCGAACAGCGGTAACATGAGGAGCAGAGAGAAGGGTCGAGACAATCGGATAGGTTACCTGATCCTCAATCAGGTCCGGACTTCGTCCCATCCATTCCGAAAATATGATCACCTGGGTATCGGAAAGGTCAGGGATGGCGTCGAGGGCGATGTTATTGATGGAGTATATTGCCCCGGCGATGGCAAAGATGGTTCCGATAAAGACAATCGCCTTATTTCGTGCGCAAAAATCTATAATGGCGTTTATCATGAGTGCTCTATTTCATGTTATCCATGTTTTCCATGCCCGGTACCTGCGCACCGCCCATTCCGGAAATGGCTGCTTTTAACCTGCTCTCGGAATCGATGAGGAAGTTTGCGCTGGTAACGACTTCTTCTCCTTCGGAAAGGCCGGAGAGGATTTCAATCCAATCGTCTGAGGATCGGCCGACTTTCAGCAACCTTGGTTCAAAATGTCTCCCCCCATGAACGACAAAAGCATATTGCAGTTCGCCGGAATTCACGACGGCTTCGGATGGCGCCGTCAATACGTCGTTCCCTGCATTTTCCATTCGTACTTCCGCGTACATGCCCGGGCGAAGTTTCGAGTCGGAATTAGGAATTTCTATCCGAATTCTCAAAGTCCGAGTCTTTTCTGACAATGTTGGATAAATGAAGCTGATTTTCCCTTCGAAAACATCTCCGGGAGAGGCAGTTGTTTGCAGGGCAACCGGTTCCCCAACCTTGATCCGGGGAATATCCTGCTCATAAACCTCGGCGATTAGCCAAACTGTGCTGAGGTCGGCGATAGTAAACAGCGTTTGATCTGGCGTTATATATTGCCCCGGTAAGACTGATTTATCAAGAACATAACCCCGAAAGGGTGATCTTACCGCAAGATCAGCGGTCACACCTGAAGATTTTTCAAGTTGGGCAATTTCCTCATCGGAGAGACCCAAGAGCCTCAAACGTTCCACGGCGGCATTCATCAATTGCGTTCTCATTTCCGCCATGGAGGTATCGGAAGATGTCTTGGCGGAGGCATCGCGAGCCGTCATATAATCCTGTTCGGCCTGATAAAGCTCCTGGCTATATAATGAAAGAAGTATCTCATTTTTCCTGACGAGCTGCCCTGTTTGATCGACGAATAGATTCGAGACCCAGCCACTGGTGCGAACATGAATAGAGGCCATCTTGGTTTCATCGGGAGTAATATATCCTACCAGACGCAAGGCATTGTCGAGAGACCGCTTTGTCACTCGGGCAGTTTTGATACCGATTAGCTGCAACCTCTCGGGTTCGATTGTGACAGGTACCAATCCGGGAACGGGCGAAATCCCCATGTCGGATGTATCTGGCTTCTCTTTCTGCTTTGGCATAACCATATCGCCCATATCATTCATTTTGGCATCAGCCTGCTGAGGGTCAGTTCCTTCCATTTCACCTGCAGCGTCACCTGAGCTTTTGGCAGATACTTCTTCGGCTTTTATGAGATTCATTCCGCAGGTGGGGCATTTGCCCGGAAGATCGGACACTATGTCAGAGTCCATCGGGCAGGTATATTGCCCAGGTTTTGCTCCCGCCACTGCGCCGGTCTCAGGCTTGGTTTTCGCAGTGTAGTTGATCTTCTCTGCAGCGGACGAATTGCTATCCATCCGCACAAGAGTCATTCCGCAGATCGGACATTCTCCCGGCTGGCTGCTTATATATGTAGGATGCATGGGACAATGATATTGCGTCGGTTTTCCCTCACTGCCGATTGACGGAGTAAGGCCGATGGCGCTCAGGATCATCACAATGGCGAATATTGTCAAGGCACCTAATAGTATCCATCGCACTATTGCCATGGTATGCACATAAGGCGGAGGGGATTCCTCTCCCTCGGGAAGAGGATCATCCTCATACAGATCATAATGCTGTTTTGTATCGGACATGATATATTACCTCGTTCTATTTAATGACATTATCATCTTTGTAATTCAGCTTTTCCGGATCGGTTATATATCGCTCAACTTCCGCAAATGTCCGGTGCAATTCGTTATCAATCTGGTTGGCGACGACTCGATCACGATATAGAGATAAAGCGGTATTGAGCAATTCCGTGAATGGCGTTCTGTCTGATGAATATCCGGCAAAGGCGCTTTTGAAGGCTTCCTCGGAGGTCGGGTACTATTCTGTCTTGATAGAGCTGCAGGCTTTTCGAGAGTCGCATGGCGCGTTGATGTAATGATCTTATGCGGGCTTCCGTATCCCGTTTGAGCTGATTGGCGGATGCCAGTGTACTTTGGCTCATTGCCGACATGGAACGGGCCATATTTTTTTGCTGTCTCCCAGAGAGAAAAGGAAGCGATATTTCCGCCTGGAATCCTATCATATTGTCGCGAGGGCCCGACATACCTATCCCTTTCCGAATACCATAGTTCGCTGACAGAGTGAGCATGGGCCATGCCATTCTTCTCGAAGCCGCCGCTGACAAACCATAACTCTCGGACACAAGTCCCAGCCGGCGCAATTCCGGATAGTTGGCATAGGCCGCTTCGAGCCACGGAGATGCATTATCAGGTATTTGGGCTACCGGAGGCTGTGCCAGTGGAGGCAAAGGTGTATCGGGCTGGATTCCACGCAATGCATTAAGAGAATGTCTGAATTCGTCAAGCTCCTGCTCTGCAGAAAGGATCTCCGATTCGTTTCTCCACAAGTTGGATTGAGCCGAAAGATATTCCTCCTGAGTCGCTTGATTCGTCTTCAGTTTGCCCAGGGTGGATGCGGCTATTTGAGTAAGCAGTTCCTTCTGGCGGAGCAACTCGTTCAGAATCCGGCTCCTGTAGTATAAATCGTAGTAAGCTGATTTGGCCGCCGCGACCAGATTCAGCTCTGAAGATTGGCGTTCGGCAACGGCAGCATTGGCGTCGGACTTCGCGGCCTTCGACTGCAGCCCTTTGTATCCCGAATAAGGGACATTCTGGCTCAGTCCAATCATTTTCATGGTCATGTCATCCATAGTGAAATCAAGGGAAGTTGGTAGATTGACGACTCCTATCATCAGCATCGGATCGTCCCAAGCGCCCGCCGGACCTATTTTGGCTTGAGCAGACAGCTCCATAAAGCGAGCCGCCGCCAAACGATCATTATGGTGAACCACGTCATCGACGACCTGATCGATTTGGAGAGTATCCACCGGCGCGCTAGATGACTGAGAAAATGCAGTGGAGTGATACACAATCAAGCAGAAAGACGAAAGAACCAAGACCTGTTTGATATATGAAATAAGTGAAAATCTAAATTTCCACATCAACCCACAATTAGTCATTTTATACGACATTAGCAAATCCTTATTTCTCTTCCGTTATGGCAATATCCATGCCATATTCAGCCACTGTCGTATTTGATTGTTTATCAACGACATGCAAATATGTCTCAGGAAGCAATCAGAGCGTAACGACAATATTGTTGAGAATATTATGGCAACTCAACAATATTCTTCAATATTTATCATTAGCATGATAACTCCCCACGACCCTATTGATGTATACCGGCTCTGACTACTCGTACCTTAGGGCTTCGATCGGACTCAAATGCGATGCCTTGCGGGCGGGATAGAATCCGAAAAACATCCCTACACCCGCAGAGAAAAGAAAAGCCATTAAGACAGAGTAGGCTGAGACAAGGACCGGCCAACCTGCAAATTTCGCGATTGTATCCGATGCGATCATCCCCAACCCGATACCTACCGCTCCGCCCATGATACTGAGCATGATGGATTCAATGAGAAATTGGGAAAGGATATCTCTCCTGCGGGCGCCAAGCGACATCCGCAGGCCAATCTCTTTGGTTCTCTCGGTAACCGAGACCAGCATGATATTCATAATTCCGATACCGCCAACCAAAAGCGAAACGGATGCAATACTCGCCAGGAGAACAGTCATCACTTTCGAAGTGGAAGTTGCAGCAGAAGCGATATCAGATTGAGTTCGAATGGTAAAATCGTCATCCTGCGAGTCCTGAAGCTTGTGCCTGATTCGAAGAATATCGGCAACTTCTTTTTGAGCTCTGGGTATTCTTTCCTTGTTGATTGCCGAGAGAATGATAGTGCCGAAATGATCACTTCCTATCACCTTTTTCTGAACCGTCGAATAGGGAGCAATGATTATATCATCCTGATCCATCCCCATCGCATTCTGCCCCTTTTCGGTGAGAATACCTACTACCTTAAATGGCAATTTCTGGATACGAATTGTCTGGCCGACCGCGGTCTGACCGGGGAATAAATTTTCGACGACCGTTTGACCGAGAAGACATACTTTCGTGGCGCCGCGAACGTCCTGATCCGTGAACAATTCTCCTGACTCCAGCTGCCATTCGCGTATTTGGAAAAAATCGACGTTGCCGCCCTGAATTGAAGTGTACCAGTTAAGATTTCCGGCCACGACCTGTCGATTGGTCCGGACCATAGGGCTAACAGCCAAAACAGATGGAGCCTCCTCGCGTATAGCCTGGACGTCATCTTCATTCAAGTTTGTTATCGATCCGGCTCCCTGGCTGACGCCACCAAAATTTGATGCCGAGGGGAAAACCGTCAGTATATTCGATCCCAAACTGGCAATCTGGGATTCGACGGCCGTCTGCGCTCCCTGCCCGACAGCTACCATAGCAACTACAGCCGCCACTCCAATTACGATTCCAAGCATCGTTAGAAGCGCCCGGGTTTTATGCCGGAAGAGGGAGTCACTGGCCATTCTTACAGTCTCTAATATCGGAGTCACTATTAATGACCTCCTCGGCCACCGCCCATAAAAGGATTCTGTCCCTGCACGGCCGGTTTGCTGATCGCATCACGCGTGCCCGTGATCACTTCGTCTCCCTCGCCAATGTCCGATTTTGTGATCTCGGCATACTTGGCGTTTTGAATTCCTCTGAATATAGTGATAGGCGCCAGACGACCTTTGGTTAGGGTCCATACCCTACCCCTATTTCCATTTCCAGATAAAGACTTATGTTCGCCGTTCGGCGCCCCTGCAGGCGGCCCGGCGGCCATCAGCCCACCGGTTACCCCCTGAGATCCTTTTTCAGTTTTATTGTCTAAGTAATTTTCTGATTCTGGAGGGATAAATCGCAGGGCCTGAAGAGGAACGCGCAAGACATTTTCCTTTCTGGCGATTTCGATGGAGACAGTGGCGGTCATGCCAGGCATGAGTTTTTCTTCAGGATTATCGACGTCAATTATGACATTATAAGTCACGACATTTTGTGATATGATAGGCGACAACCGAATCTGGCTGACTTTGCCGGCGAACTGGTCTTCCGGGTAAGCGTCAACAAGGAAGGTCACAGGCTGGGCGACTTTGACATTTCCGATATCAGCCTCATCCACACTTGCCTCCACCTGCATTTTCTTTAGATCATTGGCAATAGTGAAGATGGTCGGGGCCTGAAGACTGGCCGCCACGGTCTGGCCGACATCGACATTGCGCGAAATCACCACCCCGCTTATGGGAGCTCGTATCGTTGCATATTTGAGATTTACCTCTGCCCTCTGCAATGTGGCTTCAGCTTGCTTCAGACCTGCCTCAGACGATTCATAATCGGTTATCGCCGCATCAAGGTCTGCCTGCGAAACAAGAGAAGAGGCGAAAAGCTTGTTTGTACGGTCAAGATTCCTCCTGGATTCGTTGACCTGAGCCTGAGCGCGATGAACATTGGCTCTTTGCTCACTGACGGATGCCTGCAGGAAGGTCGAGTCAAGTTGTGCGAGAAGCTGTCCTTCCTTGACCACAGAATTATAATCGGCATATAACTTCGCAATGGATCCTGAAACCTGAGAGCCAACCTGAACCGTTGTCAGCGCGTTAAGAGTCCCGGTGGCGCTTATATTGACGACTATGTCGCCACGATCCACCTTGGTGAAGTTATACTGCACAGCTTTATTTGAATCATTCAGCAGGATATACCCGCCGATGACAATAACCACGAGAGCAATAAATGCTACCCAATAGATTCTTGATTTTTTCATTTAATATTTTCCTGAATAGATTATTTCAAAGTATGCGGTAGTTGCCGTGCCTCGATCGATTTTCCATAACAGACAAAAGCCATATAATTCCCAAAATTGCCCAGTATTATAGCACAATTTCCCATATGTCCCCTCACTTTTATCTGGGACCTCACTCCAATTTCGTCATAATCATATTGTTCAAGTATTAGACAACTATGAGGCCGGCAGGACTAATCGCCCGGAACATATTATTGGCGGCATTTTATTTGCGCAATTAACCGTTCAGAATTGAAGAACAAGGTTTCGTATAGGATTAAATGATAATTAGATAGATACCCAATCGGTTCTATGGAAAGGACGAGTTCTATGAGAAAAATGACAACGATTTTCACAGTATTAGCTGCAATTTGCAGTTTCGCTTTGTCTGCGGCCGCTTATCCGCCCAGTTACACCGGGAAAATAATTCTTGAAAGTAAACATGTTCTGCCGGGACAGACATTTACCGTCAAAATCTGGCTGGCGAACAACAATTCCTCAATATCCTCTGTCTATATCCCGCTGAAATTCAATAGCACATATTTGACGTGTACATATGTTGATTTTACCGGTTCCATGAAGGTCCCCGGCATGAACGAGTACCAGACCATCGAAAGTGGGATGTCAAAAATATCACTTATACCAGAAGCCATATATCCGCTGCCGTCGATGACTGCAGATTCGGGCCTGATTGCGACTCTTTACTTTACACTTTCGCCAAGTACCCCGGACATTATTCTCTATATTGATTCTCTGAATAGGGATTCTATCATCGATCACGAAGGTGAGATCCTGCATTACTGGGAGCGTCCACAATTGGCCGACACCCTGGGCGAGGTTACAATAATTCCTGATTTTTATGCCGCCAAGATTATTGTTGGGAACGCCACCGGAATAGATGATGAAAAAGGCGCAGTCATTCCAGATCGGGTCGATCTGATGCAGAATTTCCCGAATCCCTTCAACCCCATAACCACTATTTCATTCGCTCTTCCCGAGAAAGCAAGAGTCGACCTGAATATTTATAATGTTCTGGGACAAAAGATTGAAAGTCTGGCCGGGGAAGAGTATCCCGCCGGCGCTCATACCCTTAGTTGGGATGCAACTGCCTACCCCAGCGGGGTCTATTTTTACCGTCTTTCGGTCGGTAATGAGAGTTTAACGAAGAAGATGATACTAATGAAATAAATCTTCTCCCTGCATATGCCGATTAAGTATGAGGATAGCCCCGATTTTGGGGAGATCCTCATATTTTTTTGGCAATTATGCAACAGGCAATCAAAATCGACACAATACCAGAACTCAAGGACTACGAAATCGTGGCCAAAATCGGGCAGGGCGGTATTGCGGAAATTTATAAGGCCCGCCAAAAATCTCTCAATCGTTTTGTCGCAATTAAATTTCTTTTCGGTGAGTTGACTGCCGATCCCGATATAGTACGCCGCTTCGATCGCGAGGCCGAAACTATTGCCGCGCTCAATCACCCCCATATAGTTCATGTGATCGATAAGGGAGTTATCGATGGCCGCTACTATTTTGTTATGGAATATGTAGACGGGACTTCATTTAGAGATGTCATATATTCCGATGAGTTTAGTCTCTGGGATAAACTGGAAATAATTGTGATGATCTTGAAGGGGCTCGATTACGCCCACAAGAACGGCGTAATCCATCGAGACATAAAACCTGCCAATATCTTAATTGACAAAAATCGACATCCCTTTGTAGCTGATTTCGGAATCGCCCAAATTCTTAATAAGCCGGATTATGATCAAACTAACTCCGACGTTGTCATGGGGACGCTGGCCTATATGTCGCCGGAGCAGAGAGAATCATCATCCAATGTCGATCTCACCACCGATATTTTTGCGGTCGGAATAATGATGTATGAAATACTGGTTGGTCGCAGGCCGGTCGGGAGGTTCGCGTTGCCTTCTGAGATCAATCCTCATTTGCCCGGAAAGCTTGACGAAATCATTATTCGCGCGTTGCAGGAGAATCCGAAGGATCGATACCAGTCGGCAGTGGAATTAAAGGACGAAATATTAAATGTCATTTCTGGGAAAGTTGGCCATAAGGCCATTCCCGAGAAGGAGCTGAAGGGAGTAGATTCATTCATCGGGAAGTGCCAGCATCTGGATTCGATAAAGGAAACAAAATATGGCTCTACCGTCCTAGTTGAAAATAGGGAGACGCACGAGTTATATGTCATTAAGAAGAATGACAAAAACTCCAGCGGCCTGAAAGAGGCAAAATTGCTCTGCCAACTGAAGCACAAGAATATAATCAACATATTCGGCGCGGGAGGCGATCTTCGCCGGCTGGTTATCATGATGGAATACGCCAGAGGAGGGTCATTGGCAGATCGTATGGTCAAAACCTACCCTTACCATAATGCGATGGAAATAATATCGCAGGTGGCCGAGGGTCTGGATTTTGCCCATAAGCATAATATTATTCACGGCGATCTACGACCATCGAATATTCTTTTCAGTAAGGAAGAGGTTGTTAAATTGACCGATTTCGGTCTGCCGTCTCATTACAATATGATAGAAAAAAATTGGTATACCCCGCCGGAACGGCGCAATAGCAAGCAGGGGGATATATTTGCCATGGGAGTAATATTGTACCAGATGCTTTTCGGCAAGAATCCCGCCTTTGACCGGTCGGGGAAACTGTTCCTCGGGGTTTTCCAGAAATCAACGCCCTCCGTTCTCCAGACGATTTTGGCTAAGCTGCTGGCCATAAGAACTGCCCACCGATATCACGCGGTCGAAGAATTCCTCGCTGACTGGGAGGAATTTCGAAACAGTGTCCAAAGACCGATCGAGTCATTGGGAGTTGACGAACCGCCTAAAAAAGGTCATTCAGCCGGGAAATCGATAAAGATTTTGATTAGCGCGGCCGCCGTGTTGATTATTATAGCCATTTTGTTGTTACGCCTCCTCACGTGAGACTCTGCCCTCAATAGCAGCTCCAGAAATAATTTAACCGCCTTCATTTGCGTCATATCAGAAAATGGTTGCTCAAAACGGTAGAAATTTTTAATTTAGCACTAGCGGATGCTATTTTTGCTCATGCTTTTGTAAAGGAGGAATCAAATCATGAATAGATTTACTCGGGTCATTGCTCTGGCGATAATGATTCCAGCGGGGGCCGCATTATTTCTTACATACAATTGCAGTAATAAGGATCCAGTGACATCGAACGACTCCCCTGCGCTGCCTCCTCAGTCATCTTTCATAATGGCCTTTGATGATTTTTCTTCAAGCCATTCACCGGGCAAGCCTCTGGAAGCACTCACCACATTCAATTGGGGATATTCTGCAATCAGCATCGCCGTGTGGAATACCATACTGGCCGTAACCCTCGCCGTGCCTGTAGGAGCATTTGTTGAATCATTTAATCATCAACCGGTCCTGCAATCTGATGGATCTTGGCAGTGGACTTATAATTTCCTTGGAGGGACAGTCTATACGGCCAGACTCAATGGCAAAATTGCGGGAAGCAAAGTCGACTGGAAAATGTATGTCTCCAAATTGAATGAATATTCTGATTTCCTCTGGTACTACGGCTCAAGCGAAATAGCAGGCACATCAGGGACATGGACCCTGAACCAAAGCCCCAACGATCTGAGCCCGATACCTTTCCTTCAAATTGAATGGCATCGCAATATTCATGACAGTACCGGCGATCTGAAATATACGAACATTGTTCCGAACGGAATCGAAAATGGCGGCTATATATCTTTCAGGGTGACAAAAGACCAACCATATAATCGATTTTACAAAATCTATAATAAAGGTCTAGGAAATACGACTGAGATCGAGTGGGATTTCGGCACCAAAGTTGGAAGGGTAAAGGATGAACTTCATTATGGAAATGATGTCTGGCGGTGCTGGGACACAGCATTGCAGGACATGGTTTGCCCATTAGCTTATTGATTTAGGTGATGCGAGCTTATAGTTGCAGTTCGCCCGATGTCTCTTTTGACAGGCGACTCCGTATAGATTAGAGGAAGCAGCAAAATGGAAGCTTATCGGTACCATATATACATATGCGATCAGAAAAAGCCTGAAGGTATCCCCTGTTGTTCCGCCAGAGGATCAGCAAAGGTCATCGACACCCTGAGAAAATTGATCATATCCAGAGGATTAACAAATGACGTTCATATAACGACCTGCGGATCACTCGGACTATGCGAGCGGGGTCCCAATATGGTTGTGTACCCTGATGGAATCTGGTATTCGGGAATAACTCCGGAAGATATTCACGAAATAGTCAGCGAACACCTGCAAGCGGGGCGAATTGTGAAGCGTCTGGTGAACCTCGACGTTGGCGCCTTGCGGATGGAAATAGATTCAAACCGGGCAAAAATGTTTGCGGCTATGAAAGCGCAGGACGAAGCGGGCGTCATACCGGATGACCTTATGCAGGTGATACAGGGTTATCGCGCCAGTCGGGTGATATTGACGGCCATAGAACTGGATATATTCTCCCATCTAAAAAGTGGAAGCACGGCCATAGATATCGCTGAAAAACTGAAATTTGACCTAAGGGCGACAGAAATTCTTCTTAATGCCCTTACCGCTCTTCAACTATTGGAAAAGCGGAATAATATTTTCTTCACAACGAGTATCTCTTCGCGCTATTTTGTCGAGGGGGCGCGGGATGATTCCAGGATGAGCCAGATGCACACGGTAAATCTTTGGGAGCGGTGGTCGAAGTCTGACCGATTGCGTACGCTCGGGAAAATCCGCCAATTACCGGGAGCCGGAAGATAGACCGGTTGAATATACGGAGGCTTTTATCGCGGCGATGCATAAAAATGCCAGTCTTCGGGCTCCTCAGCTTGCAAGTATATTGGACCTGTCGAAAACGGGGAAGATGCTGGATCTGGGAGGAGGTTCCGGGGCATATTCGATAGCATTCGCAGAGGCGAATAAAAATCTCAGAGCAGACGTTTTTGATCTCCCGGCCGTCCTTTCACTTACGCAAAAATATATAGCTGTATCCGGGATGGGCGATAGAGTTATGACCCATCCGGGGGATATGCTCACTGATGACTTCGGGAGCGGATATGATTTGGTGCTGATTTCGGCTATCTGCCATATGTTCGGCCCGGAAGACAATATCAAACTGTTTAGGAAATCATATAAGGCATTGAATCCCGGCGGGCAGATAGTGATGCAGGATTTTGTAATGAACCCCGATAAGGTCTCGCCATTGGGAGGCGCCCTGTTTGCGGTCAATATGCTGGTCGGGACATTATCCGGCTCGACATACAGCGAAGATGAATATCATGACTGGTTGGAGAAAGCGGGGTTTGAAAATATCAGGAAAGTCGCTCTGCCCGGTCCAACGGCGCTGATGATCGGTACTAAACATTAGAGATTCAGACTGTATATATAATAAGAAATCATCCCCGAGACGGCGAGGCTATTTTATCATCTGAGATGAATATAATCTATTAATCAGTCAGAATAATGCTCTTTATGTCAATATGATATTTCTGGGGATCGATGATACGCACAATCTGACGGCGCGAATTTTCCGGCTGGGATAAATCAACATCAATGTATTTTTGAAACGGACCTTTTCTGTCCCCTACCAGACGAATAATCGGGCGAGACAGATTTGCCGGATTAGTCCTTGAAACAACCGCCAGTTCATCGGTGGAAAGAAGAATCATCGTACCGGCAGGGTATATGCCGATAATATTGACGAAAAGTTTGAGCAGGTAGGCGTCAAATTTCACGGTCATCTGATACATCAGCTTGCGAAGCGCTTCATCTGGTGGAATGGCCTTCTTGATATATACCCGCCCCGAGGTAAGGGCATCAAAAGCATCGCAAATAGATATTATCCTTGAGAAGAGATTCAATGGCCGCCTCGTTTTCAGAACCGGGTATCCTGTGAAATCTTCATTGATATGATGCTCAAGGGCGGCTACGGCGGCGCGTGCAACGTATGTATCAAACTTAAGGTTTCGCAATATTGTCTTGGCCCCGAGCGCCGGATGTTTCTGCATCTGCTTCCAGTCGTTTTCGTCATAGACGTCCGGCTTGCGGATGAGGTCACTGGGGAGTTTTACCTTGCCCATATCATGGAAGAGCGCCGCAAAGCCAAGCTGCGATAAACGCTGACGATCAAGACCAAGTTTTAAGCCAATAGTAAGGGCATAGACACAAACATTGGTGCAGTGAGCGAAGGTATATTCATCGAAGTCGCGGATAGAAGTCAATTCTATAAGTGATGATTCATCTTCAGAAATCTGATCGATGAGAGAATGCACCACCCGTTTCGTCTTCCCCAATTCAATTTCCTTATCTTCCTCTGCCCTGGCCATGACATCTTCAACTATTGAAATCGCTCTGAAAAAATTCACGCGGGCGGTCCGACGCATTATGGTCCGCTTCTCCTCAGAAATAGCCGGAGTCTTCGGCTTCTCTTCTATGGCGAGCAGAGTAACCCCCTCCACACCCAGATCGGTCAACCTTTTGGCGACAGCATCAGAACTTTCCTCATGCCGTTTAATGTTGGCCATGAAATGGACCAGTTTGTCAAGCTGGCGATTGTCAAGTGAATCATCGAGAACAATGCCGCCAATCCCAAGGGTCCGCCAGAGATCCATCACAGCCCTGGCACGCACCAGGCCATCACTGTCGAATTTTACCAGCTTATCGCAGGCAAAGATTCGCCCATCCACCGTCTTTATCGAAATTTTGCCATGTTCTTCGGCCAGTTTTCGAAAATGGACATAAAATTTTGAAGATTGGGTTAAATAGGTCGCGTTGCCGGTGTCCACATATTGGGCAGTCTTGAATAAAATAAAGAAGGCATTCACGAATTGATACTCATCCGACCCGGCCGTTTCAAGTAGTCTTTTTTCGAGGCGTGCAACTTCCATTATTTGCCTCCATAAATTATCTGGCGACGCATGGCCAGCGCTTCATTGGCAAGAGTACGGATTTTCTTGCTCCATGAGCGATTATAATGGAGTAATGCTTTCTCGGCCTTCTCCGATTTGTTATTTCCCAGCGCCTTAAAAGCGACCTTCTGATAGAATTCCTGCATCTGGCTTCGGGCAAAGCCCAACTTGGAAATCATGGAAGTCAAATAGTTCACTGCCTGCTCCCCTGCAAGCTGGGAATACAGGATCAGCAGCTTCTCCTGATTGGAATGGCTGAGAGTCGGGAATTTGTCACCGTTGATAGTCTCCGAAATCACTCTAAGGCGGTCTTCGCCATCAAACTCCAGCAGGGAATCCACCGCCATTTGTCTGACGACTTCATCCTTGTCCCACACCATACGAGCAAGTAGACGCAGACCTCGCGTCGTATTGTCCGACGCCAGCCCTTTTACGATTTGAAGACGCACGCGGGGGTCCTCATGGCCAATAGCTTTTTCCAGATAAGAGAAAGCCTTTTCACTACCTATCACTGAAAGAATGGCGGCTGTACTTCGAACGACAAACCATCGTCGGTCGTATATTCCCCGGGCTATGATATCGATATGTTCATGGCCGGCCTGAGCTAGATAAGCGCAAACAGCCTCGCGGTGATGGCGATGCTCCAACTCACCCAGAAGGTCTGTTATGGCCGAAAGAGCCTCCCAACCAAATACGCCGAGGTAACTGCTTATTTTGTCACGACTTATTTTTTGGTCACTATTGAGCGACAATTTGAGATTATCAAGGTTTTGTTTGCTGCCGGCCATCGCCAGGGCATTATTGATTCTTTCGCTCCACCGGGGACGTTCTTCCGTCGATTGCCCGCCGACCTCTTTCAGCAGACTTAAGAGTTCTTCGGCACGGTCAATATTTCCTGTCTTCAAGAAATCTGACTGAAGCCTTTCCAGAGTGGTAACTGTTTCGCTAAAATCGGAGAATTCGCTTTCCTGAAAAATCAATTCCCGCAGGAGCTCAATCGACGCCGCATAGACGTCAAATTCTGAATCATTGCGAAGGATTTCCTCCGCGCGCTCCTGATCCATTTCCCCCAGTAAGAACGCCTCATTTAATATCAAAGCCGTATCTTTGACAGAAGCCCTTGTCTTTGGCAGTGCAGGGCTATAACCCATGGATTTCTCGGCTATTTCGTCCGAGAAATCTATCTCAGCTCTGCCACTCGCAGGTGCCATCGCAAACTGCTCGACCCCACCCCCGCTCTTCTGCTCCTCCGGGCGATCGTCGAAAAATATGTTGGAATAAAGCACTTTGCCCGAATCATCAGTACCCTCGGACTTTCTCCTAATGAATGAATCCTCGCTCTCCATTGTTTCCTGCACCATCATGTCGCCCGAATATTCTCGCAGAACCAGATCCTCAAGTGTGCAATAGTTAAATCCCGGGATATTTGTCTGCCAGAAGAGAGAAACAAGATCTCCTGCTCCCGCTTCGTGGTTGGCAAACGCTTTCATCACTCTGAAAAACTGATTCGACTCTTCGATCCCGAAGGAATTTGAAAAGGAAATTTCCGTAATGCCGGCGTTGAAAAATAACTGGGCCAAAGTTTCTTCAGCAGTACCATCTTGGAAGACCGTTTCGCCCAGATACTGAATACCCCCTTTCCCGATGTCGAAAGTCAGCCCGCCTGTCTCCTTAATCAATTCAGTGAATCGATCATTGAATGATTCTTTAAGTTTGACCGGTATGGGGTTGTTTTCGGGATAAACCGAGACCACCTTAATGGTCTTTATAAGATCAATCAGAATACGGGAAATATCTTTCTTCAGGCTTTCGGACAATTTTTCCTGCATGCCACTCTCTTCTTAAACGACTTGACTCCTATCTATAAGATATCGGCAGAAGAGGAGACAAAATTACATTTGTCCGAAACGGGCTAAACGCGTAACATTAATCCCCGCAGAAACTTGGTTAGTTCACCAACTCAAGAAAAAAAGTCTAGGAAATGTATGACTTCGATGATACTGAATTATAATACGACAAAGATACTCAACTTAGAGGCCGCCCATGTGAATAGACCATGCTTTTTTCAGATCAGCGACTCCGCTCCCATAGCGAACCCATACCATATCTCGTCGCTTACAAGAGGTGTATTTTTTCTCTTCCCGAACGAACCTTCTTGGTCGCGTTTCGTGTATCAAAGACTATCTTTGAATGATCCACAATCCACTGATAATTGTAGGTCGTATGGTCGGTCACTATTACGGTAAGGTCGATCTTCTTCATTAGGGCCGGCGTAAGCTTGGACGAATACAGAAATCCGCCATTCCATTTAATCTGTGTTGCCTGAGGGTCATTGTAATAAACTTTAGCGCCTTCTCCTTCGAGAAGCTTTAGAACATCCAGCGCGGGTGATTCCCGAAGGTCCTTGATATCTCGTTTGTATGTCGCGCCCAACACTAATATTGCTGAATTCTTAACCGCCCTGCCTTTTTCATTCAGTACCTCTTCTGATTCTGTCAATCACATATTCCGGCATGTGAGAATTGATGTCACCCGCAAGCTCAATAAATCGGGCGTAGTAGTTAAGACTTTTTAGCTTCCATGACAGATAATGCGGGTCGATTGGAATGCAATGTCCGCCTAAACCAGGGCCCGGGTAGAATGGCATGAATCCGAACGGCTTGGTGGAAGCGGCATCGATAATTTCCCAGACATTCAGCTTGAGCCGATCGCACATCAAGGCCACCTCATTTACCAGACCGATATTGACCGACCGAAAAGTATTTTCCAGGAGCTTCACCATTTCGGCGGCCTTGGTCGAAGACAACGGATAAACCGAATCTACCACTTTTTCATAAAACGCCTTTGCAGCCTTGGTGCAATTGGGTGTAATTCCGCCCACGACGCGCGGAGTATTCTTGGTGGTAAATCGGGAATTTCCGGGATCGACCCGCTCCGGTGAAAAGGCCAAGAAAAAATCTTTCCCGACTTTAAGACCCGTCTTTTCGAGCAGAGGAAGAATCAGATCCTCGGTCGTGCCCGGATAAGTGGTCGATTCCAGAATGACCAGCATCCCTTTGTGAAGGTATTCTTTCACCCACTCCACTGCCGCCAGAATATAGCTGACATCAGGATCTTTGGTCTTGGATAGGGGCGTGGGCACGCAAATGGAAACGGTATCAACCTGCTTCAGGAGCTTCGGGTCCGTAGTAGCGATCAGCTTTCCGCTCTTGACCAGACTGGCTACTCTGCTATCTGGAACATCGTCAATATCAGACTTGCCGGAATTTATCAGATTAACTTTGGACTCCGAGATGTCATACCCGATAACTGAGAATCCCTCATCGCCGAATTCAACCGCCAAAGGCAAACCCACATAACCCAGACCGATAATACCGACTTTGGCCGTTCGGTCCTCGAGTTTCTTCATCAAATCCTTTATCATACTTGTACCTTCCTCAAATTTATTTCCAAATCTTCTCTCGCCAATACTGGAGAGTATCTTTTAATGTTCGATCGAGTTTGTATCGACAACGCCAGCCTAATTCCGTTCGGGCTTTATGCTATTTCCTCTCAATATAGGAATATCGGATTTTCTCAGGAGATTTTTATCAACTTCTATCTTAATTTGGGCAGGAGATATTCCCAAAAGACTATTCAGCATATCTTGCATTGAAACTGCCTTACCGGTGGACAAATGATATGCCTCCCCCGGTTCTCCCTTCTGCGCCAAGAGATAATATCCGTGGACAATATCTCTTACATCAGATTGATCCCTCTTTGCGGAAAGATCGCCGACGTTCATCACAGGTTTCATCTATCCATGTTCGATAAGGGCAATCTGCCGGCAGAACGACGGCACTGCAAAATAAATCGCTCTGGCGCGGTCCCGTATGATTGAAACTTCGGGCGATCACCGCCGGAAGTCGGTATTGCTGATATAATAGTTTGTCAAATACTCCATCGTCGCTTTAGAAATACCATACGGTGAAACAGGATTGAACGGCTGATTTTCTTTAGTAATTTGTCTGATGGTTTAAAAATGCCATAACAATCCGCCGAGCTGATCATTACTATTTTTGTCAGATGGCCCTGAAGTGACACGGCCGACTCTAGAATATTTAAACTTCCAAATATATTGACATGATATGTAAGTCTTTCCTTCTGAATCGATTGCCCCACCGAGGCCATGGCGGCCAGATGAAAAATATATTCCGGTCTGATATTGTCTATAAATTCACCTACTCTGTGTCGATCGACAATATCAAATTGCTTCGATTTCATCTCCGAAGAGTATGATCGATATTATCAGTCCGCTCCCGGGCGCCATAATCCCATAGACTTTGCATGATTCGGATAGAAGCAATTCGGCCAGATATGAGCCGGCAAATCCCGCAATTCCGGTAATGAGGGCTTTATTTTTTCTTCCCAAGCAGTCTTTCCAGATCGACGTCAACCATCATTTTGACCAGACCTTCAAATTCAACCTCCGGCGTCCATCCCAGAACCTTCTGCGCCTTGGAAGCATCCCCCAGTAGATGGTCGACCTCTGCGGGACGAACCAGTCGGGGATCGGTGATAACATAATCATGATAATCGAGATTTAAATGGCCGAAAGCAATTTCCACAAGCCTGCGCACCGAATGACTTTGCCGGTCGCAATAACAAAGGTTCCCGGATCATCCTCCTGAAGCATCAGCCACATGGCTTTGACATAGTCGCCGGCAAATCCCCAGTCACGTTCAGCATCAAGATTCCCCAGAGCCAATTTTTCTTCCAATCCCAATTTGATTCGGGCGGCGCCGTCAGTAATTTTCCGGGTTACAAATTCCAGTCCGCGCCGGGGCGATTCATGGTTAAACAATATTCCCGAGTTGGCGTGTATACCATAGCTCTCGCGATAATTGATTGTTATGAAATGCCCGTAGGCTTTTGCCACCCCATATGGTGATCGGGGATAAAACGGGGTCTCTTCGTTTTGCGGTACCTGCTGCACTTTGCCGAACATCTCGGATGAGGAGGCCTGGTAGAATCTAATATTCTTATTTAGCAGACGGATACCTTCAAGTATTTTCGTGACCCCAAGGGCGTCAAATTCGCCTGTTAAGACCGGCTGATTCCATGAAGTCGGCACAAACGACTGCGCCGCAAGATTATAAATTTCGTCAGGCTTGACCTCTTCGATGACATTTATAATTGAGAGCTGATCCAGAAGGTCGGCCTGAAGAAGCTTAATTCTGTTTCTGATATGCTCGATTCGGCCGAATGTCTCGGTCGATGATCGCCGAACCATTCCAAAGACATCATACCCTTTTTCCAAAAGAAAATCCGCCAGATAGGAGCCATCCTGTCCAGTAATGCCGGTAATAAGTGCACGCATTATCGTTCTCCTGCCAAAGAGTTGGGTCACTCCTCGCCCGTTAGAGGCGAGATATCTCTACTAATACCCAAGTTGAACCAATATATCAGTTTACATATATGAGTGCAAATAGTTTCCGCAATACCGCGGGCGGCCAAGTTTGCAGGCCAGAAATATGCATCTAGGAGCCTCTGCAAATCTGGCTACTCAGGATCGCTGGTTGAAACCAGGGATTCATCAAAGAATCCAATCGGATTGCTATTTGCCGGAGCTCATAAGGGGGAGGCGTTGCTAAATTCCATTGGCTCGGACCTAAGCCGGCTTAATGCCACTATCTGCGGCGATCAATAGATTTTATGCAAATGGCTTTAAGAAAGCGGGAATCCATAAATTCCCGCTTTCATTTTGCTCTTAACAGGATTATGATAGAAAATTATGGCAAATAAAAGTATTGATGAAGTCCTTGACGAAAATGCCGACCAATGGCTCCTGATTGATGGCGTCGTTGGGGTCGGAATTGGAGAGCATGAGGGAGCGCCATGCATCAAGATTTTTTCCGATAACAAAGAGGCTGACCTCCAAAAAAAAATCCCCGGCAAACTCAGCGGATTCCCTGTAATTATTGAATTCACCGGAAAATTCCAGGCATTTCAGTAGAAATTCGATTTTAGGCTGAGACTGAAGACTTGGCGATCATACTAGCTTAAGGTAAGGCACGGCATTTATTTCCATCTTTGAAGGGCCGTCCATCACATACCGGCGATAACCCGCCGCGGCTATCATGGCTGCATTATCGGTGCACAATTCCGGAGGCGGAAAGTAGAAATCGGCGGCAAGTGATCTGAGTTTCTCAGCCATTAATTCTTTAAGCCTGCTATTGGAGGCCACACCGCCGGAAAGAGTCACGGCGCTGATTCCAAATTCGGTCACGGCGCGAAGAGTTTTATGAACCAGAACGTCGGTCGCCGCTTCCTGAAATGAGGCCGCAATATCAGCCTTATGTCGTTCAAGTTCGTCCGCTGATAGTGATTGGATATGCAGAGCAACGGCAGTCTTTAGACCCGAGTAGGAAAAATTATAACTTTCTTCTTTTATCACACCGCGGGGGAACTTAAAATAATTCCTATCGCCTGCTCTTGCGAGGCGATCCATCTCCGCACCTCCCGGATATCCCAAACCAAGGATTTTGGCAATCTTGTCATATGCTTCACCGACGGCGTCGTCTTTAGTCTGGCCGAGGATTTTATAATTGCCGAAACCGTCCACCAGTACAAGAGAGGTGTGTCCCCCGGAAATAATAAGTGTCAGATGCTTCGAGGGCAGGTCTTGATGAGCCAAAAAATTAGCCGCTATGTGACCTTCAAGATGATTAACCGCGATAAAAGGGATCGCTTTGCCAAATGCCAGCCCCCTTGCAAAATTAAGGCCGACCAGAAGCGCCCCGACTAACCCCGGGCCATACGTGGCGGCGATGAGCCCGATATCATCCAGCTTCACTCCCGCCTTATTGAGAGCTTCTTCATAAACGGGAATAATGGCTTTAAGGTGTTCCCGGCTTGCCAATTCCGGAACAACCCCGCCAAATCCGCTATGAACCATCTGGCTAAGAATTATGTTGGAAAGAATTTTATTTCCGTCACTGAGAACGGCGACAGAAGTTTCATCGCATGAAGTTTCAATCCCTAAGGTAAGCATCATTCTCTAACGATTTTCACGGAATCAGCTGATTTGTAGAGAATATAGAAAGCAGCGGGCAGACCGATTTTGACCGGGACAAAATCATTATCACTCACCTGGGAATAGTCAGCTACTGCCGAAATCCGTCTTGCGGAAAGAGTATCTATCGCATCAGGATCGCCGCCGATTCTCAATTCAATTCTGGGCGGAAATATGTTCGGGGGGTTGTCCAATGGAGCGTTTATCAATCTAACCGCTATGTCGGGAAAAAGGCGGCTCTTTATAGGAACTATATGTACTAGAACGTCTACTGAATCTTGCTTGATGGAGAGTCCATATACTGCAGGGTTCTGGACAGGAACTCTCATAGTCAGATCGTTTCTCACCCCTTCGAGAGTTTCTTCGGCTGTTTCCAGGTATGTGATGCCGCTTACCATTGATGCCGGACCTACCACGTCGACGGCAGGCGGAATGATTGAATCATTTCCCTTTATTGCAAATCCGGCGGCAGGGTGTATAATCACTTTCGATTTGACCGGCAATTTCTTCTCAACTCTGCGGTCGCAACCCAGATCCCATTCCCGTGGCGAAACCACCTCCACCAAATCAACTTTCTCCTTTTGAGCCAGAGTCAGATTATCGGGAGTGATTTCCGCCTTAAATTTGCCGGGACTATTACGATTAATCATCAATCTCAGACCACCGCGTTTCCAGTCGCTTCTCAAGAGTTTTTTCCCCGTGGCCGAGACCACGACAGTCACCGAGTCAGGAGGCGGTTCGGTCAAAATCAACTTATTCGGAACATCGACCTGAGCGACGGCCAGGGTGACTTCTTCCTGATAAACTTTATTTGTCGCGACATGTATCCAAAGAAGGGCGGCCAGAATAAGGGAGGCCATTTTTACCCAGAGATTTTCAAACATCTTCGGCATAACTCATTTATTGGAAAGTCCAATTTGCTTCCCATAGCTGATTTCTCCATTATCAATCCGAATTGAAAATCCACATTCCGGATTGGCACAAACCCATGCCTTATATGTTATTGCGGCTCCATCCCGCCCATAATCAGATAATGGCAGAAGCCTCCCCTTGCTGCACTTCTGGCATAATGGAAATTCAACTTCAAACATAAAAGATCCCTCGTTATATTTTGTTGCTCCGATTTCTCAAAATTGTAAGTCGATTTGATCTACCTCCGCCCGCATGCTCGATTATCAGGTCGGCAAATAGGCCGCCATTCAGATGAAGTGGATGAATCTCAGCCGGGTGATCTAAAGCCATTTTCAAATCCGGTTTCTTGGAAAGGAATTCTTCTTTCTTTCCCCAATAGAATTGCAGATTCCCGCGACCGTCGCTTGTCACCATATCGGCCAGTCCATCTCCGTTATAATCGGCGGACCAATTTACAGTCACTTCCTGAGTCGGATCGGGATTATCAAAATTGAGTTGAAATTCGAAGGTAGGTCTTATCAGAGGTTCATTATCAGGAAGGCCATCGATTAGAGGATATATTAGAAGGTGCAGATCGGCTTTTTTCATTAACAGCATTTTTGCCGCCGCGATCGCCCCCAGTTCTACCGCCGGTACAACCATTTCTCCGCGACCGTCGTTGTTAAAATCCTTCACGATCAAATCGCCATAGGAATCCGAGAGACTTATTTCCTTCTTACATTTTGAATCGATCTTTCCACCTACGCCCGAAAGATAAACCCTGACCTTGGTTTCGGCCTTGGTGATCCCGCCTGAAGTGCACGAGGCCACGACGTCAAGACTGCTGTCGCCGTTGACATCGGCCAGCCTGCTCCGAATATTGCCATCAGTTCCCGCAGGATAAAATTCGACATCGATGTCGGGTTTTTCTGAGAAACCCCCGATTTCATTCTGATAATAACAGCAAAGTCGGCTATCCCACAAGAAATATAGGTCCGGCCGGCCGTCACGGTTGCCATCCGAGACCTGAACTGAACCCAGACAGGCGCTGAATCCTGTATGCATCGGTCCGGTCAACTCCCTTGTCTCCCTTCCAATACTCCTGCAACTCAAAGGAGTGGTCAGGTGGGAGATGGGGCGATAATCGCTGTCCACCCCGCGCCTATAGATAATATACCCCTTGGGAGTCGGGACGACTATGGCAGGTCCGGTGAAATTGGCCATGTTTATCAGGAAAGGTTCGGCTATGATACCCTGGAAAAGAGGAACAGAATAAATAGTATTCTCGCGGATGAGCCGGACGAAATCTGCCTCCGATCCGTCATCGGGAAGGTGAAAAACAAGCACCCCCTCAGAATCCATGACAACGATCTCGTCAGACTGATCGTTGTCAATATTGCCGGCATCAATCTGAGCGGCTGAAGGCGGCAAGAGAACGGTTTTGTCCGCCCGGACTCCGAACCCGCCTTCTCTTCTCTGTATGAATAGGCCCAAATATCGATTATTCGGTTCTTCGTCAGGTGCATAGACCAAAGCGATATCTTCCAATTTATCGCCAGTAAAATCGCCTGATATATAATTATAAATATTCCCCTGTATTTCGAGAGTATAGACGTCGAACATATTCTGATCTGCGGAATAAACAATAGGGGCAAAGGGAATATACCAGAAGATGGAGACAATTATCGCATATCTTTTGAATATTATCGAAATCACTTTATCTAAACCGCCTCACCAACCCGTCCATCAAATGTCGCCTTCGAAAGATAAGAAATCAGTCTCCGGTATTCAACCATAATTTGGGCTAGGGTATTGAATCTTATCGCATAAGGGCGGGATTTTTATACCAGAAACGACTCAAACCGCGGTCGGAACCGATCCACAGGTAGTCGCCGTCAAAAACCACCCTTTTTAAATTGAGCGAAAGAAGACCGTCATCTTTGGTGAAGCGCTGGTGACGAATTTTTGCGCCCAGGGTATATAACAACAGCCCGTTTTGCGTGGCCACCGCAAGGGTGGAATCACAGATGGCGATGGCTCTTGCACCGCCATAGCTGTTGACCTCAGGATAGGAAACAATCTGCGCCGTTTGCAGATTTATGGAAATCAGATTATTCTCCGAAGCTATCCAGATAGCGCCAGGGGAATGAGTAATGGCATAAATTTGATCTTTATCCGATATTTCCGGCGCGGACAGAACGCTCAATTTCGCAGTATTCATCTCCAATCGATAGGCCCCGGCTGAAGTGCCGATCCAGAGGGCATCGTCCGCTCTGTCGAGGCATGAAATAGACTGCGAAGACAATAATGTTTTGGCGTTTTCCACCGCGGAATCCGGCTTAAGTCCAATGATGCTGAGGCCAAGGGATGTTCCGGCATAGAGCGTGTCTCCGGCAACGAGGACAGCCGCCACCTGATTAGTAGATAGCCCCGAAGAGCGCCGAAGCTGGTCGGCAATTTTCATCCCTTTCTTGTCGATAACCCAGACGCCGTTGTCTGTCGCGGCGTAAATCCTGTTATCATCGGTGGCGATATCATAAATATTTGGAGCCGTTGAAACGAAGGTGCCTTCCGTTTCAATATAGTCAAAGTCATTATTGCGCCAGACGAACGATGTTATCCCGGTACGGTAATAATCTCTAGATTCACCGCCCATCCATAATGTGCCACTATCGGCACAGATGGCAGAGACATCTTCCTGAATCAACCCATAATTCAAAACTTCCAGCCTCTGAATCGAGATGTCCGCGTGCATCGCCCCTAACCCCCAGGTTCCAATCCAGAGATTCGACCAACCGTCATCGACGACATCGGTCAACGGGAATCTCTTCCCATTTTGGTCAACCAGTGCACCTGAAGACATATAATTATATCCCGGCGGAGGAATGTAGGTCGGGTCAGGTTGGATGTGGTGCCCAAAAACCTGTTCATTGGGAAAAGTATCGATGGGACTCCAATAGCCGAAAGTCTCATTATACTCGAAATATCCGATTTCTGTTCTGGCCCATACTGTCTGATCGTCGCGGGAGACTCTTATCTCCCGGACATTTCCCCCCTCAAGACCCTCAATCCCCGTCATCGGGTCTGCCCACCGAGTGGTCTTGACATTATATCGCGTAATCCCATTTGTGCTACCGAAGTAAACATAATCAAATCCGACCGCGATGGAGCTGATATAGGAAAAATCGCTGTAATTTATTACCTGACCCGGCAGGATATTGTCGGCGTGGATCGAAATTGTTGGAAATATCAGAAGAAAGGATAGCAATCTCCAGCGCATCGTCATCTGGCGTATCTTTCGAAGTAATCAAGAACGGCCGCCGTCAGGAGAACAGTACCGTAAAATATGCTCTTCTCGTCCACTTTGAAATCCGAAGTGTGCCATGGCCGATCAGCCTTTATCTTTTTATTTTGGACGCCGAGTCGACAGAACGCGCCGGGGACTTTCTGCAAATAAAAGGCAAAGTCCTCACCGCCCATCACCTGCGGAGCATCGACAACCTTATTTCCGCCAAAGAGGCGGCTATAAGCCTGCGCAAAGATGTTATTCGATACTTTATCATTGGAGAGCACGGGATACTCCGCGATAAAATCAATCCTGTACTTTGCGCCCCGCGCCCGGCATATCCCATCCACGGTTCTCTTTATCCGCGGCGATATCATTTTCAGACTCTCAGGTGAGAGGGTTCTGGCTGTACCGCGAAGCACAACTTCATCTGCAATGACATTGCGCGCCGCACCTCCCTTTATGCTGCCGAAGGTGATGACTATCGGCTTCAGCGGATCAATCTCGCGGGACACAATCTTCTGTATCGAATCCACAATTTCGGCTGCAGTGGCTATAGAGTCGACCGCAAGATGCGGACGGGCGGCGTGTCCACCACGGCCGATGATAGTGATATCGAAATCTGTTACTGATGCCATCATCGGACCGTCATGCAGACCAATCTTGCCCGCAGGAATGGTGGGATCGGTATGCAGACCGAAAATTATTTTGACGTCGGGATCATTTAGCACGCCTTCACGAATCAAGGCTTCCGCCCCTCCGGGTGGCATTTCTTCGGCAGGCTGGAAAAGGAATTTCACACAACCGGGCAATTCACTTTTAAATTTGTTCAAAATGATTGCGGTGCCCATGAGAACGGCGGCGTGCACGTCATGGCCGCAAGCATGCATTACCCCGGGTCTTTTTGATTTAAAGGGAACCAGAGCCTTTTCATGGATTGGCAGGGCGTCTATATCCGATCGAAGGGCAACTGCCATTTTCTTTCGATCATTAATCAGCGCCACGGCGCCGGTCTTAATTTTCAGAGGAAGGAATTTCAGCCCCTGACCACGCAAAGTTTCCTTAATAAATCGGGTAGTCTGATATTCTTCGTTTGATAACTCGGGATTCTGGTGAAACCACCTCCGCCACTTCACCTGCTGAGGAAACAATTTTTCTGCCAGCAGCATGACATTATTTTTCTTCTGGTGCATAGTTTCAACTAATGATACTAAAAAAATGGCGCCGATAGTAAATCTTTTTCTGTCATGATGCAAATTATTTCGGTGGCGGGCAAAGTCAATTTGGGTGCGGATCGACGAAAGGGCGAGTAGCTTTTAATTCCTTCACATTATTTTCTTTGTTGAACCAGCCCAATATGCCTCTGTTAATTTCCTTGGCATATAATCAGCAGTTGCGTTTATTTCAAATTAGAAAATATTTCATAAATCGATGGCCTCAGACGTCTGAATAGCAAAAGCACAATTAATTATAAAATTAAATAACTAATTTATCGATGATATGAAACCGATAGGTATAGTATACCACATAGAGATGAATTGATCATAGAGTAATCGACTCATCCGTGAATGCAAGATTGTGGGCGCGACTAGCTATCTGCCGCTGATTTTTAGACAGGACAGGATTTTTTTATTGCTTTTTATTAATGTCGAACTTAGATTGGCTTTCTGAATGCATAAATCGATGAGAATTTTACTCGTAACGCAGCATTTCCCGCCGGAAAAAGGAGCTGTCCGAAGGCTCTTTGAATTTGCGTTGTTCTTCAAACAACAGGGACATGAAGTTTCTGTATTGACGGCGATGCCGAATTACCCTGACGGTGTAGTCCCCTTGAAATACAGGCGGAAATTTTTCGTTCACGAGACTATGAAAGGCATTGATGTTTATCGCTCGTTTGTGCTTCCGGCTTCTAACGCGCACCCTCAGCGTCGGATGGTCGGCTTCATCACCTTTTTAATTTCATCTTTGATCAACAGCTTCAGAATTCGGGGGAAATTTGATTTGATTCTGGCCTCATCGCCCCCGGTTACATCACCGCTGGTTGGGTACATCCTTAGCCGGATGCGAAGAGCAAAATTGATATTGGAAATTCGTGATCTCCAGCCTGAGTCAGGTGAGCAATTCGGCAATTTGAAAAAATCAATATTCACCAATCTGATTCGGAAGCTGATGCGGTTCCTCTATAGAAAGGCCGATCATATAGTCTGCGTTACCGAGGGGATCGAAGATTGGATGAGAAATATCGGGATTCCATCGGATCGACTGGCTACAATCAAATCGGGCGTCGGTCAGGATTTTCTAAACAGTAATTCCAATGGTATCAGGAAAAAATATGGCTGGGAAGATAAATTTCTCATCCTTTTCTCCGGCACCTTGGGATGGGTGAGGCCGCTGGAAACGATCGTCGAATCGGCACGGCTTTTGGCCGACAATAAACGGTATCATTTTGTCTTTGTCGGCGACGGCCAGAAGAGAAAATCACTTGAATCGCTGGCATCGCAATACAAATTGAAAAATATTTCCTTTATTGGCCTTCAGCCGCTGGAGGAAATTCCATATTTCCTGAAAGCAGGAGATGTGCTTGTAGAATGCTTGAAGGAAGTACCCGTCGCTAAGGTTGCTCTGCCGACGAAGATTTTTGAATATATGGCGGCGGGAAAACCGATTCTTTTCGGCGCCACGCAGGGCGAAACCAGCAAGTTTCTTGAGAGGGCGGGTGGCCTTCTGACCTACTCAGCAGCCAATCCGGATCAATTGGCCGGACTGATTCGAGCGCTGTCCTGCAAAGAAATCAACGGTGAGGAACTGGGCAGGAAATATCATGAGTATGTCACGCAATTCCATACCCGGGAAATCTGGGCACAAAGGTATCTTGATCTCATTGGAAAGATAAATCGCTCATAAATCGCTTAAAAATAGTTTCCTCTTTTTAATCAAATTAAATATCTAGATCTTGTTCGTGCATGATACGCAAATAGCGGGGATTCAAATGCCGTCCGAACTGCTTAATCATAAAGGGAAACTATCTCGCCTTCAAATATGTCTTTAACGCCCGGAATCTCTTCTTTCTTCCAGACGATCACTTTCATCTTTTCGGCGGAAATCGATTTCAGATCGATGTCTCCGATATGACGATATTCCTTTTCCGGCATCCAAAAGCCCTTTGTCCCAATACTTTGATAATACGGGCGATCTTTCTCTTCCAGATATTGATACATCTCCCGATTGCCGTAGAACACCTTTCTTACGCCCAGTTTTTCGGCCCAGGATTTTTCAATAGCGATGCCATATGGTTCAAACGTCATTCCCTGATGACGGGCGCGCCATTTCATTAAACCAATCGCTTCTGAAGGTTTGAGGTCCGAGAAAGCGACTGCGGCGATTCCATTGCGATAATGCCCCGATGAGGCCCGAATTTTCCGCTCAAGGAGTATTCTTTTTAAGGTTTCAAATGCGCCGTGAACGTATTGATCGACTGAATGCACGATATCATCATAATATTGAAACAGCGTTTCTCCCGGCCAAGGGGAATTAGAGGATTTAGTCCAGTGTATTACGAATCCATCAAGCGCCTTATCGACTCCGGGGTTAAGAGCTACAGGGTCGACCTTAATCTTGCATGTCCGATGGTCACTCTTGTACGCTGTGGCGTAATCATTTGCTATAGTCAAACGTGAATTATCCGACCGAGACAACAGCGAAATTAAATTTCCACCTGCTCGAAGCGATATCGGGAAGATTATGTCAGCATCATGTAACATGATTTTATCTCGTAAGATTGGAAATTCTTTAATATTCCCTCGAGCATTTTCAATTTCAATAAATCGCCATTCGACAAGATTGCTATCCAAATTAAACTGCTCAGCATAATAACCTGTTGTCTCGTTCTTTTCTTTCCCCTTTTCCAACGGGAAGATAGATTCGTTGAAACGCTTTTAACTTTGACGCGAAATATAGGGCCATTTCCCACGAATTCATTCCAACGGAGGTCAGCAATTGGCAATTTCGGGAGACTGCATCCTGAACAGCCCGCCCGGTACTAATGATCCAGTCGTCATTCCCAACCGGCCTTGCTCCCTGACGAGAATTTAGAATGAGGGCATTTATCGCGCGAATATTGCTCATGTTTCGGATAAGATAAATCACAGCAGTCTAATTAATCAAGAGCTCAGATTCCGGAGAACGCTGATTAGTATATAATCTTTCTCTGTCTTCAATTGCCATATTCCATACTGGCTATCGGATATCCTATTGAGCTTTGGGGCAATCTTCATTACATTCCGACCTCTGCGGTAATGAAGGATTTATGCGGATTGAATAATTCTATTCCCTATCTCGGCGAAATATTGGCACTGCTGACGGCTCTTGTCTGGGCAGCCGCGGTTATTCTATTCAAAAAAAGCGGCGAGAAGATGCATCCTCTCGCGCTAAATTTATTCAAGAATATTCTGGCATTCAGCCTGCTGGTCCCGACCATATATTTCGCGGGCGAAACCCTGATTCGCGACGCTCCCGCGGGTGACTATATCCTTCTTCTGATAAGCGGCTTCTTGGGTATCGGCATAGGCGATACGCTCTTTTTCAAGAGTCTTAACCTTTTGGGAGCGGGACTATCGTCCATTGTTGCCTGTATGTATAGCCCATTCATTATACTCTTGTCCGTGATTTTTCTGGGTGACAAACTGACCGCGCTTCAGATTGTCGGAATAGTGATGATATTATCAGCCGTCCTGACCGCAACCGGCAAAAATGGCAAGAGGCACTTGACACGCCGTGAACTCTGGCTGGGGATCTTATTTGGTGCGCTGGCTAATGCCTCGACCGCCGTCGGCGTGGTCCTCATCAAGCCTATGCTGACAAGGTCTCCCCTATTATGGGCCACGGAGGCAAGGCTGTTCAGCGGTATGATCACCGTGGCGCTGGTGTTATGGTTCCACCCCGCTCGCCGAAAAATTACACAGCCCCTGATGAACAGCCGCCAATGGTTCTTTACTTTTTCTGGCTCATTTGCAGGAGCATATCTTTCCATGATAATTTGGCTGGCAGGAATGAAACTGACTCAGGCTTCCGTGGCTGCCGCGCTAAATCAAACCAGCAGCATCTATGTTTTCATATTCGCCGCTCTTTTTCTGCACGAGTCTGTGGATTTTCGAAGAGTTGTGGGGATTTTGCTCGGAGTGGGGGGCACGCTTCTAGTCACTTTCGGGTAAAATATGTATTTTCACTTTGTCATTTTGACCGCCGGTCTTGACTCGCATCCGGCATATGATTAAATTGGCCCATGCCTGCTCCGACTCGGAACTACAAATTTTCTCAAAATATTAACAAGGAGTACACCAAATGAAGAAGAGCTTTCCACTAATGCTCCTGATGGCCTTACTGATTTTCGGCCAATCGGCCTTTGGGCAGTTCGGCGAAATCAAGCTGGACGTGAAGAAGCATACTCTTTCGAACGGAATGAGAATTCTCGTACTGGAGAATCACTCCGCGCCGGTATTTTCTTCAATTATCCAGTTTAATACCGGCTCAGTCGATGAACGTCCCGGAATTACCGGTATATCTCATCTTTTGGAGCACATGCTATTCAAGGGGACAAAGACAATTGGAACAGACAATTATCAGGCCGAAATCCCCATAATGGCGAAAATCGATTCGCTGGCCCACTTGCTTCGCGCCGAGCAGGTGAAATTGCAGAATCCTGTTAATCCGCTAGATTCAACTCTGATGAAAAGCCTTAGACAGCAGATTGCAGATGCTCAGGCAGAGCAGAAGAAATATATCATAACTGAAGAGCTGTGGGACACCTATGTAAATAACGGCGGGACAGGACTAAATGCGTCAACCGGCAATGATCGTACAGAGTATCATGTTTCACTTCCCAAGAACAGGCTTGAGCTTTGGGCATTTCTCGAATCCGACCGACTGGCTAATATGGTTTTCCGCGAATTCTATTCGGAGCGTGATGTTGTGACGGAAGAAAGACGGCTGGGTGAGAATAATGCAAGGCGTAAATTGGGAGAGGCTCTGGATGCGACAGAATTTTGGGCATCTTCATATAGATGGCCGGTAGTCGGCTGGATGAGTGATATTCAGACTATTATGCGCGAGGATGTCGAGGCATATTTCAAATCGCATTATTCGCCGGCCAATGCCGTGGCGGTGATTGTCGGCGACGTAAACGCTGACGAGGTTTTCAAACTCTGCGAAAAGTATTTTTCCTCGGTGCCTTCTCAGCCCCCCCCGCCGCCGGTTGTAACCCGCGATGCTCCGCAGGAAGGGGAGCGGCGCGTCGAAATTGAACATCCGTCAAATCCGATAGCGTACGTAGCATGGCATACACCTCAGATAGGCGATCCAGACATTCCGGCGTTGGATGTGGCCGCAAATATTCTCTCTAGCGGACGAACCAGCAGATTTTATAAAAACATTAAAGAAAAAAATCTGGGAACGGCATCCGCCGGCGTGGATGACGGCCGATATCCGATGACCTTCAACTGCACCATTACTCCGTATGGCGAGCATACCGTGGCGGAACTCGAGACCGCCATTTATGCCGAAATTGATCGCCTTAAGACCGAAAAGGTGACTGATTGGGAATTGCAGAAGGTACGCAACCAGGTTGATGCTTCTTTTGTCAGGTCGCTAGATTCCAATATGGGGCTATGCTTCAGACTTGCCAGCAGCGAATGCGTCACCGGCAATTGGCACCAGTTTGTCGACTATCAGGACGCGATTAAGAAAGTCACCGCCGATGATGTCATGAGGGTGGTCAATAAATATCTGGTCAAGAAAAACCGGTCGGTGGCATATATAGTCAAGACTGATGGCAAAAAAACGCAGACACCGGCAGGCAAAGAAAGCTGAGGGAATGAAGGAAATGAAAAGAATATTAATATCATCAATAATGGTACTGGTCGCTATTTCCGTATCATTTGGTCAGGCGGAAGTCAAGGAATCTCCCGGCTCGAAAATTATCAGCGGCATTACCACCGGAGCAATTCAGCTGACGATTCCGGAGGTCGGACGGGAAGTTGAACGAGTGGTTCTCGATAATGGATTAATCCTCTATTTGTATGAAGACCACCGGATCCCGTTAATAAACTTAAGCGCGGTGATTAGATGCGGTAGCATTTTCGACCCGCTCGAGAAGAATGGATTGTCGGGCATTGTCGGGACGGTGATGCGCAATGGCGGCACCAAGACAATCAGCGGTGATTCCCTGAATATTATTATGGAATATATCGGGGGCTCACTGGAGACCAATATCAGCTCGGAAAGAGGCTCGGCGTCTCTGAGTGTTCTCCCGAAAGATATTGATCAGGGATTAGGGCTTTTTGCCGACCTGATTCGCAACCCATTATTCCCTCAGGATAAGATCGACCTGGCCAAGTCAGACATCAAAAACGGTATTAAGAGACGCAATGATGACCCGGGCAATGTGGTCGGCAGATATTTCACTAACATGATTTATGGCGATCATCCTTTCGGCCGGGTGCTGGAATGGGCGTCGATAAAGGGAATTACTCAGCAGGACCTGATCAATTATCATAAGAAGTTTTTTGCGCCTAATAATATTATGATCGCTATCAGCGGCGATTTTAATAAGGCCGATATGGTTCAGGAAATCAAGAAATACCTCGGTGACTGGCCAAAGTCCAACGCCCCGATTCCAGCCTATCCTGAGGTCAAAGTTGAATATCATCCGGGAGTGTACGAAGTCTGGAAAGATATCAACCAGGCTTTCCTGAGAATCGGCCATCTCGGAATAAAGCGCGATAATCCCGACCGTTATGCCGTTCAGCTTCTGAATTTTATACTCGGTGGGTCGTTCACATCAAGGCTCACATTGAAGGTCCGCGCCGATGAGGGGCTGGCGTATCATGTCGGGTCCAGTTTCCCTACGGGAGGGCGCGACTATAGCGCTTTCAGCGTTGATTGTCAGACCAAAGGGGCCACCGCCTATAAGGCGACGCGGCTGATTACCGACGAAATCGAAAAAATCCGCAAGGATGGAGTCAGTGAGAATGAACTTAAAGATGCGGCCGATGCCACGATCAATAGCCTGGCGTTCAGTTTTGATACGGCGCATAAGATCGTAATGAGTCTCATGACGCTTGAGTATGACGGGTACCCGGCGGATTATTACAAGGGGTATCTCGATTTCTTCAGGAAGGTAACGCGCGACGATATCAAACGAGTGGCGCAGAAATATCTTCAGCCGGACAAGCTGACATATATCGTGGTGGGGAAATCGGAGACGTACGAGAAGCCGCTGGATGAATTCGGCAAAGTGACCAGTATTAAATTGGCTGATCCGGTGATAGAATAATTTCGTCATAATTTTTTCAGTTTGGAAGCGGCGGGCGAAAAAGCCCGCCGTTTTTGTTGTATTCAAACGGGCGAGAATAGAAGCCATTTTTGTCCAATGCAAGCAGTTGAGGGATAAGAGATTAACTCTCGCTCGATGAAAACGAACCGATTACTAAAATAGTTATGATTATATGTGGCAAGGGGATGACGGGAATTGGGTTCGCTTTTTGAATTTTTGTTTTCGGGGTACTGCGGCGCGCAAGATTAAGCGGGGGATGTAGTTACAGATTCGGACGGTCGTATTTTGGGTGGGTTCGATCCAGATTCTTTTGGGGCGGTGAGTTTTTCATAAGTCTAAGCGGTTGATGGTGTTTGGCAAATTTCCAGATATGGGGCGGATTGCTGTATGAGGCGTGGAACGAACCGGCTGGCAGTAAGGTCATCCCTGGTCCGTTCCCTAGGGGAGAGGGGGAACTTGCGTGTTGAATACACCCCCAAAATTCCTTTTTTGTAAAAAAGCGAATTTTGAGGGTGCCACACAGATGGCTACCAAAGATTCCGTCCGGACGTCCGCCGGGGCGGACTGGTGGCGCAGTAAATTACCCTCACCCCTGATCCGTCGGCCGGTGTGAGAGGGGAAAACCATGGTTAAAGGGTTCATGGTTTGGGACTTGGGCATGTTAGACACCGGCAAGACGGGGTCAGGGGTTTGGGTTCGCGCTGTCATTTTTGGGCGCGTTACAATGGTCTGGTTGCGATAATTTATATAAAAGCGGTCCTCGGGCTTTGGTTGCCCGACCGGAAGCGTTGATCTGTTTTTGGTCACGGTCATAAACATTACCTCTTCTACTAATTGGCCTCGTGTCGTGATCACCATCGGTTTGGTGGTTAAATTGTATTTTCCGCTAATTCCTTCTCTCACATAGGGAAATAGGAAAAGATGGCAAATAGGGATTTAATGAATTAAACCCCTACAATGTGCAGTTGGGCAAAAAGTTGGAGGCGCGTATTGCGAGGATTGACACGGCACGCCGTGTCGCTACGGGCAGTAATAATTAAGGAGATGCGGAACTGAAAATACCCGCCGCCCGTCTTCGCCGGGTTTTAAGAACAAGCGGTGGGGCACCGAGGCGTTGTGCTGCATTTCGTTCTGGCAATGTCTACGGCATTCGTGATATTAATGTGTCAAGAATATCGTATATTTCCTCAAAATAGAGTTGGAGCCTTTTCCGATCTCTATCCTTGAGAGGGCAGGCATGGGCGAGATTGTTGCGCGTTCCCTCCAGTTCATCCAAACGCCGTGTGAGGAAACTGAGCCCGCCTTTCATTCCAGTAAATAGCGGATCAAAAATGTCTGTATTAGCCCTGAGCATATTTGCCAGATCCGCAAAGTCGGTATAATGGATATCCTTTGTCCCTCGCTGCCCAGACCATGGATTGAGCTGCTCGGTCTTCTTTCTCCTCTCTACCTTTTCTCTGATATCCCTCTTAACATGTGAAGACCACCAGCTCGGACCATACCTCTTCTCCAGTTGCACTTGGATCAGGAGTCTGACGGAGGATTCAAGCGAAAACATGAAGGGGTAGAGTTCGGCGTTTTTCGCTGCGTGGTTGATTATAGGGACTGTTAGGAGTGGAGGTTTCGCGGTAAGCTGAAATGTTTTGATCTGCAATCTCTTTTCGGCACGAGATATTCGCTGTTTTCGGGATCGGGGTGTCGCTATAGCTGTGTTTATCATACTACCCGACTGGAGATTACGAATTTCATCTTGAATGTTTGATTGCAAAGAACGGCGATATTTTTCTGTGCCGATGGCAAATTGTCCCAACCAATAAACAAAGTAGGCCTCGGACGACACCTGATACTTAGATGCACGCTTTCGAATTTGCTCCCTAGTATATTTGACTGACTTGCCAATCTTTTTCGCTAGCTTACTTAGCAAGGTGGGATGGATGCGCGGCTTTGCCATCTACTTTCTGCCCTTCCGACTTGGGGTCAGCAGAGTGCGAACGCTCTGAACTGTAGTTCCCAAAATGTGAGCGATATCATTTGGCTCGAGGCCGAATGCGGCAAAATAGCGAACCAATTCACTGGTGCCCTGTCTGCGCTTCTGTTTCGAGGAAAACTCTGAGTCTTGCAGGAGCATTCGAAGATTGATAGCCAGTAATGCCGTCAGCTTTTTTGAAATCATTTCGTCTCGGAGAGGAATCACCGTCTGATTATTCTTCATTGTCTTTCACTTTCTTGCTCAATCCTTTGAGCATCTTATTGAGTATGGCTGTTTGTAAACATAGTCGCTTGGCAATCTCAGTTTGCCGTAAGCCATGATGATACAACTCTAAAGCAACTAAATACTTCAACAAATAGATCTGCTCGTCCTGATTTGGCTGCTCGCCGAGTCTGGTTTGTTTTCTTGACATACTATTTGTCTCCCTTCCTGATGTGCCGCACTATTGCGCTTACACGATTATTATCAACGCCAACAATCGCGCGGATCTTATCTTGCGAAACACCAGCAAGCCCGAGCTGGATAATCATCAAATCGCGCAAGAGATCCTCAGCGGTGGCGCTCGGCTTGGGTTTAGCTTTAGGATTATCACGCTTTTTCTTGATCTGGGCCATTTTAATCACTCCTTTTGATTTTAGAATTGCGAAGTCGCGAGAGCTCCTTATTGACATAGGTGCCGGTACGCCCGACTACCTCACTGATCTCCTTCGGTTTGAATCCAAAATCATGTAGTCGACCGATTCTTTCATGTAGTGATAGAGGGTTATCGTTTCGAATGGAGACGATTAGTCCGAGCATCGCCTTGAGAGTACGATCAATTGACTTAAGCACTTCTTCGCTCATAATTCTCCTTTAGGAATAAATACTGTTTACCAACACGGCTAAATTATTCCTCTCATAGTATGACGTATCTGATAATGCAACCGGCAGTTACACCATTACCGAGCCTTCAATTCAATTTATAATGGATTCTGGCGCGCATTGTCAACCTTTTATTATCATGTGCGTGGATTAGGTTTAGAGAGGATTTTCGAGATTATATCAAATCATGTCACTTTGGCGTTTGCTGTCGCTGGAGGAAGCGGGAGAACTAATGCTACCGGATGTCTTAAGAGAGAACTTGAGAATAGTATTCGGTGGGGCGTCGGGCGGGACGAATATGGTCAATTATGATTTCGGGGTTTCCCTGCCGGGATGGGAGTTTGTGTCGGATTATGCGAAGGCGTTCTCGCTCAATTTCGGGTATGTGACGTTCAACCGGTCGGAGATGGCGGGGCGGATGCATGAATGGTATCAGACATTGTTGATCAATATTGAGGTGTTGAAGATTGTGGTGCTGGTGTCGTTTTTTGTGCTGGCGTTGAGGCGGAAGTTTAAGAGGAAGAGTTTTTGAGGGGGGGACACCACGAAATTCGAGGTGAACGGGCAGATGTGGATTCGCCGCGGCAACCGCGCACGAGACAAGCGGTGGGGCACCAAGCACAAGAATGGCAAAACGTAATCGTTTTGGCTCCCCTCTGGGTTCCGGCTCAAGGGCCGGAATGACCCGCCTACGGCGGACAGGCAGGGCGGGGGATAATAAAAACGGGAGATCGGGATCGGGCGGGTCAAGCCCCGCCCCTACAAAACTCGTCGTAAACGGGCAGATGTGGATTCTCGCCACGGGCGAGCGAGCGCGTGCGGCGAACCGCGCACGAAATGAGGTTCACTGGAGGCGGAAATTTAGTCCGTCAGCAGCCGGGCAGATCCGTCAAGGTCGAATAAATCCGGTTGAAGTCAGAGTCAGAACAACCTACCTAAGTACAAAAGAAGACAATACGAGTAGTGATTTTCATTGGTTGGAACCATTAACCGGGTCGCCAGTTTCTTTATTTTAGCGTTAAGCAGAAGCCAAAATGGCAGAGTATCCGAGATTTTTTGGCGAAAATCATGGATACTGAAATATATTGAATCGAGCAAAACCATTTGGGAGAGAGGTTCATGATGAAATCGGTTCAGGCAATCATCTTACTAGGCGTGCTTTTGATCGCTTCATCTCCGATCGCGCAAAATCATATCGTTATCGGATGGAATGATCTGGGTATGCACTGCAGCAACAAGGATTTTTCCAGTTTTGTCGTCCTCCCGCCATTCAACAACATTCATGCGCAGGTGGTTCAGGTGGGAGATGCGATCAATCCTCCGGTCGTGGTGACATCGAACCTGCGAGTCAGTTACGAAATTCCGGGAAATACGTATTCGGTCGGCAAGACGAATTTTTGGGATTATACTTTTCCGCTTTTCGGGGTCAATTTGCCTCCCAATATCGGATTGGCGGGAGCCGGTTTGACGGGGGACATGACGATTCAGGAAAACTATTTCTACGTGACGGGGGTTCCGCTGACGCCATTTACGGATGCCGATCTGGTGAACGAAGATCCGTTTCAATTGGGCCTACTGAAGCTGTATGATCAATCGAATAATCTGCTGGCCTCGATACAGCCGGTAGTGCCGGTATCGAACGAGATAAACTGCGTCAGGACGGGTTGCCATGCGAGCGCTCAGGCGATTCTGGATCAGCATGGCCCGGAGGCGGGTTTTGATCCAAACGGCGGACCAATACTTTGCGCCAGCTGTCATTCATCGAATGCGCTGGGGACGCCGGGACATCCGGGGCTGCCTTCACTATCTCAAGCCGTACATGAGCATCATGGCGGAATAACCAATGACTGCTACAAATGCCATCCAGTGACCCAATACGCAATGTCTTCGGGACGTGATGAGCACGAAACACGGATTTGTTTGTCAGACGTGTCATGGGAGTGTGACGAATGTGGGCGAAAGTATCGGCAATGGCCGGGTACCGTGGTTGCAAGAACCATATTGCGAGCGACAGCGTGCCATGGTGCAAATTATGCGGAGGAGCCGGGGAAATTATTTCGTCAGTCACGGGGGCATGGCGGACTATTTTGCAGCGCTTGCCACGGCGAGCCGCATGCGATTGTGACAAGCCGCGTCGCCCGCGATAATGCGGAGAATATTACTCTACAGGGATATGCGGGGACTTTTAAACAAGTGCGAGGTCTGCCATGGAGTGGCGCCGAGCGGTCCGCCGCATGGAATAATTGCAATTCCATGCTGTCTGAATGCAGGGGATGCCAGCCATAATGGGGCGGTTAATGCTCTTGATGTGACCTATCTAATAAATTACCTATATAAGCGCGGGGCTCATCCGCCCTGTATGTCCGAAGGAGATGCCAGCGGGAACGGGGTTATCAACGCTCTTGATGTCACCTATATAATTAACTTCCTATATAAACACGGGGCAAACCCGATTTGCGGCCCGATTCAGTAAGGTGAAATCGGCCGATGAGGTTGACTGTAAATGAACTGACCCGGCAGGTATAAAAACCCGCCGGGCACGGTACGGTATCATCGGCCAAATGTTATTTTTTTAATAGTTTGAAGGCGTGGGTCCATCGGTTTTGGCGGAGGCCGGGGATGCACCAAAGAATAGCCAGCGGTTCGATGGCGCGAGCGGCCTCGACTGATCCCATATCTTCATACTCCCAGCCGAATTGATCGAGAATTTTTTGGACTTCCCTTTTGGCGGTGTCGTCGTTGCCGCAGATAAACATGGTCGGCTTGGAGCCGCTAAAATCGGGATTGACCATGAAGGCGCTGCCGACGCAACTGAAAGATTTGACAAGATGGGCGTCGGGCGCAATTTTCTGCAGTCGTTCCATGAGGGATTCGTTGGTTGCGGTGAAGTACTGGAGGACGCCGTTGAAGGGCGGAGCGTCAGCGATAGGGTTGGTGGTATCGATAACGGTTTTGCCTTTGAATTTGTCGGCGAGTGAACGCAGAGTGGGTTCGGCGGCGGTGCCTTTGACGGCGAGGACTAAGGTTTCGCCGAAGTGGGCGGTTTCGTCAAAAGAGCCGATTTTGGCCTTGCCGCCGGTTTTTTCTTTAAGTTCGGCATACTTGCCTTTGTTGTTGGTGCCGATCATGACATCGTAGCCGTGCTTTAGAAATCCGTTGGCAAGCGCCTGACCGATCATCCCAGAACCGATTACGCCTATTTTCTTGCTCATATATATTCTCCTTCAAAGCGATATTTTGTAAGTAAAACAGGGGCGAAGGGGGAAAGTTCCGAGATGGATTTTACAGTTTTTGGACGATGTAGACGCCGCTGATGATGAGAATGGCGCCGAGGATGGTGAAGAGGGTGAGTTGTTCGTTTAAGATCGGGATGGCGGCGATGGTAGTGACGACCGGTTCGATGAAGATATAGACGCCGACCTCAGTGGCGCCCTTGCGCGATAAACCCTCAAGCCAGAACCAGTGGGCCAAACCGAGGCAGAAGACGCCGAGGAAGATCAGGGCGATGATGATATTCGGGGGGAGGTCGAGGATTTTGGTGATCGGGGTCGTGTAGGCGGAATAGGCGTTGAGAAGCAGAGTGGGGACGATGAGGATGCTGAGTGAGACGGCGAGAGGATTGTAGATGCGGGTGATGTTGCGGGTCAGGATGGTGTAGGTTGCCCAGGTGACGCTCGAGGAGAGGATGATCCAATCGCCGACAGAATGGAGCCATCCGAGGGAGGCGAGTTTACCTTCCGAGACAAGAAGGATGACGCCGAATGTCGCGAGGGCGATTCCGCCGATTTTCGGGGTGGATAATTTTTCTTTCAGGAATAGAGCGGAGAGTATGGCGATGAAGACGGGGATGGTGGCGACGAGCCAGGCAGTGTTGGTGGCGGAGGTGTATTGCAGGCCGATGGCCTGTATCAGGAAATGGAGGCCGAGGATGAATGAGGCGGTGAGGATGAGGAAATAGTCGGCGGGTTTGAATTTGATGTCGATTTTTTTGAACAGGACAATCAAGGTACAGGACGGGGGCACCGAGGAGGAGTCTGATGGCGATGATTTCGACGGGGGTCAGGTACTGCAGGGCCATTTTGGTGGCAACAAAAGAGAGTCCCCAGAAGATGACGGTGAGGAGGAGGAGGAGGTTAATCATGGTGAACTCGTGTAAGGGCAGGCGTTAAACATCGTGGGCTTCCAGTTTTGATTTTCCGAATTTCTCCGAAACATATACGCCGGAAACGATAAAAAGGGCGCCGAGGATCAGCCAGAAGGTGATTGGTTCTTTTATCAGGATGGCAGCGCCGGCCATAGTGAAGAGAGGTTCGAGGTAGAGATAGATGCCGACCTCACCGGCAGGCCGTTTGGAGAGGCCTTCGGACCACGACCAGAAGGAGATGGCCAGACATCCGACGCCGAGGAAGATGACGGAGATGGCACCGTCGGCGGGGAGGGTGATGGTTTTTTCGGCTCCGTTCATTAACAGGCTGTATGGTACAATCGCGATGCCGGCGATGGCGATCATCCAGAAGGTGGCGACCAAGGGGTTCAGATTTTTGGTCAGTTTGCGGGTGACGATGGTATAGAAGGCCCAGGTGATGCAGCTTCCGAGGACGATCCAATCGCCGGTGGAGGAGATCCAGTCGAGGGAGGCGAAGTTTCCATTGGAAACCAGAAACATAACGCCGATGGTGGCCAAGATGACGCCGCCGATCTGGAATTTGCCGAATGGTTCTTTAAGGACGAAAAATGAAAGGATGGCGATGAAGATCGGCGCGGTGGTGAGTATCCAGGCGGTGTTGGTGGCGGTGGTGGTAATCATGCCGGTAGCCATCACCCAGAAGTGCAGAAAGAGTACGGCGGCGGAAATGAGCAGGTATTTAAGCTGGTGATTGATGTTGAAGGAGAGTTTTTTAAAGAGGATGATGACGAAGAGGGTGAGAGCTCCGAGGACGAAGCGGGCGGCGATCATTTCGACGGGGGTCAGGTATTTCAGGGTTACTTTTATGGCGATATATGAGAATCCCCAGAAGAGCACCGCGACGAGCAAAAATATCGACATATAATATCTATTCCAGTATATTGAAAGGCCAATATATTAGAAATTTATGGTAAACCAAGGGACTTTATATCTTTCGCTATTCGTGGCTACGTTCGCGGTATCGTGGGCGGCGGTACTCATCAAGATGGCGGACGCGGGGCCGCTTCCGACGGCATTTTATCGGATGGGGATAGCGTCACTGATACTGGCGATTCCGGCAATTCCCAAGGTGCGCGAGACGTTTCGAGTGTTGTCGTCGAAACAGATTGCGCTTTTAATCTGTTCGGGGGTGGTTCTGGGATTGCATTTTGCACTCTGGGTGACGTCGCTGTTTTATACGACCATATCGAATTCGACGATTCTGGTGGCGACACAGCCGATGTTCGTGCTGGTGATGGAGGCGGTGATATTGAAGGAAAGGATTCCATCACGGTCAATAATCGGAATGGTAGTGGCTATTATTGGGATGGGGGTGATATCGCAAGGGGATTTAAACCTTGATCGGAGGTTTATAATCGGGGATTTACTGGCCCTAGTCGGCGCGGTATGTGCGGGAACGTATCTATTTATCGGTCGGCAGCTGCGGGCAAAGCTGGATAATCTGGGATATATATTTCCGGTCTATTCGATATCGGCTTTGACGTTACTTATAATCGCACTGGCGTATGGGACGAATCTAACAGAATATTCGGCAAAGAGCTGGGGAATATTTTTTCTTCTGGCTCTGGTGCCGACGGTGCTGGGGCACTCGCTTTATAATTGGCTCTTAAAATATGTACCGGCGCACAAAGTGGCGACGACTATATTGGGAGAGCCGATCGGGGCGACGATTCTGGCGATAATATTTTTCAATCAGATACCGGGATGGTGGACGGTCCTGGGAGGAATATTGATATTGCTCGGAATTTTTGTGGTCTTATCGAAGAGAAGTGAGGACAGTATACTACTTGCCGAGTAAGCACTAGTCCGTATCTAGAATCTTTTGTCATGTATCATGACATTAATTTCCAATTATTTTATTTATTGATCTGCACCTCCCATGCTAGTCTTTGATGGAGGTTTCTTGTCTTAGACGGTCATTAAAGCATGTATGTCTCTCAGCAAATGGATTTTTCCAACTAATATTCTAAAATCTAGAACATTGGCGTCGGCACGGTACCCCATCCACTTCCCGCTGGAGTATCTTGAACCTGGAGCAATTCGGCTGTGTGAAGATGAATATCGGCAAAGAATAGCGGCTTCCGTTGCACATTGATCCCAAAATCGTCGGTCGGATCTCCTAGAGGCTGGCCCGGTGATGAAATATCCACAAAGATTACCCTGCGCTTCATCGCGGGTCTGTTGTACATAGGTACTATCGTGAACCTGGCCGGTCATCATAGCCATATGATGCGCGTGCCCGGAAACCAAATGAGCGTAGGGATGAAGGATATATTCGGTGATCATGGCTATCGTTTTGTGACGCTCAAAGAGTTTCCACTCGTCACCGGTGTTGGCAATCATCCCCTGCATCACATAGTCTACAGGAATGAAATATGCCAGAACGCGATGCCCTTCGCTTTTCAGGCTTGGCTGGAGCCTAGCTGAGATAGTTGAGTCGGCAAGAAGCGCGGGAATCAGGTCCTTGGCATTTTCATTGTCGGCGTCGGTAATGGTCAAGACGTCAATGCCCGTGACATCGGTAAGGGGTAAGTGATGAACAGTATACGAACGTAAGATGAATCCGCCTCCTACTATTACCGCCAGCAGAAGAACAAGAATTGTCGCACCCCTAATGAGAGACAAAGGGCCCCTTCTATGTCCGTCCTTAATGAAGATTCTTTCGACGAACTTCGGCACAAACATACCCATTCTATTCAGATATTCCTGGTAGCTGTCGCCGAAACGCGCCAGCATGCGGTTCTCCTCGGAGACCGCCAAGAGATAATACAGAAAAAGCATGACGGCGAATAAGGCCAAAGTCAAAAACCGCGGCCACATGATGGCCATGCCCAGCGCAGCGATCGCCAAAGCCACATATTGGGGATGCCTGATAATGGCGTAAAATCCCCACTTGGCCGGACCTCTTTTTGAATAGCTTGCCGCTATAGACTTGTATGGCGCATATCAGGAATATAGCCAATCCCCCCACAAACAGAACTGAACCGATAATACGCAGGATCTGAAGAGGAAGATTGGGAGGCACGACCATGTGAGGCAGGAAAAAGGCCGCCAGCCAGCGGGTAAGAGAGGAACCGTTTAGCGCAGTTAAAAAAGGATTGAAGACCGCGTAGAAAAACATGGCAAAGGGGCTTATCATGATCACAATTTCCATGGCCACGATAAATGATAGAAATATAGCGCTTCCAGCCGCTACCCGTTTGCCAACTTCTTTGTTTTCATCCATAAATGCTCCTTATCTAACGAAAAATAACCAAAGAAATTACTATGCCGAAGATTATGATATAGGCCGTGTCGATTTTCAGGAACATGGCAACCAAAGCCGCCATCGCAATCCCCGCAGTTCTAATATCGATTATCGCCGCCATACCAAAATGATAAACCGTTATAATAAGCATGCTGATAAACGAACTGAGCACACCAGCCAAAGCCCATTTGACAGCCGCATATTTCTTAAATGATTGGTACTTCTTGGCAAAGAATAGCAGGATCAGAAAACTCGGCAGAAATACGGAAATTGTGGATATGACTGCTCCGAAAAATCCCGATATTTTATAACCGATGAAAGTCGCTGTGATGACTATAGGACCAGGCGTTATCTGTCCCATAGCTATGCCATCAATAAATTCATGGGTAGTCAGCCAATTGTATTTACTTACGACCTCTGACTGAATGAGGGGGATCATCGTATAACCCCCTCCAAATGCGACTGATCCAATTTTCATCAATGAAATGCTCATTTTGGCCAACGTTGGTGCGAATTTGAGCAATATCAATGAAATAAACAATGCTCCCGCTATCAAGAGAATGAAGAAACCAACGGAAATTTGTGTCCCATTGACAGATTCTCTGTCTTTAATATGGTCAGTAATTTCTTGGTCAGATTTCCTTGGGTGGAGCAAGAGCCCCATTAATCCGCTCAGTAATATGACCAGGAAAACATTCAGCTTCGCCAGATATGCTATCAGGGCAATTGAGGCAATCATAGCACCCTGCCAGTTTCTAATTGAACTCCTGCCCAGGTTGAACGCCGAATAAGCTATGATTGCCACAACTATCGCCCTCAGTCCCGTGAACAAGGAATGAATGAGCTGTAATTGCCCGGCGCTCAGGTAGACCGCCGAAAGTAAGACCATCAACGCAAATGCAGGCAGTATGAAACTGGTGCATGCGACCAAGGCGCCCCAAGCACCCTGTACCCTGTATCCGACATATCCCGACATCTGGAACGCGGTAGCTCCCGGGATTAATTGGCAAAGGGCTATTCCATCGTGAAAGTCTTCTTCATCCATCCATCTATATTTGCCCACCGCAAGTTTCTTGATATTCACAACCATGGCCGGGCCGCCGTAGGCTGTAGCACCCAGCCTGAAGAACAGTAAGGACAGCCGAGTGAAGCCGATAGAATTTGGTACATTCGGTTCTGGAGAAGATCTCATGTTAACCTATTCCGCAAATTCACAACGATCCTATCCGCCTTATTTCATAATAAAATTATTCTTCTGGTCGGGTACCGCCCGAATCAGGAGTGCGAGGCAGTCTATCAATGGCCTAACCTTATCATAGGGAACTTCGGAAAGAATAGCTCCAAAAGTAGAAAGGCTTTCCCGATTGATCATTTCCGCCTGGCGCTTTCCCTTTTCGGTTAATCTGAGATTGTAAGCCCTGCCGTCGGACTGGTTTCGACTCCGGCTTATTTGGTCGCGTCTTTTGAGTCTTTGCACGAGTCGAGTAGTCGCGCTCTTGGAAAGGCCGAGGTTTTTAGACAAATTCATCTGATCGATATCCGGATTTTTCAAGAGGTCCATTAGCGCATGAGCATCGGATAGGCTGATTGACAGGCCGCATGGTGTGCGAGTCTGGTCCAGAAGGCCAAATCGGCGAATAAAGGAGTGAATTAGGCTTCGCAATGTTCCTGCGTCTGGTTTTGCTGTCGTTTTCACATACCTCCGATTCGTCTTTCGAAGACTATATCAGGGATAAGATATGAAAATTAGTTGCATATGCAACTATAATTCTTGACTTTCTATATTTCATTATTGCATTCTGAACGCTCAATGCTCCTCCTGCTCCCAAGATGGAATCCGGAGTTTGTTGTTGTTTGCGATCAACCTGCCTTACTATATTTGTTGAGTTCTTTAGTACGAATAAGATGGGGAGAGAAAAAATATGGCGGATACAACCAAGAAGACATTCACCTGTCCGCTCTGCGGAAAGGAAAAGGATAAGAATGACGGTCGACCGTCCGAAATTGTTTCCATTCCAGTTCTGGAGATGATGAGGAAGGTTCATGCCGATATTTCGACGCACGATTTTGTCTGTCTGGACTGTCTCAGTCATTACCGAACAGATTATGTTGCGCGGGTCCTCGAGGAGGAAAAAGGGGAATTATCTTCAATTGAGGAAGTAGTGATCAAGAGCCTGAAGGAAGAGGAACTGCTTTCCAAGAATATCAACGCTGAATTTGAGAGCAGACTAACCTTCGGAGATAAGATAGCGGATAAGGTGGCCGATTTTGGCGGAAGCTGGCGATTTATCATACTTTTCGGATGCATTATCTTTGTCTGGATAAGTATGAATTCAGCAGTTCTGTTGATGAAACCATACGATCCATATCCATATATTTTACTTAATCTCATACTTTCGTGTCTGGCGGCGATGCAGGCGCCGATTATCATGATGAGCCAAAATCGGCAGGAGGAGAAGGACCAACTCCGTTCAGAGCATGATTATCAGGTGAATTTGAAGGCGGAATTAGAAATTCGTCATATTAATACTAAGATTGACCAGTTGATCTCGCATCAGTGGCAGAGGTTGCTGGAGATACAGAAAATTCAGATGGAGTTGCTGGAGGAGATGAATCGGAAGAATGCGAGCGGGGCCGGCAGCTGAGTTGCGGTCTACGAGTCAGTGTGAGAGCTTGATTTTTTCAAAATGGGGATCGGTGGCTATTTCCTTGTCGGAAGGGCCATCATGTTCGGTCAGAGCTTTTTTAAGGAACTCCTGAGCTTTTTCAATATTTCCGAGAATCGCGTATCCTCGTGCAATGCCGGCAAGGGTATCGCCGTCGATCGGGACGGTATTCTCCAAATCGGCCAAGAGAGTCACGGCCTCTTGATTCTCACCGAGTCCGGCCAGGGCCAGGGCGCGATATACTTTGAAATGGGGATTATCTCTGTCTCTTGATTGAAAATTATCGCATATATCAATGGCCGACCTGAAATATTTTTGGGCAGACTCACCGTTGCCCCGCAATTTTTCAATGTAACCCTGGAAATAGAGCGCAATAAATGGAAAATACCCTACCCTTTTTGATTCTTCAAATGATTCGAATGCCTCATCATATTCTCTTCGCGCGAGATAAGCATATCCCGCGTAGAGACAGGCGTTGGGGTCACCCTTGTACTTTGCCGCCAGCAGGAAGTTTTCCAGCGCCAGATCGAGCACTCCCAGTTTGTAATAGACGTACCCAAGATTGTAGTGAGCGCGCCCATAATCGGGCGCAAGTTCGATGGCGCGCTGGAGAGTTGCCATAGCGACGGTGTATTTTCTCAGGTCCATATTTATCAGGCTCAAGAGGAGTAGAGTCTCAAGATCGTTTGGGGCGTATCTCAGAGACATTCTGGCCCAGTAGGTTGATTTTTCAAGATCACCCTGCATATTCTTGAGCCAGGCGAGGGTACGATATCCTATGGCAAATTTAGGATTGATTTCGATTGATTTAAGGAAGGCTGTTTCGGCCTGCGACCATATCCCCAAGACATATAGTACCTCCCCAGCGAGCGATGTGCCTCGGGCAGATCGGGGGCAAGTTCAATCGCTTTCAGGGCCATGCTTTTGGCCAGTTCGATTTTTTCCTGACTTCTATCATAATAATAATTGTACCTGGTGGCGTAGACGTCGGACAGCCCGGAATAGGCGCAGGCAAGGTTGGGATCGATTTCCAGCGCCTTGAGAAACATCTTTTCGGCGATTTCCAGATCATCGGGTTTGCTGGTCTGATAATAATTTTTTCCCTTGAGGTAATATTCATAGGCGGCAATATTGGTCTTAAAGTAGTCATCGACTTCGATGGCACCGTGACCGGTAGCTTCTTCCAGTATCGATGCAGTATTTTCCACGGCTCTGGCCAGCATATCGAATATTTCGGATGGGACGGCCTCATAGTTCTTCCCTGAGATAAGATTGCCGCCGTGATTGCCATAGATTTTGAGGTGCAGTTTAATCTTGTCCTGCCATTTCATCAAGGAACCGATTATCACGAAATCGGAGCGACAATGCTTGAAGACTTCACGCACATCACGAATGTAAGAGGTGGAAGGTTCGGCCGAGACGATCAGATCGGTTCTCCGGGAAAGTTCGCTGATGAGGTCTTCGGTAAACCCAATGCAGAAATATTCCCAACTGGTGTCTCCGGAAAGATTTTTCAGATCGATGACGGTGACGGTCTGGCGGGTTTTAACGAGGGATTTTTCGGGCAGAGCTGCTTTGCCGGGTCGGCACGACTCGATGAAAGCAAGGACATCATCGATGTTATTAAAGCGATCGGATAATTGTTTTTCCAGAAGCCTCAAAATCAATTCGTTAATATAAACGGGAAGGTCGGAATCTATAGACAATGGCGGGGGAGGATCCTCGTATAGTATCGAATAGATAATGGCCTCGGGGTACTCACCCTCGAAGGGTCGCTTACCGGTGAACATTTCATAGAGAACAACGCCAAAACTGAATAGGTCGGAGGCGGGAGTGATATTATCGCCTCGGAGCTGTTCGGGAGAGAGATAATACAGGGTGCCTTCAATGTTCCCCTGCCGATCGACGCTGTCGGTAAGAGCAGTTTTGGCCAAACCAAAATCGAGAATCTTGGCCTGTTTTTCGTCGGTCAATTTGATGTTTTCCGGCTTAAGGTCGCGATGTACCAGACCGTGAGAATGAGCGGCTTTCAGTCCGAGAGCGATCTGGCGGGCGATATCGAGTTTATCCTCGAAGCTCAGATCTCCGGCAACTTCCCGCATGGTCTTGCCGGGAATATATTCGAGGGAAATGAATGGTTGTCCCTCGACCTCGGAATGTTCCCAGACCTTGACGACGTGAGGGGAATCGATTTTGGCGGCGGCTTTGGCCTCCTGAGCGAGGCGGATTCTGTAGTCGGATGATCTGGCGAACCGGTCGTTGATTAATTTAAGCGCGACCATGCGGTCGAGGCGAGAGTCAATGGCGCGGTCTACATCACCCATCGCCCCGGAGCCGAGGTGCTCGAGGATTTGATGATTGCCAAATTTTGAGCCGATGGTCAGCATCTATTCAAATCCCCGGCGGAAAATTATTATGGTTTTTGACAAAATCGTTGTTGCTAATGGCATGGCCGTAATAGTAATTTCGGTAAAGCTCTAAGTCCATATTTGAATATAAATGATGGCAAATTAGATGCCAAACAGTTTCGACCAGGAAAAAGATCGCTTAAAGCAGGCGCTAGATGAATTGACGTCGCTTAACCAGATAGCCGGCGCCATTAATGCCTTAATGTCGGTCGAGAAGATCACACAGGTTATTGTCGACCATTGTGTCAGAAAAGTGCATGCGTCCCAAGGGGCGGTGTTTCTTCTGGATGAAAAGATCAACAAGGTGGATGGGGGCGATATATTCAAGACTTTCATTCGTGAATTTTCGATTTCCGCGGAAAGAACGCCGGTTCATCTCAATGATAGTATCACGGGATGGATGATAAAGCACAGGACTATCCTGGTCAGCAATACGCCGGACGAGGATGAGCGATTCCGGGGATTCAAGTTTTCGCCACTGGGGGTTTATTCCATACTGGCGGCACCATTGCTTTCGCGGACGGGACTTATCGGGACTCTGGCTGTGTTCAACAAGAAGGATGGTGAGGGGTTCACAGATAACGACAAGCGGTTTCTGGGGATAGTCGGTTCTCAGACAGCCAAAGTGATTGAGAACGCCCGGCTCCATGAGCAGGAAGAAAAACTGACGGCTATCAGGGAGGAAATAAGGCTTGCGAGTTTCATTCAACAGGGGTTCCTGCCGAAAGAAGGGGTGACCACAGAGGCCTATGAGGTGTGCGGTTTCAATCATCCCGCAAGTGAGGTAGGGGGGGATTTCTATGATATCGTACAATTGGATGACCGAAGAGTGTTTGTGTCGTTGGGCGATGTGGCCGGAAAGGGGATCCCGGCGGCGCTGCTTATGTCCAATGCGCAGGCGGTGCTGAGGTCTCAACTGGTAAAGGGGAGCGAAATAGAGTTGGAGGGGATCGCCGACAGTTTGAATAATCTTATCTGTCAATTCAGCAGTCCCGAGCAATATATCACGGTTATTTTTGGGCTTCTTGATAGTGAACGGAATGTCTTCCGGTTCATAAATGCGGGGCATTTGTCGCCGATTCTGATAACCCAAAATGGAGAGCTGTCGCGTCCGCCGGCATCCGATCTGATAATCGGGATCGTGCCGGGATTTCAATTCCATGTTAATGAAATATCTTTTCGGAGCGGCGATCTGCTTTTTCTATATTCGGACGGTATTACGGAGCTGTACAGCGAGGCCGACGAGCAATTCGGCGACGATCGGCTGGCTGAGTTTCTTCTGCAAAATCGAGGCAAAAATATCCCGATCTATGCGCGGCACTGTTCGAAAGGCTGAATGGATACCGGGGGAGCAGGCCGCAATCGGATGATGTCACCATGCTGGCGATCAAGTCGCTGGGGTAATTGATTCGTAATTCCACCCTTTCCTGTTATCTCAAAACGATTTACGGCATTGATGGTCAATATTGATCCACGAAATATTTCTTGACAATATAGGTAATCTTAGTCACATTATTCCTTAAATAAAAGAAGACGCTGACGCCATACTCGCCGACGATTCAACCAAGCTCTACATCGGGGATGACGGCTATTGTGTAATTTCAAATCGGAGCGTTTTCAGGTTGAATATGCATTACGAACCGGTAATAAAGTGCAATGCGGGGGCATATCAATATGTATCCAAATAATTCATATCAACATCCGGAGGATTCATGGGATCCATCGCTAAGGGCAGATTTCTCATTGCAGGAGTATGTTTCCTCATGCTTCTGGTGGCGACGTCATACGCCTCAGCGCCTCAGATGATTACCTATCAGGGGCGGCTGACCAATAATTCCGGAGCGCCGCAGACCGGGACATTTTCGGTAACGTTTACGATCTATGATGCCATAGCTGGCGGGACTTCGAAATGGACCGAAACTCAGAGTGTCACGACTGATGCGGACGGATTGTTCGCGGTACTACTCGGCTCGCTAACGCCATCGCTTGATACTGTATTCAAAGACACGGCTCGGTATCTGGGGATTCAGGTTGGCGTCGATCCTGAGATAACTCCCCGCACGCGACTGGTCTCATCGCCTTTTGCCTTCAGGGTGGCATCAGTGGACAGCGCCACGGGCGGAAACATTAAGGGTAGTCTGTCGATCGGCCCCGGGCATACCATAGTCGGACTAAACACCTTTGTCGCGGGCAACAATCATTCGATCAACGGGAATTATTCTGCAATTGCCGGTGGCCAGAACGACACCGCCACAAGCTTATGCTCGACTATTGGCGGCGGGCAGAATAATGCGGCCGTCTTCCAACATTCAACCGTCGCAGGGGGGTATTCCAATCGTGCCGAGGCTATCTACTCCACGGTCGGCGGAGGTGAGTACAGAACATTGCCTCCGGTTCCGCATCGGTTGTCCCCGGAGGCAACAGAGATACCGCCAGTGGTGTATCTGCGGTCGCCATAGGCGGATATCGCAATAATGCTTCAGGGGATTTCTCATTCGCCGCCGGTTACAGGGCGAAAGCTGAATATACCGGGTCTTTCGTTTGGGCGGATTATTCTGTCAGCGATCAGATTGATGGCGGCCCTAATCGATTCGTGGTTCGGGCCACCAATGGCGCATTCTTCACTTCAGGCAGAGTAAATGTTGGTGATGCGGCGGGCAATGCCACCACAGTCAGCAAGGGCGATTATCGCCAGGATAACAGCATTGTCGCATGGGGAAAAGTAACCGGCTCGACGGGATTTGTCGGCTACCAATGAATATGGTGTTTCCAATGTCGTTCGCAACAGCGCCGGAAACTATACGGTCACATTGGATGTTACGGCCGATGCCGCCGCCAACCTTATACCGATGGCGGCAGCGGAAGTTGAAGCTGTGCCTGTATCTGCCGCAACGGCGCGAATAGTATCAATCAATCAGCAGACAACTACCACTTTCGATGTATATATAGTGAATGGTAGCTGGGTGGCAGTAGATAATGATTTTGTGTTCATGGTGACGGCTCGATAAGGCTTCAGTAAACGCGGTTATTAAGGACTTTGAAATATCAACGAGGAAAAATCAAGATGGGAAAATTAACCAGAGTAACTATCGTATTTTTCATCGCGGCGATATGTTTGATGTCGACCGCAGGAGCATCAGTGCCTCAGATGATTACATATCAGGGGCGGCTGACCAGTTCGACCGGCACGCCGTTCACCGGTAACAAGCTGATGAAATTCACGCTGTATGACAGCTTCAATGCGGCAGTGTGGAACAGCGGTTTCATCACGGTGGCCTGCACGGACGGTCTATTTTCAGTCGATCTTGGAAGCGCCGGTCAACCGACTTTGCCGGCATCGATTTTTATTCTGGACGGAGTTACGCTGGGGATTACGGTGGATGTCGATCCGGAGATCGCACCCCGGACCAGGCTGACCAGCCAAGGTTTTGCGTTTCGCGCCCTCAACGCGGATACGGCAGTTGTTACGCATTATCTTTTCCCGAATACAGTTAACAGCAGCAATATTATTGATGGCACGATACAGTTTGTTGACGTTGCGCAAAACGGAGCAACGACCGGGCAGATAATGAAATGGAATGGGACGGCGTGGACGGCGGGGAATGATGATATCGGCGCGGGAGGAGCATATTTGCCGTTGGCGGGCGGAACGATGACGGGGCCGATTCTCAGCACCGGTAATCCGTCAATAACAATGGGTAAGGGAAATTTCGGGACGGGGAACAGCAATTCTGGCATAAATTCCTTTGTCGCGGGCGCGGGCAACACCGCCAGCGGAGATCGTTCATCAGTTTCAGGGGGGTTAAATAATACAGCAGAAGGTAATGGCGCGACTGTCGGCGGCGGAGGCTATAACAAAGCCGGCGGGCCATATTCCTTTGTAGCGGGAGTATATGACACGATAAGCTCATTTGGAAGCAATTCAACCATATCCGGTGGCGCCTACAATATCTCAAATGGCGATTTCAATACTATAGCCGGAGGCTTTAGAAACATTGCGGGGGCTTCTTGGGCGACAGTGGCGGGAGGAACCGGCAATAATGCTGATGGATTGGCCTCCTTCGTCGCCGGTTATTACAATTACGCAGCCGGGTATGCCTCTGTCACAGGAGGGATACGAAACGTCGCCAATGGGTATGCGTCGTTCATCGGAGGGGGCGAGATTGACACGACTGCCGGATATTACTCCACAGTGGCAGGAGGCATAGCTAATGTGGCCTTGGATTCGGCGGCGACAGTATGCGGTGGAAATGGGAACAGGGCAACGGGAAAGTATTCGTTTATCGGCGGCGGTGGTGGAATTCCTTTAACAGATTCCAACAGCGCCAGCGGCAGAAATTCCGCTATAGTCGGTGGCAGCTCCAACACGGCCAGCGGCAGAAATTCGTCAATAGTCGGCGGCAACACCAACACGGCGAGCGGCGACTGGTCGGCAGTTGGCGGCGGGAAACAAAATATCGTAGCAGGAATTGAAGCTGTGATTGCAGGAGGCGGCGAGAACAGCGCAAGCGGCTCTTATGCTACTATTGCAGGGGGAATCGGTAACACTGCGAGCGGATATATCGCGACTGTCTTGGGAGGTCAATACAATAGTGCAACGGAGGAGTTGGCGACGGTCGGGGGTGGCGGGGCAAATAAGGCAAGCGGTGCCTATTCCTATGTGGCTGGACTTAATGATACTGCAAGCGGAACATATTCGGTAGTTTTGGGGGGGAATAGTAATACCGCCTCGGGTGTGGCTTCTATAGTGGCGGGTGGAATTCGTTGCGCGGCGACAGGTAATCAATCGTATGCCGCCGGATATGCTGACACGGCCAGCGGCAATCTATCGACTGTATCAGGAGGGGGCAATAATATTTCCGCGGGCATTTATTCAACGGTTGCGGGAGGTTACAGGAATTATGCCAGAGGGCTTTATTCAGCAATAGGCGGTGGCGGTGGCTGGAATCCGGGCGACTCGAATTTGGCCTATGCGGCGCAATCAGTCATCGCGGGCGGAGTCGGCAACGTCGCCAGGGGTGAAAAATCTACAATAGGCGGCGGTATGCTGAATTTTACCGGTGGATATGCATCGACTGTTCCAGGCGGGGACGGCAATCACGCAAGCGGCGCCTATTCATTCGCGGCCGGATATTGCGCCTACGCCGATCATGAAGGCTCATTCGTTTTCAGCGACCATGCCGGCGGCGTCTTTAATTCTTCAGCTATGAATGAATTTAGTGTTCGCGCTTCGGGGGGCACAAGGATATACAGTGATAACTCCCTTACGGCGGGAGTCACGCTGGCCGCGGGAGCGTCGGCCTGGGCATCAGTGTCGGACAGCACGGTCAAGCGGAATATCCGGGCGGTTGATGGGGCCGAAATTCTGGCCAAGTTAGAGAAGCTTCCGGTCAGCAGGTGGAGTTACAAATCGCAGGATCCGAGAATCGAGCATATTGGACCGATGGCGCAGGATTTCTATTCGCTTTTCGGTCTGGGTGAGAGCGATACGACGATATCGACGATTGATCCATCGGGGATATCCCTTGCGGCTATAAAGGAACTGGCCAAGAAGAATGCCGATCTCCGGTCGGAAGTGGATCAGCTTAAGAAGCAGGTTCAATTTCTGATGGAACAAGTAAATGCGAAGCAGGATAACGACCATAAAACCGAAAAGATTCTTTCATCAAAGTGAGGGATGCGATGAGGAAATATATAATTCTGGTTTTGATGCTCGTGATTCTCAATGCCTATGGAGAAAATACGTCGGTCAAGGATTTGGGGACCAAAGAGACGCCAAGTGTGACGGCCATGGCCGGGGAGCAGATCAAGTGGCAGGTACTGTCATCGGGGGGGAGCAGGGGAATATCGACCAACTATGTTGTCAGTGGGACGGTCGGACAGACGGCCGCGGGAACGGGAACCTCGACGAATTATAAAGTTAGTCATGGTTACTGGCAGAATTTTGCTCCGGCGAGCTGTTGTGTAAAGGCGGGTGACGCCAACAATAACGGGACGGTCAATGCGCTCGATGTGACTTTTATAATCAACTTCCTGTACAAGCATGGCCCGGCGCCGGTATGCCCGGCACAGGCGGATGTCAACGGCAACGGAGTGACGAATGCACTCGATGTGACATACTTGATTAATTTCCTGTATAAGCACGGGCCGGCGCCGAAGTGCCCGTAGTCTTTTCATAATTGCAGAGTTGAACGACACCCCCGGAATCGATCCGGGGGTGTTCTATTGGCGGCTTTTATCGGCTCTTTTGCGGATAGAAATGTCGGCATTATCGACCCATGAAATAATTCTTGACAAAATGGGTATTTTAAGTAGATTATCAATTAATGACCGGGTGGAGCACGCACCCGATATTTTTTTGGAAGAATAATGCAGGAGGGTGTTCAGGTAAACCGCTAATTCCGGGATTGTGCTTTAATGCCGGAGAATCCTCATCCGCATTTTTATTGATTTTCTGCCTTTTCTCCGCCATCAGCCGCGACAGACATCTTTGATCCAAATTTCCGAGGCCGAATTAGACCCCTTTGCCGAGTTGAAATTTAACTCGAGAATTATTGGCCCTTTCTGCCATTGGCGGATAAATGCCATTTGAAAACCAAACAATGACAAAATCATCGAACAGATAGAAAACGGAAGGAGCTTGAATGAAGATCAGATACTTGCTATTATCAATATTATCGGCGATTTTGCTGATGGCCGGCCCGGCCTATTCCGGTGTCGGCAACGTCGATATTCGTCTCAATGGCGGTAGCGATGTCCTAATACCGGGGCAAAATAATACGATTGAAATATGGATCACCAATAGCGAGCCTCTGATGGCGATGACCCTCGGCTTCAGGATTGATTGTTGGGTCTCCTCAGTAAGTCCTAATTGGGTCACTCCCTATGGAGATAAGCCAAGCGGTGGCCCATTTTACATAAAAGAGTATGGCGACGCCGTCGGCGCGTTTGAAGTTACCATGGGCGTTAATATGACAAACAAGTTAAACAATGTCTCTCCCGATACCTCTTATGATCGGTGGGGTGGCATCTACCTCACCTCTGCCGGCCCATTCCGTACCCACCAAACTATATGAGCTTGAAATATATGTTCCTGACCATCCCGATAACCAGTTCGACAATTTTTGTGTTGACAATATTATTGTCCCTCCAGCCGGTTTGTGGGAGTTTGTTGATCCCACTCTGACTTATGCGCCCAGTTTCAACGGTATTTCCAACAGCGGCGTGGATTATCCGGATGCCCCCGACATATGCTTTATGGTCCTCGGGAGCTCGCCTTTCGGCTGGTCCGCATTCACGCATAAGACGCCCGATCAAAGCTGTCCCCCCTGGATAGCTCAGCAGTTCAATGGCGCCCCGGCGCCGGTTCTCACCGGAGACAACACCCTGACCATAACGACCAATGATTATGCCCAAAATGCCTACTACGCCATTCTCGACCCCAATATTCCAACCGGAGACCTGACCATAGAGTTTGGTCTGCAAGTGATATCAGGTGATAGCTGGTCAAGCGAGGCTCCCGCCGCCGTCCAATTCTCAAGGGGCGATGGCTGGCACAATTTCCTTTTTATCGGCGTCGATCAAATATTCCTCTGGACTTCGGAGGGCGTCCCCGACCTACCGGTATACGTTGATACGGACAGTCGGCCCCATTTCTATAAAATAGTCGTTTATGCAAACGGACTGATCCAGGTTTATCGAGACGGCTGGCATATCATAAGTTATCTTATGATCTACCACCCGGCTTATACGACCAGGCTCATCACTTTCGGCGAGTTTTGCGATCATGCAAATGGTATCTCGAAATGGTCGTATTTTCGATACAACTATTCGGGTCCCCCTTGTAACTGCTGTAATCTCCCCGGCGATGCCAATAGCAATGGTGTCGTCAATGCTCTCGATATCACTTTTCTCATAAACTATCTCTATAAACATGGTACCGCGCCGACCTGCCCGGGGAACGCCGACGCCAACGGCAACGGTACTACCAATGCATTAGATATAACTTATCTGATTAATAACCTGTATAAACATGGCGCGGCGCCGAAGTGCCCATGATTGAAATCTTCAGGAGGAACAATGATTACTTCGAGAATGCGAGTATTGCTCATTTGCGCACTTATTATGGCCTTGACTGCCGTTGCCAACGCATCAGTGCCTCAGATAATTACTTATCAGGGGCGGCTGACCAGTTCGACCGGCACGCCGTTCACAGGCAACAAACTGATGAAATTCACGCTGTATGACGTCTCCAATGCGGCAGTGTGGAACAGCGGTTTCATTACGGTCGCCTGCACGGACGGTCTTTTTTCAGTTGATCTTGGAAGTACGGGTCAACCGGCTTTGCCGGCATCGATTTTTATCCTGGACGGAGTTACGCTGGGGATTACGGTGGATGTCGATCCGGAGATATCACCCCGGACCAGACTGACCAGCCAGGGTTTTGCGTTTCGTGCTCTCAATGCGGATACGGCCTTTGCCGCGCATGGTATTTTCCCGAATACAGTAAGCAGCAGCAATATAATCGATGGTTCGATACAGTTTGTGGACATTGCGCAAAACGGAGCAACAACCGGGCAAATTATGAAATGGAACGGTACGGCATGGACGGCGGCGAATGATGATATTGGTGCGGGGGGAGCATATTTGCCTCTTGCGGGCGGAACGATGACAGGGCCAATTCTCAACACCGGTAATCCATCAATAACAATGGGCAAAGGTAATTTTGGGACGGGGAATACCAATATTGGCATAAATTCCTTTGTCGCGGGCGCGGGCAATACCGCCAGCGGAGATCGTTCAACAGTATCAGGAGGGTTGAATAATACAGCAGAAGGTAATGGTGCGACTGTCGGCGGCGGAGGCTATAACAAAGCCGGCGGGCCATATTCCTTTGTAGCGGGAGTATATGACACGATAAGCTCATTTGGAAGCAATTCAACCATATCCGGTGGCGCCTACAATATCTCAAATGGCGATTTCAATACTATAGCCGGAGGCTTTAGAAACATTGCGGGGGCTTCTTGGGCGACAGTGGCGGGAGGAACCGGCAATAATGCTGATGGATTGGCCTCCTTCGCGGCCGGTTACTACAATTACGCAGGCGGATATGCCTCTGTCACAGGAGGGATACGAAACGTCGCCAATGGGTATGCGTCGTTCATAGGTGGGGGCGAGATTGACACGACCGCCGGATATTATTCAACAATAGCCGGGGGCATAGCTAATGTGGCCCTAGATTCGGCGGCGACAGTATGCGGTGGTAATGGGAATCGGGCGACGGGGATGTATTCGTTTGTCGGTGGTGGTGGAGGGATACCATTAACGACCGCCAATAATGCGAGCGGCAGGAATTCGGCGATAGTCGGCGGTAGCTCCAACACGGCCAGCGGCATTTCGTCGGTCGTAGGAGGGGGCGAAAAAAATAGCGCATCAGGAGGTTTCGCCTGCATTGCTGGAGGCCAGAATAATGCGGCTCTGGCGGGATGGTCCTACATAGCGGCGGGCGGTAGTGATACTGCCAACGGTTTCTATTCAAGCATTGGTGGCGGATATTTGAACAAGGCGAGCGGCGATTGGACGACCGTGGGGGGGGGATTCGGGAATTTTGCCAGAGGATCCTATTCTGTTGTCGGTGGTGGCGGCGGAAACACGAATCCGTCAGACACAAATTCAGCATTGGGGAGCCAGTCTGTAATCGGAGGGGGGGCAGGGAACATCGCTTCCGGCTCGGCATCCATGATTGGCGGCGGCTGGTATAATCAGGCCAGCGGGCTATATGCCTCGGTCCCGGGCGGTTGGAGGAATCACGCATTGGGCGATTATTCGATTGTAGCGGGCAAGTATGACACGGCCAGCGGAGGCGCTTCGACGATCTCTGGCGGAGAATATAATGTAGCCAAAGGCGACCTGTCGGTAATTGGGGGAGGATCAGCGAATGTCGCCGCGGATTCCGGCGCCGTCGTATGTGGCGGGAATGGAAACAAGGCCACGGGACTATATTCATTCGTTGGCGGGGGTGGGGGTATAGTAGGTTTCGATCCGAATGAAGCGAGTGGCAGAAGTTCAGTTATTACCGGCGGCAATGCCAATGCAGCGATTGGCATGTATTCTGTGGTCGGCGGAGGGCTCATGAATCGAGCTGTGGGGCAAAGTGCAACGGTAGCAGGGGGAGCGCGTTCAGCGGCAATCGGTAATTGCTCGTTTGCCGCGGGATGGTATGATACCGCCAATGGGACCGCCTCAACAGTCTCCGGTGGTCAGAATAATACCGCTGGAGGCCTATTTTCGGCGATAGGTGGCGGTTACCAGAATTTGGCCTACGGATTTGCATCGGCTGTACCGGGTGGTCAGGGAAATCGTGCATATGCAGATTTTTCATTTGCGGCGGGATATCTTGCCAATGCCGATCATCCGGGTTGCTTCCTTTGGAGCGACCACGGCATCGGCGAATTTCATTCCTCAGCGGCAAACGAATTCAGTGTTCGCGCGTCGGGCGGCACAAGGATATACAGTGACAACTCCCTTACGGCGGGAGTCACGCTGGCCGCGGGAGCGTCGGCCTGGGCATCAGTTTCGGACAGCACGGTCAAGCGGAATATACGGCCGGTGGATGGAGCCGAAATTCTGGCCAAGCTGGAAAAGCTTCCGGTCAGCAGATGGAGCTACAAATCGCAGGATCCGAGTATCGAGCATATTGGACCGATGGCACAGGATTTTTATGCGCTTTTCGGTCTGGGTGAGAGCGATACGACGATATCGACGATTGATCCATCGGGGATATCGCTTGCGGCTATAAAGGAACTGGCCAAGAAGAATGCCGATCTCCAGTCGGAAGTGGATCAGCTCAAGAAGCAGGTTCAATTTCTGATGGAGCGGGTGAAGGCCGATCAAGGTAATGGCCACAAAGCCGAAGATGTTCTTTCATCGAAGTGAGGGAGGCCATGAAGAAATATATAATTTTGGTTTTGATGCTTGTGATTCTCAATGCCTATGGAGATAATACGCCGGTTAAAGATCCAGGAACAAAAGAGACGCCGAGTGTGACGGCCATGGCCGGGGAGCAGATCAAGTGGCAGGTTGTGTCGTCGGGAGGGAATCGAGGAATATCAACCAATTACGTTGTAAACGGTACCTGTCGGCCAGACGGCCACGGGAACGGGAACATCGACGAATTATAAAGTGAGTCATGGTTACTGGCAAAATTTTGCTCCGGCAAGCTGCTGTGTGAAACCGGGTGATGCCAATAATAACGGGACGGTCAATGCGCTGGATGTGACCTTCTTGATAAATTTCTTGTATAAGCATGGCACTGCTCCGGCGTGCCCGGCAGAAGCAGATGCTAATGGTAATGGTGTTACCAATGCTCTTGACGTAACTTACCTGATAAATTATCTATACAAACATGGCGCGGCGCCGAAGTGTCCGTAGAAAATTGATTTTGGAGGAAATATGTTCAAGAAATTGATAATGATAGTGTTCACACTTGTTTTGGCGGGATTGTGCGGCCGGGACGCTCGCGCCCAACAGGGATCAGTGACGCTGGATCATGTGGATGGGCTTCTGGGGACGTCGCTTGACGGTACCGACACTCTTCAATTCGGGGTGCCGATAATATTTTATATCCGCTTCAATAATACTACGGGAACGGTAGTAAATGGTTCAGTGAATGGATTCCGGATTATGTCACCAAATGGGGCGATCTGGTCGCCGCCGGGGGTCCATAGTCTGGGGACGCTGGAACCTTACTACAATGCGGGAGTCTTTCTGTCCACCAGTGGTGATGGAATTGGCGCGGATACTGTTGGCATTGGAGGTGTCAATGTGTCCGGCGGGGGTCTTCCCAATAATTTTGACACGACGGTTTTCTGGATTTCGACACAGATTGCCGCGACACAGGGAGGAAAAACGCTGATCCTGGATAGCAGTTTTTACAGACCCGCCAATGAATGGGTGTGGGTGGATACTTTTGCGAACTACATGTATCCAACTTGGGACGGCCCGCATACTTTTGTTATAGAGAATCCCGGAGCGGTAAGCCTTGACCATGTTGACGGGCTGTATGGCACTTCGCTTGATGGTACCGATACTCTCGATGTCGGGGTTCCGATAGATTTCTATATTCGGTTCAAAAGCAACTATGGGTTTTCCATTAAGGCTGTAGTTGATGGATTTCGGATAAGCTCTCCGAATTGGGCGGTGTGGTCTCCACCAACAGCGACCAGTCTGGGCACGCTGGAAGGATATTTTGATGGCGGTGTCTTTAGGCCGATCACGAGTGGCGATGGACAAGGCGCGGATACAATTGGATTTGCAGGAGTCGCGAGCTCATGGCCGGGTCTCCAGACTTTTGATTCCCTGGTGCTTAAAATTTCCACACAGGTGAGCGCCTCAGACGGAGGAAGAACCCTGGTTCTCGATAGCAGTTTCTTCCGACCCAGCAACAAATGGGAGTGGCTTGATTCGGTCACAAATAAATATTTTCCATCGTGGAGCGGCCCGCATAGTTTTGTGATCAGGAGCACAGGTCCGGTTACGTATCATGTGACAAATCTGAACGATTCGGGTTTAGGGAGTCTGCGATGGGCGATTCTTGGGGCTAATGGGAATCCTTATTCAGGCACTATTGTCTTTGATGTCTCGGGCGTGATTTCGCTCGTGACGCCGCTTCCGGCGCTCACAGACAGCAATACGACTATTAACGGATGGACGGCACCCGGAGGAGATCATTCGGTTATCCTGGATGGATTGGGTCTTTCGAGCGGGGATGGTATTTCGATCCAGAGTCATTCATGTAAGATCATTGGCATGAGCATTCGCAATTTCCCGGGGAATGGAATTGTTGTTACTGGAGCCACTTCAGTCAAGAATAATTTTACGGACAATTTGATATATAAGAATGGTCTCCTCGGCATTGATCTGGGGAACGACGGAGTGACGCTTAACGATCCGGGCGAAGGGGGTACCGGCCCTAATAATCTTAAAAACTACCCTGAGATATCGAAGGTTTGGATGATTTCCGATACTTCCTATCTTATTGGCGGAAATACTCGCAGTGGAAATGATTCCATTTGGTTTTATGTCGCTCATCCGCAGGGAGATGTTACCAGACCGGCTGATCCTTCGGGCCACGGAGAGGCATATTTTCTTGTCGGGGCCGCTATGGCCGATGATACAGGGTACTTTGAATATCTGGTCGAGGATACATTTTATCAGCCTTTTACGCAAATGACTGCCCTGGCGGTTGATGTTGACGGGAATACGTCAGAATTCAGTAAGAATTTCACTCTTGTGGAGGGGCCGCTGGTGGTAATTTCATATTCTCCGGTCAATCTGAAGGTGATAGATCCCGATGGGAATTTCATAGGAATGGACCCAAATGATGTTCTTGATCAGACGATTTTCCCGGCCAGCTATTACAACGATATGCCTCCGACTCAAATTGATTCGGTGGTTATTCCGTATCCGGTCGCGGGACCATATACGGTGGTGATAATTCCGGAAACGGATGCGCCGATGGGGGCGAAGTACAATATCGGAATCAGGATCGATGGTTCCGATCAGGCAGTGATGATAATCGGCGCGACGGTTCCGGCGCCAGGGACGACCGACACGATTGGTTATTCGGTCACGGAGGGATGGCAATTCAAAAATGGCGACGCCAATGACAACGGGGTCATAAACGCACTGGATATCACATTTTTGATAAATTATTTATACAAGCATGGTGCGGCGCCTTTTCCTGTCACGGCGGGAGATGCCAACTGTAATGGAGCAGTCAATGCATTGGATATTACTTATCTGATAAATTATTTATACAAGCATGGGTTGGCGCCCTGCCAGTTTTAATGTAGAGCCCAATATCGCAAGAGCCGGAGGGATGATCTCCCCGGCTCCTGCCCTGCACTTTCAGAAGTAATTTGCTATACCTTTACCGATGATGCTTTGTTCAGGAATTTATTCGGCATGTTTTCGGGTTTACCGGCGAAGAGGAAGAAAGTCAGTTCGGACGGTATTCCCTTTTTTAAGTCGAGATTAAAGACATTGACAATCGAAGTCCCCTGATAAACTTTTTCGAATCCGCCTTCGGACAGCGAGATAGTGAAGATTGGGACCTGCCATAGATCGGCTTCTTTATCTGTCAAAAGTCCAACTTGAAATTTGCGCCAGTCGTCTTTTAACAGAACGGTTCGGCCGCGGGGATATGAGATCAGAGAATCAAGATAAGAGCCGGCGATTCGTTCTCCACCGAACAGGGTATATCGGTCGGGGGCATGCCCGGCCTGGAAATTGAAATTATTTTCGACGGCCAACCGGACATTGCTTATATCTTCATGCTCCGCGATGAGCACGTAATTGACTGATATAACCTCAGAATCGATCCCAAAATAGAAATGCTTCTCTACGGTAAGGGGCTTCGGTCCATCGGGGCGCCAGAGGTTGCCTCGACGTTTCAGGACAACGGCGTTTCGATCGCCTTTTTTCTCATATTCGTAGGCACCCAATACAAAATCGCCCTCTTCCCCGAATTTGCCGCTCAGGAAACTATTGATATCGGTCTGGGGGGTGAAGAAATGATCGATGAAGCATCGGCGCAAGTACCAGTCGTCGGCCAGAAGCTTATCCAGGCCGGCTTCTTTCGTGAGAACCAGATCATGTATCGATGCAGTTTTGTCGAAAACTTCACCGTTATCCAATTGAGCCTTGGCTAATTTCCAATGGTAGCCTTCCCTGCGGCGGCTGAGGGTATCGTTCAAATTGAAATCATCTTCATAGCTGTCCAGTTCAATCAGCATCCCGCCATAAGAGGGTTTGAAGATGACGGTGTACTTATTGCTGGAAATGATTACTTCGTCTTTACCGTCACAATCATAGTCGGTTTCCGTCCTGACGATTTGTTTCTTCTTAGATTGGCTTAGCAAGGCTTCGGCTTTTATTAAATTTTCGTAGATGGCCTGCCGGAGATGGGGTAAGTATAAGCCCCCAAAGACGCCATGCCAGTAGGGGCAGTTGCACTGTCCGGCGTAAAGAAATTCGCGCGCTTTTTCGATGAGGGCGGTTTTCTTTGGGTTGGCGGCGGTGAATTCCTCGAGCCGATTGGAAACCATGAGCATCCGCTTGTGCATCAGGTTGGCTTCATCGTACTTGGCCAGGAATCCGCGCCAATGACTGCCTCGCACGAAGCGACCATATTTTTCGAATTTCCCGGTTTCTTGCAGCCACGATTCGAATTCTTCGTATTCAACGAAGGCTTTCGGGGGAAGCGACCAATGGAGCATCTCGGCATAAGAAGCGGTCGGCAAGTAGGCCCGGCCGATCGGTTCGATAGCGGCGGCGGCGCCGAGAGTAACATATTTCGAGCCAGTCGGAATTATCAGATAAAGCGGCAAAAAAGTTTTCGAGCCATTTGTCTTCGTAACAGTGCTTGTGGGTTTTGGGCCAACCGCCGAATTTTTCGCCGTCGTCGGCATAGATGGCGAGTCCGTTCGGATTTTTATCGGCCTGTCGCTTGAGTTCGTCAATAACTTTTTCGACAGTGCCAAACGGGATCAAATAGCGCAATTTTTTCTGGATAGGCAGCAGGCGGACGGTGAAACCTTCTTCTTCAGTTATGAAGACACCCTTCAGGTCATCCAACTCGAATCCGGCATAGAGAAAATGGGTGTCATCAATCGGGAGGTATTGCACTCCGGCCTGGTTCAGGATTTTCGGCAGATGCGGTTCCCAGACCCGTTCGGTCAGCCAGAGTCCGGCGCTGTCAGTTCCAAAATGATTTTTCAGATATTTATTGAGCATTTTTATCTGGCCAAGTTTATCGCGATCGGGGATGGAAGGCAGAATCGGCTCATAGAAGCCGCCGGTCATGAGTTCAATGCGACCGGCCTTGACCAGTTTTTTTACTTTAGCGAGATATTCCGGATGATGTTTTTCCTGCCAGTCCCAGAGGATTCCCGATTGGTGCAAGGATAATCTTATGTTATCGAATTTATCGAATACATTCAAGAAAGGGGCATAGGCCTGATTATGGGTCTCTTCAAAAACAGAATCAAAATTTCCCACCGGCTGGTGGTTGTGCAGTCCGAGGGCGAGTTTGAATTTATTCATCAGAACAACCTCACGGTGAAATTGATATATTTTTTGGGATTGGTGCGAATATCGCTGATTAGAGCGTCTATATTATCGGCAGTACGACGCAGGTCATCGTAGAGGCGGCGATCGTCAACCATCATCTGAAGAGTACCGTCGCCCTTGTCGAGTTTTTCGGCGAATTCACGGGCAGTGGCGGCGACAACGGCGAAATCGTCGGTTAGTTTCTCGATTTTTTTGGTGCTGTTATCAACTCTCTGAAGAGCGGAATCGATTATGACGGAATTATTGGTCGCCAGTTTCCTGAGTTCGGCTGAGGCTTTGAGGAAGTTTTCGGCGGTTTGGTCAAGCTTGTTGTCGTTGCGATTGGCGTAGTCGGTCAGAGATTGCGACAATTCCTCGAAATTGCCGACGGTCCGCGAGAATTTGTCGAGATTAGAATCGGAGGCGATCGAATTGCGGAGCGAAAAAACGAGATTGCGAAGTTCGGTGATCATCTCCCCCATCATCCCCATAACTTCCGGGATGCCGGTATCGTAACTTCCTGTAATCGGGACGGATAAATTTAGCCGGTTGGGTGAACGGCCGGGATATACGGCAAGGAAGCGCTCCCCCATCAGGCCGATATTTTTGACGGTGATGGTGGCATCGTCTTTTAATATGACATCATCGCTTAAGGTAAGGTCGACTTTTACGCCATTGTCGGTCAAGGCAAGGTCCTGCACTTTCCCCTTATTAATACCGGAGACCATAACGGGGTCGCCCTTGGCGAGCGAGCCGACTTCATTGAATATGACGGCCACTCTATAGTTATTTCTGCCGAAGCGATATCCTTGAATCCAGATGATGGTGGCGACGAGGATAATAACGGCGGCAATAACCACAAGACCGACGCGCAATTCGATATTTTTTCGACTCATTATATTAGATTCCGTATTAACCTTTTCGGTAACTTATCAAAACACTTTATCTTAGGCAAGGTTTCAGAATATTGGTTGGAGCCTACCGCGGAAGAAGCAAGGGGGCTTCTGCCCTACCATAGGCTTCCAAGTACGCCTATTGTCCGTCTGTGGAGTCGAATGCGGTTTGCCAAGATTGATTATGGATTTTACGAATCGTAGTGTGCAGAGAATTGCTAACGATGGGAATATGAGACCGCTCTAGCATTATCAAGTGTTATTTTCTATTTTTTTAATTGACTTTGTTTCTAATGTAAATTAATTGAAGTAAATAAACGTTTTTAACATATTATTCCATATATTGTTAGGCGTATATTGTGTTAATTAAGTTTCTTTATAATGTTAATTATTCTTTTTGAGGTTTGTTAAATAAATGTCTTCATTCAAATTTTTTAAACTAAAAATAGTTTCCCCTCCGTTTGAGTCCCCATTGACGGACTTAATAATCGAATTGGACTATCTGAGAAGAAAGCAAATCTACGGAGGCACGCCGCCCCTTATTTTTTTTCAACTTAAGAGCATTTTCCATATGTTGGAGAGTATGGCGTCAGCGAGAATTGAGGGAAACAATACTACTGTGGCGGATTATATTGAAACCAAAATTGACAATAAAACGGTTGGAGACAATTCCATAAGAGAAATTGAGAATATGGAAGAATGTCTGAGTTTTATAGATAAAAACATTCAAAATTCAAATATAGATAGAGCATTTATTAGCGAATTACATAAAATGTTGGTAAAAGATTTGCCTGTCCCGCCCAATGGAGAAGGAGATCTGACGCCCGGATCATTTCGATCACATAATGTTCGTATTAAGAACTCGGCTCATGTCCCGCCTGATCCAACATTTATTGTCTCATATATGGATGAGTTATTTGAATTTATAGGCAAAGAAGATGAAGCTAAATATGATCTATTGAAGATAGCTATTGCACATCACCGGTTTGTATGGATACATCCGTTTTGCAATGGGAATGGCAGAACTGTTCGGCTATTTACCTATGCAATGCTCGTTAAGTATGGGTTCTCGGTAGACAAAGGCCGAATTATAAATCCAGCGGCGGTATTTTGTAATCAGCGAGAAGATTACTACAACAATCTTTCTCTTGCCGATACCGGAGAAGACAAAAATATTTTAATTTGGTGTCATTATGTTCTGAATGGTCTTCGAGTAGAAATAGAAAAGATTGATCATCTCTTGGAATATCCGTTCTTGAAGGAGAGAGTATTACTTCCTGCGATCAATTATGCAATAGAAAGAAAATTGATTACGGACTTAGAATCAAAGATTTTGAAGCGGACTATAGAGAAACAAATTATTAAAGCATCCGATTTGACAGGCATCATTGAATCGCCATTTTCCTCTGAGAGGTCGAGAATTATTCATCAATTGAAGGAAAAAAAAATGTTAACACCTCTTCCCAAAAGCCCTCGCAAATATACTATCCATTTTTACAATAATTATCTCTTGCGCGGGATCGTCAAATCTTTGAGAGAACAAGGATTTGTTTCAATCAAATAAATCATCTGGAGTGTTTCCGTCGAGCCAGGGCTGCCTTCTTGGCTAATTCTGGACGTTTCATTTCTGAAGATACCTTTCCATCGGGCTTGCCCCCTTTCAGCCCTCCAAGACGGCCTAATTCTATGGCGGCGGGATACCTGGCGGGATCAATCCGCTTCGGCTCCTGTGGAGGCTCTGGCGTAGGGCTTCAAGGCTGATAGTATTTGCCAACTCATTTAGATCGAGCTATCTCTTTTCGCGAGCCCGCTATTGCATGCCTCAAGATGAGAAAAATGATTACCTTTTTTCACGGAGGGAGTAATCGGGGGTGGAGCTGATGGAATTGTAGATGAGGACATAGTTTTCATAGCGGAACAGGGGAATCTCCCCTTTTGTCACCGCTTGTTTGACGGCGCAATCGGGTTCGGATATATGGCTGCATCCGGAGAATCGGCATTGCGAAAGATATTTTTCAAACTCGGGATAATGCTCGGCAACCTCGTTGCGTTCCACTTTCCAGAGGCCGAGGACTTTCAGGCCGGGGCTGTCGATGGCGTATCCGCCATGAGCCAGCACGAAAAGTTCGACCAGAGAAGTCGTGTGGATTCCCCGGTTGGAATATAGAGAAACTTCACCTGTTTTTTGATCAAGCCCCGGGATAAGTCTATTCAGGAGGGCGGATTTACCGACGCCGGAGTGGCCGGCGAAGATTGACTTATGGTCTTTCAGAAGCTCTTGCAGTTCATCGCAACCCTCACCGGTCTGGGCGGAAACAAGGCAGACAGGGACGCCAAGCGATCGGTAACCTTTTTCGACGGTTGAAAGGAAATCGGTTTTCCCGAGGTCGATTTTATTGATCACAATCAGGGGTTGAAGGTTTCCGGCTCGAGCGGAGATGAGAAAGCGATCGATAAGTCCGGTTTTGAGCGGCGGGGATTTGGCCGAAGAAATAATCGCCAGCTGATCCAAGTTCGCGGCGATAATTTGTCTTTTCGCCACCATCCCCTTGGCGGCGCGGAAAAACATCGAGTGACGTTCTTTTATATCCTCAATCATCCCGGTACCATCGGCATTAAAAGAGATGATGACATCATCGCCGACGGCCACAGGAGTGGTCGAATGGGTTTTATGTTTGAGTTTGCCCCTGATTTCGCAAGAGATATTATTGTTATGACAACGAACTATGAAGGACTTACCATGGCCGCAGATTACAATTCCCTCATGGGCGGTTGAGTTCGTCATCATGCTCTTCCATAAGTAAGTCCCGCCAATCCATATCGACGTCATCCTCAAATCGAAGCTGACGTCGGCGGTTTTCTTTCCGGCCGTTGCCTGATTCTCTTTCCTGCCATTTTCGCTGGGCGTGTTCCCATTCTAACTGACGACGCCCTTTTTTTGTCCGGCCATTGCCGGGTTTCTTGATCTCTTTCCTTTCGAACATATCCTACGCTGAATAGTTGATTGATAATTTAATTAATTTCGATAAATAATATATCGGCTAAAATTGATTTTCTTTACACGTCTACTCTAATTTTGAAACAGCGATTATGGGCATGTTGTTCAATAAGTTGTCTATTTAAATTAAGCCAAAGGGGCGGGAAAATCAATGGAAATTTGGCGGGGGTGACGAGATCGCTGGATACGGCAAATGCTTCCTTGACAGACTAGGAGCTATCGTTATATTTATTACAGGGCCTACGCTCAGTAAAAACAATTTGAGAATCTTGGACATATGCAAGAAAAATCGCGAGAAGGTTATTAATTCTTAGCGAATTGCTTCAAGGAGGTGATTGTATGAAGCAAAAATTATTCGGGTTATTGCTCATCTTATCCGTGGCGGCAATTTTCCTTTGGATAAGATGTGACAAGTCTCCATCGAAACCTGTCGAGCAGGTATCCGACTATGATGTTTATCTGAAGGAGGATTTTATCCCTGAAGGCAAATTATTCATATTTAATACGAAAGAACTATCAGTCGTTGACTCATTTGCCTCTCCGTGTTGGGGGCTTAATCCTGAATTGTCGGCCGATGGAAAGTATCTCTATTGCCCCGACACAGCCATCTCAATCATAGATACGAAGACTAAAGAGCTGGTTAGTCAATTGAACGACACCGCTCTTTGGATTGAAGTGGCCCCGGACGGCAGATATTTCGCCGCTTTTCACAATTCAATTCACATCTACGACGCGACGACTTATGAATTGGTTTTCTCTGATACTGGCCAGATCTGGCCTACCGGCAAATTTACTCTGGACGGAAAGAGACTATATTGTCCCAAACATGGCACCCAGATCTATTGCCTGAATCTTGATACAATCCCAATATCCGCAAGAATTGTCTATTACCCTCAAGCTTTGGCCATGAGCCTTGTGCCATCGGAAGACGGAAAATACCTTTATGTTCTGGCCCAAAAAGGAGCCGAGACTCAATTACAGATTTTTGAAATTGGACTTGATTCAGTAATCTACTCTCTTACCATCCCAGCATTTTTCAGCTCGGCGGGAACTGCACCTCTGATTGACATCACTCCGAATGGCAAGTATGTTGTTTTCACGGATGGTGAACCCAGCGGGGGATTTGAAATTCCACATTCCTCTCGCACAGTCTTTGTTTTTAATACTACATCACGCGCATTGGAAAGCATTATTCCTATATTTGGAGTTGATCCGAATTATCCAGATGGTCTCGCACCGTATAATTTCGTCATTACTCCCGACAGCAGATGGTTTATAAGCGGAGGGCAGGGAATCATTGCAATCGATCTGGAAACAAAAACGGTGCGAAAATTAATCGAGTTGCCAAATAGATTTTTCAATGGGATAACCTGCAGAAAGAAAGCAAAATAGGAGGGGTAAGACATGAAGCCAAAATACTTAATTAGAATGACGCTGTGCGTTCTCATAGCGATGGTTTCAATTGAAGTACACTCGAGCGATAATTACTTTTACGAGGGCGATCAAAGGAGGACTCTGTCATTCGATTCGAGCAAATGTCTATTAAAATTTACACCCGCAATTCCACCAGAAGACTACGATTCTATTCTGAGCCAAATAGATGGCATAGAGGGAATTATTCAGGATCCCGCTGTTGTCGATACTTTTGTTGCTTGCTCTCTATCGGTGGGGATTGACTATGCGACTCTTATGGCTACACTTGCAGAGGCTGATGGGATTTATCTTGTTAATCCTTTTTATATAGTGGAGGATAGCATAGGTTTGGTTGTGGGGCAGACTTTTTGCTGTCAATTCCTTGACGGCGTATCTGCAACTACAATAGATAGTCTTAATTCGGTCAATAATGTCGAAATTAAGGATGCAAATACATTTGTTCATAACAACTTTCTATTTAGAGTGACTGATTCCAGTCCGGGAAATGTTGTAGATATTGCCAATCTATATTTCGAGACCGGATTGGCTGCATTTTCTTTGCCGAATACCCAACCTGAAGTCGAATGGTGTGGAAAGCAGGCGTGCGATTACCTCATCTCGACTCAATATAACATCAAGGGGATGATCGGGCGATGGGATACAGCAACAGCATGGGATATCACCGCCGGTGATAGTGATCTCATAGTGGCTCTACTTGATCGACGGTTTTAGGTCCCACCTGGAGGTGCCTCGTACAGAGGCTTGCCCGGGCTATGATTTCGCCAATCTGGATCTCGATCCCTCTCCCGCCGGACATCGCGCATGGAATGGCATGCGGAGGATCTGATTGCCGCCCAAAACTGCTGGGACACGTGTGAAGTCCGATCTTTCAGGAATCGCATCGGTCGCTCCGAACGTAAAAATACTGCCCGTCAAGATATGTTACGACTACCTGTACAACGACATCGACTTCCTGTAGTCACATCACTGTATCGCATCTGCCCAATCTGTTGATTTTGCGAGCGATTGCACACGGCGCTTCGTCATCTCGATGTAGCTTTGGGGGGCTCGGAAGCCAGGAGCCACCACCCAGCTGGATACCGCCATTTCGAAAGCTTATCGGCTTGGGCGAGGCGGCAAGGGCATGCGTAATAGTGTGCGCCGCCGGAAATACCGGCAGTAGCCTACTGTATCCTGCAGCGAATCCACTGACCATCGCCGTGGGAGCAGTCGAATCAGAACGAGTTTCAGTGGGGTTATAGCTGTCAAATGGCCCCGACCTTGATGTGGTTGCTCCGAGCGCCGATACGGATCGGTTTGGCGACTCTATGGTCGCTAGACCAACTGGGCGATTTTGGTTAGCGAATCCCTGGTATGACGATTGCGGTTTTGGTCACGGATTTACCTATAATGCCTGGTGGTGCGTATTTGGAGGCACTTCGGCCGCCTGCCCGCTGGTTTCGGCGCGGCCGCTCTTTTGCTTTCTCGCACGTCCGGATTTGACATCGGCTCAGGTTTACGATGTGATCAGATATTCGGCGCAGACCATCCTGAAGTCGGGCGACACTATAGTCCCTCCCGATGATGAATACGGGTATGGGCGAGTAGATGCTTATAGGGCATTATTAGCCGTGTGTAGAGGAGATGTAAATAATGATAAGCTTATTAACGCCCTTGATATAACCTACTTCATCAATTATTTATACAAAGGGGGCCCGGCGCCCAAACCCGATAGATTGATAGGCGATACTGAGTGTGATGGTACGATTAATGCTACAGATATCACATATCTGGTATTTTATGTATATCACGGTTTTCCAGGTCCCCCCCATTTGCTATAGATACGACTACTAGATTCAGTTACGTCTTCGTCTAGATTGGAAAGGCGGAGTCAACCCCGCCTTTTTTATTGAATCAGCAATTTCAGCCTTAATATTTCCCGCCACATTTCCCCGCTTATTCCCCCCCGTAAAACCAGTTGAAAACCTGATCAATTTCCCGTATATTATCCGATTATTTTGAGGTAATCGGAAAGAATTATGGCCAATATAATAACGAAAATTTTCGGCACCAAGCATGATCGGGATGTCAAGAAGATCCGCCCGATGGTGGATGAGATAAATGAGGAATTCGATAAACTCGCGTCTCTCAGCGATGAAGAGCTGAAAGCCAAGACCGAAGAATTCAAGAAAAGGCTGACGGAAGAAGAGACTCCGGATGATCTTCTGCCGGAGGCATTCGCGGTGGTCAAGGAAGCGTGCCGTCGTCTTTGCGGGACCAGCTGGGATGTGGTGGCAATCAAGACCCCATGGAATATGGTTCCGTATGATGTCCAGCTTATCGGCGGGATAGGGCTTCATCAGGGGAGAATCGCCGAAATGGCTACCGGCGAGGGAAAGACTCTGGTGGCCACGCTACCCACTTACCTGAATGCTCTCTCCGGCAAGGGGGTGCATATTGTTACGGTCAATGATTATCTGGCCAAGCGCGACAGCGAGTGGATGGGAAAGATATTCGAATTTCTGGGATTGACGGTGGGGTGCATTCAGAACGATATGGACAGCGCCGCCCGGCGGGTGGAATATAATAAAGATATAACATATGGCACCAATAACGAATTCGGGTTTGATTATCTGCGCGATAATATGGCGCAGACGATTAATGACCGGGTTCAACGGGGGTACAACTACGCGATTGTCGATGAAGTAGATTCGGTTTTAATCGACGAAGCCAGAACGCCTTTGATCATATCGGGACAGGTGGAGAGCAAGCTTGACGAGCGGTTCGCCGAGATGCAGCCGATAGTTTCCACGCTGGTCCGGAAGCAGACGAGTTTGCTCAATGAAAGAATAGCGCAGGCGGAGAAGCTTCTGGCGGGCAATAACGAGAACGATCAGTATGAGGCGGGGAAGCTTCTGCTATCGGTCAGTCGCGGGGCGCCGAAAAACAAAAAATTCCAGAAACTGGTTAAAGAGGGCGGGGTGCAGGGGCTAATCACGAATGTGGAATCGGGATATTTGCGGGACAAGAAGCTTCACGAAGTCGACGAGATGCTGTACTATGTGATCGATGAGCGGGAGAATACGATTAATCTGACCGATCATGGCCGCTCGCAGCTTCCCAAAGCGGAGCAGGAACTATTTACGATTCCGGATATTGCCGAGGGGCTGTCTGAAATCGAACGGAATGCCTCCCTCACGCCGGAGGAAAAAACCAAGCGGACGGACGAACTTTACCGGGTGCATGGTGAACGGTCGGAGAAAGTGCACTCAATCAGTCAGCTACTGAAGGCATATAATCTGTTTGAAAAAGATGTTGAGTATGTCGTTCAGGACGGGAAAATCCTGATTGTCGATGAGTTTACCGGGCGGTTGATGCCGGGGCGTCGGTACTCGGACGGGCTTCATCAGGCGATTGAGGCGAAGGAAAATGTCCGGATCGAGGGCGAGAGCCAGACGCTGGCGACGATAACGCTTCAGAATTATTTCCGCATGTATAAGAAGCTGGCCGGTATGACCGGCACCGCGGAGACGGAAGCTCAGGAATTCTGGGATATTTATAAACTGGATGTCGTTTCGATTCCGACCAATGAGCCGGTGCGAAGGATAGATTTTAACGATGAGGTTTACCTGACCCGTCGGGAAAAATATAATTCGATCATAGATGAAATAATCGATTGTCACAATAACGGACGGCCGGTGCTGGTAGGTACAATTTCGGTGGAAGTATCCGAGACACTTTCGAGGATGCTGAAACGTCAGGGGGTGCCGCATAATGTTTTGAATGCCAAGTTCCACCAGATGGAGGCGGAGATTGTGTCCGGGGCGGGGCAGGCAAAGGCGGTTACGATTGCCACGAATATGGCGGGTCGCGGCACTGACATTAAGCTGGGTGAAGGAGTGGTCAAACACCAGAACTGCGCCTTGTTGGATCCTCGAAAGGACGAAGAAATTTGTCCGTTTTTCAAGGAATTGAAGTGCCGTGAAAAAGTCCCGTGCGGACTTCATATAATAGGCACTGAACGGCACGAATCGCGTCGTATCGACCGTCAGTTGCGGGGACGATCGGGACGTCAGGGAGACCCGGGTTCATCGCGGTTTTATTTATCTCTCGAAGATGACCTGATGCGGCTTTTCGGCGGGGAACGACTCGGCAGAGTGATGGACAGGATGGGAGTCAAGGAAGGCGAGGTTATCACTCATCCGATGGTGACGAAGGCTATCGAGCGGGCACAGAAGCGGGTGGAGATTCAGAATTTCTCGATTCGTAAGCATACCCTGGAATATGACGATGTGATGAACTCCCAGCGCGAGGTAGTCTATAACCGAAGGCTGGCGGCGCTCGAGAGAGAATCGATTAAGGATGAAGTGCTGGAGCTTATCGATTCGGTGCTGGATACGATGGTTCAAAAATATTGCCTTGAAAAAGAATATCCTGAAAACTGGGATCTGAATGGGTTCAAGGAGGAGCTGAGACATACATTTCTTTTGAATCTGGAATTCAAGGCGGAAGATGTTCCATCACTGACGCAGGAAAAGGTATTCGAGAATATTCATCAGGCGGTTCTGACATTCTACGGCCAGAAGGAAAATCTGTATGGCGCGGATATCATGCGAAGGCTGGAGCGGTATGCGGTTTTGATGACGATCGATCGGCACTGGCGGGATCATATGTACGAGATGGATCAGTTGAAAACCGGTATCGGCCTGCGCGCCTACGGGCAGAGGGATCCGCTGGTGGAGTATAAAAAAGAAGCTTACCGTCTTTTCGCCGAGATGATAGAGATGGTTGATAAAGAGATAGTCGGGATGGTATTCAAGCTTCAGGTCAATATTCCGGACAAGCCGCGGGATGAACGGCGGCAGGATGCGCGGCAACCATCGCTGGTGGCATCGCATCAGGATACGGTGGGCATGGGATTCGGTTCAGCCCGACAGACGGACGAGGCGAATCCGATGGCAGAAGCCTCACAGCGCGGAGCGGTCAAGCCATTCAAACGCGACATGCCTAAAGTTGGGCGGAATGATCCCTGTCCCTGCGGGAGCGGGAAAAAGTATAAGAAGTGTCACGGGGCGGGGGAGTGAAGTAGAAGCCCCTATGAACATAGAACTATTCTATTTTAAGGGGTGTCCGAATTACGAGCGGGCGTTGGAAGTTATCAAGGAAGCGCTTCTCGATTGCGAATTAACGGCGGATATCAGGATGGTGAATATCAAAGATCAGCAGGATGCGGTCGCCAAACGATTTATGGGTTCGCCGTCGGTTCGGATTGACGGCAGGGATATTGAAATCGCCGATGAAAGGAAAGCGGCATATTCGATGCGATGCCGCAGGTATCGAGACGGAGAAGAAATGATCGGGTACCCACCCAAGCAACTTGTAATAGAGATGTTAAGAAAGACCTCGGGGACAGAACGATAGAATTTTGGCATAAATTTTCGGATAAAACGGGGGTTCGGCAGGATGTCCTTACGGGTCTAATATGAACCTATTTTCGATTTCAATCGTATTCACAATAAAGAAATAATAAGATTATGAAAAATATATTATTTGTATGCACCGGGAATTCGTGCCGGAGCCAAATGGCAGAAGGATTCGGGAAGGCGCTGGCCAATGGGAGGTTTATTATCAGTTCGGCGGGGACCTGTCCGATCGGCGTACATCCGATGACGATACAGACCATGAAGGAAGCAGGGATCGATATATCCGATCATAAATCGAGGATGCTGGACAAGAAGATGATGGCGGAGTGCAACTATTTTATTACTCTCTGCGGTTCAGCCCGAGACAGTTGTCCGAAGCCTCCGGCGGGGGTGAAGCAGTTTTCACTGGGATATAGAAAACCCGGATATTTTGTATACATCGGAAGAAGCGCGTCAGCGAGGATTCGCGCGGGTCAGGGATGATATAAAAAAGCGAGTCGAGAATTTATTCGATAAAATAGACAAAGGAGAGATATGAGAAGATTATTTTTGTTTATTGCGGCCATCGCAGGGATTTCGGGGATGGCGGGGGCACAGGATTCGATGCAGTTTCCGGTCAACGAATTTACGCTCGCGAATGGTATGACCCTGCTGGTCGCGGAGAGACATACGGCACCGGTATTCGCAGGGTTTCTTGCGGTCCAGGTCGGTTCCGGGTATGAAAGGACGGGGAATATCGGATCGGCACATCTGCTGGAACATATGATGTTCAAGGGGTCGCAGAATATAGGGACAACGAATTATAAAGCTGAATCGGAAATTATGGCCAAAGAAGATTCGGTTTATGATATAATCGATGCCGCTCGTCAGGAGACGCCGTTTATCAAGCTAAACAACCCCGAAAAGCTTGAGGCGCATTTGAAATATATCGATGATTTGAAAAAGATTCTGGATTCTCTCACTCAACTCAGTTCCAAATACGTCGTGCAGAATGAATTCGATCAGATCTATACCCGCAACGGGTCAGCGGAATTCAACGCGCAGACCGGATTTGACCTGACGACCTATTTTGTGTCGCTTCCGGCGAATCGACTGGATTTGTGGTTTGCGATGGAATCGGACAGACTGGAGCATCCGGCGTTCAGGGAATTTTTCCCGGAGCGGGATGTGGTGAGCGAAGAGAGAAGGCTTTCGGTCGAGAACAACAGCGACAGCAAGATGATAGAGCAGTTGGTCGGGACGGCCTATATAGCACATCCGTATCAGGTCTATTGGGAGTGGCAATCGGAAGAGAATAATCTGAAGAGAAGAGACCTCGACGAATTTTTCAAGGCATATTATATACCTCAGAGGATCACGATTGCGGTGGTTGGAGATGTGAAGACCGAGGAAGTGAAAAAGATGGCGGAGAAATATTTCGGCGGGATGGTACGCGGCAAGAATCCGGATCCGATATATACGGTCGAACCAGATCAACCGGGTGAGCGACGGGTGGAAGTAGAGTACGAATCCAGCCCGGCGGTATTTATCGCCTATCACAAAACGGCCTTCAATGAACCGGATGAGCCGGCGTTCCAAGTGATAAAACGTCTGCTTGGCGACGGGCGAACGTCGCGGCTGTATAAATCATTGGTACTGGATCAGCAATTGTGTCTGGATATATCCGCTGATTTCTACCCGGGAGGGCAGATGGGGGATTTGCATCCGGGGTTATTCGTAATTTATGCTTATCCCAAGGAGGGAGTCAGTACGGCTGATGTTGAAAAGGGAATATATGCGGAGCTGGAGAAGCTGGCATCGGCGCCAGTCGATGATAAAGAGTTGACGAAGATAAAGAATAATATCGACGCCAATTTCATCTGGGGCTTTCATTCCAACATGGGGTTAGCCAGCAACCTGGCGTCGGCGCAAAGCCAGGCGCATGACTGGCATTATCTTGTCAAGCTCCGGGATAATCTGAAGGCGGTATCGCCGGGGAATATAATGAGCACGGCCAAGAAATATTTTACCAAAGAGAATCGCACCGTTGCCACGCTGGTACCTAAGGAGAAAGGAGCCACCCAATGAGGAAGGGGATATTTATTCTGATGCTGCTGATATTTGCGGCAGGGGTGTCTTCTTTTGCGGTCAACCCGCGCGATCTGAAATTTGCTCCGCTTAAATTCGAGCCTCCTGAACCGACGCGATATGTGGCGGAAAACGGGATGGTGGTTTATTTTCTGGCGGACCACCAGCTTCCGATAATCACCTGTGCGGCGTTTTTCAAGGGCGGGACGGTGTTTGATCCATCAGAGATGATCGGCCTGACGGAGATGACGGCTAAATTGCTTCGCACCGGCGGGGCGGGTAAGCGTACACCGGATCAGGTTGATCAAGACCTTGATTTTGTGGGGGCGTCGATAAGCAGTGCGGCGGGGTCGGATAATCTTATGCTTGACCTGCGCTCGTTGAAAAAAGATGCCGACCTGGGGTTGGAGATATTTTCGGATATTCTCCAGAAACCGACGTTTGATACATCGAAAATCTCCATGGAGCTTTCCAATAAGAGCGATGAGATAAGGCGTCAGAACGACGAACCTAATGCGGTGACGAGACGAATTTATTATCAGGAAGTATATTCGGGGCATCCATATGGCAATTTTGCCACGCTGGCATCAATCGGCAAGATTAACAAGGACGCGCTCGTGGCGCAGTACAAGAAATTTTATAATCCGGACAACTGCATTCTGGCGATATCGGGCGACCTGACGACCGATGAAGTTAAGAGATCTGGTCGCTAAATATTTCGGCGGCTGGGCGAAGGGGAATGTAGCTATTGGAACGGCAACAAAGGCGATGCCGCATTACAAGCCGGGGGTGTATTACGCCCGCAAAGATATCAATCAGGCCAATATACGGATGGGGCATCTTTGCATGGATGATAAGAATCCTGATCGTCACGCGATGGATGTCATGAATTTCGCGCTGGGCGGCGGCGGATTTTCGTCGCGATTGACCGGACAGGTAAGGACATCGGCGGGGCTGGCTTATTCGGTCGGCAGTTACGTGTTCAATCGGCCGTTGATGGGGAATATGTTCGCCTATTGCCAGACCAAGGCCGACGCGATGGCACAGGCTACCAAGATGATAATCGACATAATGACACAGGTGAAAGAAAAGGGGATCACACAGGAAGAGATGGATCTGGCCAAGGAATCGATCATAAATAATTTCGTTTTCAACTATGCGACGACCGATCAGATTGTCAATGCTCAAGCTACTCTGGAGTTAACGGGGTTCCCTCCCGACCAGATGAAAAAGGACCTTGAGGCGTATCAGGCGGTCACACTTGACGACTGCCGCCGGGTTGCGGCCAAGTATCTGGATCCCAAGAATATGGTGATTGTCATCACGGGGAATAAGGATCTGTTCGATAAGCCGATGGATACATTCGGGCCGGTGACCGAAGTTGACATGGAGATTAAATAGGGTCTGGATATTTCGCAAAGATTGCGGTCTGATTGATTTTGAGTCGGCGATGGGCAAAGGGGGCTTGAAATCGTCGATTCGTTGTTTAACTGCTTTATTGGTGGGGCGTTCTGGACAAGAGGGATAGTCTGCCTCATGTGGTTCAGACTTGGGCTGAGTGTTTTGCCGGATAATGTCAGGCAAAAAAGTCACCCACATCCGATTGGAATTGATTAAATTGGTTTCGGCTTCAGCCGCTATCGGGTATGATAAGATATTGATATGAAAGTAGAACACAGCGAAGAAAAGATAGAGATCAAGAGCCGGTTACCGGTTATTCCGCTGAGGGATATTGTAATATTCCCTCATATGATCTATCCGCTTCTGGTCGGCAGGCAGTTTACTGTTTCGGCTTTGCAAGAGGCGATGATTCTGGATAAGCAGGTATTTCTGGTAGCACAGAGAACCCCGGAGGCGGAGATACCGGCGCTGAAGGACCTTTATGAAATGGGAGTCGTGGCCAGGATACTTCAAATAATGAAGCTCCCGAACGGCACGCTGAAGGTTCTGGTGGAAGGGTTAGTCCGCGCGAGAATTAAGACATTTAACAAGACGGGAAGCTTTTATACCACGCGTCTGCAGGTTATGGCGCCGGAAATTTTGAAGGACAGAGAAATTGAAGCTCTGGCGCGTAATATGACCGAGCTGTTTGCCGAATATGTCAGGCTCAACCGAAGAATACCGGAAGAGATATTGTACTCGATCTCGACGATTGAGGATTATCAGAAGCTGGTGGATACGGTGGCGGCTCATATTCTGGTCAAGATGGATATAAAGCAGAAGATGCTCGAGTTTGAATCGATCAAAGGCCAGCTGGTTGAGGTATCCAATATTATCCGTTCCGAAATTGAAATTCTCAAGATCGAGCAGAAGATCGATGGGACGGTAAGAGAGTCGCTCTCAAGAAATCAGAAGGAATTTTATCTTCAGGAGCAGTTGCGAGCTATAAAGGAAGAATTGGGTCAGGGAGAGGATTTTGGTGGCGAGGTTGACGACCTTCAGAAGAAGCTGGAAAAGATGACATTGCCAGCTGAAGCTAAGCAAAAAGCTGAGGAAGAGATAAAAAGACTGTCAAAAATGCATCCATATTCTGCCGAATCGGCAGTTCTAAGAAGTTATGTGGAATGGATACTGGCTTTGCCGTGGAATATTACTACCAAAGACAGGTCGGATTTCAAAGAAGTGAAATCGATTCTTGACGGCGACCATTTTGGGCTTGAAAAGCCAAAGAAAAGAATAATAGAGCATCTCGCGGTGCTTAAGATTGCCGGGAAGGTGAAGGGACCTATTTTATGCCTCGTTGGCCCGCCGGGTGTCGGGAAGACATCGCTGGGAAGATCGATCGCGAGAGCGTTGGACAGGAAATTTGTGCGGATGTCGCTGGGCGGCATTCATGATGAAGCTGAGATTCGCGGACATAGACGGACGTATATCGGCTCACTGCCGGGCAGGATAATTCAATCGTTAAAAAGGGCGGGTTCGGCCAATCCGGTGTTTCTGCTTGATGAGGTTGATAAGATCGGGATTGATTTTCGCGGGGACCCGGCGGCGGCGCTTCTGGAGGTTCTGGATCCGGAGCAGAATTCGACTTTTTCGGATAATTATCTTGAATTGGATTTTGATCTTTCGCAAGTGCTGTTTATCACAACGGCGAATTCCATGGGCGGGATTCCGCCTCCATTACTGGACAGAATGGAGATTATCCGCCTTCCGGGGTATCTGGAGCATGAGAAGGTGGGAATAATAAGGGGATTTCTGATTCCGAAACTAAAGAAGGAGCTTGGGCTGGAGAAGCTAAATATAGAGTTCACTGAAGAGGCTCTTTATGAGATTTTGAGATTTTATACGAAGGAAGCGGGAGTCAGGGAAACGGAGCGGCAGCTGGCGGCCATAATGCGCAAGATTACCCAGCAACTTGCAGAAGGGGCAAAGAAGAAGAGATATGATATCGGCGCTCGTACAGTCGGCGGATTCCTGGGGGTCAGAACGCATATCGCCACCGATATACAGGCTCATCCGAAACCTGGGTATGCGGTCGGTCTGGCCTGGACGGAATTCGGCGGAGAAGTTCTTCCTATCGAGGTGACACTGATGAAGGGTCAGCCCAAATTAACCCTGACGGGGAAGATCGGGACGGTGATGCAGGAATCGGCATCGGCGGCGCTTTCGTATATCAGAAGTCATGCAAAAGAGCTTGGTTTGAGCCCCAACTTCTTCGATAAAATGGAAATCCATTTGCATGCGCCCGAGGGAGCGGTCCCGAAGGATGGGCCATCGGCGGGTATAACCATTCTGGTGGCGATACTTTCGGCTTTGACCAAGAAACCGATACGATCCAGTTTGGCGCTGACGGGGGAAATCACTCTCAGTGGCGATATACTGGCGATCGGGGGTCTGAATGAAAAGCTTCTGGCGGCCAAGAGGTCGGGAGTTTCCAATATTATTTATCCATTCAAGAACAAGAAGGACCTGTCCGAGCTTCCAAAAGAGCTAATTGAAGGGCTTGAGCTTATTCCAATTAAGAGGGTTGAAGAAGGGATCAAGGCGGTGTTTGGCAACGGGGTGAGACATGCAAAGGCTTCCCCGAAAAAAAAGGCCGAAAATTAGAGTTATCACGCAAGCTTCATTATTATACTGACTTTACGGGATATTTTAAGTTCATTATCAAATGCCTCAGAAAGCGGTCTTTGTCGGCTCATTTAATGATGTCGGGCAGATACCATCCGATAATCTTGCTCACATAGCCTTCGCGGGACGGTCCAATGTCGGCAAGTCGACCTTGCTAAACAGGCTGGTCGGCCAAAGAAAGCTGGCGCGGACGTCGAAGACTCCCGGCAGGACTCAATCGATAAATTTTTTTCTGATTAATGATCGGTACTATTATGTAGATCTTCCGGGTTTTGGATTCGCGAAAGTCCCCGAAAAGACTCGGCGGAAATGGGGACAGCTGGTGGATAAATACCTGAATACTGTTGATAACTTGTTAGGATTGATCTACTTGTTCGATTGCAGGCGTGAGCCAGATGAATTGGACTTGATGATGCTAGATTGGCTGGTGCAGAAGAAAATTAAATTTGCCTTTGTTCTCACGAAATCTGATAAATTGGGCAGAGGCGCTCTCGCAAAAAAAGAAAGGGAGATGGAGAAGATTTTCAAGGTTAAACCGATTGTTTTTTCGGACATTTCGGGAATCGGAAAAGATGATCTTTCCCGATGGATTGAATCTGTGGTGAAGAATTGAATATTTGATTCTCGGGGAGTTTGGAAATGGGTAAGAATGTGATAGTTGTGGGGTGTCAATGGGGTGACGAGGGAAAAGGGAAAGTGGTGGACCTTCTGGCGGAGAGAGCGGATGTTGTCGCCCGTTTTCAGGGAGGCGCCAACGCCGGACACACCATATTGGCCGGGGGGAAGAAATTTGTCCTTCATCTGGCGCCGTCAGGGATTATTCATCAGGGGAAAATATGCTATATAGGGAATGGGGTTGTCCTTGACCCGTTCGGTCTGATTGAAGAGATGGAGCTTCTCAAGAAGGAAGGGGTAAATTGTTCTGGCCGCCTTTTTGTATCGCCGGCGGTGAATCTGGTTCTTCCCTATCATAAAATGATAGAGTGCGTCGAGGAAAAAGATCGGGGGAATGGCGGAATCGGGACGACGCTTCGCGGAATCGGCCCCGCTTACAGGGATAAAGTCGACAGAAGCGGTATTCGGCTTTGCGACATATTTTCGCCTGAGCGGCTGAGAAAAAAACTGGAGAATCAGCGGAATATCAAGCGGGTTTATCTGGATAATGGCGATGACGAACGGGGGAATATTGATAAAATCTTCAATGATCTGATTGGAATTGCGCCAATCCTGAAACCTCTCGTGGCGAATGTCTCGCTGCAATTGGCCAAGCATCAGAAAGAGGGGAAATCGATATTATTCGAAGGCGCCCAGGGGGCAATGCTCGATATCGATCTGGGGACTTATCCCTTTGCGACATCTTCCAACACGACGGTCGGTGGGGCGTTGACCGGTCTGGGGATCGGGCCAAAGATGATAGATGAGGTGGTCGGCGTGGTTAAGGTGTACACGACCCGCGTCGGGGCGGGGCCATTTCCGACTGAGCTTACGGATGGAGTTGGAGAAGAAATTCGCAAAATCGGCAAGGAATTCGGAGCTACGACCGGCAGGCCGCGCCGGACAGGTTGGCTTGATCTGGTTGTGCTTCGGCATGCCTGCCGGATAAATGGCATAGAGAAGATTGCGGTTACGAAGCTTGATGTTCTTGATCGGCTGGAAAAAATCAATGTATGCGTGGCTTATAAGCTAGGCGGCGAGATGCTCGACCAAATTCCGCTCGATATGACTGATCTTTGGAGTGTTGAACCAGTATATAAGCAATTTGACGGATGGAAATCATCGACGACAGGGGTGACAAAACTGAAGGACTTGCCATTGAAAGCGAGGGAGTATCTTGATTTTGTCACCAGCGATCTTGGCGTGGGTCTGAAGCTAATTTCTACCGGGCCAGGGCGACAGGAAACGATAGTCGTGTAGTTGCAGGTTCAATTTCGGATTTGCAAATGCTAAACCTCGCGCAAGGATTATGCATGCGGGTTCTGACGTGTTGGGATAGTCAAATTTTCCGAGTGTAATTTTATCATGCAGGAAGAATCGGAGTCTTTCCCAAAAATCACAGTTGTCATACCGATAAGGAATGAGGCGAAATATATTGCCTCGACTATCGATCGGATTCTGGATCAGGATTATCCGTCGGATAAGATTCAGATAATTGTCGCCTGCGGGGAATCGACCGACAATTCCGCCGAGATAGTGGGCGAGATTGCACGATCCGACCCGCGCGTGAGGCTATTCCCTAATCTGGTCGGGCTGGCTTCGGCGGGAAGGAATGTCGGTGTCAGAAATGCGACGGGGGATATTATTACATTCATTGACGGCCACACTCATATTGAAAACAATCAGCTCCTGAAAAATACGGCTCGATTGATGGAAGAGAAGGAAGTATCGGTTCTTAGCAGGCCTCAGTTTCTTGAAACGCCTGAAAACAGTTTTGTGCAGAAAGGGATCGCGCTGGCGAGAAAATCGGCGATCGGGCACGGGCTCGATTCGACCATATTTACTGATAAGGATATGTATGTAAATCCGACCAGTTCCGGGGCCAGTTACAAGAGAGAGATTTTCGAGGAGATCGGCCTGTACGATGAGCGATTTGACGCCTGCGAAGATGTAGAGTTCAATTATCGGGTGGCAGAGGCGGGGTACAAATCATTTACGTCGATGAATCTGGCGGTTTTCTATTATCCGCGCGAATCGGTGGCTGGATTATTCGAACAGATGAAAAGATACGGCACGGGACGATTCAGGCTGGCTCAGAAACATCGCGGGACACTTTCGTTAAGTACGCTTCTCCCCGCGATTTTCACCGCCGGAATGCCGCTGGCGGGATTATTATCTATTGTCTCAAATGCAGCGCTGTTTCTATTTTTGATTTTGCTGGGGCTATATGTTCTATTAGTGCTGGGCGGTGCGATCGCCGTATCGATGAAAAATGGGATCAGGTTTTTGGCAATATTGCTGTTAATATATCCGGCCATTCATATAGGTCTTGGCTGGGGATTTTTGGGAGAATTGTGGCGTGTCTTGACCGGACGGGGGATTGATTTTTCCAATTGATCAATTTTATATTGGCGATATTCGAACACGACATTGAGTGAAATAGATGGCGATGACTGATTTGAATAAATTTGAAAAACGAATAATGGTCACGGGGGGAGCGGGATTTATAGGATCGAATTTCCTGCTTCATATGATTCCAAAATACTCCCAGTATCTTTTCGTGAATGTCGATTGTCTTACGTATGCGGGGAATTTATCCAATCTCGTATCGATAGAAAAAAGCGCTAACTACAAATTCGAGAAAATCAATATTTGCGATTTTGAGCGTTTGGGGGAATGTTTTGACAGGTATAAAATTGATTCTATCATTCATCTGGCGGCAGAATCGCATGTTGATCGTTCAATAATCGGGCCGGCCGAATTTATCAATACGAACATAATCGGGACTTTCAATCTTCTCGAGTGGGCCAGAAAGAAAATTGAGAATGGAGATCGATTCCGTTTTCATCATGTCTCAAGCGATGAGGTTTTTGGGTCGCTGGGGGAAACAGGGTATTTTACCGAGGAGACGGCGTATAATCCGAATTCTCCCTATTCAGCGTCGAAAGCGTCAAGCGATCATCTGGTGCGGGCTTATAATAAGACGTACGGGCTGGATACTATTATATCGAATTGCTCCAATAATTACGGCCCGTTTCAATTCCCGGAGAAGCTGATTCCTCTGATGATACGTAATGCTCGCGCGGGACTAAGGCTTCCGGTATACGGCGACGGGAGAAATGTGCGGGATTGGCTTTATGTCGAAGATCATTGCCGGGCGCTTGATTTAATTTTTCATAAAGGGCGATCGGGGGAAAAATATAATATCGGCGGGCATAATGAGATTGAGAATATCGAACTGGTAAAATTGATCTGCCGGATTCTGGATGAGATTCTTGGCGGCGGCCCGCGCGAGAAGCTTGTGGATTTCGTGAAAGACCGCCCGGGGCATGATCGGAGATACGCCATTGACGCGTCGCTAGTCGAGAAGGAATTCGGATGGAAGCCATCATACGGCATTGAGGAGGGCCTGCGGAAGACGGTCGGGTGGTATATTGAGAATAACAAATGGCTGGAGAATTGTGTCAGCGGCGAGTATCTTAAATATTATGAGATGATGTATTCGGGCAGGTAAAGGAAATGCGATGAAGGGAAATGTTAGGAAGGGGATTATTTTGGCGGGGGGTAGTGGAAGCCGTCTTTATCCGATAACCCAGACCGCCTGCAAACAGCTTCTCCCCGTCTACGACAAGCCGATGATTTATTATCCGCTGTCGACATTGATGCTTTTCGGAATTACCGATATACTTATAATTTCCACTCCCAAGGATTTGCCGCAGTTTCAGAATCTTTTCGGCGATGGGAGTCATCTGGGATTGAATATTTCATATAAGCTGCAATCGTCCCCGGCCGGTATCGCGGAGGCTTTTATAATAGGGGAAGATTTTATTGACGGCGAGAATGTCGTACTGATACTGGGCGATAATATATTTTACGGAGTTTATGATTTTATCCGTCATGCCCGGGATTTCCGGGAGGGGGCGCTGGTGTTCGGATATAATGTTCGGGATCCGCAGCGGTACGGGGTGATCGAATTTGATGAGGGCGGCAGGGTTATTTCGATTGAGGAAAAACCGGAGCATCCGAAGTCGAACTACGCGGTGACGGGGTTATATATTTATGACTCGGAAGTTGTCGATATCGCCAAAAAATTAAAGCCGTCGCGCGTGGGGAATTGGAAATCACCGATGTCAACAAGCGGTATCTTGAAAAGGGGAAGCTTCGAGTCGAAAGGCTCGGCCGAGGGATAGCGTGGCTTGATACGGGCACGTGCGAGAGTATGCTTGACGCGGGGAATTTTATAGCCACGATCGAGAAACGCCAGGGGCAAAAAATCGCCTGTATCGAAGAGGTCGCTTACAGGATGAAATTTATCAATCGCCGACAGATTCAAGCGTTGCTTGACGGCATGGCGGATAATGATTACAAAAAATATATTCTTGAGGTAGTGCGCGAAGCCGATGGTGAAAAGGAAAACACTGATAACCGGCTGTAAGGGGCAGTTGGGGAGCGAGCTTGTAAGCTTACTTTCGCGCGGGCGCGAGGTTATCGGAGTTGATATCGGTGATTTTGATATCAGGGACTATTCGAAAGTGGAATCGTGTGTCGACAAGATTAAACCGGGGGTAGTGATTCATACGGCCGCTTATACTGATGTGGACGGGTGCGAATCGGATTTAGAAACGGCGATGGCGGTTAACGCGGTTGGGACAGAAAATATTGCTCGCTGCCTGTTATCAGGTCGGGGCGAGGATGATTTACTATTCGACCGACTATGTTTTTGACGGAACTGCAAATTCTCCCTATACTGAAGTAGATATTCCAAACCCAGTGACGGTTTATGGCAGAAGCAAATTGGAGGCTGAGAAGAGGATTCAGGCGATTCTTGACGATTTTGCGATTATGCGTATTGCGTGGGTCTATGGGGTTAATGGAAAGAATTTTGTCAAAACGATGATCGGACTCGGGAAGAAGCAATTGCATGATAAGAAGAGCGGAAAAGAGATAATTCCGATTAAAGTTGTGGATGATCAGATCGGGAATCCGACCTGGACTAATGGAAATTGCCCGGCAGACTGAGGTTATTATTGATAATAACGTTCGGGGAATTATCCATTGCACGGCCGAGGGGGAAGTATCGTGGTATGATTTTGCCCGCGCCATATTTGAGGAATTATCGATGGAAATTGAGGTTGTGCCTTGCCGCACCGATGAGTATCCGCGTCCGGCGCCGCGGCCAAGATATTCGTCGCTGGAAAATGCAAAGTTGAAGAAGGCGGGGTTGAATAGGATGCGCCATTACCGCGAGGCGTTGAAAGATTTTTTGGCAGAGTATGGAGAGAAGATTAAGAATGAACTGTGAAATTGATGGCGTTATCATAAAAGAGTTAAAGCGATTTGAAGATCAGCGGGGCTGGCTGATGGAGTTATTTCGCCAGGACGAGATTCAAGGGGAGCATTTTCCGGTGATGTCTTATATTTCTCTCACAAGGCCGGGGATGACAAGGGGGCCGCACGAGCATTCGCATCAGACTGATTATTTTTGTTTCGTGGGACCGTCGACATTTCGATTGTACTTATGGGATAATCGTTCCGATTCGCGGTCATATCAAAAGAAATATCAAATTGATGTCGGCGAGGACAATTGGGTTTCCGTGATAATTCCTCCGGGCGTAGTGCATGCTTATAAAAATATCGGCAGGATAGACGGGATTGTCTATAACGCACCGAATAATCTTTATGGCGGAAAGAATAGAAAAGAGCCGGTCGATGAAATCCGATACGAAAACCTTCCCGATTCGCCATTCGTGATTGAGCAATAATCTCAGATCTTATTCTTACAAAGCTGATTAAATATATTTTATTATTGTACCTCCGGTATCATCTATAATTCGTGACAGCGGCATTCGGGCGCAAATATTGCGCTTCATCAATTAACATCAATAACTGATAGGATAAGAGTATAATTATCGATAAAAATAATCTTTTATCTTAATTCGGCGATTTATTCCTTGACTGAATATGCTGATCTCCCTATTTTAAAAAGGCTGAGATAATTTTGCGTTTTACTCGCCGGAATTTGTAACCATATCGAGGGATCATACCAGAGTACATACTGCTAACGTGGTAACTTGACATTATTAATGGACTAAGAATTCGGATTCAAAATCGACCGTCGGCTTTTTTTGCGATGGGATTTTGAAGCGGGTTCGCAGCTGAATGGAGTGTACCCATGAGCAGAGTATTTCTGGTTCTCTTTTTGTTTCTCATCTCGCTTCCCGCGTTCGCAGGGCGACTCGTGATTTCGTCGCTTCCGGACACGGTCTATCAATCTCAACATTCGGGGGATGCCTGGGACACGGTAACTATTCAGGGGACGAGACTTAGTTCACCGATCGGGGGCCTGGTCATAACCGGAGGGGGTTACAATCCGCCGAGAAATTGGTTTTTGGATCTGGGGAGCGATTCTCTGATATTTGGAACCGGAAATGGAGACAACCTCTGCGGTCTGAAGATTAACGGCGGGGACAGCCGTCACTGGCCGAAAGATATAATTATACAGGGGGGGAATATCATTCATGCGCCCACGGTGAATAATGATACATCGGTGGCACAGGATAATCTCTGTATGCAGATCGGCGGAAACAAAATTACGGCAAGAAATGTCAATGTGACGGTGGGTGGATACAACGGAAAAGGTGCGACGGCTTACGGGTACGATATCGAGATATCCGGGGGGCGTTACAAGAGCAATGTCAATTATTTTCGGTCACGATGCCAGTTCGACGCGCTGTTAATCAGCGCGGAAGTAGCCTATGACCCAATTTACGCTGCCGACAGCGGGTACAGTTATAATGTCAAGGTCCATGATGTAAAGATGAGCGGAATTCCACATGCGGGGATAAGAGTAGACGGAGGCACCGGAAGCGAATGGGGGGTGTTCAAAATTTACGCTTGTTCTCTGAGCGTCGATTCGAGGAATTTCACTTATACTTCTCCCCATGGCACATGTTATTCCTCGGCTAATCCGTATGCTATAGCCGTTCAGCATGCCGGACCGGGGAGCGAGATCCACGATAATGTAATTACCAGCGGAACATCATACGGCGGCGGCCGGGGGATTTTGCTGGAGAGTATTTTAGGCACGCCCAAGTCGAACATGCTGGTATATAATAATTATATCGATATTCATGAGGGTCCCAATGTTGAATATGATGAGACTCATGTGGAAAATCACGCCCTTCGGATAAGAAACGACTGCCAGTATCTTCATGTATACGGCAACACGATCATCAATACGGGAGACGCCAATACGGCAACATCCAGTTACGCCCGGGGGATTTCGGCGCTACGATATACATTCGAGGGAACCTATGGCGGAACGGCATCGCACTGTACAATCGAAAATAATGTGATGCGGGCTAAATCGCTGACGCCAGGCGTGATCGCATACGGAGTCTGTTTTGATGCGGTGATAATCGAGGATTCAACCCTCGTGTTCCGACATAATCGAATTGAGAGTGATAATGTTCTGGTCAAATATGGAGAAATCAATGAAGGCGCCAGAGGGATCAGACTGGAGGGGGATACGTTGAAATTCCTTACTCCATCGTACGACCCGCAGACCTACCATGTGGGGCATCTCTGCAACGCTTTCGACTGCTCCAATAATCTGGTAAGAGATATGGTATATCAATCGGGCGCTTCGGATACGAATATTATCATTTCATGTACGACACGCGGTATTCGGGAGCTGGGTCTTCAGAGAATGCTGAGAGCGCGCATTCTGGGCAAGAATGGTTATCCGGTGCCGGGGGCCATGGTATGGGTTATCAACAACTATCGTGATACGATTTTAAGCGGGTTATCTCCTACCAACGGAATGCTGGCCGACGCAGTCACGTACTGGTGGGAATCCGATATTGCGGCTGATTCCACGACATTCAATAATTTTATTCTGAAGGCGAAGAAGGGGTCGGATAGCGTGACCGTGGCTTTCAACATTTCGGCCACTTCAATCCTTCCAACCGCGATACTCTCGAAAACGGCGGGCGATGGTACCGTCTGTGATACCTGCCTATTCAATTGCGGGGACGTGGACAATAATGGCATAGTCAATAGCCTTGATATTTCCTACCTGATACAATATATCTACAAACATGGTGCACCACCTCCGAATCTCGCGATCGCCGACGTTGACGGCTCAGGTACGATAAATATTCTTGATGTTTCATATTTATTAAATGCCCTCTACAAGTCGGGTCCCCCTCTCAACTGCAGATGAGAGAACGGCCGAATGGATGTTGGCAGAATAACACCATTTAAGGGTAAAATCCTATGCTGACGAGAATGTCGGCATAGGATTTCCGTTATAATAGAGTATAATACTCTCTGAGCGAAGGAGGTCTCCCCTTTTTTGCCCCAAAAGAAAGATTGAAATTGCCGATAAAGTTGATATATTGGCGACCAAATATGGAGCGTCTGATAATTCAAAGGATGAACCGGGGCACTGCCGAATAAATCATTGATTTGTCATGTCTGGGTCAGTTGCAAAAGAAGCCAAAGTTATTGTCCGCCACTCTTTCGTGTACGGACTGTCGAATGTTCTAGATAAGCTGGTCAGCTTCATAATGCTGCCGGTTTATACAAGATATTTAACTCCGGCTGACTATGGCATAATGGAATTGATCAGCATGACCACGGGTATTATATCGCTTGTGGTCGGCATGGGGCTGGAGTCGGCGGTTATCCGCTTTTATTTCGACTACAAAGAGGAAGCGGATAAGAAAAAGGTCATAAGCAGCGCCATTGTGGGTTACGGGGCAATGATAACGGCGCTTATTCTTATGATACTTCCCTTTTCAGGCATACTGGCCAAGTTGATTCTGGATTCATCGGAGTATAAGTCATTTTTTGTGATTGCCCTTCTTACGCTGGCCTTGAATATGATCCTGCCGATTGTCTTCGCCTATTTAAGAGTTCAACAAAAATCGATAGAATACATGGTGGCCAAGGTGGGTATGACCATCGTTACTCTGGGGATGAATATCTATCTTGTGGTCTTTGCCAAAATGGGAGTGTACGGGATCCTGCTCTCCAGCCTCGTGTCATTCATAATTTTTACGATCATAATGGTCGGAATAACTCTGAAACGAACCGGCATCAAGATCGACTATAAGATACTCAAGGAGATGGTTATATTCGGTTTCCCTCTCATACCCTCCAATTTATCGGCGTTCATGGTTCACTCGTCGGACAGATATTTTATTAAAGCCTACGCCGATATGACCACAACCGGCTTGTATTCGCTGGGTTATAAAATCGGCACTCTCATAAATCAATTTGTCACATCGCCCTTCATTCAAATATGGAGCCCGCGGCGAATGGAGTTTTTCGACCAGCCGGGCAAGGAACAGATTTTCGCCAGAATATTCACATATTTCTGCACGTTGAGTTTGTTCGTGGGTTTGATGATATCGCTTCTGGCCAAGGAAGTTATCCACTTTATGGCGCCTCCCGATTTCTGGGGCGCGCATAAGGTGGTTTCGATAATCGTGCTCTCGTACATCATATTCTCCTTCCATTATCATTTTAATGTCGGCATCATGATGAAGAAGGCGACAAGGTATATTGCATACGTCAATGTTTCCAACGGCCTTCTCAATATTGCTCTTAATTTTATTTTAATTAAGCGCTACACAATCTGGGGTGCAGCTGTCGCTACGCTGATATGTTTTATAGTCAAAGTCGTCCTGACATATTATTACTCCAACAAGCTCTTTCCAATTACCATGGAATGGAAGAGAATTGCGGTTCTTTTTGTCACGGCGTTTGCCATATATTTCGCGGGATTTCTGGTCTCGACAGGATCTATCTGGACCGATATTTTGGTCAAAATCATGATTGGATTGTCTTACCCAATAGTGCTTTATCTAATTAGATTTTTCACGGCGGATGAAGTCCGGCGGTTTAAGCATATCTTGAAGACCAGGACTCTTGAGTATAAGGAAGGGTAATACGGAAATGTTCGATCTAATGAGGCCTTTCGCCAAACATATTGTCTTCCCGCTGGTGATATTTCGGGAGAGGAGCAGTACGTTGAAGCATCTGGCGGAGATGGAAAAGATGCAATTTCTGTCTCCCGATAAAATTAAGGAGCTTCAATTGGATCGACTGAGAGAGCTGCTTAAGCATGCATATAACAATTGCCCTTTTTATACCAGACGTTTTGACCAATGCGGATTTAAGCCCGAGAAATTGTATTCACTCGACGATATCCGGATGCTTCCAGTTCTTACAAAAAAGGATATTCAGCAGAATAGAGATTCTCTCAAGGCCAAGAATTTTCCCAATGACAGGCTGGTACCGAATAAGACGGGTGGATCGACCGGATCGCCTTTGCACTTTTATCTGAATATCGACAGGGTGTTCTCCCGACAGGCGGCGACGTTTCGTCATAATCGCTGGGCGGGTTGGGATATCGGAGTGAAGACGGCATCCTTATGGGGAAATAGGGAAGACATTTCGGGTTTGCAGCATTTTAAAGTGCGGGCGCGCAATTTCCTTCTGGACAGAAGAATCGTTCTGGACACGTCAAGCATGACCCCGGAGAAGCTGGCAGATTTCAAGATCGAACTCAGGAGGTACCGACCGCCTCTTTATATTGCTTATGCCAATGCCATGTACCTGTTTGCGCGGTATCTTGAAGCAGACTAATTCCACCGATCATCATAGACCCGGGGCGATTATAACGTCGGCAGAATTGCTCGATCCCGAGCAGAGAAGTCTTATCGAGGCGGTATTTGAGTGTCGGGTATTTGACCGGTATGGTTCGCGGGAAACAAGTGTAATTGCGTCGGAGTGCGAGAAGCATTCGGGTCTGCATATCGGGGCGGAGAATTTTTTGCTCGAGTTTATCAAGGAGAATAAGCCGGTCAAACCGGGCGAATATGGAAAAATTATCATAACCGACCTGATGAATTACGGGATGCCGTTTATCAGATATCAGATTGAGGACGCGGGGGTTCCATCGGATGAAACCTGCGCCTGCGGACGGGGATTGCCTTTGATGAAAATGGCGGCGGGGCGGGTGACTGATTTCCTCGTGACGCCGGAGCGGAAAATAATTTCCGGGGCATCACTGACGATTTATCTGGTAGCCAATACTCCCGGTGTGGCGCAGGCTCAATTAGTGCAGGAAAAGATCGATGAGATTATCTTTCGGATCGTCAAGGGGGAGAATTTCGGCGAGAAGAGCCTGGCATATCTTCAGTCGGAAATCCCTAAATTTTTCGGTCCATCCATGAAATATCAAATAGAATATGTCGAGCAGATTCCATTGGAGAGTTCCGGCAAGTACCGATTCAGTATATCCAAGGTCGATCCGGCAGAGATATTTTAGGGTATTCGTGCCGGAATATCGATTTGATTAATTATCAATATAATTTGACAAGTTTAGTGTCTTTGTAGTAGCGGGCGAGAATCTGATCGAATTTTCCGCCGTTTCGCGCCATCCCGATAGCGCCGCACTGACACATGCCGATGCCGTGGCCATATCCCCCGCCGTCAAGATCGATTCGAGTAATCTTGCCTGATTCGTCCCGTGCGACGGAGACATCGAATCGGGCCGATTGCAATATCAGATCCGGATTCGATGAGCGTTTGAAAACCCAGCGGATCTTATCTTTGCCGAAGGAATATTCGCCGACGGCCGTCTTGACGATCAATTTGGCCACGCGCCCACCGGCGGTGCGGCTGATTACCGAAATATCAGTGATGTTATCGATTGTAACTTCGCGCCCTCGGTCCGCGGAGAGGAATTGTTCGATTCTCATTTTCAGCTGGTCGGGAGTATAGGACTCTTTCCAGTTATAATACTTCGACCAGTTACAGGAGGCGCTGTCGTTGACGGCTCGAAGGTAGGGAGCGGAGGGTTTGTCCCAGACCTCTTCGATATCGTCAGTAAATCCACCGCAGGTCGAGTGGTAGTAGGCCGTGATGAGGCTGTCTCCATATTTGACGACCAACCCTCTGGTCTTGTCGATGGCATCGGAGATCAGAGGTTCTTCAACTTCGGTTCCATGATAAAGCTGATCGGTGACATCCGATCTGAGATCGTATGGCTCGCCCGGGTATTGAGACAATCTCTTGAGTGAGTAGGTTCGCGCCGCCACCGCCTGTGCCTTGATAGATTCAAATTCAGGCTCGCCGACTTTACCCATCTCCGGGGGAACGACGCCTTTCAAGTAATCATCGATATGGACAACGTTGATCAATCTGAGGTTGACGCCGTGGAGTATAATTCTAAACATTCCCCGGTAGCGCCGATCATGATATTTCAGGAAACCGCTATTGCCTCGCGGCGACATGAGAACGTCATCGAATTCTCCGTCAATGCGGGTTTTTCCGGAATAGACGGCCATCATTCCGTCCTCAGGGCGGACGGTGATCGAATGGGATGAATGATAAACAAAGCTTTGGTCGCCCCGCAGGCATTCCACGGCGAATGATCCGACGGCGGTGATAGTTAATTCGGGACTATCATTTTCGATTAGGACTCGGACGAAGGGTAATCTTATGACACTAGACTCAGTTCCTTCTTTCAGGCGAGGCACTACGGCGCATCCCCAGACAATGAGAATGACGAGGAAACCGGCAATCAGGCGCAGGGAAATCCGGGCAAGTTTTCCGAGTTTAGGAATCTTCATATTATTCAAATCTCTCTCGGCGGGGGAATGATTATTCTTCCGGCAATAGCCTTATACCGGGCGCCGGTCACTCGCGGCAATCCGGTCGGGATTGATCGAATAGTCAATCCGCCGAGGGCGGCATAGCAGACGGCCTCGAGAAAGTCGGGATCAAATCCCAACTGTTCGATCGATAAGAATCCGACATCAGGGAGATTCGCCTCGAGCCGGCTGACAAGAAAGCGATTTTTCAGGCCGCCCCCGAAAAGATACGCTTTCTTGATTTTGTGTTTCAGGGTATAGCTTTTCAAGGAATTGGCGATGGTAATCGCCGTCAGTTCGGTCGCGGTGGCCAAGATATCATTTCGGTTTAATTTCAGTCTCGACGAAAGGGTGATAATTTTATCGACAAAGCTGTGGCCAAATCTTTCACGACCGGTGGATCTTCCCTGTTTCCCCATAAGGAAGCTATCGCCGAGAAGAAGGAGAATCAGGCGCATCGATATCTCGCCTCGAGAGGCGAGTCTTCCTTCGGGATCGAAATCTCTGTGAAAATATTTTTTCGTGATTATATCAAGCAGGGAGTTTCCCGGCCCGCAATCGCGAGCGGAGATGTCATTGGGAGTTCCGCCGGCGGGGAAGAAGAAATAATTGGCGATGCCGCCGATATTTATCAGGAGACGGTTTTCCTTCGGATGCGAGAAGATCTGCCACATGGCATAAGGGGTTATGGGGGCGCCTTCTCCGCCGGAGGCGATATCGGCCTGCCGAAAATCGGCTACGGTTATAAGGCCGGTTTTTTCTGCGATTGATTCAGGATGCCCAAGTTGAAGAGTACCGCTTATTCTTCTGCCATTCAGCACAATTCCATTGGGAAGATGCCTGATAGTCTGGCCGTGGGATGCGATCAGATTTGGAATGATTTTTCTCCGCTTCAAAGTCTGGCAAAATTTCCGAGCCTCTCCCCCGAAGAAAATTCCAAGTTTTCTATCGAGTCGCGATAATATCATCAATTGTGTCCAGTTTGTTGCTGATGGCTTTATTAATATCTGATCTCAATGAAGTCGGAAAGGGGACGGCTTTTCCCACAAGGAATTCTATTTTACGCCGGGGATGGGCAAAATCGAAGCGGATTGCGGCAAGATCGAGGCCATCGGCAGAAGTGCCCGAATTGAGACCCACAATGATGAATCTGTTTTTGGAGAGGAGCTTTTGTAATGTCATGGTATTAGAATACGGGCTCGGTCAATTTCGATTTGATGCCGGAGATCCTATCGAATGAAGTATCAAGGCGCTCGCGGCGGATGATGCCTCGTGAAAGAGCGTCCTTGAAGTGTTCGAGGGCGGTTCGTGCGGCGCGGAAATCGCGTCCGAAAAGGAGCATATCATGCCCGGCCAAAAATGCTTTCAAAGCTCGTTCGCCATAGTTGCCGAATTCCTCGGCGCCAGCCATCAGGAGGTCATCGGTAACAGCAATGCCGTCGAAATTGAGGGTATCTCTCAGCAGATTCAGCATAATATTATGTGAAATTGTTGCGGGTAGATTATCTATCATAGGCAGTGAAAGGTGGGTGGTCATGATCATGTCGGCGCCGGCGCCGATGCCGGCTTTGAAAGTGAGAGCCTCACGGTTAACGAAGGTTTGGAAATCATAGTCTGCCCGGGCCAGTATCTTGTGCGGATCATTTTGCGCCGCTCCGAAACCGGGGAAATGTTTCAGGCAGGAGATCAGGCCAGCTTTACCGGAAATCTTCACGGCTTTTTCGATGAATGGAATTACTCGGGCGGGACTGCTTCCGAAGGTGCGCCCCTCAAGGCAAGTATTATTGAGATTGATCCAGAGGTCCGCGACCGGACCGAAAGTCAGATTGACCCCTAAAGTGGCCAGAAAATGTGCGGCCCTGGAATAATGCTCGGTGAATAAATCGATATCATTTTTGGAGCCATATTCCATGGGTGAACTGAATTCGGCCGGGACTCCCCGGAACCGGCAAACTCTTCCCCCCTCCTGATCAACGCCAATGAATATGGGGGCACCGGTGCAGGAATTAATTTTCTTGATGTTTTCTTCTGCCAGCCGATGGGGATTGCAGTTTTCTTCAAAGAGAATGACACCGCCGATATTTTCGGTCGCGATAAATTCCAGAAATTCATCCGACGGTTCCGGACTATCAAAACCGGTGATAAATAGTTGTCCGAGTTTTTTTATCATATCAGATTACACACACCAGATTTTTCCCCGCTCCTTTGGCACGATAAAGGGCCTGGTCCGCCACTGACAGAATTTCATCCTGCGGCTTTCCATTCTCGGGGTAGGAAGTAACGCCAACCGAGACGGTGACCCTCAACAGTGGGATATTATCTCCGCCGCCAAAGGTGGATGCTTCGATCTGCTGGCGGATTCGTTCCCCGATGCGGGCTACTTCCACCCGCGGAGTCTGCGGAAGAATGACCACAAATTCCTCGCCGCCATATCGGCAGAAAATGTCAACATCTCTTATACATTTTTTAATCACCGCCGTGATACCCTTCAGGACGAGATTTCCCACTTCGTGTCCATAGGTATCATTAAACTTCTTAAACCAGTCAATATCAAGCATAATCAAAGAGAAGGGAAGATTATATCGAGAGGCGCGTCTTTGTTCCTCTTTCAGTTTTTCCGCGAAATATCGGTAATTGTTGATACCGGTGAGTTCATCGGTGATGGTAAGTTCTTCCATCCGTCTATGGAGCAGGGCATTATCGAGGGCCATGGCGGCAGAGCGTGCCACTACCGAGAGCATTTTTTCATCACGTTCATTGAAGGCGCCAATCTGCGGGGATTCGGCTATCAATAAACCGATGGCTTTGCCGTGAGCGACCATCGGCACCAGCATTACCGCATGAGTATTGGTCCGCAGGGGCTGATAATCATTGCGTCCGGCGATGTCCACAACGGTGGCCATTTCGGACAGATGAATGACGCGATTTATCAGTTCCTGTCGTCCGGAGTCGAGGGCCTTCAGATGGAAATTACTCTGCCCGCCGACATTGCGACCTCTATAGATAAGATTTCCGCCCGGGCCGACAAATATCAATCCGCTGGCGGGATAAACGAGGAGCTCGCTCATTATTTTCATCACCTGTTCGATGGCGCCGTCAACATCAAGAATGCCGGCCAGCGCGCGGGAGTTTTCGTAGATCATCTCCAGATGGGCCTGAGACCTTTCCAATTCCGAGGTTCTCAAATTCAGGGTATCGAAGAGGTTCAAGAGTCTTCTTTCGGAACGGCGAATAAAATCGGAGATGTAAGCAATAATAAAAAGCAGAAACCACATGAAACCCAATCTCATCAAGACCGGGACTATCTGATCGGCATGAAGTCCGCCCACGGCGAGCAAGGTATATACTACAGATACTGCCGCGGTGACTATCAGGGCCGGAGCGAAGGTCAGCACGTATGCGGAAAACGCGACTGTCAAATAATAAAGCAGGTAGAAATCAGAATCATACCCGCCGTCGAATTTGATTAATACCGACAGGAGTACGAGGTCAAAGACAATAATCGAGAAGTAAGCTTTTTTGAGGTCATATTTGCCCCGGAGAACCATGCGCCAGAAAAGCGCCATCTGGATAAGAAAGGTCGCAGCAAGAATGATCAAAATCAGGAAATTCGAGTAGGACAGCTTGTGGAAAATCAGAACCCAGACGGTAGCCACGAGGGTCAAAATGCGGGAAAAGAGGAACATAGCGTCCTCGCGGGGTAATAGGGTTCTACCTGTATCTCGGAAAATCTTCATAGTATACCATTCAACGGATGGAGGGCGTCAAAACCGCAAAAATCCAATCCCGCAGTAGATTATCGGCAGAAAGGAGGCTTTATTTATTGTGGCTAAATAGATTAGGGCAAAATGATAGACTCTTCAGCAGGCGCCGGTTTTAACTTCCTGACGGATTGGAAGACGACACCGACTGAAAGACCAAGGAGAAGCAAATCGGTGACGGATAATATTATATTTGCGGAGGGGATGAAATCATAGACGAGAGAATATATCAGTGAGGCCATAGTGGTTACGACCATGATGACGGCCGGGACAAGAGTGAACCAACTTTTCTTGCCTGCCAGATTAAGCCAGGCAGTAACGGCTATCAAGGTAAGGGCGGCCAGAAGCTGATTGCTGGCTCCAAAGACCGGCCATATGAGTTTGTAGCCATTGGTCACGGCGAGAAGAAACATGGCAATAACGGCCAGCCCGGAATTGAACCAGAAATTTTTCATTAGGGCGGGCGTGGTGACAAAGATTTTCCGCCAGAATTCTTCCAAGATATAACGGTTCAGTCTTACCGCTGCGTCCAGGGTGGTAACGACGAATCCCTCCACCATAAGGATACCGATGATCGAGCCGAAGGCGATGGAAATTCCGAAAGCATTATGGACAAGATTTCCCACGGCAAGGGCAAAGGCCAGAATAGGATTTCCCGGCCCCTGCTCGGGCCAGGTAATGCGCATATAATCGGACGCGGGGAGGGAGGAGCTAATAGTGAGGAGCACCAGTACGGCAAGAAGCGATTCCAGAAGCATCCCCCCGTAGCTGATCGCTTTGGCCTGTTTTTCACTGGAGAGCTGTTTGGCGGTAGTTCCACCGGCGACAAGGGCATGAAATCCGGATATAGCGCCGCAGGCAATGATTATGAAAAGCATGGGCCAGACGGGTCCCAGATGAGCATTACCCTCACTAAGATTGAAAGCAGGCATGGTGGAAACTGCGCCATTTAAGCCTGCTACAATTACGCCAATAAATATGATAGCCAATCCGGCATATAGAATCTGCACGTTAATAAAATCGCGGGGCTGAAGAATAAACCAAACAGGTAGCCCTGAGGCGAAGAGAACATAAATTGATAATATTATCATCCAGATTATTCCGGGAAAGTTGACCGGAAACTTGAATCCGGCGTAGATGGAAATAAAACAGACGGCTGCGGCCAAAAGGAAGGAAAGGCTGGTTCTTAGATTTCTCTTAAATATGAGGTACCCAAGCAAAGGAGCGGCTAAGGTTATGATAACTACGGAAGTTGATGCTATTCCACCGATCACACCCATTTCCTGTCCGTCGATCACTTTTGTTTTCAGGAGGGTTTGCCCCGGCGCCAGACCGAGTTTTTCTACCGGCCAGACTGAGGTCAATGAGATGGCTGTCAGCGAAAGGAAGGCAGAGGTTACCAGCATCAACATGATGCCGGTGAATGCTATAAACATCAAAAATCCAGAATCTCCCAGCGCCTTGCGGGCGATTTCCGCCATGGAACTGCCCTTTTCCCTGACCGAGGCAAACAGCGCGGAAAAATCATGGACGGCGCCAAAGAATATCCCTCCAATGACAATCCATAGCCAGGCCGGGCCGACGCCGTAAAGAATGCCCAAGGTTGGGCCGATAATCGGTCCGGCGCCCGCTATCGCGGAATAATGATGAGCGAATAGAACCGGCAGACGGGTGGGAACGTAATCGACCCCGTCGTTATATTCCAGGGCGGGGGTTTTGCGATCGGGATTAATGCCTAATTTTTTGGAAATATAATTACCGTAAAATCTGTAGGCCAAGACGAAGGCGATAAGGGCTAAAAGGAGGGAACCGAGGATATTCATATCAAATTTTTTGTTGCAAATTGCTTATTGCTTGAACATTATACGGAGAGGTAAATCGAGCTGCAACTCTTTTCTGAAGCGGCCGTAAATACAGATGTGCGAACGATGCGAAAGGAAATGAAGGGATTGTCAGGCAAATCAATATTGTATCCTGAGAGATACTTCCAGTTCCTCGGCAAAATTATTCTATCATTGATAATTGCGCTATCTCCGGCGGTTTCCCATGGTTCCCAGTTTTTCTCCAAGAAGGCCGTAACAATTTCCAAGTCGGATTCAATCAATGACGATGTTTACATCTTTGCCAACTATGGTAAAGTTAATGGCAGAATCAGCGGGGACCTGACAGCCTTCGGTTATGATATAAATTCGGTCGGAGAAATAGGAGGCAACGCCAACCTCTTTGGGTATCGGGTAGATCTCCATGGAGCGGTGGAACGTTCTGCGCGGCTATTCGGGAATATCGTAAACAGCAACGGCAATATCGCAGGAAATATGCTGGTGTTCGGGAATGAGATCAGCATTGGCGAGAAGGCTAATATCGGAAGAGACCTGAACTGCTATGGCGCAAAGATAACAATAGAGGGAGTTGTTAAAGGGAATCTCAAGATTTCAGGCGATCGGGTTGTCATTTCGGGCACCGTGGAGGGGAACGCCGACATTGCCGGGGAAAACATTTTAATTGTACCTCCGGCGAATATCAAGGGTACGCTGAATTATACATCAAAAAAAGAAGCCACAATTGAAGAAGGGGCTGTTATTCTGGGAGAGAAAACCTGGAATAAACCGAAGGCAAAGGAAGGGGAAGAAGGGGAACAAGGGGGAATATCGGCCTTTTCAATTATCCTTCGGATTCTGCTCTTTTTCATGGCCTTTATAACCGGACTGGTTATTCTATATTTGTTCAAGGAGCACACCAGGGAATCATCGAAACAGATTATCGATAATTTCTGGGTGACACTGGCGAGAGGATGTCTGGCATTCATAATATGTACTGCCGGGGTGGGAGTCCTATTCATACTGATACTGGGGATTCCCCTTGGAGTATTATTGATCAGCGCCGGGATGATTCTCTTTTATCTGGGGAAGATTTATGTAGCCCTATCATTGGGGAGAATTGTATTCGGATTAATAAATCGGCAGAAAGCATATTCGGCCACCTGGGAGCTTTTCCTGGGGCTTCTAATTCTCACTGTTTTCTTTCAGAGTCCCATATTTAGGGTGGGTAATATATCTGGGGGCGTTTATTCTGGGTAGCGGCGCGGCGGTCAGCGGGTATATGGCCATGGTACGTAAGCAGAAGACGTCGCCGATCAGCGCGCCATAAGTCGGGCGCAAATATTTTAATCTCGACACTTTCGGATGAAATTAGAAACGGCGGTTGCCGTTCTTATCTTATTTAGGTTCGATCAAGAAAATTTTGCCGTCCGGGAAATCTACTTTGATCTGATATCCTTTGCGGAAAGTGTCTGACGACATCTTGATGGGCTGGGCGGTTTCACCGGCCAACAGATCAGTCACTTTCACTTTGGCCGACGCGATGCCTACTTTGCGCAGATCAAGTCTGATGATGACTTCACGACTTGAGGTATCCGCCAGCGAGCAGAGTTCCCCGGGGGGCGGAGCTACTATGAATAGAACGGCTCGTTTTTCACCTTTGTGAATCGCCATATCAATTGATGGGTCGGAACAGTAGAGATGCGAGGTAAGGTCGTTGTCATTGAGGAGTGATTCTACGAAAGACATTTTATTATGGTCGCATCCCGAGCCGATATTGAATGAATACAAGTAAAAGACGCCTTTGTCTTTCGAAAAGGAGACACCCACATTTTTCTTGGCGGCAGTGGCAAGCCTCTTGACTTTGGGGTCGGTGGTTAATATATGGCCGTATACATATGATGTAAACTGGGTGTTTTTCAGCTTGATTGTATCGATGCCCTCTCCGAGGGTCGTTTTTAATTTAAGGTAACGGCTCAAGGTCAGGCATTCCCTGAAGTTCTCGTCATATTTGGGCATTAAGCCGCAGGCAACGACGATGACGCCCCTTTTGAGAAGCTCGATTATTCCTTCCTGCACGGCGGCAGGCATAAACTCGGCTGAAAATAGAAAGACCAGACTATATTTCGAAAGAGCTTCTACATCAAAGGTTTCTCTGATGTCATAGTCGAGTTTCAGTCGCAAGAGGTCGCGGCCGATTCCGGCGGCGGAATCGGTAATAAGCTTTTCTATATATTCAAATTGCTGGGGCTTATCGAGAAGACGCATCCACTGGTATTGTCGACTTCCGAGGATGCAAATTTTCCTCTCCGGGGTCAGTTCATTGAGCTTTGAGCTCAGGATGGCGGCATTGAATGATTTAACGATTTCGTATCCGGACGAGATAGTTCCATCCTTTGCGAGGGGAGCGCCGTACCAGTGATCGCGATCGACGAACATATAATGGTTGAAACCTTTGAATCCTCCGGCAAGCGCGGCAACCAGATAAAAGCGACGAAGGCCGTCGGCGTATAATTTGGCGCCGGACTGGAGTTCTTTTTCGCTGGCCGGAGATCCGGACACATAAGCCGATGCCCAGGCGAATTGATATTCGCCGCGCAGGTATCTTCCCTTCTGGATCAAGTCAAAATATCCGCCCTCGGGAAATACATTGGCGCCTACCATGGTCTCTTTTTCTCTGGATGAAGGATCAAAAGCGGGGAGTTGATCACCCGGGCGGAAATAAAGGGATCGGAAGAAAAGAGGTTCTACCGTGTATGATTTAAAAATATCCTCAAGAGTCGTCAGGTAGGTTTTCAAGATATATTCTCTGAAATGGAACCAGTCGAATACCCTGGGCAGATCTTTCATTTCAAGATTGCTGAAATTACGGGGAGGCTCCACGACGGCGAAAGATTCCGCCTTGTCCCTATAAAGCTGATTGAGCTTTTTTATATCTTCGTAGCGTGAGGCCAAAAACTCGGGATAGTACTGGGCGAGAACGTCAGGGTTGTAATCGGCTGAACCTGGGTCAAGATAGCGACCAAAGGATGGCTCGTAATCTATTTCGACCATGAAAATCGGTCCCCGAGGGTGGACGTAATTGCGGGTGGTTTCGATAAGAGTCTTGAAATAATTCCGCAGACTATGCTGGAAATGGGGATGGAGATAGCTGGGCAGATAGCCGCCGGGCACACCCATATCGTCATTCAGTTTCAATTCCTGCCCTTTGGAGTCGCGCGCGAAAACCTTGAGGTCCGAGAAGAGAAACTGCGGTAGTCCTCCATTGGGCCATTGTGCCGAAATCCGTGGTCCGGGGCGAAGGATTATTTTGAATCCAAATTCGCGGGCCAGCTCGAGAAATACGACGAGGTCTTTTCGCGGATCGGAGAATCCTCCGAAATCGATGTTTTTGTTGGCGTCCTGATGAAGATTCCAAGGAACGGAAGTGGAAATAATCCTGAAGCCAGCTTTCTTAATCCGCTCAAAACAGATCGACCAGTACTTCTTGTCTACCCTAAAGTAATGAAGCTCAACTGAGAAAGGATAGTAGACTTCTTTTCCAATCGTGAATCTATTGTCTGCGACACCTATCATATAAGACCTTGTTCCCCAACCAGTTAAAAAATTCAAACGCTATCTATCTGATTTTCAATCTTAATCAAAATGGAGAGACAAGTCAACAAGATTTATTTCCCGCTATAACTTATTATTTTTCGGGTTATTACAGTAAGGCATAACATATTATTATATAACAACATAAACCAAGATTAAATTGAACAAAGCCGAGCAAAAAGTTCAACATATGATGGAATAGTTACAAACGCATGCAATTCAATAGGTTGCGATTGCCTATCGGGGGTGCAAATATTATGAGATTAATTTATTGTACTGCAATAAATTAGACGAGGCGTCGAAAATAATAGTGAAATTGCCAATAAATTTTGAAATTTATTTCAGCAGGAGCAATTTCTTCGAGCTTTGAAAATCCCGAGTAGTCATCCGGTAAAAGTAGACGCCCGAAGCGACAATATTTCCCTGATCGTTGTGGCCGTCCCATGTTACCGTCTTAAATCCGGCCGGGAGTTCCTGATCAACTAGCGTTTTCACCTTTTGGCCCAGAATATTATAGATATCCAGTTCCACTCGCGAAGCTGAAGGGAGGGCGAATTCAATCACGGTATTCAAATTGAAAGGATTGGGATAGTTCTGGGAAAGCTGAAAACTGCTGGGGAGCTGGGTTTGATCTATGTCGTCAATGCCGGTGGCAGGATTAACCCTGATTTCCACGTTCATCGGGTAACTGCCGTATTCCTGAGGATCAAATGCCTGAAATACCGCGATGAACCGATTATCAGCCTGTGACGAATCTGGCGTGAATTCAAATACGCCGGAGCTAGTATTAATATTATAGGTGAAGGTGGCGTGAGCGGGATGAGGATTCATTTCCGCTCCGGCGGTAGTCAAATAATCAACCTGTATTACAATATTTTCCGTATCGGGATCGCTTCCGTAGACGGTAAATCGTTCCGTATGCCCGACACTTACATTTCTTGGTGATAGAACGTAAGTCAACACGGGAATGCGGTCGCTGTTGAACACTTTGATATATACAGAATCCTGAGAGGTAGATTCCCCATCAGTGACGGAGAAATTTATCTTATAATATATGCCGAGCAATGACCCTTGATCATAACTCGGATGAAAGGTGAATTGACCGACCCCATTTCCCTGATCTACGAAATTTGAATTCTGCGGCAGAGTTCCTGTTGAAATCGCGAGGTCCTGAACTCCGCCCAGATCCATCGCTCGAATGATTAGTGTCATTTCCTCGCTTTCATGCATCATGATTGTATCCGGAGCCTGGCATAGGATGCTATCCGAATTGATATCTGTCTTCAAGGTGCAACAAATGGAATTGAAGCTGGGAGTGGTGATAAGCGAAAAAGTGTCCGACTTAATTGTCCAACAGGTTTTGATCAGACTGGGCGTCGGGTCGTCGAACAGCCAATCGTAAGTATCATTAGTCATATCTCCCTGTTCAACACAAAGCGAGCCGCTGGTGGAGGCGGTTTGGGCGTGCCATGATAGAACCTTAATTTCGCCCAGGGCGGGAGGGTAGCCATTGGTGTTTCCGATACCGGCGTAGGAAAATCTATCGGGCAAATTATTATCCCAGCTTTCGACATACAAACCCTTGAAAAGATCCCAGAAGCCGTTGAATTGCGAAGTCGTGAATTTTAGCAAGGTAGCATCATCCTGATAGAGATGGCTGCTCGTTAGAGTATCCTGCCACTGCAGGGAGACTGTACCCGTGAAAGTTACGGGGCTTGTCCACGTGACACGGTTTATAATTAGTGCCCCAACTGCATCCCTTATAGAGTCATTATTTGTGCAATAGAGGTTAACAGTGAAGAATTTATTTGCGCCTACTTTACTGTCATTCGTAATCTCGGCTCTGAAGGAGGCTGCCAGAGCGTTTGAGATTGTCAAGAAGGTAAGTATCAGTGCAGTAAGGATTAATCTATTTCGTCTCATAACGATTCTCCGATGCGGTCAAATCCGGAAAGCTGCTTAATTTTACTTTAGGACGAACTACTTCCGGGTTTTATCCATTATCCTTTCCTATATGCGCAAAAAAACTGCCTATTACGCAGTTTCTATGCAAAATTATCGTTTTTCGGAGGACCGCTTTTTTCCCCTCATCCCGCCGTCCTCAACCGCCGTAAATATAATCAATTCCCGCCTTTGCCGCAATCTCTGTTTTGAGCTCACCTGTCCCATATCGCAGGGAATTACCAAAATTATTAGGAATTGACAGGCATTTTTATATTCGTACATTGTCCTTTCAATTATGAATATGCCCAATAAGTTGACTCTGTCACGAATTATCCTTTCGCCGGTTTTCATGTCCTTCTTTATGGTAGAGAATTCCATGAGCCGGATTACGGGGTTTGCTATATTCTTAATTGCGGGATTGACTGACCTTGTGGATGGCCATTATGCCCGTAAGTATGGGATTGTCACGGGATTCGGAAAATTTATGGATCCCCTGGCCGACAAAATTCTTGTCACGACGGCCCTGATAGCTCTGGTTTCGCTCGGATATGCGCGCGCCTGGATGGTGGTGCTCATAGTGGCGCGTGAGTTTTACGTGACCGGAATCCGGGGGCTGGCGGCGTATCGGGGGGCAATTATAACTCCCTCATTTTGGGCAAAGGTTAAGACGGTTATGCAGATGACTGCAATAACTTTCATTCTCATGGTAGTAACCATTGACACGGCGACGGCAAAATCCGCCCACCCTTTTTCCACGATTCTTAATTTTGACCGCCAGATGGTCTATGATATTGCGATGGGGCTGACGACAGCTATTACTCTTTACACCGGTCTTGATTATACAGTCAAATATTATTCGATGCTAAAGAATGTATTGAGATGAAGAAAGGTACTATTGTAAAAGCAATCGCATCCGGTTTTTATTCCGGTTATAGCCCGATAGTACCGGGCACGACCGGGACAATTCCGGCCTGGCTGATCGCCTATTTTATTATCCGCGCGGATCCTGTGATTTTGCCGGTTGCAGCCATAATCACTCTGCTGTTTTCGGTATATATCAGCGGTAAGGCGGAACCGATTTTGGGGCATGATGCCAAAAAAATTGTAATAGACGAATGGGCGGGAATGTTTGTCACGCTGGTTGTCGTTCCGTTCTCACTTTTGAATTATGTCATCGCCTTTTTGTCTTTTCGGGCGCTGGACGCTGTCAAATTCTTCCCAGCCAACGCGGCGGAGAAATTGCCGCGGGGATGGGGGGTTACGGCCGATGATTTAGTGGCTGGAATTCAGGCAAACTTGCTGACCCATTTGATAGTTTTTGTACTTGGTGGTTATAAATAGACGGGGGGAATGAACTGTCGGCCCGGCGCCGGACGAAGAGGGTAAGAATATGGATGTGGAAATAATAACGATCGGCGACGAGATAATTTCCGGGCATACGATCGACACCAATTCGGCATTTATCGCCGGTAAGCTGGCTGAAATCGGCCTATGGGTAACGTACAAGACCGCGGTCGGAGACGAACTCAACCGGATGGAAGAAGTCATAAGCCAGGCGATGAAAAGGGCGGACATAGTGATAACCACCGGCGGGCTGGGGCCGACCGACGATGATATTACGAAGCGGGCGATTGTCAAGGTGTTCCGTCGAAACCTGGTTTTCCACGAGGAGATTCTTGAGGATATAAAACGTCGGTACGAAGCTCGCGGAATAAAGATGCCGTCGCTGAATCAGAATCAGGCGCTTCTGCCGCAGGGGGCAACTTACCTTCCTAACAAGACCGGTTCGGCGGTCGGGATAGTAATAGCCGAGGGGCAAAAAATATTCGCGTCCTTGCCGGGGGTTCCGCGGGAAATGGAGATGATGGTGTCTGACGAACTTCTGCCGTTCCTGCGCGAGAAAGTGCATCCGGGATATTTGCGAGTGATAAAATTGCGGACGACGGGGATTTTCGAATCGGCGCTGGCGGAGAAAATTATGTCGTTTACGGCCAAATTGCCGGATTCTCTGAGGCTGGCATATCTGCCATCGTACGGAGGGGTGGATCTGAGGATCGTTTCCTTTGGCACCAGCCAGGAGACAGCCGATTCGCAGGCGGAGAATCTGGCGGCGCAGTTAAGAGAAGCTCTCGGCATTCATATTTACGGCGAGGGCGAGGAGACATCTGGAAGGTGTCATCGGGAAACTTCTCAAAGAGAGAAATGAAAAGCTGGCCACGGCGGAATCATGCACGGCGGGTTTACTGGCCGGACAGATAACGTCGGTGGCGGGTTCATCGATATATTTCGAGCGAGGAGTGGTAACATACTCGAATCGGTCCAAGACAGAACTTCTGGGTGTACCGGAAAAAATGATTGATACTTATGGCGCGGTCTCCGCCGAGACGGCGGAAACGATGGCAAGCGGCATAAAGGAAAAAGCGGGGGTGGAATATGGGGCATCGATTACCGGAATCGCCGGTCCCGATGGCGGAACTGCGGAGAAGCCGGTGGGGACGGTTTTTATCGCTACGGCCTCGGCTCGAGGTGTACGGTCGAAAAAGCTTATGCTCGGCAAAGACCGCAATATCAATCGCAGGCGAGCAGTTTATGCGGCGTTGGAACTAATCAGACGAACGATACTGGGATTAGATTGATGCATTTCTGTACCGAGCAAATATTGACAAGATGTTTTGTATATCAAAATCCAAATTATTGAAGCGGTTCTGATGATTCATAAGGACAGAAAGTGAATTATGCGATTATTCATTGCATTACCGTTGACTAAAGAGATTGAAGAGGCGCTGGGGAAAATAATTTTCATTCTCAAACAAAAGAGCGGGAGAGTAAAATGGGTGGCTCCAAAGAATATCCATCTGACGGTCAAGTTTCTGGGTGAAGTAGATGAAAATAAGCTTGACGAGATAAAGAAAGCTATCCAGATGGTGGCAAAGAAATATGAACGTGTCAACTGCAGTCTGGATGCTGTGGGGGGATTTCCGAATTTATCGCGTCCGCGAGTGATATGGGCCGGTCTGGCGGGGGAAATAGAGAATATGGAAAAAATAGTCAACGATATTGAAGAGGAGACATTCAAGCTCGGCTTCCCGAAAGAGGAGAAGCGATTCAAGCCTCACCTGACGTTGGGCAGGATAAAAGAAAGTTACGGATTGGATGATTTGGTGAATTACATCAAGAGCTACCGGATGGAGCCGATGAATTTCCAGATGTCGACGCTGGTGCTATTCAAATCAACGCTGACTCCGGGCGGGCCGATATATGATAAATTGTTTGAATCGAAGCTGGGCGGATAAAAAGAGGCATCCATAACTGCAAAAATTGCAGCAGTCGGAGAATTGTCCGCAGGCATTTGACAGGATTTTCCAAGCTATTTTGGAGCAATAGGATATACGGCAGGGACTTAATGACCAGGTTTGGAAATAGGAATTGATCAATCCTTTCACTAGGTCACGGCAATGCCGTATAAAAAAGTTGATCCTCTTGATTTTCTACTGACATCATTTGACACCCATGCGTTTTAACATTAATTATTAATAAAGTGATACTCAATTCGACGAGGAGTAAGTAGGTTAGATAATTGGATCTTACTGGTGAAATGAATAGTTTATTTTATAAGAGGTGAATATGTCGACAGTCAGTTTGCCGGATCGGAAGAAGGCGCTCGACAGCGCGCTGCATCAGATAGAAAAATCATTCGGCAAAGGATCAATAATGCGTCTGGGGGACAGCGCGGTTTTGCCGATTGAGGTTATCCCCACGGGCTCACTGGGACTCGATTTCGCGCTAGGAGTCGGGGGTATACCGCGCGGCCGGGTGACCGAAATTTACGGCCCGGAAAGTTCGGGGAAAACGACGCTGGCGCTTCATTTTATTTCCGAAACGCAGAAGCTTGGGGGCGTGGCGGCATTTATCGACGCCGAGCATGCCCTCGACGCCAATTACGCCAAGGCGCTGGGGGTTGATGTCGATAATCTGTTGATTTCTCAACCCGACACAGGCGAGCAGGCGCTGGATATCACAGAGACGCTGGTGCGAAGCGGAGCAATCGATATTATTGTGATTGACTCGGTCGCGGCGCTGGTTCCTCGCGCCGAAATCGAGGGGGAGATGGGGGACGCGCACATGGGTTTGCAGGCGCGGCTGATGTCGCAGGCTCTTCGGAAACTGACGGCGGTGATATCGAAATCGAAGACGGCGGTTATATTCATAAATCAGATTCGGATGAAGATCGGGGTGATGTTCGGCAATCCCGAGACGACTACGGGGGGAAACGCTCTTAAATTTTATGCCACGATTCGGCTCGATATCAGGAAGATAGCCTCAATCAAGGAACATGAAGAGGTGGTGGGGAGTCGCACGCGGGTCAGAGTGGTCAAGAATAAGGTTGCACCGCCGTTCCGTGAGACAGAATTTGATATTACCTATGGCAAGGGAATATCGCAAGCAGGCGAGCTGCTTGATCTGGCGAGCGACCATAATATTATCGAGAAGTCGGGAGCGTGGTATAGCTACGGGAGCGATCGTCTGGGGCAGGGGCGAGAGGCGGCCCGGCGTTTTCTTGAGGATAATCCGGACATCAACCAGAAAATTCTGGTCGCCCTTCGGGAGAAGATGGGGTTTGGGGCGAAAGAAGGGGCGTAGGAGGCTGTTCCATTATAGTTGGAGATTTGCCCAATACCCCGCAGCGATTCTTGGTTGGTAGAAGCTAATTTAGCTCCAGTTGCGGATTGCGGTCTTCAGGTGACGCGCATACTTACTCCCTGAATGAGAGTCTGAGTTGTTTGACAAGTGGGATAATCCGTGGGGGAATATCGATGCATGACACTTTAATTGTAGCACATCGCGGAGATGTGAGAATCGCTCCGGAAAGCACGATCCCGGCTTTCGAAAGCGCGATCGCCAAGGGTGCGGATGCTGTCGAGTTCGATGTTCACCTGACAAAGGACAATCAGCTGGTGATCCACCATGATGACTACCTTGGCCGAATCGAACGGGCCAGCGGGCATGTTGGCAGTCATACACTCGCGGAATTACAGTCTCTTGATGTCGGGTCGTGGTTTGACCATCGGTTCAAGGGTGCGAAAATGCCGACATTGGATGATGTCCTGGCTCGTGGAAATGATAAAACTCGCTTCGAGATAGAATTGCGCACACCTACTCTGCCATTTTTGATGATGGTAATCAATGCGATAGTATTCCGGCAAATGGAGGAGCGGGTGGAATTGACCTCACCCCATTTACCACTCTTGTTCCATGTGAAGAAAACCAATGAGCAACTCCGCACCGGTTTATTTTTCGAGCCATTTCCCGCATGGGTGCAGTCGGTGCAAAGGAACGAGCAGATTATCAACTGGTTGCTTTTATCGGGCGCTGAGGTGGCGCATTTGCCGAATTCCCTGATTGAAGAAGATCTAGTGAAGGGTCTGCACGAAAGAGGGTTGCTTTTGCATGGCGCAGACTTGAACTCTGAGGAAGATATCCGAAGAGGTTTGAAGATGCGAATCGATCAGTTTTCCACTGATAACCTGGATCTTGCCTTGAGCGTCCGGCGGAATATGGAGTATCGCCAGTGACAGCTTCGGGAATTTAGTCCATTGGCGCGAGAGGCTCTTATCAGAAACTGCAGGATTGCCTATCTGCAATCAAAAATCAGTCAAAATCCGCGAGGAAATTTGGCCAGTGCGGCTGAATAATTTTAACTAATCCTGCATAATGGCAGAAGCGACACTTTCGACCGGTGCGAAGGTCGACTGGAAAAACCTCAACTGCTTGGGTTCGAAGGTAAACTTCAGCCCTTTTATCTTATTCGCTTCCTGATATAATTTGATTATGCCTTCAGCGGCATATTTGAGATGGCTTTCGGTGTATACTCTTCGCGGGAGGGTCAGACGCACCAATTCCAATTTCGGTTTGCGATTCTCGCCGGTTTCGGGATCTCGCCCGGCGGATACTATACCTCGTTCCATCGCGCGGACTCCTGTTTCGACGTATATCGCCGCGGCCAGAGCCTGAGCCGGTAATTGTTCTTGAGGAATATGCGGCAGGAACTTCCGGGCATCCAAAAATATGGCGTGTCCGCCGTGAGGAATAACGTGAGGGACATTCGCTTCCGTCAGCAGGCAGCCGAGGAAATTGGTCTGCTCCACTCGATATCTAATATAGTCGTCGGTCTCGACCGATTCTCTTATCCCTTGAGCCAGTGCGGCCATGTCACGCCCGCTCATGCCGCCATAAGTATGCAGGCCCTCATATACCACGCACTGTTCTTTGGCCTTGATGAAGAAATCCTCATCGTTCATGGCAAGAAACCCGCCAATATTGACCAGACCATCTTTTTTGGCCGAGCAAGTGCAACCGTCGGTATAAGAGCAAATTTCGTGAACGATTTCCTTTATCGATTTCCGGGCGTATCCTTCCTCACGCTGCTGTATGAAATAGGCATTTTCCACGGTGCGGGTATTATCGAGCATGATTTTGATACCGTAGCGGTCGCAAAATACACGGAGTTCGCGAAGATTGGCTATTGAAATCGGTTGCCCGCCGGCCATGTTAACACAGGTTTCATAGCTGATATATGGAATTTTATCGGCGCCGACTTTATCGACCAGATCCTGCATTTTGGACATGTCGACATTCCCCTTGAAAGGGTGCGGGTTGGAAGGATCATGAGCCTCGTCGATTATAACATCTATAAATTTCCCCCCGGCCAGCTCCTGATGGAGGCGGGTGGTGGTAAAATACATATTGCCCGGGACATAATCGCCCTGTTTGATCAGCAATTTCGACATGATATGTTCGGCGGCACGTCCCTGGTGGGTCGGGACGAAGTAGCGATAACCGAAGACCTCTCTGACGGTTTTTTCCAAATCGTAGAAGTTTCTGCTGCCGGCATAAGCCTCATCACCCATCTGAAGGGCCGCCCACTGAGCATCGCTCATGGCGCTGGTTCCGCTATCGGTCAGCAGATCGATATAGACATCCTCGCTTTTCAGAAGAAAAGTATTGTATCCGGCCTCTTTTATGGCTCGCTCCCGATAGCTGCGGGAGGTCATTTTTATCGGTTCCACGGTTTTGATTCTAAATGGCTCAGGCAGATGTTTCATATTCTCTCCGGCGTCGAGTATTAAATCCGAAAAATCCGGTTAGACTGGAACACCCCTCCTAACCAGACTTCACTGTCATTTTTTAACGGATTAAGAATAACAAAATAATCGCCGTAAGTCCACAGAAATGGTATCTGCCGATCAGGGGACGGGTGGGGCGCTTTATTCCCTAATCGCAACCGATGGCCGGTGCAGGGCCCTGCTTGTATAGAAAATTTATCAAGTAAGTTATGTCGAGGATATTTGCCCGACAATTGCCGTCGATATCGGCCTGAAAAGCGCCATCAGGGAGTATCCCATGCTTGTAGAGCATATTTATCAGGAAAGTGATATCGAGGGCGTTGGTGTTGCAATCGCCATTAACATCACCATAATGCCACCGGATTTGGCCTTCGGTATACCCGATTCCCCAGACATTATAACCGCGGGCGTCAAAATGGGAACCAGTGTACCAAATGGGCATTTGCCATCTCCCGGCTGAGTGTTCAAAAAGAAAGGTGGAGCGATAGGTTTCATTATCCCACGCACCGGGGGTTCCATTATTAAGGACTTCCCCGATCAGATTCCAGGAAGTCCCATTCTGGCTGACATAGAGGTACTGCCCCAGAGTATCGGAACTCGTTGAACCGGCATAATTAACGGTGGCGAGCAGGAAAAGTTTATTGCTAATGGGAGACCGGACTATTTTGGTGTGCCAGATTTGCAGGGAAGTATCGGGCGGCAGGATGACGCAGGTATCGGCCGCGATCCAATTGCCATCAAGGGTCGGATAGAGCAAACGAATTAGTTGGGTGCCCTCAGTCCAGTCTACCTGATCGACAAACCAGAGTTCCCACATTCCCAACGAATCGCGAGTTGCTGTCGGGGAGAGGAGATTCCAAGCGGACCAGGGATCGGCGGCCTGGCTGTAGGCGAAATCAATAGCCTGAGTTTCGTCCCAGGTTATGCCGTCAGACGAAGATAATGCCTTGATGTAGTTCCGATATCGAAGTATGCCAGACGTTTGAAAGAGGACGTATAATTTGCCGTCTTCCGGAGAATAGATGAATTCGGGATCGGAGTTATGTCCATAAGAGGGGAAGTGGTGATGGTCATAAATCGGATCGCTTACCCATACGGTATCATCCTCGATCAGGCTGTCAGTGGGGTCATCACCTATGGCATAGGGACGTATCCATCCAGAGTCTTTAAAATTGCTGACTCGCAGAGTAGGATCTTCATAAGAGGCGAGGCAGTTCGGGTATGGGGTAAATACCATCCAGTACTTCCATCGTGGTGTCTGAGGCGAGGCTATGATGGTGTCGAGATAGCCGTCACGATTGAAAGCGATTACGATCGAACCGGAATCGGGGCCGAAGGAATTTGGCCAATATTCAATATCGGGGTGAACGCCTTGATTATCAACGGTATCGCCGCCAAAATCAAGATTTATATCTAACGGGGCAAGGGCGTTGGAAGCCCAGGGATTACCGTGATCGGCTTGGAGACATATGCTGCGGGATTGGGCGCAAATGGTATAAGCGATTACGAGTAAAGCTGATACAGTAATGGCCGCGATCCGTCCAACCACGAGCGGGTCTCCATTCAGGATATCTTTTGTATATTCGCAATCGCGAACAATAAATAATCGAAATACCGAAGAATAATATATCCATTTAGTCCAATATTGTCAAGCAAATTATGGTACTATTCGCTCTATGAATCGCAAAAATGGGGCATCAATTAAGCTGTAAAGCGGAAAGAAGAGGATTAGGGTCGGGATATAAACCAGGAGCCCGCCATTGCAGGACGGGTTCCTGATTAGTCCGGTATATCTTCAGAAATTCACGGCCAAATCCATATTGGCACAGATCTGGCGGGCCTTACTCACTGGCAACCAGGGGTCGTCAGAAATCTTGGTCACGAAATTCTCGTTGGTGCTGACAATGTTCAGCAGAGGACTGTGGCCAAGAGAAAGGATCTCACCGGGAATCCGATACAGCCATCCTGTTTCGTGGTTGTAGTAAACTCCGGGTTCGGTGATTTCGTTGAACGGTGTGGTGGTGAACCTGACGGTCTGAGTAGTTCCTTCTCCTACGCCTGACAAGTTCACGGGATGCTTGATGACCATAACGGCCTCCTTGCGTGTAAGGAACGTTGAACGATAAGTAAGTAATTAATACATACCTTATACGTAACTTGGACTAAAAGAGTCTCTGATATTTTACAATAAATGTGAATTATTTAATTAGTGGATATGATTATCCAGAATGGGAAATATCATGCTGTTGAAATAGAGGGAGTTATTTGGGGGGTACTGCGGCGGGGGAATAAATCAGTTTGCCATTCGTCGATTTGAAAAGGAAAGTCAGCCCGCGCGCGTTCAGGGTGGTCCGGAAATATTCGGGACTAAAGGTGGAACTAAATTGAAAAACATGGCCGTTATCCAGAGGCGCCAGCAGGGTCCCCGGGGGAATTTTGGCAGTATCAAGCGCCCCGTCAGTCATAAATCGCTCATTCGGGAAAAAAAACACTGACGGATTGGTAGAGAGATAAACGACTTTTCGCTGCACCAGATAATCCCATTCGGTTCGTTTTTCATGGCCTATCAGTCTCTGCCGGATGAGCCAGGTGACCTCAGTCCCGGTCATATCGCGGTGGGCTACATGCGCGTCGGTAAGCCCAAGACAATCAATCGTGGGAAGGCCGGAATAATACGGGATAGCCCCCACGCAATGCAGCGCGATGGTTTCATCAGGGGTTATGAATCCGCGATCGACCATTTCTTTCATCATCATGCCCTGAGGATAAAACACCTGCTGGTAGGCCATCCGATGTTCTTCCTGGCGCACTCCTACAAAGTATTTCACTACGATACCGTGAAGACGGTCAAGAATCCGAAGGTATTGATTTATGGGAGGAATTTTGGACGCAAGTGTTCCCGATCCGGCGGTTTGCACCGGTACAGCCGCTTCGTAACGATTCGGGAAATTCAGGTGCGATAACCAGGACGGTACGATCCAGAAAAAACAGCATCACGGCAAGATAGACCGGAACGGCAAGTCGCGCCGGGCTCTTGGCGGCACCCGATAATTTCCCATAGGCTGCGCGAATCCCTTCCTGCGCCAAAATCGCGAGAAATGGGATGATTGGCATCAACGGGCGGAATTCAAAATGGTCGCCGCCTATATAAACCAGATAGACCAGATAGGGAATAAACGGAATTGTCATAAGCTTGATTATGCGGCGTCTTTCAGGATCATAAAATCTGCCAAAAATAAACAATACCGGAACAATGAAGAAAATAAAGACCATACTCATGAATGAAAAGGAGCAGGTACATGGCGCCGACTAGCGAACCACCCGCCGGTCACTTTTGCATAATAGGTATTGGGTAAGGGATAACCATAGTAGAGATATCGGAAAATAAAATGCGCGCCAATGATGCATACAAAAATCAGAGCGGCTCGTGCGATTGAGGTAATTGCGGGTTTATCTTTTTTGGTCAGCAGGAAATAAAATCCGAAGAATGAGGCAAACAGAAGAATTCCTTCTGGACGCGTCAGTGCGGCCAAAGAGAATAATATCGCCGACAGCCGAAGATAGCGAGTGTCATCAAGGCTTCGAACCAGCATAATCACTGAACCGAAAATCAGGATCGAGAAAAGGGCGGTTTCCAATCCACTCGTTGACCACACCGCATAGGTACGATTGGAAGCGACAAAAAGAGGTCCCAGCAGGACAAAATAATCGTATTTGCGGGTCGCAAATATCTTCCAGTTGAAAAAGCAAAAGAGGGCGAAGAGCGAGATTGACAGGCAGATGCTCAGGATATTGGCCGATTGATCGGGCGCAATCCCCAGCAGGGAGAAGAAGGATAAGATTATCACCCAAAGGAAATTGGTGTATCCCTCTACTCTCTCACCCGGATTAAATACCAGGCCCAGTCCATTGGCGAAGTTTTTGGCATAACGAAAAGAGATGAAGGCGTCGTCGCAGAGGAAGAAATACTTACTTATATGTATTATGAGTAAGACAAGAAGTAGAGCGGCGATGACGATAAAAAATATTCTTCTTGGCATTTTGCTGGCCGAAAGATTCTATCATTTAATATAGCACCATACACGAAATCAGGCAATGAATTTCAATATAGCGGGATCAGGGGGAGACAAGCGATTCTGCTGTCCGCTGACAGTCGGTCGACCGCATGGCGGAGAAAGGGATGATGGCTAATTGCGTTCGCAGTACCAGACATCGGCGTCATAGACTCCGCCGATATCGGAAAGGACATGCACGAAGTAGAGTAATTGTCCATCGGCGGTCAGGGAGGGTTCTCCGGCCAGACCTTGAATCACAAGTTGCGGCTGACCCCAGATGGAATCAGTTCTGACCGATCGGTAAATCGCCATCCCGATGAAGGGATTTCTTCCCGAGGAATAATACATAGTATCGCCGTCGGCGGTGAAGGTCGGTTGGTAGTCGTCGGCGAATGAATTAATCGGCGATCCGAGATTGATCGGACTGCTCCAATTTGCCCCATCAAACCGAGATATCCAGATATCAGTCATCCCCATCCCGCCGGGCCTCAGAGAGCCAAAGTAGAGGCTTACTCCATCGGGATGTATTGCCGATTCGCCGTCCGGATAAATGGAGTTCACAATGGAGCCAAGATTTCTGGCCGGTCCAGGAAAACCGTTGATTAGATCGGCTACGTAGATGTCAAGGAAATCGTCGATCGGGGGATTATGAAGGTACCCCTGATTTGTGGCTCTAAGCGAGTGGAAATAAACTTTTCCGCCATCGGGCGAAAAGCTCAACTCCCCGTTAAAGGATTGACTGATTCCCTTGCCCAAATCATAAAATTCGGGTTCTCCAAAATCGGCCGGTCCGCCGATTCGTTTCAGGCGATAGGTATTATTGTGACGTTTCAGCAATTGGTCGGCCGGCATATTCCCTACAACATCTTCGGTATACATTACATAAAGGTAAGAACCGTCACGCGAAATTTCGATCGCGTCCTGCGGACAGAGAGTATTGACCGGATCGCCCAATCGGATGGGTTGATGCCAGTCTGGTACCACACTGACAGGCGTGTTACTGTCGACACGCTGAATATCAGATTTCAGGCAAACGGGCGACGGCACGGACTCCGATTTAACCGGATCTTTTGCACTGCAACCAATAAATCCTGCTATCAAGCCGATCCAGATCATGAGCAGCGCCCCGTAAAAAGGCAGGCGCGCAACTCTATTGAAAAATAAATACGTCTCTCGATTAGTCATCATTCCTCAACTCTAATAAGCAGTTCATGTATCCTCCAAACTCCTGACTATAATTGGCCAAATTAATACTTAAGCTCATCAAAGGCAATTGATAGTCCTGCGGACGGCACGACAATATAAATCCGGCCTTAATCTTGCGGCCTACCCTGCCCGGAAAAGGCCACTTTTGTCCCGACTGTCGTCAGCGGACGGGGAAACTTCTTGAATCAGTTATCGTAGAAATAATTAATAACCATTAGTAACACGGGCCATTAGTCAAAATGAATGGGAGGTGTGAGCTTGAAGAAAAGAAACCTGGGATACCTGGGATTTTTGGGGCTGCTCGGTTTTTTGGGGATGCTTGGTCCTATCACCGGGCATGACGGCTTTAACGTTCTCTTTGGGTTGTTCGGTCTGTACGGCTTCTTCGGATTTTTTGGCATCTCGGAAGACAATCACTGAGCGGTTTTCTTGATTCGAGAGCGAATCGGTACAGCCATCGGCAATCAAATAAAAAGGGGATTGGTTTTACCCAATCCCCTTTGACTTTCATGACCCGTCAGATTAGATCGGGGTCATTAGGTAGGTCCAGCTTAGAACCTGCGGCCACCGCCACGGCTTCCGCCGCCACGATTTCCACCGCCGCCAAATCCGCCGCCGCGTCCACCGCCACCACCAAAGCCGCCGCGACCACCGCCGCCGCCGCCTTCGGTACGAGGACGAGCTTCATTGACGTTCAGCGTCTTGCCATGAAGTTCTTTGCCATTCAAGCCGGCTATCGCCGCCATGGCCTCTTCCTTGGAATTCATTTCCACAAAGCCGAATCCTCTCGGCTCGCCGCTGAATTTGTCCTTGATAATGTTGACGGCCGACACCTGACCAAAGGTTTCAAAAGCCTGGCGGATGTCTTCTTCTGCCGTCTCGCTGGACAGATTGCCTACGTAGATATTCATTCTACACTCCGAAATTGTTTATCTTCCCGACGACCCTTTTCTCAAGGTGATCTCGTAATTTAAGATAAACGGTTCCTTACGCACTATTGCGTTTTGTCTCCAAATTAAGATTCTCGATAAGTGATTGATTATAAAGATCCAAACCTTGAGAAAAATTAATGAAGGAGAGCCTTTAACATACGGTTAATATATCGTCATAAATGTTTATGTCAACAGATATTTGAACAATATTTCATAAATAAAGTTCCGGATTTGTTGGAAAATCTGTCGCGGGGGTATGCTAAGTTATTCTCTTCTATTCCATTATAATCCGCCGAATCTTTCCAATTTACCGGGGCGGGCAAATTTTCTGTTGACATTCTTTTAAAAACTCCGATATTCGTGATGAGTAAAGTGTAGTAAACCTCGAAGAATATTGGGAAAGGAGGCGTAGAATTATGATAAAAAGGGAAGAAATAATGACCGGAAATCTGCGCCTGCGGAGGTTTAATCGATAGCGACAGTTAAAATATAGCGAGTTTGCTGCCTTCCCGTATGCGGAAGGCGTTTTTGTTTTAGGCCGCAGGCGCAAGATTTCGCCCGCGGCCTTTTCTATGACAATGCTCCCAGCGGGTAGAATAAATCTGAACTACAAGGCTTCTATAATATATGGAGGATAATATGTCGGAATTTGAAGAAAATGCATGGCTCACAAACAGGATACTTTCCTGCAGAATATTGGGGCGCGAAATAGAAGGGTATCTTCTGCACCTACTGCAGGTAAACAGTTCGAAATTACAAATGAGAGAAAATAGAAATGCAGTTAATAGACTTAGGATGGGATTCGTTTTTCGATAAGAACTTCGAATCCTATAAAAATCAGAATTTATTTCCGGGCCGGGTCGCTCGCGAGAATCGGCGTGACTACCTGATTTTCAGTGAGCATGGCGAACTTGTCGGCGAGATATCCGGGAGGTTCCGTCATGAGGTAAGTGACAGGGGGCAACTTCCCACGGCCGGCGATTGGGTGGCAATTTCAGGACGGCCTGATGACGGAAAAGCTGTTATCCATGCCTTAATACCTCGCAAGAGCGCTTTTGTACGCAAAGTGGCGGGGACCAACACCGAGGAGCAGATTGTTGCCGCCAACATCGATATGGCATTTATCGTCTGCAGTCTGGACAATAATTTCAGCCTGAGAAGGATAGAGCGGTATCTTTGCTCTCGCATGGGAAAGTGGGGCCATGCCGGTGGTAATCCTCAGCAAGGCGGATTTATGTTCGGATTCAGAATTGCGACTTGCGGAAGTTGAAGCTATCGCCATAGGGGTCTCGGTGCATATAATCAGCGCAACAACCGGACGCGGGATGGGTATTTTCAGTGACCATCTCAAATCAGGCAAGACAGCCGCTTTCCTGGGTTCGTCAGGAGTGGGAAAGTCAACCATAATCAACTTTCTACTGGGGGCTGACCGGCTCAAAGTGGGAGAGGTCAGCGAGTATGACGGTCGCGGCCGCCATACAACCACTTTTCGCGAGATGATTTTGCTTCCTGATGGCGGAATCGTAATTGATACCCCGGGCATGCGGGAACTTCAAGTATGGGGCGATGACGAAGGACTATCGCAGACTTTCGAAGACATAGTGGGATTATCGGCCAATTGCCGTTTTGCTGATTGCAGTCATCTAAGCGAACCGGGGTGCGCCGTAAAGGCCGCTATTGATGAGGGTGTCCTTGACCCGGGGCGGCTGCGAAGTTTCTTGAAACTCAAGAAAGAAATCAAGTATCTGGCGGCCCGGCAGGCGATGAAAGCGAGTATGATTGAAAAGGATCGCTGGAAGAAAATCAGTCAATATCAAAGGAGTCTTAAGAAGAAAGGTTAGTATAGACAGGAGACAAAGGGGACGGAGGGATGGAATTCTTCCGGTCCCATAATTTCTTGCAATGAATCGGCGGCGCAAACCGAGGTGATCTACGTCATAAATTCATACTATTTCAGCAAAATCATCTTCTTTGTATCCGTGAAGGGGCCGGCGGTCAGACGGTACAAGTAAATGCCGGAGGCGACCGGCCGGCCGTGCATATCAAGACCGTCCCATTGGGCAGAATATTGCCCGGCGGGCAAATAACGATCGACGATTCTGGCTACTTTTTGACCCGTTATATTGATGATTTCGACTATGACGCGGCTGGCGTGTGGAATTGCAAATTGAATCTGCGTGGAGGCGTTGAAGGGATTGGGGTAATTCTGGGTCAGGTACAAAAGAAGACTGGTAGAGGGCCGCGGGCATCATCTTGCAGATCGGTTGCGAAAGTATCCGGTGCATTGAGAAGTTCTTTAAGGTTAGTGATTGAATTGAGACGGCTAACACCCTGGCCGATGCCCAGTTTCAGAAAGACATATTGGCTATCGCCCGAGGGGAATTCGATCGGTCCGAAGGTTACCAGGAAATGGGGATTTCCTTCTGCAAGCTGAATATCACCAGTCGAGGTGACAGGATCGCCGGGATAACTAAAAGGGGTGCCATTGGCAAGAGGATCGCCATTGCGCTTAAGTCCTTTCATCAGATTATAACTCTCGGCTCCGGTCTGGGGATCGTCGCCGTTGGGGTAGCTTATAAACGAACTCATGCGCAAATTGCGAAAGCCGGGTTTGTGGGTACGGAAAAAGGTGGCGGTGTCTCCGGGCGAGCTGACTGCGGGGCCATAGACAAGCTTGACGCCTATTGCCGGAGGGGGGTTGCCATACACACGATCGGAATCGTCGGCATTATAGCAGAAATAGATATCGGAAAGAGTATCGCAGCCGGTTAAATCATCCTCCATATACCCAAGATCCGGATCGAGCCAGAAGGAGAAATAGAAATCGCTGATACTATTTCCGCCCTTGTTGAAAAGCTGGTAATCGATAAATATAATCTTGTCTCGACCGATGTCGTCATAAGCCCAAGTGGTTTGGCGTACCTCGACTCCAAGAGGCGGAGTCCCACCCGCAATAAGAGTATGTCTCGACGGATTGGCATCGTTGAAGACCGACCAGAGGGTCTGAATCCCGTTTATGTCCGGATGGTTATAGTTATCGATCGGCGCTCCCTGACTAATCGGCCACTGGAGATAGTCGGCATTGGGATTGCTCGAGGCGCTATCGGCAGAGAGTTTATAGACACGATAGGCGGCGATTGTATCCGCATGTGGGATATAGGTACCACTCGAGATGGGGCCGGGCCAGTATTCGGTATCAAAATCGGCTATGGCCACTCTCAGCGAATCATTGACTTTTCCCCCCATCCAAAGCCCCCCTGAGTACAGCGGCGATTTTATCTGAGTGCCATTAAGGATCGCCTCCACACTATCGAATGGATAGTATGTACCGTAATCATGCCCGAAAACGTTGTCAAGATCGCGACTCAAAAGAGCATGGTTGGTCACAAACATTAGAATCTTGTTGGCATCAATGAAGGTCTGGTTGTCAATTTTTGCCGCCTTCCCGGCGGGAACAATTCCCAATCCAAATGCGGGAATTGATATCCCCAAGAATAAGAGAATTAGAATAATGCCCCTGAAGGTAAACGATAGAAAATTCTGATTCATTTCGGCCACCTCTCCCCCGGCTATGAAAAGCCTATTGTGATTATACGCTGCCTTATTATAGTACTGGACGCTTGAATGTCAATATTGTTTCTCTAAATCATATTCGGCAGGCGATTATATTTCAGAGGGCCGGTTTTGACCGGGAGGCAAATTGAAGATGACGAATTTAGTTTTCTTTGCAGTTCAAGTCGAAGGCTTCGGCGTCGATTGCCTCGTCGAAGTATAACTCCTGCATTTCCGGCATGATGCAAGGATTTACTTTGCGTCGGGCGATGCGCTGGATATTGAGGAGGTGGCGGGCGCTGATATTATCGGTGGTAAAGTTTTTCCCTCCGGAGCCGCAGGCCAGAGTGAGCGAGGGTTGGAGGCAATTGTAGGTACCGCCCATCGCCCCCTGAGAAGCGGGAGTATTGACCAGTATACGCCCCGCGTGCATAACGGAGGCAAAGTACAAAATCCGCTCTTCGTTTGTAGAAAACATGCTGATGGTATGCCCCAATCCGCCATGATTGTTTATCTTGCTGCACAGGTCAATGGCCTGTTCGATATTTTCGGCGGCGTAAAAGGCAAGGATCGGAGCCAGAATTTCCAGCGAGAGGGGCGAATGAAGCCCGACCTCTTCCAGCTGGGCGATGAGCAGAGTAGTATCGGGTGGCACATCGATGCCGGCCATCTGGGCGATCCTAGCGGCCGGCTGACCGATCACCTCGGGTTTCATAATTCCGGTGGTGGTGTTGTAGGCGACAGGTTCGAGCCGCTTGATTTCGTCCTTTGAAAGAAAATAAGCTTTTCTCCTTTTGAATTCCGAAATTACGGCGTCAACGTGGCATCTCCTCACGACCAGAGCCTGCTCGCTGGCACAGACGGTGCCATTATCGAAAGTTTTGGACATGAATATCTGTTCCACCGTGAAAGGAATGTCGGCGGTTTTGCCGATGAAGACGGGGACGTTACGGGGCCGACTCCGATGGCGAGTTGCTAGAGCTATAGGCGGCTCGTACCCAGGGAGGTTGAACCGGTGGCCAGAACAAGGGCAGTTTTCCGGTGGCTCATGAATTTCAAAGTTTCGGCCTCAGTCGAGTTTTTGATCCACTGGATAGAGTGTTCTGGCGCTCCTTCATTCAGGGCCGCTTCGTAACAGATTTTTGCGGCTTCAATGGAGCATTTTTTTGCGGCTCCGTGGGGACGAATTATGATCGGATTTCTTGATTTCATCGAAATCAAAATTTTAAATAGAACGGTTGAAGTCGGATTAGTTATCGGCGTCACCGCGAAAATAGGCCCCAAGGGTTGAGCAATCTCAATGATACCTTTATGAGTGTCTTCAGAAATGATTCCGACAGTCTTCTGATCTTTGATATCCTGATAGACAAACCGAGTCGCGATAACATTTTTTATAACTTTGTCTTTCCACAGCCCCAGCCCGGTTTCCTCGAAGGCCATTTTGGCCAGGCGAATTCGATTGTTGAAACCAGCCCGATAGACCGCTCTGGTTATTCGATCGGTCTGCTCCTGATTAAATTTCCGGAATTTTCAGCCGCGCCGGCGGCTTTATTCATGACATCATCGATATCAACGCCATTATTCCGATTTCTTCCATAATACTCAATCCTATCAAATCAGTTCGGCGCCAGCCGGAGAGGGATTTTGCGCGTTTCTGGGAACTCTTCCGAGAAAAAATTAAACGATAAGGATGAAAGAATCAAGATGGATTTTTAAGACCCTTGTTCTTCTATTTTTTGAGCCTATAATAGTCGAGGGTCGGGATTTTTGTTTCTTCCCGCGTTGGAAGCCACCAATGGACATGGATTTGATTTCGTGCTTATTATTCAGATATTTTGAATCAATATTAACCCGACGGAAGGAAATATGCCGCTTCTATTAACCAGAGATGATGTTATTCGTGTTTTGGATATGTCGGATCGCATGGCGATTGTAGAGAAGGCGTTCGCCGAGCTGGGCTTCAGACTTGCAGTTCTGCCGCTCCGAGTAGGGATTACGCCGCCGGAAGGTTTGTCGCTCTATATGCCGGCCTATTTGAAGCAGATGGGTGCGCTGGCGTGCAAAGTGGTGACAGTCTATAAAAATAATCCGATGAAGCATAAACTGCCGACAACGATTGGCAAGGTTCTGCTTCAGAATCCGGAAACCGGCGAGGTGATATGCATTATGGATGGGGGGTATCTCACGGCAGTGAGGACCGGGGCGGCCAGCGGCGTGGCGACCAAGTATCTCGCGCGCACCGACAAGGGGCAGACGGCGGGGATATTCGGCAGGCGTGCAGGCGAAAATGCAGTTATGGGGGGTGGAGGCCTCCCGGGAGCTTTCGCGCGCCTATGTGTATGATATATCTGCGGAAGCGACCGGAGCACTTATTAAAGGAAATGGGCGCAAAGCTGAAGCTGGAAATCATACCGGCCGATTCGCCCGATCAGATTCTTGCCGAATCAGACATAATCTGCACCGCGTCATCATCGGCTACGCCATTATTCGATGGTTCCCAGGTCAGGCCGGGAACGCATATTAATGGTATCGGAAGCCTGATCCTGCCGCTCGCGAACTGGATACGGCAATTATCAGGCGATCCAAAGTGGTGGCGGATTCGTATGAGGCCTGCCTGAAAGAAGCGGGCGATATAATGATACCGATTCAGGAAGGGGCGATATCCAAGGATCATATGCAGGCGGAATTGGGGAGAAATAATTATCGGCCGGAAGAAGGGGCGAACCAATAATTCCGAGATTACGTTATTCAAATCAAATGGTTTGGCGATTCAGGATGCCGCGGCGGCCAGAGCTAGTGTATGATAAGGCGAAGGATGAGGGAATCGGAAAAGAAGTGAATCTGTAATCGTATAGTATGGAAAAATATGATTTAATAGTTATCGGATCAGGGCCTGCCGGTGAAAAGGCGGCGATTCAGGCCGCCAAACTGGAAGGTGGCTATAAATCGAATCGCGCGGTGTGGTTGGGGGAGTCTGTGTCCATACGGAACGCTTCCATCAAAAACGCTCCGGGAAACGGTTCTATATCTGGCGGGGCTGAAGCAGAGATCTGTCTATGGGGTGGTCTGCAGTCTTAAGAGTGATGTCACGGTCGCGGAGCTGATGTACCTTAACCGATACGTGATCCAGAAGGAGCTCGAGGTTATCCAGAATAAATTGATGCGTAACGGTATTACTGTTCTGGGCGGGCGAGGCCGGATCGTTTCCCCTACCCAGGTATCGCTGGAGGATGAATTCGGCCAATTGCGGGTTTTGGAGACCGAGGTAATTATTCTTGCCGGGGGTTCTCGCCCTTATCATGATGCGGCGATAAATTTCGACGGAATCCGAGTGTTTTTGACAGCGAGTCCATTCTGAAGGTCGATAAGATTCCTCATTCGATGATAATTATAGGGGGCGGGGTAATCGGATGCGAATACGCCTGTATTTTTGCACACCTTGGCGTTAAGGTGACGGTGCTTGAGACAAAGAGAACGGCTGATGCCGATTCTTCTGGATTACGAAATTTCCGATGCGCTGACTTTTCTGATGCGCAAGAACCGCACCAAGGTGATTCTTGGCGATCGGATGGATAATCTGGAAATCAGAAATGACGAGGTTTGCATTACGACGAAAGCCGGGCGAACATTAATCGCCGAGAAGGCGCTTGTGGCGATGGGCCGGGTGGGGAGTACGGCCAGCTGGGGGATCGAGGAGCTTGGGATAAAGACGAACAAGCGGGCGTTGATTCAGGTGGACGAGAATTTCTATACCGGGTGCAACCGAACAGATATGCGGTCGGTGATATAATCGGATTTCCATCGCTGGCATCGGTTTCGATGGATCAAGGGCGTCTGGCGGCGCAACATGCCTTTGGGCAAGAGGAATCACGCCTGAATGTGCTTCTGCCGTATGGAGTGTATACAATTCCTGAGGTTTCGATTGTAGGGTAGACGAAGAAGAACTGAACGAGAAGGGGACGGTTTATGAAACGGGTGTCGCTCGATTCTACGAACTGGCGCGCGGACAGATTGCGAATGATCATGATGGCTTGCTGAAACTGACATTTTGTCCCAAAACGAAGAAGCTATTCGGGGTGCATATCATAGGGGAACGGGCGGCGGATTTGATCCATATCGGTCAGGCGGTGATAACATTCGGCGGGACGATAGATTATTTTATCGACACGGTTTTTAATTTTCCGACAATGTCTGAGGTGTACAAAGTGGCGGCGCTGGACGGACTGAATAGCATCGAATAAGTATTTCATTCAGATTCATATAAGAAAGCCCGGCGGGTTTTCGAACCCGCCGGGCACGTTAGATGCGGGTCGGTCACGACCGACCCCTACAATACTGAAGTCTTCTTATTTTAAGAGTATCATCTTCTTGGTGTCCTTGAATTCACCGGCGGCCAGACGATACAGATAAATTCCGCTGGCGACCGGCGCTCCGGATTGGTCTCTGCTATCCCATTGCACGGTATGTTCGCCCGCCTCGAGGGCACCGTCCACCAGAGTCGCGACTTTCTGCCCGGCGATATTGTAGATTTCAAGGGTGGCATTGCATGCCTTTGGCAGAGGCGAAGCTGATTTCCGTCGTCGGATTGAAGGGGTTGGGGTGGTTGGGATTAAGAGCAAATTGAATCGGCACGGCAGGGTCTTTTGAAGCGCCATTAATTATGTCAAACGCCAGCCCATTGGCGTTTTCGTCGGCGCCGAGAATGGATACGATTTCGACAGCGCCGTCAATTTCGAGTATTGAAGTTGTTCCGTTGCCAATTGCGGAATTTCCGGTCAGGTTGAACATCCCGAGTTTGATTTCGTTGCCGGTTTGGTTGGAGAAGAGTTCAAACCCAGCAATGTCGCTCTTGATATTGACCGTCTTGCCGTCGATTGCTCTCATATTCATCTCTAACCCGGCAAGGGGGGCGGAGGAGGTGAGTTCGATGCTTGTTTTGCCATCGATGTATGAGGATGTAATTGATCCTGCCAAGCGCGGCTTTTCTGGGGATTGATCATGCCGGGAAAATGCAGCCAGGTTTCGGAGCGGGGCCACCCTTGTAGAGATTGTTAATTAAATAGGTAATATCAAGGGCATTGACTGCGCAATTGCCGTTGACATCGGCGGCATCGATGCAATGAGGTGCATCACCATGTTTGTAGAGATAATTGATAATAAAGGTTACGTCAAGGGCGTTAACAACGTTATTATTGCTTGCATCGCCGGGTTTAAGTGTCGAAAGGTTATGGTAGTTGAATCAAAATTGACTGCCGGCGCAAACTCAATTGGCGGATTGGAATTATCGACAAAGAATAATCTTTTTACCGGATCATCTGATAAGTCGTATCCACATAAAGCATCATTGTTGTATCACATGCAGTAATATTGGGCCCAATAGATGAGAAGAAGAAATATGCGACGGTAGTATCCCAACCGCTGCGAATTGAATCGCCCGCATTATCAAATAATCCCATGAAAATTGTCTTAGCCACATTGTCAATAGAGTCCGATTTCATCCAAGCCTGACACGCGGTGCCGAGGGTACTTAAGGCTATCTAGCCGAAAATTAGTATTATCATATTTAAATGACCCGCTTATCGTCACCGTCGAGGTTTGGCATTTGACCTTAACAGGCACTTTGATCGCTTCCCCGGGTGCGAAACTCACGGGTGGGATGTAGAGGGTGTCGGCAGGAAGGGAGGAAAGTGAATCATTATAGCATGCATCATCAAAATATGTATATGGGGAGACATCACTACAGGCCCACAAAAGGAACTTGCCTGGCAAGTTTAATGGGATAGAATCATGGCATACTAAAGAATCACGCTCACCATTCGGACGTTCATAACCTGCAATGATTGTCCCATTTGGATAGTTGCGTATGAAAATCTGGATCCACTCATCAAGCAGAAAGTTGTTGGTATCATTACCAAGCATCGTCCTGGAACCATTGTCTATACGGCCTAGATACATTAAATTGTCGATTGAATTCGATGCTGAAAGGCTAAATTCATAAGCTGTATGCGCGGTCGGATTTGGATCCGGATTATCGCCTTCTCGAAACTGCGTATAAACAGAAAAGTGCGCAATACTGTGCTGCTGGTTCACATAGGCGGTGTATTCACCATAAGACGCCTCAAATCCGGTCGGGAATATTGAGGAATGACATCCCCCATGAAATTCGAGAGCTCCTTGACCCGAGTGAGTCGGACTGCTCACATAGGTTTGGGAACCTTGATAAGTGGTCCATCGCGATGACCAGCCTTCACCATCCTCAAAGCCATCGCAGAAGTCGCCAACAATAGGTGTGTAGCAGACATCATCAAAATAGTTTGATGCAGAATATCCGTCGCATCCCCAAAGATAAAAGGCACCCGGTTCCGCAATTGGTGTATTAGAGTCGCTAACAATCGTGGAATAAATATTGTTATTCCATAAATAACCAAATTCAAATTTGTTGTCCGCAAAACGCTTAACGAATATTTCGATCCATTCATTCATCATGAAATTGGGTGTTAAGCTACCGAGTTCATAACTACTACCATCCTCGTATATTCGTTCCAATATGAATGCGCTTGGCTGTTGTGCATCCGCCGCTTGGCATCTCAAATGATAGCCTGAACGGTAGTAGGGATTTGGATTTGTCCCAGGCTGTACCTGGATGAAGAGTCCAAGGCCGGCCGCATAATTTTCTTGCCTTGCAAATGCCGAATAGTAACCGGTGCTGGCGGCAAAATTAGCTCGGTATAAAGCTGAATGACAATCACTACCGGCGATGTCACTGTGCATACGGATGGCTCCTGCTGAGCCGTTGTGGGTGGGCGAAGAGACAAATTCCGGATCGTTTACGGCAATAATCCAATCTGTAGTTCCACTATCAAAATTATCACAGAACGCCGAGGAAGAGATCGGATCAGTATCATATTCAATGAGCGACGAAATATTCAGAGAATCACCATCATTCCATCCTCCCCCTCCCCATTCGGCGCTTTCCGTGAGGCCGACATAATTCTCGTTACCACCAGTATTGCTTGGTTGGCCAGGAATCCAATTCGTATAAACCCAGGGTTCCCCGGTTATCCAGATCCAGTTACCGTCATTATTCGGTTCGTAGCCGCCGAGGTTGGCGCTGGAATGGACTTGATCAAGTATGGCAACCAGAAACGCATTTTCCTCAGCGGAAGAGACAGTTGCCAGATATCCACCATGATCTTCTGCCCATTGCTTGGCTCCGTACCAGCCATACAACGGAGTTATAAATTGGTACCAATGGCCATTTCCGCTCCATTGCACCGGTGCAGTGAGTGTCTGTCCCATAAGATTGCCCATCGGCACTGACAAAATCGCCAGTGTCAGAAGTGTTAGCCACACGTGTGCCTTGAGATTGAATCTCATACGTGACCTCCTCCGATTAGATTATTTGTTTGATTCAATTACAAAATAGAAATAGACACCAAAGGTGCGAATTGTAGAAAAAAAGTCGGATTATTATCTAACGGGGGGAAATGAGATTATTTCAGCTTGGCTTCGGCGGTCCGCAATTGACCTTCGGATACCCAACCGCTATCGGTCCAATATGTCACGGCTTCGGTGACTTGTTTTTGATATATATTCCAATCCACTTTGGAAATATTTGCACCCTGGTCCAGTAAATCGTTGCGCAATTTGCGGAATATGTCGGTAAACCATATGTCGATAACCCTTAATCGATTATCAAAATTATATTCTATGTCAGCAGGATAAAAACTTGATTCCCTACATTCTGCGATATTGATATTAATTGATTTTGAATTTACTACGCGAATTCCAGCAGGACTTGGGGAGTTCCAAAGAAGACTTGATTTTGCTTTGCCCACATCGGTATATGGAAAAAGTATATATGCCAATTGATTGCCTGGCTTTACTGCAGTCAGATCCCATCCCGAATCATTATATGGTGGTGAACAGCCATAAGATGAATCTGGGTGCAAAACAAGCAAAGAAGCGCAATTCATCCGATTATTATAACAGAGAAATAATGCCTCATCTTTGCCATCATTATTAATATCTCCTTTATGCCGGAATGAACTCCCTCCGGCATTAACATACCATCCAGTAGAATCGCCCTCAGCGTTCCAGAATCGTATATGAGACCTACCTGGGACGCTTGCGGCTATTTCGGTAATTATGACCGTTTTGCCATCGATTTCGACGACGTTCAGCCGTTCGGGATCATATAAGACGCCTGCAGTATCATTTGGATATTCGCCTATAATATTGCAGTCTCGCTGGAATAGTAATTTCTTGCCATTATTTGAATAGCAAAGAAGTTGATGGCGCTCCCGGTCGTATTCATAAGTACATGGCATCATGTAGTACTTCATTCTTGCCATCCTTGTTTAGATCATATAATTTCATTAGACTGATTTGCTGATTGGAATCTGCGATTTTTGCAGAAAAGACGCGATTCCATATAAGCTGTCCTTTTCGATTTCTCATCTCTGCAGAATTTTCCTGCGAATTAATCACGACATTCACGGGATTCGAGTCGAACCAAATCCAGGCCTTGGGGTAGATGAGGCAGAGGAGGGCATAAAGAAGGGCGAGGAGGATGGGGATTTGGATTTTGGCGGATCGGGTGTAGCGGGAGGCTTTGCGAGCGATGTATCGTCCGGCGCAGACCCGCTCGCTTCGGATGACATTGCGATCGTCGATAAGGTCGGATAAAGTGGCGGCGGAAATCAGGCGGAGGTTGCGTCGGGGGTATTGATGGCGGAATTGATCGATAATGGCTCTGGCGGAGGCAAAATTGCCGCTCGGGACGACCAGAAATTTCATCGGCGAAAAGAAGGCCCGCTCGATTTTGAGCTTCAGAGTATCCTCATTGACCGGTGTCAATCGGCCATTCTTGTCGACGCCGCCGGTGAAGGCAACATCGGAAGGCAGAAACCGTTCCATCCTCATGATTTCCGGTTTGAGAAGCTGGGTATATGTGATCAGGGCGAAGGCGAGGCCGATTGAATCGCCCGTGAAGGTCTGCTTGCTGTTGAGGATGGTGAAATGGGCATGGTAGAAGGGGCCGGATTTGGAATGGTGGGAGGGTGATTTGGACGGCGGTGCGGTTAAGGTGGTTCCGTCAGGTGAGACACCTGACGGCGCATAACTGGGCGATTCTTTCCTGAGAGGAGGAGGCGGACAGATTCGAGAGCATCGTAAGCGACTCCGATGAAGGGGTCATCGGGTGTTTTTATCTGATTCTGGAAAGTGATTTCGTCTTTATCAGATGATTTCCCGAAAGGTTCTACGCGACCTTCAAGCGTCATCATCCGGCCGCGGTATGATTTTCCGTAGCCGTCTTTTTCGACAAAAAGACAATTGGCGCCTTCGGTGGTGACCGATTCGAGGATCGATTCCCATTCGATGAGGACGGAGGTCAGGAGTTGATATAGTTCCGGGGAACTGTCTTTGGCATCTTCTCTGGTTTGTCGCAGGCGTTCAAGTTCGGTGATGTCGGGGGACAAAGCTGTCGGGTTTTTCTCCGCCTGCGGCGGATCAGAACCTGACCTACTCAGGTCTGAGCAAATTTCCAGACCTTTTTCGGTCTCGCCGACGCAAAAAAGTTTCTTGGCAAGGGCGATTGTGGTTTGATGGATGGAGGTTTGGATTTTGGCGCGGAAATCATCATTCCCCGATTTGCCGATTGCGGAAAGGCAGTCAATGATAAGGCGGAGTTCGTCGATACGCAGATCGCTGAGGTCGGATTCGGAGACAGGTTGCAGAATCAGAGGGAAGTATTCATCGAAGTAAGAGGAAAAGGATTTGATTTCCCTGAGCTCCTGTAATTTCGGCCAGAAATCAACAAGCAGGAGTAAGCGGGTATCGGGGGAATGAATGAGGGTCAAACTGCTTTTGAGTTTGTCGAAATCCCGGGCGAATTGGAGCGGGGAATCGGACAATTATAAGCCTCCCAAAAAAATATGAATAGTGGTCGAATCGGATCGACCCGAGCCTAATGGCGTAAAATATCAGGACTGCGCGATCATCGAACCAATCAGCTTGACATGCCCTTCCTCGAAACGGGTCAGTTGTTCGAATGTTTCTTTGGCTTCTTTCGCCTTGGACTTGTCGGCCATCGAGCGAAACAAATCGCGAGCATCAATTTCCAGTTTCAATGCCATATCGAGAATTTCCCGTTTTGATTTGGCGCTGCGGACCTGATTTATAAGATTCTGATGCTGGTTGGTCATCGCCTCACCAATTTCGGGCAAACCTTTTTGTTTGAGAATATCGGCAGTGCTGATCCATTTTTCGGAGCGGACGAGCGAATCGAATTGTCTTTCAAGAATCTGAAAGTGCGACTTTTCTTCGCCGGCCAGTTTTTGCAGGGTTTCTTTAATATCGCGCCCTTCCGCTTTCTTCGACGCTTCCAGATAGAAAACATAGGTGGCCACCTCGGATTGGATACCAGAGGTTAAAGCGGCCAATATATCGGGGTGAACCGGGGTCATGAAATACTCCTTTCAAGCATATACCGGACCATAGATTTTTGAAGATTACATTTCGTAGAGGTAATTCTTGTCCAGTTCATCCTGAAGTCTCTGTTTATGCTTCAATTCCTCTCCGGCCAGAAAATTAAACATAGTCTTGGTAGCCTCATTTTCGAATAGATCGGCATGCCCTTTGTAGAAATCGTGAGCTTCCTGCTCCCGTTTGATGGCAATCCTGATGGCTTCAAGGGGGTCGGTGGTTTTATCGATCATTCTTATTTCTCCTATATTCTTTTTTCTTAATACGATTCGACCAATTTGTTTTCTTTGCTGTAAAAAGTCAAGCGATAAGGAAATGCTCTGGAGCGGCTGCGGGCATATTTTTATTGAATTTGGCCAACTGATAAGTATATAATAGGTTAATGCATTTTTATGAGCCTTAAGGCTTATTACCGACGATGTACGAATATATTAAAGCCAATTGGGAGGAAATCCAATCGCGGGTGGCGGTGGCCGCCCGGAAAGCGGGAATAAAGCCGGAGGAAGTTGCGGTTGTGGCGGTGTCAAAATTATTTCCGGCTGGAAGCGATTGGGGCTGCGGTTCGAGCGGGGATAAGCGATATCGGCGAGAGCCGCGTGCAGGAGGCAGAACGGAAAATTAAGTCGCTGGGCGGAATTGCCCGATGGCATTTGATAGGACATCTCCAGTCGAATAAAGCGAAGAAGGCGGTGGAGCTGTTTGATATGATTCAGGCGGTCGATTCGTTGAAGCTGGCAGAATTGATTAATCAATACGCGGCCGATGCCGGTAAAAGAGTAGATTGTTTGGTTGAAATAAATTCGTCTGGCGAAGAATCGAAGCATGGATTAAATCCTCAGGATGCGATAAGAACAATTGAGGAAGTAAGCTTATTAAAGAATATTAGATTAAGCGGTCTAATGACGGTCGGTCCACTGACTGACGATGAAGACGCCATACGAAAGGCATTTGCGTCGACGGCCGTTCTTTTTCAGAAAGGCAAAACAATAGCGGGAGAATCATTCCGGTATCTTTCGATGGGAATGTCGTCGGATTTTGAGATCGCGATTGAGGAAGGCGCCAATATGGTGCGGATCGGCACGGCTATATTCGGGGAGAGAAGGGTTATATAGGATTGCGGCGGTTGTATAAGAGAGCAGTTACATAGGTTGGATGATGACGGATTCGAAAATAAAATATATCAATATAAAGAAGGTGTCTTATGGAACTTACACCCAATGATATCAGAAATCAGAAGTTTTCGGCCTCTTTCAGGGGGTACACTAAAGATGAGGTGGATACATTCATGGATTCGGTGGCATCCACGCTCGAGGAGACCAAAGTTCAGGCGATGAAACTTTCCGAGGAAAAAGAGACGCTGGAGCGGCGATATCAGGACCTGAGGAGCATTGAGGAGACAATTAAGGCGGCGGTGGTTGAGGCGCAAAAGGGAGCGGAAAATATATTGGGAAATGCTCGCAAGGAGGCGGAGTTGATCGTCGGGGAGTCGAAACATCAGCGGGATTTGGCGATTGAGGAGAAGCATCGCAAGCTGGCCGAGATGGAGATGCGGATGGAAGAGTTGGAATTCACCCGCAAATCGCTTTTCACACGTCTCCGGGCGGATATTGGGGTTACACTAAAATTGCTGGAGGCGATGAATCCATCGGAAGAGGATAAGAGAAATATGAAGCCACCGGTCAAGCATGAAAGCCCGGATATTGAAATAGACAAGATAGTAGAGCAGTTTCGTAAAGAATCCGGGGCGATTCCGTTCGAGGGTTCTGTCCGCGATGACAAGGAGAATAAGAATGAGCTATAATCTGAGAGCTATGGTACAACAGGCAACCAACCAGATCAGGACCAAGACCAAACTTGTCCCGGAAATAGGAATAATTCTCGGGACCGGGCTGGGTTCGCTGGCGGATGGGATCGAGATTTCGGCCAGAGTCGATTATGGGGATATTCCCAATTTCCCGATATCCACGGTCGAATCGCACGCCGGGAGGCTTCTATTCGGTAATCTCAAAGGAAAGCCGGTGGTGGCGATGCAGGGGCGGTTTCACTATTATGAAGGGTACACTCTCCAGCAGGTGACATTTCCGGTGCGGGTCATGAAGGAGCTTGGGATTAAGACGCTGATAGTATCCAATGCCTGCGGCGGCCTGAATCCATTATTCAAGCGCGGCGATATAATGATCATCACCGACCATATAAATCTATTGGGTGATAATCCGCTTATCGGGCCGAATGATGATTCTATCGGCGACCGGTTTCCGGATATGTACAACTGCTACGATAAGGATTTGGTCAAACTGGCCGAAGAAGTCGCTCTCGAGCAGAAGCTTTCCGTGAAAAGGGGCGTCTATGTGTCGGTCGCGGGGCCGAATCTGGAGACTGCCGCCGAATATCGATTCCTTCGTACGATCGGGGCCGATGTGGTCGGGATGTCGACGGTCCCTGAAGTTATCGCCGCGCGGCATCAGCATACGAAAGTTCTCGCCTTCTCGATTATTACCGATATGGGGCTGCCGGATGCTTTGACGGCATGTTCGCTTGACGAAATTATCGCGACGGCCAATAATGCCGAGCCGAAGCTAAGGGAACTGATTGCGGGGTGTGTGGGGAGGATGTGAGGGGGGATATTAACGCATGACAACTATCAGATGAAATGAATTGCCTGTTCTTAGCGATCGGCTTTCAGAGCAACCGCCCACGTATAATCGTAGGGGTCAACCTATGTGTTGACCCAATATATTGTTTCATCCCATGAATTCCATACCTCATAATCGCCGCCGATCGATAAGACTGCGCGGATATGATTATTCGCAAGAGGGCGGTTATTTTGTCACTATATGTACTCAGGACAAGGAGCCATTCTTCGGCAAGATCACCTGCGGCGAAATGCTGGCAAGTGACGCCGGTCTGATGATCGAAAAATTATGGCATGAAATTCCCAATGCTTTTCCTCAGGTGGAGAATAATGATTACATTATCATGCCTAATCATATTCATGGAATAATATCTATCAGCGGATTCAATGGGCAGTGTGGCCTGATTGGCCAGGGCGAACACGCAGGTTCGCCCCTACCAAAGATGATTCAGTGGTTTAAAACCATGGCAACCAATGCTTATATCAGGGGCGTGAAGGAAAATGGATGGGCTCCATTCAATCGCAGATTGTGGCAACGAAATTATTATGAGCATATAATTCGAAATGAGAATGAGTTAAATAGCATAAGAAAATATATTTCAAACAACGTCCTGGACTGGGAATTTGACGAGGAAAATTCATCTTCAGGATAATTTGTACGTAATATAAGCACGGGCGTATTGCAATACGTCCCTACAAAATCATCACCTGATTGCACTCCCACCATATTTTGGCAGCCGCCCTTCCTCCACATACTTTTCCTGTGCCGCCAGCACTTTTTCGAGGAATCCCAGACGGGGGCGGATCAATTGGAAGGCGATAAAGGACACGAAGACGAAGAAGAAGAGGTGCGCCAATGTGCCGCCAAGGACGTAGAAGACCAACCCATAAAGCGAAATCGATGAGGTTAGCGCATAGCATAAGATCGAGGCGCTGAAGACACCGGCCTCAAAATCGGCCTCGAACGTTTCATTCGATTTTATCATGGGGGCGAAAAATCGTTTCTGTTTGAGAAGTATGGCTATGCCGCCGTCAACAATCGCGACCGCCGCCAAGGCCCAGAAGAAAATATTAAGATCATCGGCAGACATTCTGGCCTCAATGGCGCGTTCGCTTTCGAGATAATAGGCGATGCCGAGTATCAGAACGGGAATGAATATATTTATGAGAAGCCCCATATAGAGCGGCTTGATCAGGACATGGCTCAGATCGATATTATGCTTATTCAATTAATCCTCTCTTTTTTCTTCCGGACTTCCTGGAAAAAGATTTGTATCAGATCCAGGGATTCTTTTTCCATAATCCCGGGAATAATTTCTATGCGATGATTGAGCCTTTTCTCGGTGGGGATGTCAAAAATCGATCCGCAGGCTCCAAAACGAGCGTCGCGAGCGCCAAAGACTATGGTTTTAATGCGCGACAGCACCGCCGCCCCGGCACACATGGCGCACGGTTCGATGGTGCAATAGAGAATACAATCGTCCAGCCGCCAATCGCCGATAATACCGGCGGCGGAGGTTATAGCGATCATTTCGGCATGCGCGGTGGCGTCTTTGAGCGATTCGGTGCGGTTATGCCCGCGCCCGATAATTTTATTGTCATGTACGACAACCGCCCCGACGGGCACTTCGGATTCTTCGAAAGCTTTCTGCGCCTCTTTCAGCGCCTGTTCCATAAAGAATTCGTGATCGATATTATTCATTAGGTATCAGAGTCTGTGATTGAAAACGCGTGTTTAGAGTCCCCATATTTCCCATATCAGGCGGGGAGGAACCATCCCCTCCGAAAGATATTTATCGTGGAAAGCTTTAAGCGAAAAATTGGCGCCTTCATGCGCTTTCATGGCATTGCGGAGTTTCATAATCTCCAATTTTCCGATCAGGTAGCACATCGGCACGGTGGGAGTGTATGTATAGCGGTTTACCTCGGTTCGGATGAAGTTGGAATCAGAATCGAGAGCTTTGGTCATCCAGTCGACGGTTTCATTGATGGACATTTTTCCGGTTTGAAGTTTTACGTCGGCGATGATCCTGGCGGCACGAAACTTTATTCCTCCAAGCACTCCGAGGAACCGTCGTTTGTCGGAGCCGTAGAAGCCAGCATCATACATCATCTCTTCGCAATAGAGAGCCCACCCCTCCACATAGCAGAGATTGCTCTGCCACTTGCGAATATCGTCGGTGACTCGGGAGGTCAGCACGGATTGCAGATGATGCCCCGGATACCCCTCGTGGACGACCGAACCTTTGAATCCCCGCCGGTTGATAAATTTGCTGTAGACAGCCCTCTGACCCTCATCAAGAGTATCGGGAAGAGGGCGAACGTAGAAATGGCCGGTTTGATCGGGACTGAAAGGTCCCGGCGGTTCATAGGCAATACCGCTGATTATGTTTCGGAGGAAGAGAGGAGTTTCCACCACGACGCAATTTCCTATATCCTCGGGGATGGTGACAATATTATTCTGAGACAGATAGAGTTTGGTTTGTTCAACTTCCCACTTGTAATAACTCAGGATTTCATCTTTGCTGATGCAATTGTACGGATAAACCGAATCGATTTCGGTGCGGTTGGAATCGAGCCAGATTTCATAAACGGCGTACATTGAATCGGCGCGGTTGAGAAGGGTTTCTCCTATTTTCAAAAGAGAATCGGAATCATAATCAAGGAAGTATTCATTTTTGAGTTTATAATCGAATTCGGTTTTCCCGATGGCAAAGGAACCATCACCGCCGGCGGGAATTTGACTGAGATATTTTTGGAAATCATCCATGGCCGCAATCGCTTTTGCGGCGGCGGATTCAATTTCGGGCGCGAGAGCGGGCAGTTGTGATTTCAGGTCGTCGGCCAGTGAACGATAGAAATCTACGCCGGTTGCCAGCATCTCCTGCGCCATCCTGATATATACGGGAGCGGGCTTTTTGAGATTGAGTTTCGCCTGCGCGAACAGGTCGGGGACGATTTTCATGCGGGCGATGATATTTTGCGCGCGGACATCCAGAGGAGCGTACTCAGAGACCGAAATCAGATAGATTCCATTGACGGCGTCATCGGCGTACATATAAGGGCATCTTTGATGCCACTTAATTCGATCGAGATTCTGCATGGTGATATCAAGATTGCTTTTCAGGAGTTTCCAGTCAATCCGGCTTTCTGATGAAAGAGACTCCGGTTTTATTTTCAAAAGCCTTGACTGAAACCTCTTTAATTTGGCGATTTCGGTACTGATTGATTTGGGAGAATAATCGGTCAGGAGATAGTCATATTGATGAATTCCCCTTCCGGTAGAGGCGACCGGATAGAAAGTTTGGAGATTTTCAAGGATTTCGTCGGCCAGCTGGCTGAAATTGCTTTCCGATGAAGTCTGGGCGGGTGATATCGGACAAACGAGCAATATGACTGTCAATATCAATAAGAGCCGTTTCATGATACCTCCAATGGGCTTGAATTTCGGATTCATAAATTAAATCCCGCAACCAGTTCAATATGCATAGTGTGCGGAAACATGTCAACGGGCACTATCCTGCCGATTTTATATCCGGCTTGAAGGAGCAGGGAGGCGTCCCGGGAAAAAGTAGCCGGATTGCATGATACGTAGACGAATTTGGGAATTTTGATATCTATAAATTTCTTCAAAGCCTTTGGATGGAGTCCGGCCCGGGGGGGGTCGATTACGGCGCAGGTTATATTCTGCAATAGATTATTATCAGCCAGAATATCCTGCACCGATCCGATTTGGAAATGAATATTGGCAAGGTGGTTTAGTTCGGCATTTTCCTTTGCGGCCCGGATGGCGGTGGGTTCCAATTCAACCCCGACGACTTCCCGCACCAGTCTAGAGGCGCAGATTCCGATGGCGCCCGTGCCACAGTACAGATCGAGCAGGCAATCATCCTGGGCGGGCTGAAGAATTTCATATATCAGGTTGTACAACTTTTCCGCCTGCATGGTATTGGTCTGAAAGAAGGAATTGGCGTAGATGCGGAATTTGAATCCGAGGATTTCCTCTTCGATGTAGCCGTTTCCATAGAGGACTTTTTCGTGTTCCCCGCGGGCGATATTGGATTTGCTGTTGTTGACATTTTGTACTATAGTAGTTATCCGGGGAAATTTCTCGGCAAGTTCCCGGCAGAGCCCTGCGGCATCGGGTATTTCTCCCTCAACCGTTACAATATTAAGCATCACCTGCCCGGTCTTTTTGGCTTCCCTTACCATCAGAAACCTGATAAATCCCTCATGACTGTAAACATCGTATACCGGGATATTATTGAAGCGCACAAATTCCCGAAACCAGACGACTATTTCATTGGAAAGGGGCGATTCGAGCAGGCATTCCTGCAGATTGAAAATTTGGTCAAAGTGCCCACGCCGATGAAGCCCGAGCACAAAACTGTTGTCATCAGCGACATTGAAAGAAAATTCCATCTTGTTGCGATAGTAGAATTGGTCATCGGAGCCGACTGAGGTTTCAACGTCGGCGGTTTCAATCCTCCCGATATGATTCAGGCAATCTATGATTTGCTTTCTCTTGAAGAAGAGTTGTTTCTCGTAGCTCAAATCCTGCCAGGTACATCCGCCGCAGATGTCGAAATGAATGCAGTTTGCTTTCACCCGATCTGGTGATTTTTCGATGATTTCCGTGACGTGCCCGAAATAATACCGCGCCTTGCTTTTGGTAATTTCGGCGCGGACGGTTTCGCCGGGCAAGCCGGAGTCGAAAAATATGATTTTGCCCCCGATCTCACCGACAGATTTGCCGTCAAAGGCAAGATCGTTTATCCGGGTTTCGATGACGCTCCCTTTAAGGATATTATTGACAGTCTCCGTCATGAGACCAATATAATCAATGTTACTTGCGAACAAAAGCGGAGAAAGTGGCGGATAAGCGCCCGCATTTAAGAATCGTAAAGACTGGTAGTCTATTTTTTAAATTTATGCCAGACGAAGAAGGCAATCCCGGCGACAATCAAAATGCCGATCACGAGATCGGCCTGATGGAAGTATTTTCCCAGACTATTCCAGTTATCTCCGAGTATTTTCCCAACATAAGCCAACGCCCAACACCATGGGAGCGAGCCAAGGAAAGTATATATGACAAATTTGATAAAATTCATCCGGGCGATGCCTGCCGGTAGGGAGATAAATGTTCTAATTACGGGAAGAAGTCGGGACAAGAAGATGGCGATATCGCCATATTTGGTCGTCCAGCGCTCGGCTGTATCAATTTCCTTTTTGGAGAGGAGGATATATCTGCCGTATTTTTCCAAAAAGGGTCGGCCTCCGTAATATCCGGCAACATAGCCAATCACCGAGCCGATGACACATCCGAGGGCTCCTGCCACCGACACTCCCAGCATGGTGAATCGCCCCCCCGAGACCAGAGAACCGGAAAAGGGCATGATTATCTCCGATGGAAGGGGGATGCAGGCGGACTCTATACTCATGGTCAGGACAATCCCGGGATATCCCATTTGAGAAATAATATTTATTATCCATTGGGCTATCGGCTGAATTATTGATTCAAACATGCAGAGTTCCTTTTCGCTCTATGGCATTGATGTAATTTCAACTAATGCACTATTCCTGTTACTGGTTAAGGGGAGGCAGTTTTTCTATCCGCAGTCTTTTGAGACGATTACCTTCGGCCTGCAGGACGGAGAATTTGGTTCTCTGGATAATCACTTCCTCTCCGACAGTCGGCGGGATGTCCCAATCTATCAAATACGAGCCCGGCCAAAGTACTGGGATTATCGGTGGGCAAATTGAGGCCGAAGCGCTCGTTGAGCTCGTCAATTCGAAGGGATCCGGCGGCAAAGGCAACACGGTCGTTCTTGATGGAAAATTCGCTTTGCTCGGTATCATGCTCGTCCTGGATTTCCCCGACAATTTCCTCCAGAAGGTCTTCGAGTGTAATAAGACCGGCAGTGCCTCCAAATTCGTCAAGAACGATGGCCACATGCATCTTCTTCTGTTTGAATGTCCCAAGTAACATCTTGAGTTTAACTGAATCGGGGACAAAGAGAGGTTTGCGGATGATGTCCTTAATTATGATCAATCTCGAGTGCTGAATGACTCGGAGCAGATCTTTCGTATAAATGATACCGATTATTTTATCGAGGTCCCCCTGATAAACCGGATATCTTGAAAAGCCATTTTCGGTCATTTTCTTGAGGACTTTGTCGGTCGGGTCATTGATATCGATACCGATAATTTCGGTGCGCGGAGTCATGGCCTGACGGGCGGTGGTGTCCGAAAAATCAAATACGGACTGGATCAGTTGCTGCTCGGTGACGTCAAAAATTCCCTTCTCTAAACCCTCGGCAATCATAATATTTATTTCATCCTCTGTGATGGCGCTTCCATCGGCGGCCGGTTTCAAGCCGACCAGCCGAATAATCCCTTTGGCCGTCCCGGAGAGAAGTCTGACCAAAAAATGGCAGGCGGTGATAAAGATTGAAATCGGACCGGCGAGCGCCGAGGCGATTCTTTCGGGTCTGGCCAGAGCTATATATTTCGGCACTAATTCTCCCAACACGACCGAGAAAAAAGATATCAAAATCACAATTAAGAAAAATGCAACGGGCTGGGCGGATCGGGCGATTGGGTCAATTGGAATTCTGGCTATAAAGGGGGTAATAGAATCGACAATAATCATTCCGCTGAAGACGCCAGCCAGGGTACCGACAAAGGTGATTCCGACCTGCACGGTGGCAAGGAAGGCTTCGGGGCGGGAACGGATTTTTTCGGCGCGTGCGGCCGATTGGTGGCCATGCTTGGCCATCCTTTTCAGCTTGCTTCTGCGACTGGCAATAATCGAAAATTCCGAAAGAGCAAAGAAGCCATTGGCGGCGATCAATACCAGAATCGCAAGAATTTCCAGATAAATGTTATGCATTTTCTCTCATAGGAGCAGGCCACATATTGGCCGCCCTAATATGATGGATTTGGTTCCGAATGGCGAGGATTTTTTGAAGCGGGAAATTCCATAAAAGGGGTTTGATAAATCAAACCCCGACAGATCGGTGGAAAAAAATAGGGTATTACGCAATTATTAACCGGCGTACCCGGTCTGGGCCAGACTCTTCAATCTCTTGACTCGCTCTTCCATGGGAGGGTGGGTCGAGAAAAGTGAGGCAAATCCTTTTCCGGAAAGCGGATTGGCAATGAATAAGTGGGCAGTTTCGGGTCTTTGATCGAGATTAAGCCTCACCGGCGCCTGATGGATTTTCTCCAACGCCGATGCCAATCCGGTGTACTGACCGGTTATTTTGCCGCCTTCAGAGTCAGCCTTGTACTCCCGATTTCGAGAGATAGCCATCTGAATTAACAACGCCGCGATCGGCGCGACTATCATAAGGGCAATGAGCACGATAGGATTGCTTCCGCCGCGGTCGTCATCGCGGGACATCCCGCCGAAAATCATCGACCATTTGGCCATGGTCGCCAGCATCCCGATGGCGCTGGCCATAGTGGCGGCAATCGTGCCGATCAGCATATCGCGATTCAGGACATGCGCCAGTTCGTGCCCAATGACGCCCTCGAGTTCATTATCATTGAGAATTTCCAGAAGCCCCTCGGTAGCGGCGACGGCCGAATGACTGACGCTTCTCCCGGTAGCAAAAGCATTGGGAGCTTTGGAAGGAATGATATAGACTTTCGGCATCGGAATCATCGCCTTCTGGGAAGCCATACTCACAACTCGCCAGAGGCGGCGATGGGTGGCTTCTGTGACCGGAACAGCTCGATACATTTTCAAGACAATTTTATCGGAAAACCAATAGGATGCAAAATTGAAGATCACGGCGAAAATAAAAGCTGTCACCATCCCGCCTTTTCCTCCCAGCATGTACCCTACGCCCATGAATACAAGTGACAATAATAGTAACAGGAATGTTACTTTCAGACTATTCATATATAATCAAACCTCCCAGTACTCAAAAAGATTCTCCATCGGCAATTGTACCGCATTTCGATGTAACTGCGGAACGATGCCGTCCATTCAGGGCATTCCGTTCCCAGAAAACTTCGTCTTCATACCCCTGTATCGATTTATCGTCTTTAGCCAATTCCAATCTCTTTTCCGCCAGACAGCAATATTGTTCGTCAAGTTCTATACCAACATAGCGTCTGGAAAGTTTCCGGGCGACTACGGAAGATGTACCAGAGCCTAAGAATGGATCAAAGACTATATCATCAGGATTGGAACTTGCGAGAATAATTTTGGCCAAAAGTTTTTCCGGTTTTTGAGTCGGATGCACGGTATTTTCGGGCATCGACCAGAAGGGGACGGTGATATCGGTCCAAATATTTGAAGGATGGGTGATACGATATTGTCCATCTTCATTATCGGTCCAGTCTTTCGGTTTTCTTGCTTTATCTCTATATGGTGCAATCACTTTTCTCTTAATTTTGACGTCTGCCAAATTAAATGTATAGTCATCCGAAGCTGTGCAGAACCAGATATCTTCGGTGCAGTTTTTCCAATTAGACTTGGCTCCACGCCCTTTTTCTCTTTCCCATGTAATTCGATTTCGGACGTGAAAATATTTTCTGGCAACTTCGAAAACGGTTGAAGACGACCTCCAGTCGGCGCATATATATAATGAGGAGCGGGATTTCAAAAGTCGCTGCAATTTGCTCATCCAAGAGTCGAGCCACAGGGCATATTTATCGAGTGTCAATTCTTTGAATGATATAGAGTTGAAGTCTTTATCCATATTATATGGAGGATCGATAAAGACCAGATCGGCGAAGGCGCCTGGCAGGAAATCGAGAATCCCTAACGTGTTGCCACAGATAGTTTTATTGACTATATCTTCTACTGAGACGGGGGCTGTCGGTCGCAGGATATGTTTATTCAGGAGGATTAATTCATTTTCCTCCAACGAGATAGTCCTATTCCTCGGGGCTCCCTTATGCTTTTCAGTCGATTTTGCCATACCGGTATATGCCTGATTCCGTTCCAGTTATGCATCATGGAGAGAACCTGACACAGGTCATTTAGCACAGCGGACTATTTGCTGGGATGTTTTTTCTTACCCCTTCCCCAAGTGTCTTCTTCGTCTCCATCGGATTCAATTTTATCTTCCGGGATTTTTGGTTCATCCACTGTCTTAGTGGAAAAATCCGGCGGATTCTCGGCTTCTGGTTTCGGTTTCGGTTCGACGCGGGGCTCATCCTGTTTTGGGGTATCGGCTGTCAGGTCTATTTTGGAAAAATCCTTATCAAAGAAATCTTCTTTCTTGGTCTCGGTTATGATCGGTGGGACGGTTTTTTCCTTCACAACCTCAGGGACTACGAGTGGGGCTGCCAATGGCTTATTTAATTTTTCTATATCCCGTTCAATTTTCTCCTTGGGAATGGGGATATCACGCGGTGGCTTATGTCCGAAATCCTGTCTGCCTCGGAATTGGCCGGGTCGGCCCTCATCGGGTCTTCGCTGTTTCCGCTGAAAGTCATCACGCCGCGGGCCATGATATCGCTGTTGCTGTTCATCACGACTAACAGGTTTCTGAATCCGTTCGGGTCTATCAAAGCGCGGTTTTTTTTGCTCGATTCGTTCAGCTTTCTTTTCAGCCGATACGGCTCTGGCGGAAAGTCTGATGACGCCTTTCAGCTCGGAGGTTTCGGCAATGACAGCCGAACCAACAGCGTCTCCCCAGACATTGACGGCAGTTCGGCATCGATCCAGAAGCCAGTCTACCGCCCAAAGCAGGCCGATACCTTCCAAAGGTAATCCTGCCGCAGAAAGTACAAGGCTCAAGGTTATAGCACCGGCGTGCGGAATGGCGGCGGCCCCGAATGATACCAAAGCCGCAGTGATAAAGACCAACGCTTGCTGACCAACGGATAAATCAATTCCAAAGGCTTGCGTGATGAAGATGGCGGCAACGGCTTCATACAGGGCGGTACCGCTGAAACTGATGCCTGCGCCAAGAGGCAGTACGAAAGAAGCGGCGCGCCTGTCGATCTTATTTTTATCAATGACAGCTTCCATGGTCAAAGGAAGGGCGGCGGTGGACGATGCGGTTGTAAAGGCGGCGGTTAAGGCTTGTCCCATATTCTGGAAATATTTAAGTGGGTCCTGTTTCCCGACGTATTTAAGAATTATGGGAAATATTATCACACCCTGTATTAATAGGCCCAATACAACGGTTAAAGTATAAAGTCCGAGCCCTGAAATCAGGTGTCCGATACCGAGGCGATTTTCGGCAACAATGCCGCCGATAAGCACGAAAATTCCGAATGGCGCATAATACATTATCATCTGAATGATTTTCATCATCGCCCTACTTAGAGTATCCAGGAAATCGACTACTACTTTTCCGGCGCTTCCCATGGTTGTCAGGGCTCCACCAAGAACCATCGAGAAGACAATCAATCCCAAAAGCGCTCCCTCGGAAGCGGCGCTGAAGATATTACCCGGCACAAGGCTCACTATAAGATCGGCCAACCCTTTGCCTCTGCCCTGAGCGACAGCATCAGGGATGCCTGCTCCGAAAGTTTCAATCCCCGATCCCGGTCTGATGATATTCACCAGAATCATGCCAATTACGACAGCAATTCCGGTGGTTGCCAGAAAATATAGCATTGTCTGGCCCAGCATTTTGCCCGATTTACGGATATCCCCCATTGCAGAGACACCGACAATCATCGAAAAAATAATCAGAAGAATCGCCACTAATTGCAGGGCATTGACAAAAATGGCGCCAAGGAATCTGATCTTTAAGAAGATGTCGCCGGCAAAATATCCCCCAATCGCGCCCAAGACCATCCCCGCGAACATTCCAATTAGAATCATCTGTCCCGTTTTGTTACTCATAATCTCAATTCTATTATTAGGTTATTAAAATATGCGGATAAGTATACAAATTAAGCCTCGCTATGGCAACCGAAAAGTAGGTGGTTCCTGAGGGAGGCGGTATCTTATATTCTTTCATAGGGATAGAAAATAAAGAGTAAGAGTGAAATCAGAAACAACACCCAGACGCCAGTTGTCAAATCCTTAAACTTACCGGCGGATAATTTAAGTATCGGGTAGAGCACAAATCCCGTTGCCAAACCGAAACCGATATTGTAAGTGAAGGCAATCATGGCAATGGTGGCTACGGCGGGAAATAGTTCAGTGTAGTCATTGAAGGCCAAATCTTTGATGGGAGCAAGCATCAGGAATCCGACAATCACCAGAGCGGAACCGTAGGCCACGGCGGGCACGGCCACAAATAGTGGGGCCAGAAAGGCGCATAATACAAACATAAGGACGGTAACAAGCGAGGCGAATCCACTCTTGGCTCCCGCCTCGATTCCCGCGGCCGATTCGATAAAGGCGCCGGTAGTCGAAGTTCCAACCAGAGCGGCCGTGGTTGTAGCGATGGCATCAGCCATCATAGGTTTTTCAATTCCGGGGAGATTGCCGTGCTGGTCCAATAACCCGGCTCGCGCGGATACTCCGATGAGAGTTCCCATCGTATCGACAAAGGCCATTATAAACAGCACCAAGATTATCGGCAGAAAATCCACGCTGAATACACCCGGAATATCGAGTTGAAATAATATCGGTGACAAAGACGGGGGCATGGAAAAAATATGCTCGGGCATCTGGGAGTGTTTTAGAAGGAATGACAGGGCGGCGGTGGCAAGCATCCCCAGAAGAATGGCTCCCGGTATTTTTCGGATCATAAGAATGGAAATCAGGATGATGCAAAATATGGCTAGAAGTGGCCCGGCGGAGGATAAGATTCCGATTTTGACCGGCGCACCGGGAATTCCGAGCCGAATCAGACCGGTTTCATTCAGCCCGATGAACATGATAAAGAAGCCGATTCCGGCGGCGAAACTTCGTTTCAATGAATTGGGGATGGCAGTCGTTATCCAGGAACGAATTTTCAAAGCAGTGATAATGATGAAAATCACGCCGCTTATGAAGACGGCGGCCAGAACTTTTTGCCATGGGTACCCCATGCCAATACATATTGTATATGCTATGAAGGCATTTTCTCCCATGTACGGCGCGATTGCGAAAGGGCGTCGGGCATATAAGGCCATGATAGTTGTGCCGATTATTGAGGCGAGAATAGTGGCCGTAAAGCTGGCCTCACGAGGGATTCCTCCGGCGGCAAGGATAGCGGGATTGACAATAATTATATAGGCCATGGCAAAGAAGGTTGTTACCCCGCCGATTATTTCATGACGGTAGTTGGTCCCGAGAGATTCAAAGTCGAAATATTTTCGCATAAGATATCTCCTCCCCGGATTTTATTGAATAATCTTAGGCGTAATCTAAAAGAGGAAGATATTGAAAATCAAATAATTTGTTTGGAAGGATGTTATCCATCTAAATTCAGGCGGCAGGAATATTTATATATCTGAGAATGATCTGATCAGAGTCTCGAGCGAATTTTCTGCGTAATCTGATCGACCAGAGCATCTCTATTTGACGTTGTGACTTCAAATATGAGAGTATCGTCCCGACGCTTGACATCTTCTATCAGCCCGCCCCCTCGCAGGGCAATGGTGGCGATGACGGGTTTATCGGAATCGAGTATCTTCGATGATAAGTGATCTGAATATTTGGAGAGGCATTCCATTTTGCCGATTTCGTCGATGATTATGATACCGGAATTGTTGTCAAAGAAGGGAATCGATTCCAAGAAAATTTCAAAGCCGGCTATATCCACACCATACTTCCCGATATTGCGGTCACTCTTGACATTGACATGAGACAGCAGGTCGCTTGTCCCATCGAAAGAGATTAATTTAAATCCCTGTCGAATCCCTCTTTCTCTGATTTCTTCGGTATAGAATCCGACGGGCGCATGTTTTGTCAATTCAATTGCCAATCTTCTTTATAAGAGTGGTTTTTCCGATACCGGGGGTTCCGGTTAGCAGGATATTTTTTGCACTTCCGGACGGAAATTGTTTAAGCATTTGGGATTATCCGCCGTTCTGGTAAATTATATTTAAATATAATTTACACTCCAATGGTGGTTTTGACCAAGAGAAAAGATCGCCGCGTCAATCTCCATAAGCCGTTGCGCATATTTGAGTTGACAGAAGGTGATCTTTCGAGTATATTGAATAATGTAAGACAAACGTCCCTCCCGTTGTGTACTTGCGAGTGAATTAAACATTATTAAATCGAGGAGCGCGACCATGAAAAGGCATTTACTCTTAATCATCGGGCTATTCATCTTCCAAATCCTCCCCGCTATGGCTGGAGATTTATACTTAATCAGAATTGACAGTCAAGAGGCGCTGGATGCCGCCAATAGAATCGCCGGTTCGGCGCGTGGGATGGTAGGAGACCGTTTCCTGGCTGAGTTAAGTCCGGTTCAAAGCGAGGAGTTGACCAATTCGGGGCTGATTATTGAGAAAGTAATTTCGGATTATTCAGGGACGAAGCTTTATCTGGTATCCCCGGTTTCTCCGAACCATGTATCTGAGCCAAGAGCGATTAATATTCTATATTCACTCGGCAATAATCATCTGGCCAGTCTAAGCGAGAAGGATATTGAAAAACTTCGCGATGAGGGATTTAGAGTGGTTCCGACGGGAGAACAGTCCACGCCCTTTTTCTATCATCCTCCGACGATCGCGGCGCCGGCCTTCGCCAGTTATCCCAGCGACTCATTGGCCGACCTGATAAGCCTGGATTCATTATATAGTTATGATCACCGGCTGGAGTTGTTCCGGACCCGGTATGCCTATTCCGATTCGATATCGGCCGCACGGGATTGGCTTATGGCGAAATTCGCTGAATTTGGATATTCGAATATAAGCCCCGACAATTTCACTTATAACGGTCATAATTTGCAAAATGTGGTTTGTCTTAAGCCGGGAACGATCGATCAGGACAAATATATAGTCATCGGCGCGCACTATGACTCCCACTGCAATAATGCCGATCCTTACACTACTGCTCCCGGCGCCGATGACAACGGCAGCGGCACGGCGGCGGTGCTCGAATTGGCGCGCATCCTCAAGGATGTCCCCACCAAATATTCGATTCTATTTACGCCTTTCTCCGCTGAAGAGATGGGGCTTATCGGTTCGGCTCATATGGCGCCGAGTTGAAATCCCAGGGGACAGATATTGATTTTATGTTGAATTTCGACATGATTGGATTCAAAACCACAAACAACAGGGTCAACCTCTTCTCCTGGCCTAATTATTCCCGGGTCAATTCATTTCGGGATGCCGCCTTAAGACTTACCGATCTAGGCACAACGATAATCAATGTCGCGAGTAGTGGTTCAGATGAGTGGTCTTTTTATCAGCAGGGTTATAAGACGGTCGGAATGATGGAATGGGATTTTAACACCCATTATCATAGCTCCACCGATCTTGCCGTTTACATGGATTTCCCTTATATGCAAAAAATTCTGAAGATAGCCGCCGGCGGACTGGGGGTTATCAATAACGCTTTGCCGTCGGTGGCACTTTCTGTTTATGATGTTGGCGAGGGACATACTCTTCGCGTTGTTCTCCAGAATTTCAGCGGCGCTTACTCATACCGCCTGTTTTATGGGCCGTACTCCTCGACGACGACCTGGCGCTATACTGATACGGTCGATATACCCGCGGGATCGTACCAATATGATATTACCGGATTGACCGAAAATTCGACCTGTTATATGGCGGCGATGGCCATTGATTCGGCAGGATATCATTCCATCGACATGATCGAGAATTCCCAAGCTCCCAAGGCCATTCCCCGGGCCCCTTATATTATCTCCTGTATTCCAGATACGATCAGCTCTATTACGACCTGGAAGTCGAATATTGAGCTGGATCTTAATCATTATCGAATTTTGAGAAGCGACGCGGTAAATGACTGGAATATTTTGGCTGATAATGTCACAGACACTGTATATCGTGACTGGGCTGTTGAACCGCATATTCATTATTCGTACAAAATTCAGGCGGTCGATAATGATTTAAATCTATCGGATTCCTCCAATCTAAACGGCGCTACGCCGGCGACTTTCGATTGGCCTCTATTCTTCCTCGAAGAAACCAATAGTGGCGGCATCAATCCTTCGGACAATGCCCAGAGATTGTATTATGATAGTATCCTCACCGGCATCCCGAATACAAAACTTATAATCGATACTTCGATCGATGCCCCTGTCCGGTGTGATGTTGGGCAGTATAAGGAGGTTTTCTATTTCGACGACGATAACTTGAAGCACTTCCTAAGCGCGTCAATGATTCCCCTGGACTGGTATATGGGATACGAAACCGATATGTTTCTAGCGGGATGGAAGACGGTCTATTCCGTGACCGGAAACAGTTATCTTTACCCGGGAAATTTCTTCTACGATCATTTTGGTCTGTCGCGGGTGATGCTCAGTCCCACCTCCAACTTTGGCGGGGTAAATGCCCTAAACGGCTGGCCGGTCTTGGAACTGAAGAATGAAGCACCGTTCTACGGGGTATTGCCTGACATTACTGTGTTTGAGAAGGCTCCAAACGCGCAGGTTATTTATACATACAAGGCTAATCCGCCCGGCGGTTACTACGATGGAAAGCCGGTCGCGATAGCCTATAATACCGGATATGGCCAGCGGGTGGTTATGGGCTTCCCAATTTATTATCTGACTTCTGCCAGCGGTCAGGCTCTGATGGCCAAAGTGCAGGAATATTTTGCGGAGGGGCTGATCTAGGCGACGCCAATCATGATGATAATATCAATGCTCTGGATATAACTTTTCTGATCAATTACCTTTATAAGCACGGCCCCTCGCCATTCATAATGAACAATGCCGACCCGAGCGGGGATTGCCGGATCAATGCGCTGGATATTACCTATCTTATCAATTTCCTGTATAAGGGTGGTCAGGCGCCAAAAGTGGGGTGTGTGGAGTAAAATGATTTAATTGACGTCGAGGGAGGAGGATTATGTCAAAAATTCTCATTTCTGCGGTCATTCTGACTATGCTCTTTTCCTATACTGTAAGCGGGGCTGACCTATATCAATTTGAAATTGAGAACTGGAATGCCTTGAAGGCAGAGGCGACCTCTTGCGGGAAATTTTTTGGCTATTTCGAAGGCAAACCTCTTATGGAATTGGATAGTGAAAAATCGGCTGAATTAAGGAATCTTGGAATCAACTTGAGCCTGGTTGCCCAGGATTTCGACACAAAAAACATTTATACTGTCTGTCCTCTTGAACATGGCCCGATTGAGTTCCCAGCGGGGATCAAAACGCTCCTGTCGGGTGAAAGATGCTATCTGGCGGAACTGAGCAAGTGGGACATGGCAATTTTGGGGCAATCCGGATTTGAGGTAACGCCATTAGAGGAAATGAAAATGCCGCTTTTCTTCTCATCTGCTACCAGCCAAAGCACCTGGCTGTCATCATATCCAAGCGATACGCTGGCAGACTTGATCAGTCAGGATTCACTGTACAGCTATGTTCATCGGCTGGAGTCTTTTGGATCCAGATGGACTTACAGCGATTCGATGATTGCCGCCGGGAACTGGATACGAAGCAAATTCATCGAGTTCGGGTATGATAGTGTTTGGATGGATCCTCTCATACACGCTGGACACCAGGTGTATAATATCGCGGCTTATAAGAGGGGCACAACTGAGCCGGAGAAAGTCGTAGTTATCGGGGGGCATTATGATGCCGGCAATAATGACTCCTCAGTCATAATGACCTGTACGCCCGGGGCTGATGATAATGGCAGCGGCACTGCCGCCGTCCTCGAATTGGCAAGAGTCTTTGGCAGTATTGAATGCAAGAAATCGCTCATATTTGCGGCTTTTCAGGCCGAAGAAGCAGTGCCCGTCGTTTTCGGCTCAGCACATATGGCAAATGACCTATTTCAGCAGGGAGTCGACGTCTTCTTTATGCTGAATCATGATATGATTGGATTTACAATTGGTCCGGTGGATTCTATAAGTTTGGCGTTTCCCACCAGGGCCTCTAAATTATTTGAGGACGCTCTGCTCCGCCTCACGGATATTGTTCCGGTTCGTGGGTATTTCTCTGTCTCAGATGATGACCCCTTTTACGCTCTTAACTACAGCACGATGGGAATTATTGAGGTAGGCTATAGTCATAATAATCCTCATTACCATAAGAGCTCCGATTCCGCTGTTTATCTAGATTTCTCATATATGTCTAAAATAGTGGGGGCATCGGCGGCATGCCTGGGCGTCATAATAAATGGCCCCAGCCCCGTTCAGCTCGCCATATATGATGGCGGCGATGGGCAGTCCCTTCGAGTCAATATTCTGAATTATGAGCCGACCAGTAACTATTCAGTGTTCTATAGTCTCAACTCAGGATTGCCCTTCTGGAATTATCCCGATACCATCATGCTTCCGGCCATGACCGCTTCTTGCACGGTCACCGGGCTGACGGAAGGACAGAATTACTGCATTTCCGCCATGGTTGAGGACCAGTATGGCGCTAATGCCCCATGGTGTTTGGAACAATGGTTCGTTCCTCTTTCGACTCCTCGAATTCCTGAAGCTTTAACAGCCCAGCCTGATACATCGCATATAAAGCTTTTTTGGAAGCCGGGAATTGAACTTGATATAAATCATTACCGACTCCTACGAAAAGATACAACTGCCGATTGGATCATTCTGGCCGATGATATAGTTGACACGTCTTATATCGATTACGCGGTTGAGGCTCATAGAAACTATCATTATCGTTTGCAGACCGTAGATAATGATTTAAATTTATCGGACAGCTCCAATGAAGTAAGCTCTATTTTGACCACATTTGATTGGCCACTCCTGTTTGCTGAGGAGACCGGTATTGGTGGCCTGAATCCGGATGCAAATGCCCAGAGGCAATATTACGACAGTATTATGAATGCTCTTGAATTTGACAAATACTACATAGATCATCCTTCAGATTCCCTTACCAGAGGTCAAGCCGGTCAATATATGGGGACGATCTATATTGACGATGACAATTTATCTCATCTGCTTAGTTCCTCTGTGACCGCAGTTGATTGGTATCTCGAATTCCCCACCGATATGTTTCTAGCGGGATGGAAGACGGTTTATTCCGTGACCGGAAGCAGTTATCTTTACCCCGGAAATTTCTTCTACGATCATTTTGGTCTGTCGCGGGTGATGCTCAGTCCCACCTCCAACTTTGGCGGGGTAAATGCTCTCAACGGTTGGCCGGCTCTTGGAACTGAAGAATGAACCGCCGTTCTATGGGGTATTGCCTGACATTACTGTGTTTGAGAAGGCTCCCAATGCGCAGATTATCTATACCTACAAGGCGAATCCGCCCGGCGGTTACTACGATGGGAAGCCGGTCGCGATAGCATTTAATACCGGATATGGTCAGCGGGTGGTGCTGGGATTCCCGATTTATTATCTCACTGTCCCAACTGCGCAGGCTCTGATGGCCAAAGTGCAGGAATATTTTGCTCAGCAGCTGATATATGGTGATGCCAATCATGATGACAATATTAATGCTCTGGATATAACTTTTCTGATCAATTACCTCTATAAGCACGGCCCCGAGCCTTTTATTCTGAACAATGCTGATCCGAGTGGGGATTGCCGGATCAATGCGCTGGATATTACCTATCTTATAAATTTCCTGTACAAGGGTGGTCAGGCGCCAAAAGTGGGGTGCGTGGAATAGGGAATCTCGGCGGCAGGATATGGCTCTACTCTAATTTCATTTGAATCGGCGTCGCGTCGGTTCGATCAAAATATTTTTAATCAACAAAAAACCCCGGCCGTTTGCACGGTCGGGGCTTCTGGGAGGGACACTCGAAAAAGGCAATTGAACTCTTATCACCTTCCCTGGCTTATTGCCGAATTGATTAGCGGCGGGCTCTCTTCTTCCCCGCCGGTTTGGCCTTCCGCGCCGCGCCTTTTTTCAGTTTCAGGGCGCTTATCTTGCCGCGCACCGACGCCAGTGAGCGTCCCAGCTCCTTGGCGATCCTTGAGGCCGGCTTTGATTTGTATCCCTCACGCAGTCTCCTAATTTCTTCGCCGCGCCAGGCCTTGCCTACGAGTTTTCTCGATTTCGATTTTCCCTTTTTCATCGCCATTTCTGGCTCCTTTCGTTTTACATCGGTTATCAATCAGCTATTAACTTCACATCTGCGATTCATGTTGCACTATCGCGATTAAAATCCCTCATCAGATATACGGTCATAGCGTTCATGCATTGTTTCAAATCAATTTCCGCCGGTAAGAATAGAAATGTTAAAATACATGTGCAACAAAAAAATGAATTAAAACAAAATAATTATCTCAAAAACCTTTTTGCTTCCGTTTCACAAAAACCGGCAAATAGTACTAAAGCTGCACCATGCGCTATTTTTTGGAACGCCGGATATATTGATTTTGTTCACGAAAATTGCGTTTACGTTCGTACGGCAACCGCTTCGTGCCGGTGTACCGTTTGAAATCGAGACTGAAATAAGGGAAGCGCGGCGATTCGAAAGGAAATCGATTTAATGATGTATCAGGAAGCAAATTCCTTGGCCAGAAACTGTCCGGTATATGATCTGGCGCTGAGTGAAACTTCTTCGGGCGTGCCGGCCGCGATGATTTCGCCGCCGTCCTCGCCGCCATCGGGTCCGAGGTCTATAATATGGTCGGCGGTCTTGATGACATCCATATTGTGCTCGATCACAAGGACAGAATTCCCCCGATCAACCAGTTCAAAGAGCACTCCCAGCAGGAGGCGGATATCCTCAAAATGCAATCCGGTGGTAGGTTCATCGAGGATATATAAGGTCGAGCCGGTGGCGGTTTTGGATAATTCCGAAGATAACTTGACCCGCTGTGCCTCACCACCCGAAAGAGTGGTCGCCGGTTGGCCGAGATGGACGTAACCGAGGCCAACATTTTTCAGAGTGATTAATTTTCGTTTTATGGCCGGGATATTTTCGAAGAAGAGGAGGGCTTCATCAACGGTCATGTCGAGGGTATCGGCGATCGATTTCCCCTTATAGAGGACTTCCAGAGTTTCGCGGTTGAACCTCTTCCCTTTGCAGACCTCACAAGGGACATAGACATCTGCGAGAAAGTGCATCTCAATTTTAATGATCCCGTCCCCCTGACAGGCCTCGCATCGCCCGCCCCTGACATTGAACGAAAACCGCCCCGGCTGATAGCCGCGCATTCTGGATTCGGGAAGTTTGGCATACAGGTCACGGATATATGTGAACAGACCGGTGTATGTCGCCGGGTTGGAGCGAGGTGTGCGTCCGATTGGGGATTGGTCGATATCCACGACTTTGTCAATATGCTCCAATCCGTCGATAGAATCGTAATCGAGTGGCACGGAGCGAGCGTTGTAGAATTTTCTGGCCAGAATTCGGTAGAGAGTTTCGTTTATGAGTGTCGATTTTCCGGAGCCGGAGACACCGGTGACGACCGTGAAGATTCCAAGGGGGATGGTAGTGGTTACACTCTTGAGATTGTTACCTCGCGCGCCCTTTAGAACGATGTACTTGCCGTTGGGAGTGCGGCGTCGTTTAGGAACAGGAATCTGCTTTCGGCCCGAAAGGTAGTCACCGGTTAAGGAATCGCGGCATTTTTTTATCTGGGTAGGCTGGCCGGCGCAGACGACAGTTCCGCCCATATTTCCTGCTCCCGGTCCGAGATCGATAACATAATCGGCCGATTCAATGGTCTCCCGGTCGTGCTCAACGACAATGACGGTATTTCCGAGGTCCCGAAGCTCGGTCAGAGTGTTCAGAAGTTTCTTGTTATCGCGCTGGTGAAGGCCTATGGAAGGTTCATCAAGAATATACATCACACCGACCAAGCGTGAACCAATTTGTGTCGCCAGCCTGATTCGCTGAGATTCGCCCCCCGAAAGTGACGAGGTGGCTCTATTGAGAGTCAGATAATTCAGTCCGACATCATCCATGAAGGATAATCTCTCTCTTATCTCTTTGAGGATCTGGCGAGCGATCAATTCCTGTCTTTTGGTCAGCTTAATATTTTCAAAGAATTTTCTGGCATCCTTGACCGACATTTCAGTGACGGTTTCAATGCTTTCTCTATTGATGATGACGGCGAGCGCTTCAGGTTTCAGGCGGGCCCCTTTGCAGTCGGGGCAGGGGGATATTGACATATATTGCTCTATCCATTGCCTGACGCCGGAAGACTGGGTTTGGCGATATCGGCGCGACAGATGCGGTATGACTCCCTCGTAGGCGCCGATATACTCTCCCGACCCGCGGCCATTAGTATGTTCGTATTGAAAATGAATCTGGTCCCGGCCGGAACCATTGAGAATAATATTTTGGAATTTGGGTGAAAGGTCCTTGAATGGGGTCGAGAACTTGAAATTATAATGTTGGGCGACCCCTTTGAGCATATTGCGGTACCAGTTGGAAATTTCGGCGCCCCATGGGTGAATGGCTCCCTGATTTATGGAAAGGGATCGATTGGGGATCACCAGATCGGGATCAATTTCCATCTTTTGCCCCAAACCGGAACAGGTCGGGCAGGCGCCGAAGGGAGAATTGAAAGAAAACATCTGCGGGGTGAGCTCTTCGTAACTTATGCCGCACTGCACGCAGGCGGACTGTTCCGAGAAGAGCATATCTTTACCGTTAATATTTATCAGGACGATTCCTCCGCCGGTTTTGAGGGCGGTGTCGACCGAATCGGCGAGCCTTTTTGAAGCAGACTTTTTGACTACCAGCCGGTCGACAACAACTTCTATGGTATGCTTTACGGTCTTGCCGAGTTTTATCTCCCGGTCGGTCTCCAGAATTTCTCCATCAATGCGAAGCCGAACAAAACCTTCCTTTCGGGCGGTTTCAATCACATCTTTGTGCTCCCCTTTTCGACCCTGCACGAGCGGGGCCATCACCATCAATCGAGAACCCTCGTCAAATGAAAGGGCTGAATCGACGATCTGCTCGACGGTCTGCCGGGTGATCGGTCGGCCACATTTTACGCAGTGCTGGACGCCTGTCCGTGCGAAGAGAAGTCGAAGATAGTCGTAAATCTCGGTGACAGTTCCGACCGTAGAACGGGGGTTTTTGGCCGAGCCTTTCTGTTCGATTGATATCGCAGGAGATAATCCCTCGATGAAGTCGACATCGGGCTTCTCCATAAGCCCCAGAAACTGACGGGCGTAGGCCGAAAGCGATTCCACATATCTTCTTTGCCCCTCAGCATAGATTGTGTCGAAGGCGAGGGATGATTTGCCGGAACCGGAAAGGCCGGTTATGACGACCAGCTTATTTCGCGGAATTTTGACATCAATATTCTTGAGATTATGTTCCCGTGCTCCTTTGACAAATAAATATTGCGATTCCGCCATATATCCTCATACCCTTCAGCCAACCAGCTCAAAAAAGGGTAACTTATAATATACTCAGATTCCGACCGACCGGAGAATCTTTTTTGGTGAAATTATATGAGATTCGAATAGGTCCTGAGAATCACTTTTATTTATTGTCAGACTGATTTTGAGCAATTATTATTGGTTAGGAGAACTGTATGCCTGTCGAAACGCCCATTGTCGAAAGATATATCGCTGCCGCAATTACATTCGGCATTGCCGTAATAATCGGACTTATTGTTCAGCTTCTGGTCAACACCAGGCTCCACAAAATCGCCCTCAAGACCAAATGGAAAGGCGATGAAATCATTATCGGGGCCTTAAGGGGCCGCATAATACTCTGGTCGGTGGTGATCGGGCTGTATGCCGCCCTCCCGATGCTCGAGCTTCCCCCTCATTATCACATCATTATACAGAAAGCGCTTTTGGTACTGGTGATTCTATCCATTACCCTCGCGGCCTCATCGATCATGAGCGGTTTTATCAAAGTATACTCCGGTGAGGTGAAGGGGGAAATACTCTCCACTTCGATTTTTGCGATATTTTCCCGAATTGTCGTGATGTCGATCGGTATCATGATAATCCTGCAATCTCTCGATATCTCAATTACGCCAATATTGACTGCTTTGGGAGTTGGAGGTTTAGCGGTGGCTCTGGCGCTTCAGGATACGCTGGGGAATCTGTTCGCGGGGCTGAATATTCTCTTTTCCGGCAAGATCAAAGTGGGGAATTATGTCAAACTGCAATCAGGTGAGGAAGGATATGTCGCCGACATTACCTGGCGAAGCACCACAATCAGGCAACTGGCAAACAATTTCATAATTATTCCCAATTCCAAATTGGCGCAATCTGTTACGACGAACTATCATCTGCCAGAAATGGATATGTCTATCATTGTCCAGATAGGAGTCGCCTACGACAGCGATCTTGAAAAGGCGGAAAAAGTCACTATCGAGGTGGCCCGTGAGGTAGTTAACGAGGTGGAGGGGGCCGTTCCGCAAAGAGACCCGTTCATCAGATATCACACTTTCGGCGAATATAGTATTAATATGAGCGTTATTATCGGGATCCAGGAGTACACGAAGCAGTATCTCATCATACATGAGTTCATAAAGCGTATCCATGCCCGATTTCAAAGAGGAAGGGATAGTGATACCTTACCCGTGCGGACCATTGAATTTGCAGAGGGAAGCAAAGACATTATCGCGGAGGGAAGTGAACTTCAAGTCCAGGAAGGATAATTTGAGGGGCATAACGTATCAATCGGCGAGCGGTGCTTTACCCCACGCTTCATGCCGTCATATAATCCAAAAAGACCGATTGACAGCATTATAAGTTCTATTATCTTATCCGCCGATGAACGCACTTGACGAAATGCTTTTGGTGCAGGCAGAGTTGGCTCTGATGGAAGATGTCGGGCAGGGGGATATCACGACTCTAGGATGCATTGATGACAATGTCGCCTCAGCGGAGATTATTGCCAAGTCCGATGGAATCCTGGCCGGGCTTCCGATCGTAGAGGCTGTCTTTATGAAACTCGATGAAAAGGTGGAGATCAATGCTCTTAAGCAGGACAGCGATCAATTCTCGAAGGGCGATCGGGTAATCACAATAAAGGCCAATCGCCGCGCCATAATGACCGGCGAAAGAACCGCGCTTAATTTCCTGGGGCGTCTGTCGGGGATTGCTTCTTTGACGGCGAAATACGTGGAGAAAGTTTCCGGTACGGGCGCTTCAATTTTTGACACTCGCAAGACTACGCCGGGATTACGGTATTTGGAGAAATATGCGGTAATCTGCGGAGGGGGACAGAATCATCGATATGGACTGTACGATATGGTACTTATCAAGGATAATCATATTGCTTCCTGCGGCTCGGTGACAAAAGCAGTCGAGAGTATTAAAGCTTTTATAAAATCGCCTGGATTTGGAAAACAATTTGTTAATGTCGCGGCAGATGTCGTAATAGAAGTTGAAGTGGTTAATGAAGGACAATTGCGCGAAGCGATAGGGCTCGGGGTTAAACGGATTCTGCTGGACAATCAATCGGTGGATCAATTGACTTCTCTGGTCAAACTGGCCCGGACGCTGGCTGATGATTTGAAACTGGAGGCGTCGGGGAATGTGAATTTGGACAATGTCGCTAATATCGCAAGGACGGGGGTTGACTATATATCAATTGGAGCCTTGACACATTCGGCGCCGTCGTCCGATTTTTCTCTCGAGATAATCAGCTGAAATGAACCCACGGGATACAGAGACTCTAGCCGAGAAAATTCTTCAGAAAATCAGGGCACACCCGTCACAATACTATAATCCGACTAAATTGTCGGAAATTATGAAGAGCCCCGGAGAAGATATCGTGTCCGCGATATCGCTTTTGCGGAGCTGGGGTTATTCGATAAAAGCGGATAAGAATGGGCATTATGGTTTCTTCGCGGCGCCGGACAGCTTTTTGTCCTCGGAAATTCTTCAAGGTTTAGACACACGCATTCTGGCTCGGAAGATATATTCATTCCAGACAGTTCAGTCGACGAATGCGATAGCGTCACAATTGGCGATGACCAAGACGGCTGAGGGGACTCTCGTTATTGCTGAGCAGCAGACCCGGGGACGGGGCAGGCTGGGACGTGAGTGGTATTCTCCGAAAAATGTTGGGCTATATTGTTCCATTATTCTGTATCCTAAGATTCATCCGACCCTGGCGCCGGGCCTTTCGATTATGACGGCGGTGGCGTTGGCGGAGACTATTGCGGCCTATGATGATATGGAGATCAAGATCAAATGGCCCAACGATATATTGATATCGGGGCTAAAGGTTGCGGGAATTTTGACAGAATTGTCCGCAGAAATTGACCGAGTCGAATATGTTATTGTAGGCGTTGGAGTTAATATAAATCAGCAAAGGAGTGATTTCCCGGCTGATTTGAAGACGTCGGCGACTTCGGTTAGAATCGGCGCCAAAGAGAAGGTGAGCCGAGTGCAATTCCTTCAAAGATTTCTGAAGAATCTTGAAAAGGAATACGTAGTTTTCAAGAAATCGGGATTAAGGGAGGCTAGAAAGAGATTTTTAAAGTACTCATTCCTTCACAGTAAAGAGGTGAAGCTAAAAATGGGGAGGAAAACGATAGTTGGCACCGTATTGGATATAGATGAATATGGTCGACTGGTTCTCGACACTCGCGAGGGGATAATGAGTTTCAATTCAGGGGAAGTTACCACGCATTAAAAAGATAAGCATCCGGATGATATGTGAAATATTTCACTTGGCTTTTCGTGGAATTTCATTATATTAAACTGGACTGTTTTGATAGAGATTAAAGGATATATATGTATTCTGCCAAGGTGATTGAACATTTTCAGAATCCTCGAAATGTCGGGGAAATAAAGGATGCGGACGGTGTAGGCACAGTGGGAAATCCCTCCTGCGGGGATATAATGTCGATCTATATCAAGGTTGAGAATGATATAATAACCGATATAAAATTCAAGACATTCGGGTGCGGCGCCGCGATTGCGACCAGCTCCATCACGACCGAAATGGTCAAGGGGAAAACGATCGAGGAGGCCGAAAAGCTGACCCGCAATCAGGTAGCTGAGGCCCTGGATGGTCTTCCGCCGATAAAGATGCATTGCTCTAATCTGGCTACAGATGCCTTGAGAGCGGCGATCGAGAATTTTAAGGCCAATCGGAACGGGAAACAAAAGTGAGAATTCGCGGGATAACGATAGTCATTTTGATCATTTCAATAATATTATCGGGTTCCTGTGTCAAGAGAGTCGAAAGGCCTCTCAAGGTCGATTATTCCAGATTTTTTCCGCTCGCGGAGGGGGATTATTATATCTATAGCGGCCCGCTGGGCAAGGCAGTGATTACCCAGAATATCGGCGAGATATATACATTCACTCATTATGATTCTTCCGGAAAGATTATATACTGGAAGGATTTTTTGAAAACCGATCGCACTATTGGTTGGAAGAATATCGTTTTCAGGCGGCCGAGTATTTCGGATATTCAATTTGAACCGACGCTTCCATTTCTCCCCTGGACAGAAAAGGTCGGTGACACCATTCTATTTTCATCGGCGGAGATTCGGGACGATTCTCTAAACACTCATCTGCATTTACAGATCGAATATACCACATACGGCATCGCCACGGTCAACACGCCGGCCGGCCAATTCAGCGACTGTATTGAAATCAAAATGACGCATAAGACCCTTTATGAAAACGACAGGAATTTTCTTAAGGGTGACAGTTATTGGTGGTTTGCCCGAAACGTCGGGATTGTAAAATACATTACTCCTGAAGGGGCAGGAGAGCTTCGTCAGGCCAAAGTAGATGGAAAGACTTATCCATAAGTTTTGAGAGGATTATTGCATGGCTACGATAACCAAGAATATGACAATCGGTGAAATTATTGAGCTAATTCCCACTGCCAGCCCGGTGATAGAGAAATATTTCCACGGTGGTTGTTTCGAGTGCCCGGCGATGAAAATGGAGACTCTGGAGATGGGAGCGATGTTGCACGGACATGATGTCAGCGTGATAATTGCTGAGTTGGAAAAACTTGCCGCCAGAAAATAGAACTTCTCCGGTTGATAATTTTAGTCAATAACCAAGATTTTATGGGCGAACTTGGATCTCTCGCCCTGATAATTCAATGCCAGAACTGCCCGAAGTAGAGACCATTGTCCGGGGACTAAGAGGCGCAGTTTTGGGCAAGACAATAGAATCCATTCTCATAAATTCGCCCAAAATCGAGAAAAGTAGTTTCTCCGGATGGATAGAGCATCTTCCCCACCAGAAAATAATCGATATAAGAAGGCGCGGGAAAAATATCCTGATCGAATTGAATGCGGGTTTTACGCTCTGGGTCCATCTAAAGATGACGGGACATTTCTATTATATGCCCCGAATAAAACCGTTGGATAAACACGATTTGATGATTTTCAATTTCGAGGATGATTCAAATTCACTTCGATTCAATGATTATCGACGATTTGGCAATATTCGATTGATTGAGACCAAGAAGATTGCGACTCAGAAAGGGCTGGCTGAACTTGGTCCGGAGCCTCTGGAGATCTCGAAGGATGATTTTGTTGGCCTTTTCGGGCGCACGAAGAGAATGATAAAACCAGCATTGCTCGACCAGACTTTTCTGGCCGGAATTGGAAATATTTATGCCGATGAGGCGCTGTATCTGGCTAAAATACATCCCAGAAGAATAACTAATAGTATTCCCGATAAAAGGCTTGCGGAACTTCATGGGATTATTCAAAGAATCCTCCGGAAGGCAATAAATAAGATGGGAACATCGGTTGATTCATTTAAGGGAGTCGAAGGAGAACCGGGCGGTTATCAGACTTATTTAAAGGTCTATGGTCGTGAGGGGGAATCGTGCCAGCGATGCGGGGCGAAGATCAGGCGGGAAAAGATTGGATCTCGATCGGCACATTACTGCCCAAGGTGCCAGAGATTGAGATAGGCCGGATAGTGTACGTCTTAGAAGAAGGGTTTATCGCCCTTTAAAATTGCGGTGCATCGCCGCGCGACTACTGATTGATAGTCTCGGATGGCGCGGGATCCGGCTGAATTTTCATTTCGAAAATTCTCATAATCATCATAAACACTGCCGTAATCAGCGGTCCGAGAACCATTCCAACCAACCCGAAGAGAAAAATACCGCCCGTGAGGGAAAAGAAAAGCAGGAGAGTATGCATCTGAGTCTTCCCTTTGAAAAGAAGCGGACGAACGATATTGTCGATTTGGCTGACGACGACAGTTCCGACAATAATCAGCAATATCCCCTTTATTATCGAGCCGCTAAGAATCATGATTATCCCAGCCGGAATATAAATCAGAAACGGCCCCAAAACGGGAAGCAAAGCCAAGAAGGCCATCACGGCCCCCCAGAAAACGGCGGATTTTATCCCCATAACTGTAAAGAGTATCCCCCCGAGCGCTCCTTGAATAAGGGCCATCAATAAACCGCCGTACACGGTCCCCTCGACAACATCTTTTAAATAGGAAAAAGTGGTTTCGGTTTGATTATCGTTCAGGGGAGTCAACCTTTTGAGAAAGCTGACAATCTTGTCACCATCCCGGAAAAAGAAGAACATCGTGAAGAGTGTCAGGAAGAACTGAAAGATGGTCTTGGTGATATCGGCGACTACCGTGGTTGCCTTGGCTCCAATCGCCGCAGTGGTTTTGCCGACGATATCCATGATAATAGAATCAAAATTGACATTGGCGAGATCAGGATATGCTGAAAATATCCGGCTCTTAATATTTTCGAAAAATGGCGCGACGCGGACGATATAATCTTTTAATTCGCCGCTCTGATAGGCATCGTTGATCCGGATATAGGCGTCGCTTGCCTCACCGACTAGAGCGGCCAGTAAGTATAAGGCGGGGCCGATTATCACAAGGAAAACAATGGCACAGACAATCGAGGTCGCCAAATTGGCAGATTTTATTTTCCGAGTCAATTTTCTATATAGAGGGCGAAACATAAGCGCCAGTATCCCTCCCCAGGCGACCGGCGCCACGAACGGGACCATCAATTTATAGAAAAGATAGAAGAAAATCCCGACGATCAGGAAAAAGAGAATAATGCTGAAATATTCTTTTTTCATTTTCTCCATATTTGATCGATTTCATAATTATGTAAAGTATTTGGCGATGCAACAATAATTTTACCCGTAGATAATCATATTGCTTCGGACTCTGATAGGAATCCTTGACAATCGGATTAATCAATTATTATCATTGACTATTAAAACGGAAATTAAGTGAGGAAAAAATGCATCAAGGGAAATCATTCTTATTGGCCGGGCTGGCCATTATTATCTGTTCTTTTATCGGTTGCGGCGGGCAGACTTCGCAAAATGAAATTTTGATAGGCGAATATTCATCGTTAACGGGGACTACGGCCACTTTCGGGCAATCCACTCACAGGGGTCTTCTTATGGCGGTTGAAGAAACCAATAACGCCGGAGGTGTCCTTGGTAAGAAAATTAAGCTCCTCACTGAGGATACCCAATCCAAACCGGAGGAAGCCGCCACGGCGGTAACCAAACTTATCTCACGTGACGATGTTGTGGCGGTAGTAGGAGAGGTATCGTCGTCGCGAAGCCTTGCGGCGGCACCTATCTGCCAGACGAATCATATCCCGATGGTGAGCAGCGCATCCACCAATCCGGAAGTCACCAGGAAAGGGGATTATATTTTCCGTGTCTGCTATATCGATCCGTTTCAGGGGGAAGTGATTGCCAAGTTTGTTTATAATTCTCTGAAACTGAAACGAGTGGCGATTCTGAAAGATATCAAGAATGATTATAGTATCGGGCTGGCGCAATTTTTCGAGCAATCATTTAAGGCGATGGGCGGAGAGGTTGTCGCAAGTCAGGCTTATAGCGAAGGGGATACTGATTTCAAGGCGCAGCTGACGGCGCTCAAAGCGGGCGACCCCGAAGGGATCATTGTACCGGGATATTATACCGAGGGAGCGCTTATCGTAAAACAGGCACGCGAGCTGAATATGAATATGCCTATGGTCGGCGGGGACGGATGGGATTCCATGAAATTGATAGAAATCGGCGGAACGGCAATGAACAATACTTATTTTTGCACTCATTACTCCGCAGATGACCCCAATCCGACGGTACAAAATTTCGTGAACAAATACAAAAAGGCATATAACGAGTCTCCCGATGCTCTGGCGGCCCTCGGGTATGACGCCGGAGCGATTCTGTTCGACGCCATAAAGAGGGCCGGCAGTACCGAAGGATCCGTGATTCGCGATGCCCTGGCGGCGACCAGGGATTTTCCGGGGGTAACCGGGAATATAACGATAGACAAGGATAGGAATGCCAGAAAATCCGCGGTAGTTCTGGCGGTGGAAAATGGCAAATTGATTTACAAAGAGACAATTCAGCCGTAGCAATTTATTGCGGGGCCGAGGTCAGCCCCTGTTTCGACATAGTATGAATCGGTTCTGCCAGAATAAATGAACCAGCTTCTTCAGCAAATCATAAACGGTATATCTCTCGGCAGCATTTATGCGTTGATTGCGCTGGGATATACCATGATATATGGCATCCTGCGCTTCATAAATTTTGCGCACGGTGATGTATTCATGATAGGCGCCTTCGTAGGATTTTATGCCGCTCCCCTGATAGCGGGAATTATCGGCGGTCCGGTAGTTTTCACTGGGCTTCTGGTCATGCTTCTGGCGATGCTTATCTGTTCGATATTAGGTGTCACGATCGAAAGGATAGCGTATCGGCCGCTTCGCGCCCGCCCCAAGTTAACTGTGCTTATCACGGCCATCGGGATTTCGCTCTTTCTCGAATATGGAGGTCAACTGGTATTCGGGCCCGACCCCAAGTTATTCCCTACCCTGGTTCCGAAGGCCTCGGTCATAGATACCCGAAATCTTGTCATCGACAGCAATTCTATTGTCGTGATCGCGACCGCGATCGTTCTTATGCTCATCCTGCGGACGATAGTTTTCAAGACCAAAATGGGTACCGCCATGCGGGCGGTTTCATACAATCACAGGGCGGCGGCATTGATGGGCATAAACATAGACCATGTCATTTCATTTACTTTCGTTCTGGGCTCTTCGCTGGCGGCGGCCGCGGCGCTACTGTATGGATCGGTCTATCCCAGTATCAATCCGCTTATGGGCATATTTCCCGGACTGAAAGCATTCATAGCCGCAGTCCTGGGCGGGATCGGCAATATATATGGCGCGGCTCTCGGCGGGCTGATAATCGGCCTGACCGAAACATTGGTGACAGGTTATATTTCCCCCACATATCGGGACGCGATTTCATTTGCCATTCTGATTCTGATACTGCTATTCAAACCGTCGGGACTTATGGGACGGTTCGAGGCGGAGAAGGTCTGATGTAATAATGAAACGCCATCTGCCCAAATTATACCTTCTGGCCGCACTCGTGGTTTGCTGGGTCCTGACACTTTTCGAGCATGGCATAAGTCCATATTATTATCAGATTATCATATATATTGGAATAAACATCATCCTGGCCTCAAGTCTGAATATCATAAATGGGCTGGCGGGGCAGTTTTCGCTGGGGCACGCGGGATTTATGGCTGCAGGAGCGTATACTTCAGCGGTGATTACCACGTCAATGAATGTATCGCCGGACACGTTTATGAGCTACCCGGTGTTTTTTATATCTCTAATTTGCGCCGGAATCGTGGCATCGCTTTTTGGCCTAATTGTGGGGATTCCGAGTTTACGGTTAAGAGGGGACTATCTGGCAATTACGACGCTTGGATTTGGTGAAATTATCCGGGTTATAATTCAGAATCTGGAATTTCTCGGGGCGGCGCGGGGTTTTACGGGAATCGCCAAATTGTCTGATTTTTTCTGGGTATTCGGATTTGTGGCGATATTGATATTTTTTATACATAACCTGATGAATTCCACCTATGGTAAAGGTTTTCTGGCGGTGCGGGATGACGAAGTAGCGGCGGAGGCGATAGGAATCGATGTCACCCGATATAAAGTGATTGCATTCGTGACAGGGGCTTTTTTTGCGGGGATAGCCGGCGGATTATACGCTCACTTTGTGACATATATCAATCCGTCTCAGTTCGGTTTCCTGCGATCTTTCGAGATCGTCGTGATGGTGGTGGTTGGAGGGATGGGAAGTATACTTGGAGTAATAATTTCCGCCATAATTTTGACCATATTGCCCGAAGCCCTGCGCGCCATTGCCCAGTACCGGATGGTGATTTATGCGCTTCTGCTTATTATTATCATGCTTTTCCGCGAAGGGGAATTCTGGGGTGGAAAAATCGACATAAAAAGAATTTTGAAGAAGCGTCCGGCGCAGACTTGATCTAATGGGTATCGGAAATGCCATTGCTTGAGCTGAAAAATTCCACGATACAGTTTGGGGGACTGGTAGCCGTCTCGGAACTTTCTATGGAACTGGGCGCCAGCGATCTGGTCGGTCTGATAGGACCGAATGGGGCGGGAAAGACTACCGTCTTTAATATGATTACGGGGGTCTATCAGCCGACTTCGGGGGAAATAATTTATGACGGCCGGAGTATTATCGGGTTGAAACCGCATCAGATCGCTGAAATCGGGATTGCCCGAACTTTTCAAAATATTCGACTTTTTCCTTCTCTGACGGTCTATGAGACAGTGCAGGTGGCTCTCAAGAAGACCATATCATATGGTTTTTTAAATGCAATCAGTCAGCTGGAGAGTTTACATCGGCAGGAGAAGGTGATTCACGATACAATTATGGAAATTCTGGATTTTTTCAACCTGACACGTGTGAAAGATGAAATGGCGATATCTCTCCCCTATGGTCTTCAGCGGCGGGTTGAAATTGTGCGCGCTCTAGCAACCCGTCCCAAATTGCTTCTGCTTGATGAACCTGCGGCAGGTATGAATCCATCGGAAAAAAAGGAATTGATGAGCCTGATCGCACAGGTGAGAGAGCATTACCATTGCGCGATATTCTTGATCGAGCACGATATGAAAGTAGTAATGGGAATATGTGAGCGGATTGCGGTGCTGGATTACGGATTAAAGATCGCAGAGGGAACGGCGAATGAAGTGCAAAGCGATCCGAAAGTCGTCGAGGCATACCTGGGCGAGCAGGTGAAATAGAGTATGCTTGAAATAAGCAATCTTCAAGTCCGTTATGGAGCGGTAGCCGCCCTGAAGGGGATTTCCCTGAAAGTTGACACGGGGCAAATAGTCGCCCTGATTGGCGCCAACGGCGCGGGAAAAAGCACTACTTTGCGAACTATATCGGGGCTGGTAAGAGCCGCCGGGGGTGCGATTCGATTTGACGATCGCGATATTACCAATAAACCGCCCCACGCCATTGTCGCCGCCGGAATATCTCACGCTCCGGAAGGACGGATGATATTTGCCAATCTTACCGCCAGGGAGAATCTGGAAATGGGAGCATACTTAAGAAAGAATCGGGCGGAGATAGATAAAGACCTTGAATATCTATTCACGATTTTCCCGAAGCTAAAGGAAAGAATCGAACAGCCGGGCGGCAAACTCTCCGGAGGTGAACAGCAGATGCTTGCGATTGGTCGGGCGCTTCTGGCGCGGCCAAAATTGCTATTGCTGGATGAACCGTCGCTCGGCATTGCGCCGATATTGGTGAAGACCATATTTCAGAAGATCGTGGAAATAAACAAGGAGCTTCAAACGACGATACTTCTGGTCGAACAAAATGCTCATATGGCTCTGAGTATCGCCGATTACGGTTATGTCATGGAGACCGGAGAAATTCGCCTTCATGCACCGGCCGGCGAGCTGGCCAAAAATGAAGAAGTAAGGAAAGCGTATCTGGGGATGTAGGCTCCGCTGCCGGGGGGCTAAAGTCGTCGGAGCAACTATGACAAGATTAGGAATTTCAAAGTCGTAATGAAGAAAAAGTATCCCATACTCGAATTCGATGATTCTCCTAATGCTGTAATTGAGCCATCGGGTCATATCGATCCGATCGATATAGCCGAGCACTGCGTTCTCTGTTTCTTCCTCGACGTTATTAATAAAGTCCGCAAAAGCCATGGGGCGAAAATAGTCGCCAGAAGAAAATGGGAAGCCGGAATGCGATATATATATGAGATAAGATATAAGAAGAAAAGGCTTTCCTTCTATCATCCCGGCGTTGGCGCTCCACTTGCAGCGGCAATGCTGGAGCAATCCATAGCAATGGGGTGCCGCAAATTTATTGTATGCGGGGGCGCCGGAGTTATCGAGAAGAATCTTCATGTCGGCCATCTTATCGTGCCGACCTCGGCAATCAGGGATGAAGGGACCTCATATCATTACCTGCCGCCGGCAAGGGAGATTCAATCTTCTCCAAAAGCAGTTGCGACCATAGAGCAGGTACTGAAACAAAAAGGAATAAAGTATAAATTATCGAAAACCTGGACGACGGATGCCCCTTATCGCGAGACAAGGCGGAAAGTAATACTGAGACGCAAAGAGGGATGTCTGACAGTTGAGATGGAAGCGGCCGCGTTGTTTGCCGTTGCGCAATTCCGGGGGGTTACTTTGGGGCAGATATTATACGCCGGCGATGATGTCAGCGGCGATGAATGGGATACCCGTCGTTGGCAATCGCGCGGTAAAATCCGCGAGGAACTCTTCTGGCTCGCCGCCGACGCCTGTCTGAAATTATAGGTCGGATCCCAATCTTTCGATTGAAACCCGACCTCTCAAAATCACGCCGATGTCATTTTGCGACTTGGGGGGCTGACATCCCCGCAGCTTCAACTCGGTCAATCTACTTGGAAGTCATCGCTTCTCTGCTGCGCCGGGCAAAATCCCTGATCGTCCCGAGCAATTCCGGTTTGTCAGTCGTGAATATTGTGGCATCGCCGGAATCGGTCGCAATGCTTTCATAATTGGCTCCGGCCTGGAGAATCTTTCCGTAGGTTTCGCAGTGACCGCAGGTCGTAATATTCTTCCCCTGCATCATCTCCTTGCCAATATTGTTCATTTCCTCCCGTGCCCTGGCATAGGAGGCGCGTGATTCAGGCTTGACCGTGGCCAAAATAAGCAAGCCGTTGGTGAGATCACGATACTCGAGGGACATATTCTTCATAAGATTCGGGTCCCGGGTCAGGGTACTGCAGAAAGCGCAGTTCTCGGAATCAAACCAGAGCTTCTCCCTGGTCGGGGAAGACGAGACTGCGAGAGGCAATAAGGCCGCAAAAGATAAAAACAGACTTCCATCCATAAAAAAACCTCCAGTGTTAAGTATTGACATAATATTTACGCCGGATTTATTAATTAGGGCTAGATAAATATTGGACTATTATCATCCATTATGCCAAGACAACGGGCTGTATATTCTTATCTATGGAGCGTATAATTTACGAATCGGATTCGAATCTATTTTTTCAGAAGGAGGGACGAGTATATTTTCAGTAGCCGGGGCGGGCCTTGCGCCCGCCCCGATTAGATAATCAAATTCTTATATTACAATATCTTATAGTTTTGTCTCTTTCCCGGAAAATCCCATCTTAGCCATTTCATCTCTGGTCCGTTTGCCGAAATCCTTAATCATCTTTTGCGTCTCGGGGTTGTCGGATGTTATCAAGGTTACATCCCCCCAATCACCGTGGACATTTTCAATCCTGGCGCCGGCCATCATCAGCGCCCCAAATGCCTGACAGAAGTTGCACATTTTGACATCGGTTTTGCCCTGCGTCATCTCCTGACCGAGTTTATTCATGGCGTCCATGGCCTTCTGGTACGATCCCATGTACTCCGGCTTGACGAGAGTGACTGCCATAAGGCCGTTGGAGATATCATGATGCTCCCAGACAATATTGGACATAAGCATTGAATCTACCAGCAAGTTTTTGCAGAAATCGCAGTTTTTCATGTCAAACCACGGTTTCTCTTTGGGCTGTTCCTGTGCGACGGATGATGTTGCCGCGAGAATCATCAATCCGAAAGCGGCAAAGATTAAAACTCGTTTCATTAAAAAACCTCCTCTGTTATGAAATTGACACAAAATAATCCGTTGATATTTAGCAAAATATGAGATAAATTTCAATCACATTTTGCAGAAACGGGAATAAATATCATAGCCTTTTTGTCACAATCGCCGCGATTGGCGGCGGATATCATTATCGAATTTTCTGATGGCGAGATTATTTTGATTAAGCGGGGCGTGGAGCCGTTCAAAGGAAGCTGGGCGCTCCCCGGAGGAGGGGTAGAAATCGGCGAGACCGTGGAACAGGCGGCGGTCCGGGAGGCTAAGGAAGAAACCGGCCTCGATGTGCAATTGGACAAAATTATTGGAGTATATTCGGATCCGGGGCGGGACCCGCGGGGACATACGGTTTCGATTGTGTTCCACGCAAAGCCGATCGGTGGTAAAATGAATGCCGCAACTGATGCCTGCGATGTAATCAAGACCGCCGATTTTCTTAATCTTCGGCTCGCCTTCGACCACGGACAAATCGTCAGGGATTGGTTGGAGAATAAGGCCGGCGCCTGAGCACGAAAATAGACTAAACAGGCATCAACTCCCGGGAATTAAATTGAGCTTATATCGGCAGGCATTATTGACTGGAGGTGCAAACATGAGAAAAATGCTCTGGATTATGGCGCTGGCTGTTGTCTTCTGTTCCTATAAAGCCGAAGGGGCGAGCCGTTTCGAATTATCGCTCTACGATGGGAAGATGTCTGTGAGGGCCGGGAGTACTACTATTGTTGACCCAAATAGGACAATTGTAACGAATATGCCAAATGGAACAGCCGCAGGACTTAATGTCTGGTTCGGCATTAATTCGTTTTTGGCCCTCGGATCGCAATTCGGCATGCATGGCGCGAATTATCAGATCAGCCTTCTTGATAGGAGCAATACGCCCGACGATAGCGCTCGGGAAGTCTCCGGTAAGGACAACAATCCGGTGGGATTATTATGCGAGGATTTGATACTTCGATACCAGATTGGAAGAATTGAGCCGTATATTTTCGGCGGCATAGGATGGACATTATATATCGATGACAAAAGTTTCTCGACAGATTATGGGGCGGGGATTAATATCTATCTTCTGAAGCACCTTGCGGTCAGGGGCGAATTTCGCAAATATCATACCACGTTGAACAGCGCCGTCAGCCAACTCTTTACCCCCAGTTATTCGAAGTGGTATCGGGTCGATTTTCCATTCAGCGACAGGTTGGATTTCAAGGAAATATATGTCGGCCTTGTCTACGCAAGATGATCAGGCTGATTGAAAAGACCTTTGAAGGCCTGTCATTTCAAGGGGGAATTATATATCAGGGAAAGATAGGCGCCGTGACCGACATTGAGCCAGGTGTACCACGGGTTATGGGTGCCCGGCAGGGGATGTGAATACGCTGACAAACTATATCCAATTTCCATTGATATCGGAATCTTGCTGAAATTATGAGTCAATCCAAATTGCGACTCCGCGACAATAGGATGAGAGACGAAAGATTCATTATTAAAGAGATTAATCAAAGCTTGCACCCCCACTCCCATGGAGAAGTCAAGACTTGTCCTGGTCCATTTGAAAGAACCATTCGATTTCCCCCGAAACCATGCAATCTCCCCCCGATTACGGCGTCAGAAACCGAATGGCTCGAAATGAGTCCGCTTTTCCATTGGGTTATTGTGCTTTTGTAGTAACGATACCCTATGTACCCCTCCAGAATCCTGCCCCCATAAGATAAATCGCAGGCTATAGACATTCGCTCACCGGCGCCACTCCCCTTGTAACCATAGACTTCAGCTTCATTATCCGGGTTTGGCTCATGAACATTGGTCGCAAAATTCGCCTTGTCGCTGAATAAGGCATAGCTTTTCAGTTTGAGTTTACCATACTGAACTTCAGCCACAGGTCCGACCATAAGCTGTAATTTCGATGTTCCATCTTCGTCAGATTCCGCGCCCCATTTATTCCCCGGCCACCAATCGGGATAATGAGAGTAAATCCGCCTCTCGAGATACCACCACTGATAATGCGACTGAACGCCAAACGACAGGCGGCGGATTGGCGCGTCCAGCGTTTGCACCTCTCGCTGAAATTATAACCGCGATTAAGATTAAAAGAATCGCGATTCCTGCTTGCTTGACTGACGAATGAAACCTTACCCGTAACAAATGATCATCCTTCTCCTACTCTAAAATAAGACTAAATTCATCACAAATCAAGAACAAAATGAATCGGCCTGGACACCGCTTAGCGGCGAAATCTGGCGACGAGAACGGCGATCGCGGCAATCGCTACCAATATGATGGGCAGGAAAATGGCGGGATTGCCGTCGCCATGCTTACCTTTTGTCATGGACACAACCAGCACTACTCCGGCAATCAAAACCCCGATTACAAGCAGGATTATCCCGGCGAGGGCGCCGTCTTTGAACCCAACGGTGGTGCGGTAGGGGTCGGTATTAAGAAACTGATCGTTGGTGCGCTTTTCGATCCGACGTTTGAACCGGATGCGGTTATCGTCAAATTTTTCGACCATTTCCCATCCAGCCTTGGCTTCTTCCTGACAGACCTCCTGCACCCGCTGGTATTTTCTGAAACTTCCAATATTTGATCGGACGATCTTGAATTCCCATCCCTCCAGATCATCTTTATTATAGGTGGTCATTTTCTCCTCTTCTTCCTCTCGCCTTTTGGCGGCGGCCGCGATAGCGGCATGTAGCGCGGGATTGTACATATCTTTTTTACTTTCTTTCGCTATATAATATATCCGTTTACAAATGAAAGTCAAAATATCTTGGTATCTTACGGAATCAAGGGTGGGGTATGTAACTGGTTACTGAAGTAGAATCTATTCAATCGGAGAGGCTGGGATTCTCCGGGGTATATTTCTGTAATATGTTAATATATAATGAGTTGCAATGCAAGCCCAAGAATGGCATCGATTTGGTGCTTTTGTATTCTTTTGTCTGATTTATTCAGGATTTGTGTTTTTTGACACATCGTGGACACAAGATGGACACAGAATGAGCTCGAGTCTCATTAAGTTTCTCCTGCCTTATCCTTCCAGATCATCCAAGAACTCCGATGCCGGTTTCACGCCAGTTATGAGAAGATGATCACGCGCGCGGGTGCAAGCGACATACAACAAATGGCGCTCCGTGTCATAGACTTCCTGCAAGTCGGAATCGTCGCCCACGGACTCAATCCGCTCCTGCAATGGAATCACTTCGTCATCACAGGCCATTACAACCACAGCCCTAAACTCAAGGCCCTTGGCCATGTGCATAGTGCTGATCGCGATGTGGCCACTCGGCGTCTCGACGTTCTCGTCGAGTATCTTGAATGGCATTCCGGTTAGCCGGACTGCCGCGTGGGCACGGTCCAATTCTGCGTTGGAACGTACAAAAACGCCAATTTCGTGGGGAGCGATTCCTTGATTCACACGATCTGAAATCCATGCGCTGACAGCTGTGATTTCATCTTCCTGCGTGTTGAACTTACGGATTTTTGGCGGTGGACCGTTGAAAACCGAGATAGTGTCTCCCCGCTGTTCGGCGTTCCCGTCAGCATCCGATACTTCGGGTCCCAGCAGGCGATCCGCTTGCATGCGGATTTGGTGCGAGGTTCTATAATTGACACGAAGGTTGCGCGACCGCCCGCGGATGTCCACGCCTAAGGCCAACCATGAGAATGGTTGCTGAAAGATACGCTGGCCGAGGTCACCGGCAAAGTAGAGGGCGTCCGGGCGATGCGCACCAAGCGCTGCGAAAAATCGCAAATTGGCGATGCTAATGTCTTGTGCCTCATCTACCACTACGAAGTCGAAGGGCGGTGTCTTGATAGTGGCCAGAGCCGCAGCAAGCTTGGTGAACATTCCTGAAAGCGTGAGCATGCTACGGGACACAAGGCCAGCTCGCACGCGCTCAAAAATGGTCCAAAGAATGACACGCTGCGTCTCTGGAAGTCTAGTCTTTCTACCGAGGCGCGCCACATCGCGATAGGACCCCCACGTTTCCAACTGCCAAGCATCAACAACCTGCTCCCACTCCGAGAGCAAAAAATGTGAACCAAACTTGTGATTGCCGACTTCCTTGGCAGCTAAATTCAGAAGTTCTTGAATGACCTCGCGGGGCGTGATATTCGCCTGGCCAAAGTGTGCTTTGAAGAGTCGGGCTCCGATGGCGTTGATGGAGTGTACCTCCAAGCGCTCCGCCAAACGCGGCTCATTGCTAATCAACCTCCGGAGTCTTACACGAAGAGAATTCGCCAGAGTCTCAGAAAAGGTAGTAAGCAGAACTCTGGAGTCTGGGTTGGCACGAACCAGAAATACGGCGCGGTGCAGGGCAACGATGGTCTTTCCTGTGCCTGCAGAACCAGAAACACGAGCGGGACCTCCGAATTCCCGTTCTACTAATTGGCGCTGCACAGGATGAAGGAATACTGACCATTTGTCCCATGGGAATTCCAGGGCACGCTCCAGCTCCTCGACATTTGTCATTACGCGGAATCGGCGTTGTGCATCGGGATGGTCGAATGGGTTAATTGCCGCGGCGACGGTCTGGACAATACGAGGTTTCCCGCCGGTAGCCAACTCGAGAAGCGCCTCGGCGGCCTCACCCGGCAATCGGTCAGCCAAAACCAGCAAACTGTCCTCATCGGCTTGTCGTACGTCCTGTAACCACTCTGGCGGCACGCCGTAGTTCAGCAGGTCATCATTGGAGAGGTCGGTAAATAGCGGCTTCTTTGTCGCCGCTGGCCCGGCCGCTTCTATATATTTAGGAATCAGGATCTCTTGTACTGTCTCGCGAATCTCCACCAACTGCGCGGCTCCGGTTTTCGGGTGCGTTTGTAGTTTCCGACGCTCGGCCCAGTGGTAGGCTTTATCATGGTGATCTACATAGCAGAGCAATAGGCTACCCGGCACCTTGTGAACGATAAGCCGGATGTCACTTCCAATACGCACTGACCAGAAGTTCTTATCCTTGGCATTATCGAGCTTGTGAAAGCTCATACTCGGATTAGCGGGATTTAACTGCAGGTCAAAGGCCGCTGTCTTCACTGCCTTCTGTTCATCGCCAGTTAGCCTTGCCAGGCTATCGGCGAATGTATCTGCAATGCGGAAATTCACTTTTTCTTCTATCCCTGCGTTAAAAAGAACAGTATTCCCTATGAATAATATTCAGGCTTCGCAATAAAAAGCGCAACTTCATCCACCGGAATAATAGCGCCAAGTTCCTTCATTATCTGCTGGTCGATGATTTTATGGGCGTCAACTGCAATTTGCAGATCTTTCCACGATATCCATTCGCTATTCCATATCTGCTCATTCACCCCGCGCATCAAACGGCAGAGGGGTTCATCAAAGTCTACGGCCGGGTCAAACGGGAAACTAATTCTCTGGAGCCATAGTTGCATATGCCCAGTATTCGGGATCTGCGAGAACTTCTTCTTGGCCTTTTGGACGACCAATAGCTTTTCATTTGTAGTTTCAAGAAAGCTAATCAGTTTGCTCAATATCGCTGCGCAAATAGCATACGTCCGAGGATTGCGGTATGCAATATCAACCAGGATGCTGATCAATGGCAATGCCTGATCGCAACTCTTGATAACGGCAACCCGCTTATAGTATATTTCCAATGCTACGAGGAGAGTGCCCGCATTGGGGTGTTCGATACTGTGGTTGTGAATAATAAGTAAATGCTTTTGTAGATTCTTGTCTGCCTGCCTCCGACAGATCCAACTTCGCTTGTCCTCTTTGAGGGACGACCAGATCACTTGGTTGCTGATCTTGGTCTTCGCAGGATTTAATTTGAGCCCAAGGTCTATCATGACCTCCGTTAGGCACTTCAATATTGTCTCGCCGTCTTGCGAACTATTCACAAAAATACGGTAATCGTCCCGATATCGCAAAAGGCGGTAGTCCTCGATTCCGCAGTCAGCAATTTTCTCTGCAAGCTCTATGTCCGCGTAACCAAGCACCATTTCCGCAATAAAATCCATCAACACCGCCCCCTGGGGAATGCCGTTAGTCTGCCCATGACACATGTCCTGAATATGATTGTCTATAATATTCCCAATCAGACCTTGGTTTTGCCGATTCTCCCTCTTTTTTGCTTCTGTTTTTGTATGGAGTGCCCATGAAATTGAATGAGTGTAAATCGAACCATAGCAGTCAGTAACATCCGTGTGAATTGCAAACTCATACTCAAGTGCTAACTCAACAGATATCTGTTCTACCTGAAGCCACCAATGCGTTACTTGTTCTGCCCTGTCTACTTCAGGCGTCAATGATTCGACAGGAAGACTCAAGCATTTGATCTTGTCGCTCCCAGCAAATTCAATGAACCTATTGCGGATTACTTCCCAAGAGTCCTTTTCGGTGATTCGATTGACCAGGGAAACTGTACAGCGCTGGGTGCATTAACTGTAGAGGACGCCAGGCGTACCTGCCATCTTTGTTGCTTAAAATCAGATGATTGACATTGTCACAGTCTCGAGGCTTCTGGCTTTGGAGATTAGAGAGAACCTTGCCCTCAAGGACTCTTCCAATGCCCCCAAGAAGCTCATTGAAATAAAAATACGGAGGCAGATCGATAGTGCAGTAGCTCTCTTGCTTTAGCAAAAACGATCGAGCCTCGTCGCAAGACAGACCAAGAATCGAGCGACTTCTCCGGGCGGGCGCTGTCACGATTGGACATGAAACACTCACTCAATTCCCCTTCATCTTTACACCTTAAACACCTTCATCACCTCATCGCCGAGGTGGTTGATGACTTTCACGGCAATCCGCCCGGATTTCGGCTTGGGGAATGGACGCGAAGTGTCGCTATGCAACGTCGACCAAGCTTCTTCATTGATCTCGGCCTTGAGGGTGGTCTTGAGAGCGCTATAAGGGTCGTTCGCGCCGAGGAAGTAGGCGTGACGGACGAAAAAACTTTCTTCGTTATAGTCGGTATCAATGAACCAGCAGGCGATACCATCAGCATTGCCGCTGCGAACTTCGCCGGTCTGAGGGTGAAACACATCCACGCCATTCACTTTGACGCGCAGTTTGTCGTCCTTCTCGGTGAGCAGCGTGATATCCGGTTCGCCAAAGATGACGAAAAGATTCCCTTTGCCGGTATTCTTGAGGTCCTCGGCCATGTGCAGGTCTGCGTTCATCCGCGCCTTAAGCACAGGTATGCGGCCCAGTTTGCTGAATTCGGTGGCATGGGCCTCATAGTTGAAAGCGCAGGCGATCAAAACATCGAAGTCGGCGTCACCCGCCTCCTTGGCGGCCGCCACCAAATCGGCTCGCTGCACAGTGCCAAACTCCGGACCGATAAAGATAGCGGCTCGTTTCTCCGAGATTCCCTCCAGATAATGGCCATCGGCGCAAACCAAGTCCCCGGGCCAGGGAGTGAGTGCCGTGAAAGTAATTCTGTCCTCCTTGTGCGCTTGTTGTACCCCGGCAATCTTCAGATTTTCCAAAATCATTTGCGCGAAATCCTTCTTACCTTCATACTTCAACTTTGACTCCGCCAGGTTGTCAATCAACTCGTCGTCCTCGTCCACACCCAGCACCCGATGTGGCGAGAGGCTTTCGACGGTGAAGGGACCGGCCACCCGGACCTTCTTCTTGTCGTCGTACGGCTTGTCATAAAGGTATTCAAACTCGGCCTTGTCGGCGATTGACTTGTCGATCTCCTTTTGTCGGGCGATACGAGCCTGCCACCATTCGGTGTGCATCTTCTTCGCCGCGTCAGGCCATTTGTCCTCCGCTTCGCGCGGGATTTCCCATTCCTGCCAGTTCTTCTTGAGCGCGGCATTCAGCGTCTCGAGCAACGGTTCCAGCTTCGCCTGCCACTTGTCCCAAATCACATCGATCTCTGCATTGTTGGCGATGGACTTGAGCGTGATATGCGGCACGCGCTCATAGACAAAGCCGTGGCGGATATTCCCATGTACCGGCTGCGAACTCGGCGCAATGCCTGTAACTTCGGCTTCCTTGAGCTGACCTTCACGGGAATCGGCCAGCAGGTAAAATGGATAGCGTGCGCCCATAATGCGAACTCGGGCGAGCGCCAAAGCAACGCGAGAAGTATCAATGGTGATCCAACGACGGCCCCATTGCTCGGCTACATAAGCCGTGGTTCCCGAACCGCAGGTTGGGTCGAGTACAAGGTCGCCGGGATCGGTAGTCATGAGCATGCAGCGTCGAACTATGTCGTTTGCGGTCTGAACAACGTATATCTTCGTGTCACCAAACCCACTGGTTACAGTGTCCATCCATCCGTTCGTTAGAACCTTGAACGGGAAATCCTCGTAGTACGGTTTGAACCGAAGAGCCTTTCCGAGGCCCATCAATCGATTGGCGTAAATCAGGCGACTGAACCCGACTTTGCTCGTGGACCAACCACGTCCGCTCGCTGGAGTGTAACGAACACCTTTCAATTCAAGAGGGAAGATGCTGGATTCGCCGGAAGAAGCGGACTGTGCCGCCCGATGACTATGCAACTTGGCTCCGTCTGGAATGGTGGATCCATCTTGATACAGAGACTGCTCGCCGCGAACATCCTCGATCCACCGTTGCTGACCAAAAAACCAGTCCACTACTGATGTGGAAATGTAGACGGACCTTGATTTCAGTGCCGGTTTCCTCTTAGCAAACCATAGGATGAAGTCGAAAGTGTTCGCCAGTGCACCGCTAGTTTGAAACCCGCCGCGTCGATAGAGGATTTGGCTTATAAAATTCTCATCCCCAAACACCTCATCCATCACCGCCCGGACGCGGTGGACATTTTCATCGCCGATCTGCACGAAGATGGAACCGGAATCGGCGAGCAAATCTCGGGCGACGGTGAGACGATCGCGTAGGTAGGTGAGGTAGCTGTGTATGCCGTCGCGCCAGGTGTCACGAAAGGCCCTCACCTGCTCCGGCTCGCGAGTGATGTGGTCGGCCTTGCCGTCCTTCACGTCGCGGCTCGTAGTGCTCCACTGGAAGTTGCTGTTGAATTTGATGCCATAGGGTGGGTCGATGTAGATGCACTGCACCCGACCGCGAAGGCCCTCACGCTCGGCCAGGCTGGCCATCACTTGCAATGAATCACCAAGGATCATTCGGTTCGACCAGTTCTGGTCGTGCTGGTAAAACTCGGTCTTGTCAACGCCTTTGGGTATGCCATTGAAATCCGCGAAAAGATCGGGCATCCTTTCTCCGGCCTCGTGCTCGCGTTCCCGCGTCTCCCGCAGTAGGTCATCTATCAGCACCTTTGGGTCAATTTTTTCCTGGATGTACAGCGGCGGGGCTTGAACTACGAGGTCGCTCCAGTCCTTCTCATCTTTCCCACGCCAGACGAGTTGCGGATCAAGGTCGCGGTTGCGGCGCTCGTAGGCCACGCGTACGGGATCCTGTTGGTTCTTTTGTAGGACGGATTGGTATTCCGCGGTCGGGATGTTTTTCCGTTTATCCTCATCGTGCTTGATAGTTTCGACGGTCTTGCCGTTGATTTGTTTTTTGGCCATATTATTTCTCTTTGGCCACCGACTGAGCAGTGACAGATTCTATTATTCTGTTTATTTCGCTTTCGACCTTGGCCGCAAAGTCGGCCCCGATCAGATAAACCTCTGTGAACTCGGCGAAGGCCCAGCGGCCATGTGTGCCGAGATGATTTACGCCGGGCACCCAATAGGTGTCCATGGTAGACTTTTTGTCTTTCGCGTCCTCGCCACGGTAGCCTTTGATCTCGACGATCAGATGTAAGAGGTCGTCACCGTGACCATCATCCACCAGTACGATAAAGTCGGGGATATATTTTCGCGTCTCCGAACCATAGCGATAAGGGACCTCAAGACCGAGATTGTGATTCTTGACATAGGCCCGCACGCGCGGGTGAGACTCAGCCACACGGCAAAACTCACTTTCCCAGTCGCTGTCGAGAATAACCCAATTGACATGACACCTGCGAGCGTCTGTCTCCCAACGATTGGTTCTGGAGGTAGTAAAATTGACGTGGGCAGTGGAGCCCGTCGGATTGTAGGGGTCACGCAAGGCCTTAATGGGACGTTTACCTATAAAAGCCCGAGTGATACCTGCAGTGATCCGATTGCACGCCATATCTGCCAATTCCTGATACATCAGAAGTGCGGGATAGGTATCGCCCTTGCACACGAGGCAAGTATCGAGCCACTGCTTGGTGATGCGTTTTAGCTGGCCGAAGAGGTGGAGTTTTGGCTCCTCGCCAGGATCTCGCCATTTGGTGTAGAGAAGGCGCTGAGTGACATGAAAGACCAGCGTGGATGGACGCATATCCTTCAAGTGTTGCAGACTAAGATCCACGCTTTCGCCGATGATGCCGGAGTTTCGCGTAATAGAAGGACCAACAATTTCCGGGCTGAGCGCCAGAATCGAGTCGTCGTTAAAGTCCGCGGTGAGTCGTTCTTCTGGCAGTTCGACGCGGTAGCCAACGACGCGCGGGAAGCGAATTTCGAGAGAGTCTCTTTCAGGACGCACGGCCTTGACATGTACGGTCTCTCGAGGTGGCTGAGGCGGAGCTATGACTGGTTTGGCGGTGAAATCAAAGGGAATGCCGAAGATGTCGGCATATTCTACATTGAAGAGTCCCTTATCCGGGCCATCTTCGTTCAAATCGTAGGACTGACGCCGCAAGGCACGACCGATGACCTGCTCACACAGAAGTTGCGTACCAAAAGCGCGGATGCCGAGAATGTGGGTGACTGTGTTGGCATCCCAGCCCTCCGTAAGCATAGAGACCGACACCACACAACGAATTGAGCCGCCCAACTGCCCCGGCTTGCCCACAGTGTTCATGACTTCGCGGAGCAATTCCTGATCAGTGAGTGTTTCGGCTTTACGCTGATCGCCAGTGCGCTCGATGATCTCGCGGCGAAAGCGGTCAATCTCATCAGCAGCCATGTTGCGAAAGTTTTCGTCGAGTGCGTCGCCGGCCTCGAGTTGCTCGCTGTCGATTAGTAGAGTGTTAGGCCGAGCAATGGCATTTCCAGTCGTTTCATCGTAATTACGGAAGGAAGAGAGGAAGGCGGCCACCTACTGGCGTTGCCGTTCCATCTTCATTTTTTCGCAAAAAACCCGAAATGTAGTCATACACCAGCTTAGATATGGCGGTATTCTGACAGACGATGATGAAACAGGGCGGGACCTTGATCCCCTCATTTTCCCATAGGCGGAAGGTTTTTTCATAATGGCCATAAAGTGCCTGCAAAGCCGTTTGCAGACGTGTGGGTAGCTTTAGAGGATCAAGTTCCTCGCCCTTGCTTCGCCCCTTTTTCGGCATGTCCTTGCGAATGTTCTCCCATAAATTGCGGAACATCGGCATCTCGTCTCCGGGAATGTTTTCAGCCACCGGGACACGTGGCAGTTTCACAATGCCGCATTCAATAGCGTCCATGAGCGAGAAGTCACATGTTGTCCAAGGAAACAGCGTCCCCTCGGCATAGCCTGAGCCGCGCAAGAAAAAGGGTGTGGCCGAGAGATCAATTGCAGTGCCGATGCTAAGCTTGCGTTTCACGGCCTCCAAACCTGAAATCCAAAGGCGAGCGGCTTCGTTGTTTTTCTCCGCTTCCTTCTTTTCATCGCCTTTGAGTTCGTCTTCGTCCTCTGCTCCCGGTTTTTCTCTATAACAGTGATGCGCCTCATCATTTATAACAAAAATGCTCTTCATCCCCATGAGGTCAGGCATGACCCGCTGGAGCATCTGCCCCTCTGTTTCCTGGGTATTTAATTCTTCACCCCGGCCTTGAAGGAGCGACCGGCCGCCTTTAGAAAGGTCGATGCGTTCACGTAGTTTAAAGGCGTGGTAGTTCGTGATGACAATCTTCGCTCGATTTACATCGTCGATCATATCTCCTGGTACTAACTCCCGACTGACATAATAACTGTCTGGGTCGTTTGGCTGGAGAACACGTAAGCGATCCTTAATCGTTAGACCAGGAGTCACCACGAGGAAACCGCGGGAGAACAGCTTGCTGCCGGGACGACGAACCGCGTTAATTGTCTGCCAGGCGATTAGCATGGCCATAATCGTCGTCTTACCTGTGCCCGTAGCCAACTTGAGCGCTACTCGCAACAGTTCAGGATTAGCTTCACTGTTGGCATTGACCAGATGTTCGAGAATTCGCTTTCCGTTACTGAAGTGCGGAGCGACTTCAATCAGCCAGATCGCGGTTTCTACGGCTTCCACCTGACAGAAGAATGGACGGAAATTGCTGAACTTATGATGCCGCCAATGCTGCAAGAGCCGGGTGGTTTCCGGTGTAACTCGCCATTGATTCGGATTCGGTAGAGCTCGCCATTGATCTATATGGTGGCGGACTTCGTTGATAATCGAAGTCGGATCATACTGCTGCTCTTTGGTCGAGAGTTGATTGCCCTCGTCAAAAACGAACTTCTCCTGACCCTCCGACCCCTTTCGCTTTTTCGGCTTCGGGATCGGGGTGATGAATTCGGCCCGGCGACGGCGTTCAATAATCGCCTGGGTCGGCTGTCCGTCTCCGTCGAGCTCCCAGTGTCGAGACGGATACTCGTATGGGGAATTGAGAATAGGGTGGTCAAAAAACGAGTTAGACATTATGGTCCGTGACTTTCTTAGCTAACGGTGTTCCCGATTGTAAAACGTCTCAATATACTCAAATATTCTCACTATGGCATCTTCTCGTGTCGCTGTATGTCGTTAGACAATTCGGATAAGAGCCACTAGAAGCTAAGATATTCTTCGTCTGATCGCAATGGCTTCTCGTTTTGATTTTCTCAGTCTCCCGATTATTTCTATCTTAATTCCTTCCCGGACATTTCCCTATTTTCAAGAAATCAATATTTATTGGCTTTAGCACGATACCCAAATAATTAATCAGCCAACCTAATCCTTGACACAGCGAATTGCTAGACCACATCGCTTATACATGTCGGTAAGATAGACCCCTGGACTATTGTAAAACAGATTCAAGAGGTATGATGCCTCACTATAGTATTCCACGGAAGACCAGAAGTAGGCGTAGCGTCCCAAATTGCCGCAGTTGCCATTATCGAACCGGCAGCCGCCAGGCAACCCGGTAAAGGCGCTTTCATTGGTAGCGCCTGAATTAGGATCAAACCAATGAGCGGTTCCGATTTCTTTCATTTTCCCCCCTGCAACAGTTCCGCCGCCAAGATAATCAACCAAGGTCTGCCATTCAGCATCGCTTGGCACATGCCAACCGGCGGGCGCTATATTGCGGCTATCATGTGCGGCAAACCAATTATATAACCTGCCGTAGGGATCAACATTATTTAGATCATTATTATATTCGCAATATGCTCCGGTTGTAAGACCTGCCCATGCGGTATTGTCGGTCACATTGGGTATGGTATCGCCATTGCGATAATGAGTAACTTTCAAATTCTCTGCCATCCACCATTGATTACCTATCCTTACCGTCTGATAAATAGTGCCATCGATATCAGCAACTGTGCCCATCTCGGGTCCACAATTCGGCGCAGGGCCATGCTTATATAGGTAGTTGATCAAATATGTGATATCGAGTGCATTTATGGTGGAATTATTAACATCTCCGCAGTCGCCGGCAAATAAAGCTGCCGCATGTGGTTAAAATGATAATGCCTAATACTGCCATTAACATTCGTCTCATAATTTTACCTCCCGGATGATTTCTAATCAACTATGTAAAATAGATAATTGTCATATTCATGATTTATTCGCAGCCTACCTTTGGCGCATTCCCGCCCTTATAGAGATAGTTTATCAAATAGGTGATATCCAAGGCGTTTATGGTACAGGTTCCGTTAACGTCGCCGACTTTGAGCGGATTGGGAGGGGCGCCATGCTTATACAGGAAATTTATCAGATATGTGATATCCAAAGCATTCACGTTCCAATCGCCGTTGGCGTCGCCGAGCTTCCATGTTCTGAAATTGAGCGTATTCGTGCTATTTGTATAAAGTCCGGTATTATCGATCGCTTTTGCTTTCCACCAGTATTTGGTGCCGAATAAGAGGCGGTCGGATGGTATACAATTCTCATTCCAGAGGGAATCGACGTTCACGACGAATTGGAAGATGCTGTCAATGGCAAGATAGAAATGTATAATGCACCGAGTCGCGCGGATCGGGGTCTTGCGATTCTGTCCAGCTGAACTCAGGAAGCATATTGAATATCTTGTTGCCCGATAGTATCCGGAGGCCCGATCAGCTCGAAGGCAAATGGTGCTTCTTCAGTGGCATTCACCCAGAAGGGTTCATAATCCGACCAATTGGATTTCTCATAGTTGTCATAAGAGCGGGTGCGCCACGAGTAGTTTTCATTTTCGGAAAGCTTCTGGCGTTCGGCATCGGCGACACCTCGAAAGTCGTGACCTCCTGGATCGTCGTCGTGTTTCTGGTGTTCTTCAACACGTTCGAGGGCGCGCGCTCGATCGATGAGGGCTTCGTCAATGCCGCGCGGCTGCTCGGCGCGAGCGAGTGGCAGATCACCCGCACGGTCGTGATCCCTTCGACGATGGCCTGGGTTTTTGCCTCGCTTTCTCCGGCGATCTCCTTCGCGCTGATCGGCGTGATCGTCGGTGAATTCATCGGCGCGGAACGGGAAATTCCGCCGCCTGATTATCGAGATCAGAGGCCCGCGGCGAGGCGTCGGGGATGATGGTCGCGGTGATCGTGCTGATGCTGGTGGGGGTGGCGCTGACGGCCGTGATCCGGCGATTGCAGGCCTACCTGTTACGCTGGCAGCACCACAATATGGTAGAATAGTTTGAAGCGGTTGCCGGCAGGTGAGGGGTCTTCCGATGAGCATACAAGTCTACGGGTTCTGGCGGTCGATTGCCTCGTTTCGTGTTCGGGTCGCCTTGAGGCTCAAGGACCTGCCATTCGAGGAAACCTCCATCGACATCCTTTCCGGCGAACAATTCAATCCGGGTTATGACGAGGTCAATCCCGAGCGCGTCGTGCCGACTTTCATTCACGATGGCCACTCGCTGTTCCAGTCGATGGCGATCATGGAATATCTCGACGATATAAAGCCCAGGCCGCGGCTGTTGCCCGAAGATGCCCGGGAGCGGGCTTACGCACGCTCGCTGGCGCTGATGACGATTGCCGATTCCCATCCGCTGGTCGTGCCCCGCGTCCGCAATCATCTGGCCAAGGCGTTTGGCGCCGACGCCAGGGCGATCGAGAATTGGGGCAAGCATTGGACCAATGAGGGGCTGGCGACCTATGAACGGTTGCTCGCCCGCCGCGGGCCGGCGCCGTTTGCACTCGGCGCTGAGCCGGGCCTCGCCGATATCTGCATCGCGGGCCAGGTCGTGGGAGCGCATTTTCTCAAGCTTGAACTGGGCGCGTATCCCCTGGTGGCCGGCCTTGCCGACCGTTGCTTCAAATTGCCGGAATTCGCAACCGCGCATCCGTTCGAGCAGCCGGGATACAAGACCGCTGGCGCGCATCACTGAGCGCGCCAGGATTTCCGATACAGCGCGCTTCAGACATCGAGCCCAAGCGCTCGCGCGGCATTTCCGCCTGCGATCTGCGCGAGCGTTACCTCGTCCATCCCGTGAACGCCTGCGACGTGCCCGATCGGATTATATTCGGCCATGTCGAAGGGGTAGTCGGTGCCCATCACGATGCGATCGGGGCCGAACACGTCGATCAGATAGGCGAGCTGGTGATAGCTGAAGACCACCGTGTCGAGATAGACCTGACGCAGATAGGTCGTCGGCGGTAGCGGCAATTCGCCGTGCGAGTCCTGCCGCGCGCCCCATGCATGATCGATCCGGCCGGAATAGCCCGGCAGATAGCCGCCGCCGTGTACGGCCATCAGCTTCAGATCGGGGAAGCGCGCCAGCGTTCCCGAAAAGATCAGGTTGTGAAGCGCAAGCGTCGTTTCAAGCGGATTGCCCAGGACGTTGTTGAAATAGAAGTGGGTGAGGCGATCGCCGTGGGTAAATCCGTTCGGGTGCATCATGATGAATGCGCCAGGTGCTCGGCTCTGGCGAAGAAGGGGCGGAATTTCGGGTCGGACAATTCCTGGCCGTCGACATCGTTCAGGATTTCGACGCCCTTCAACTTCAGGTCCTTCATCACGTAGTCGAGTTCGCGCACCGCAAGTTCCGGCTCTTGCAGGTTGACGACGCCCAGCCCGACAAACCGGTCGGGCTTGCGCGCGCAATATTCCGCCACGCCATCATTGGCCAGCCGATGGGCCTGCTCCGCGATTTTGGGATCTACCGAATAATAACACTGCGGCGGCGCCGGGGCCACGACCTGAATGTCGATGCCCATCTTGTCGAGATCGAACAGGCGGCGATCGATCGTGGTCATGACCTCGCCGATGTCCTTTTCCTGCTGCGCATTGATCTCCCTGGTGGCGGCATCGGCAAAATGCGCCAGCGGAACCCGGCCGAGGTCGACATGGGGCTGCGCGAGCTTGGCGGCCTGCGGCACGACGATGTGGGGGCGTGAATGTCGATCGTGGTGGATGACGGGCGCCGGGCAAGGCCGTCTGCGTCGTGGATGCGAGCGGCAGTGCGGCCATAGCGGTTCTCTCGCGATCGATCATTGAATTTTCTCTGCTGTTGCGTTGGTTGTTCGGGGCATAACGGGGAAGGATGGTTCAGGATTTGGGCGCCTGACGCCGGGGCCAGCGAACGGAAACCGTGGTGGCGTCGGCCTCGCCAAGGCCCGCGGCTTCGGCTTCCTCAAAACAGGCCAGCGCGCTTGCCGCGACCGGAAGCTCGGCGTGAATTGAGGCCGCGAATTGCACGGCCGTGGCCAGGTCTTTTTTCGCGGCCGTGATGCCGAATGCAGTTTCGCCGAGCGGCGCGCCGCCCAAAACCTTTGCAATAATGGCGCCGCGCCCTTTCATCGCTGCCGGCGCGCCGGCGGTGTCGGAAAGGATATCGATCAGCCGGTCGGGCGGAAGATTGAGCGGCTTGCAGATCGTCAAGGCCTCGCCAAGTGCCTGCCAGTAAACCAGCAGCGGCAAATTCAGACGGCCAGCTTCATCGTCGCGCCGGCGCCGAGCGGTCCGACATGCTCGATACGGCGGCACATCTGCTCGAGGAGCGGCATGGCCCGTGCCACGTCGGCGTTCGCGCCGCCGACAAGGCCGAATAGCTTGCCTTCCTTCGCCGGAACCTTGCTGCCGCCGACGGGGCATTCGATAAAGGCCGCGCCCAGCTGCGCCACCGCTGTGCCCACCGAAATCATCGTGTCCGGGCGCACCGTGCTCATGTCGATGACGAGCTTGCCGGCGAGCTCCGCGTTCAGAAGGCCGTTGGGGCCGCGGTAAACCGCCTCGGTGGCCGCGTCATTCAGCAGCATGGCGATGACGGTCTCGCAGCCTTCCGCGAGTGCTGCCGGCGAAGCGAACGCCTTTGCGCCGGCGTCGACCAGAGGCCTGGTCTTCGCTGAATCGCGATTTCAGACGCCGACCTCGTGCCCGACCGACATCAATCGCTCCGCGATCGATGCTCCCATTCGTCCAGTTCCGCAAACGCCGATTTTCATTTTCTGACCTCAAGGGTGGATCGTTTAACCTAATGGGCGTGAAAAACGCCAAGATTTTGCGTAATCAGCGCCTCATCGTTCAAGATTTCGCTGGCGTTTCCCGCGAACACGCAGCGTCCGGTGTTGAGGATGACGGCCTGATCCGCAACCTCGAGCGCCAGCTGGCGGTTTTGCTCGACCAGGACGATGGACTGCCCTTCCTCCTTCAACCGTTTGATGGTGCGGCCGACTTCGGCGACGATCAGAGGGGCCAAACCCTCCGACGGTTCGTCGAGCAGGAGTACGCGGGGGTTGCCCATCAGCGCGCGGCCGATCGCCAGCATCTGCTGCTCGCCGCCGGAGAGGGTGCCTGCGAATTGCGCATGGCGCTCGCGCAACCGGGGAACAGCTAGTATTCTCTCGACATTCCAGGGCTTTTCGGTGCTGCCTTCGCGCTGCTGCGCCACGATGAGGTTTTCCCGAACCGTGACGAGGGAAAGATCCGGCGCCCCTGTGGCACCAGGCCGATGCCGAGGCGCGAAATGCGTTCCGGGCTCAGTCCTTCGATCGGCTCGCCAAACAGGCGGACTTCTCCCTCCTTCGGTTTCAGGAAACCGACGATGGTCGAAATGCAGGTCGTCTTTCCCGCGCCGTTGCGCCCGAGCAACGCCAGCACGCCACCCGCCCGCAACGTAAAGCCCACGCCGTGCAGGATATGGCTGTCACCATAAAAGGCGTGCACGTTCGTCAGACTGAGTGCCTCAGGCGCCAAGATAGACCTCACGCGTTCGCTCGTCCGCGATCACCACATCAGCGTTCCCCATCGACAATGACGCGGCCGTAGTTGAGCAGCGTCACGGTCTCGGCGAGATCCAAGGCGGTATCCATGTCATGCTCGATCATGATCACGGCAGTCTCCCTCGGGATCGAGGCGATCAGGGACTTCACGGTCGATCGCTCGGAATTTGACAGACCCGCCAGCGGTTCGTCCAGCAGCAGCACGCGAGGCTTTTGCGCCAGCGCCATCGCGAGCTCGACCCGGCGCTTCTCGCCGTAGGCGATCTCGGATATCGGATGATCCG
>CAWEZN010000006.1:0-31682 GCA_963813655.1 uncultured candidate division Zixibacteria bacterium | reverse complement strand
ATACTGACCCAGATTTGAGACTGTGAAATTGATGAGGTTATTCTGGTGGGTGAAGTAACCTGCATGGGGGATTGAACCCACTTGAACTGACAGGGTGATGTGCTGCGTGTCCGCGGGAATGCCTATCAGGGTCATATCCACGGTAAGAATTGATCCAGGTGTAACGGTGTCGGAGATTACGGCCTCAAAGGGAATATCACCGCGGGCGGTGTCATTCGGCCTCAGGTACCAAACAGAAGAGTATTGACCCTGACATCCAGACCACCGCTGTGCTGACCGAGAATTCCCTGCACATCAGTCAAAGTATTGCCAAAATTCTTAATAAAAAGATATCCTCGCACAGTATCACCCGGATTTGCAGCAGGGTGAGGGAATGAATATAACCTGAGCAGGGGTTTTAGCTTGGGAGATAAGGGCAGCCATAGCCGCCGGTATATTGATAAGTCCCCAGCCGTAATCGTTGTTGGGTGAAAGGGTTCCGGCAGGCAGACGCTGACAGCCGGCCAACAAAGCGGCTTTAATTTCGTCGACGGTGGCGTCGGGAGAATATTGGCGCAATATAGCTACTGCTCCGGCGACATGGGGAGCGGCCATGGAAGTGCCGGTCAAGTATCCATAAACAGTAGGCGGAAAGGACGAACGGATATTAACGCCCGGGGCGACAACATTTGGTTTTATTATGGCCGGGTTGCAGTCGGAAGGTCCACGAGAGGAATTCCAGAAAAGGATTTTAGTGCTATCCTCGATACTCCCAACTGCAAAGCAATCCAAAGAATCGAAAGCTCGATTGGCAGGATTGGTGATTGTCCGTACAGCATTTCCGTTATTACCTGCCGCAAAAATATTTACTACTCCCAGAGCTTCGATATTATCAATCATCTTCCAGAAATATTGATCGCACCCCAAATATGAATTGGCGACCCCCCAACTATGATTGATTACATCGGGAACATCGCTGATTGTATTAGGGTCGCGGTCGGGATCGGCCGCCCATTCGAACGCATCAATTATTGATGCTCCCGAGACGTCAATGACGGCCGCGGAGATCCATTTGGCGTCAGGGGCAACGCCAATTGTGTCGCCAGTTAGATCGTCATGCCCGACCATGATTCCCATGGTATGAGTGCCGTGCTTGTAAGTGTTCGTGCTGGGATCAATCAGGTTGTTTGGGTGCGGGAAGGGCAATCGTCCGATCGGGTCAAACCAGGCGGCGGCTGAATCGCCATCGAGTCCTTTCCAATTGCTGGAGATCGCCGGATGGTGACCATCCAGACCGGTATCGAATGAACAGACCAGACGTCCTTTTCCGGTATACCCGGCTTTCCAGGCAGAATCGGCGCCGATGGCCTTTATATTCGATTCAATTCCTGCCATCGGCTGTCCAATCGCCAGATTTTCAATGGCAGGCTCGATAAGTTTGATTTCAGGTATTTCGAATATGGCAGCGACATCAGATCTCGACGCAATTTTTTCGATTTGTGCGGCGTCGATATCGGCGGTGATCACATTTATCAGCCAGTGGCTCTTTAAGTTATGGGCAAGCCCGGAAGATTCGAGCTCTTTCAATGATTTTATCAGTGATATTTGAGATGAACCTGCGCTGGCTTTTAGTTTTTCGATTCCATGCCGGTGTCTATCGAAGAATGTCTTATATGTCGCGTTCAATTCTTTCTTGAGAGTCGGGACGGAGGATGTATCTTTGATAGTGATTACGATAGGAATTTTTTCGTGAGGAGCGTTCGATATTTTGGCGGCCAAATCATCGGAGACGATCCCGGCAACGGAAACGTTCGAGAATATTAGAACGGTGCAAAAAACTCCGACATAAAATTTAATTTTGGTCATTCAAATATCACCTCTATTCAGCGTCGGCGAGCGGCAAATTGGATTTGCCCCATATAGAGTCCCGATGGTGAATATTTAACTGCTAATCATCAATAGAAAATAGCGAATGGATTTGAGTCCCGCAAGAGCAATCAAAGCCCAAGCCATGAATTGCCGGGCAGGGTGTGGAATAGTTGGATTAGAAATCAATTTCCCGATGGGGTAATAAGTCGCCGCATTTTCTCAGCGGCCTCGGGATTCTTTTTTACGAGATAATTATAAGTCTCTTCGGCTTTATCCGGCATGTCATTATGGAAGTATGCCGCCCCCAGTGCAATCCGAGCCTCATCGCTTTCCGGTCGGATTCTGACAGCCTCCTCAAATTGTCGCAATGCCTCGGGATAGCGCTGAGTGAGAATATAAAGCACTCCGAGATGCTGGCGGGCATCAAAGTGGTTGGGATCCATCCCCAGAGTTACTTTGAAGGCGGTCTCCGCCTCAGCTGATTTTTTCAGATTTTCCTTAGTCACCCCCTGACTGTAGAAATATTTTGCCTGGGAGGGATCAAGTGAGACGGCCCGGTCAAGGCATTTTTCGCTCCGGGCATAATCACCTTGCCCAATGTATACATTTCCAGCGAGATACTGCAATTCAGCGTCAGTCGTATCTTTTTCAAGCGGTTTCTTGATGTATGAGAAAGCTTCGGAATATTGCCTTTTGGCCGCAAGAAGGGAGCCAATATTCTTCGCGAAGTTTTCATCATCAGGGTTCCGGGAAGCAGCCTTGCGATAATATTCGATCGCCTTGGCCGTATCATGAAGATAACTATAAACAACCCCCAAGGAATTGTATGTCCCCGCATCCGCAGTATCCAATTTTTGTGCTTTGGAGAGATATTCCAATGCCTTCGGAAAATTGCCCATCAGAGAATAGCTGTCACCTATCCCTTTATAAATGAGGGGATTCAGGGAATCGAACCTCATGGCGTTTCTATATTGGTCGATAGCGGCGGGAAACTTAGCCTGGGTGTAAGCCTTGCCGGCATTAAGCAAATAGATATTCAGGCTATCGTCTGCTGAAAACACTAATTCCGGAATCAGCAATGAAGCCACAAAAAAGCAACAAAGAAGAAATCTCAGCCAGGTCTTAATTTTCACCATATTATTATACAACAACCGATCGCTCTTGGCAATCTTTTCCGATTTTTTCCAAGTTATAAGCTTCCGTCTGTGAAAGATAGGCGAAATATCTATGAAATGGCGGGAAACGACTGCTCAAGATCAATAATATGGAAATGTGGCGGTTAGATCTTGGGGATCAACGGCTTTCCGTTGAGAAGATTGAGTAAAGCAAAGGAAAGATACTCCAGCTCCATCGACATATTTTCGTTACGGAGGAAGACATCTTCGGGCACTTTTAGATTAGCCGGAGCAAAATTCAATATGGCTTTAATGCCGGCATTGACGACATCATCAATAATATATTGGGCCACAGTGGCAGGCACAGCGATGACAACTATTTCAATATTATTTTCTCGCAATTCCTGACTGAGATTCCTTACGTCCGAAACCATTATCCCCTTGTGATTGGAGCCGATTTTTCTCTGGTCGTTGTCAAAAATCATTTTGATCTGGAAGCCCTGCCTTTGGAATTCCTTATACCCCACGAGGGCGGAGCCGATATTTCCCACGCCAATGAGAGCCACGTTCCAGGTGCGGTTCAATCCAAGAATTTCGGAGATTTGTCTTTTGAGTTCACTGACCGGATAACCGAGGCCGCGGGTTCCAAAGGAACCGAAAAAGGAAAGATCTTTTCTGACCTGCGCGGGTGTCAGCTTTTCTCTTTTGGCCAGTTCCTTCGAGGAGACAGTCTCCCTGTTTTCCTTCTCCAAGACCGAAAGAACTCTAAAATATAAGGAGAGACGATGGATAGTTGACTCGGAAATTTTTCTTTTACTACTTTCAGAAATCACTTTTCAACCTCAAGCAATCCAACATCGCATATCAGGGGATGTGAATTCATTCACAAATCGTAAGTTACTCGCAGGTCTTAAATATGTCAAGCAAAAATTAGATTCAAATTGATTATGGATGGATGCGGTCATCGAAGGTATAGCGGAGCCAGATTCACTCAAAATTTTCCGGTCGCGTGCAGAAATTCCCGCCCGATCTCCAGCGATCATTATTTACAATATGATACGCGGAATATCGCCGTTAATACGGCTGATAATCTCGTAGTTAACGGTCTGCGCCCAACCGGCCATCTGGTCGGGGGAAATCCGCTCGGCACAGTCAGTGCCAAGCAGGACCACGGGATCCTCAAGGTTTATCCCCTCAATATCTGTGATATCGACCATCATGAGGTTCATGCAGATTCGTCCCCTTACCGGCGCCCGCTTGCCTTTTATAAGAACATAGGCGAGATTGGATAAGGAACGGTCATACCCATCATAATATCCTACCGGGAGCACGGCCAGTTTGGTTTGGGAAGTTGTTCGATAAGTGCATCCGTATCCGACAAAAGCATCGGGGGGGACTTCTTTTATCTGGATGATCCTGGTCTTCCAGGTGAGGATAGGATTCAATATACTGTTTGAGCCCCCCGCCAATCTATAAGACAAATAGGTTTCTTTTGACGGCCAGAGGCCATAGATGGCGATTCCGGGGCGAACCAATTCGAATTTGGTCTCATCGAAAAGCAAAAGAGCCGCAGAACAGGCCGTATGGCGATATTCCGGTTCGACACCAAGGCTCTTAATCTTTGATACAATTTTGTTGAATTGCTCCAGTTGATAATTGGCATATGAGTGATCGGTGGTATCCTCGATATTGGCGAAGTGGGTTGAGACCCCTTTGAGGTTCAGATACGGGTGCTGTTTAAGGGCAGCGATGAAACCATCGATTTTGCTTGCCTCTACCCCCTGCCGATTAGTGCCGGTTTCGACTTTTAAATGCAGATCTATTTTTCTTTCGGATATTGCTGCCAAGCGGCCCAATTCCGTGATGGTTTCTATATTATAGACGGTCGGTTCGAGATCTAATTCCAGCACCGATGATAAATCCTGAACCTGAATATATCCCACGACAAGAATCTTTTTCTCCCATTCAAACTTTCTGGCGAGGGCGGCATCTTCGAGCGAATGGACAGCAATATAATCGATATTCTCGCGCTTTATGAGCTGGATCATCTCGGCCAGCCCGTGTCCGTATCCGTTGGCTTTGACCGCAGCGGCTATTAGCCTGTTTCCGGCAAGCTTTCGGATAGTTTCCATATTGCTTGAGAAGGTTTTGGAGTCAATCTCCAGCCAGGTGAGATAATGATCGGTCATGAAGTTAATTTAATATTATTACTCTTCTCGCTGCAAATAAAAAAGGACCTTCGTCAAAGATGTCGCTGAAGACAGGAAAGGTGAGCGCTGACGAAAGTGTAAATTACAGGCGAATGTAATTCGCATTAAGCAGATATTTTGTTTATGAGAAGAGCCGGATTTTTATTTCCGCCTCGGAATTATCCAGATTGAAGGCGTGCGTATCTTTATCGGAAGTCGTCTTCGAAGATATATTCTCTTTTTGCGATACAACAATTTTCACCGCGTCAAAATCCGATTTCCCATCAAGTTCGAGAATACGAATATTTATCTGCTTTCCTTCAGTCATACCCTGAAGAGTGATCTTAATTTTATCATGCCGATCTGTTTCAAGGACAATTTCCTGAGTATATTCCACGGCGTTAGGGTCGTATTTGAGCGGTTTAAGACTGAAAGAGGCATCGGGCATTCTAACCTGCCATTTGAGACCTGTTACCGCAGATTCAGGAAGATTGGTAAGAATAGCCTTGCCACGGTCGTCAGTCACGAATTCCATATTCATTTCCGGCAGTTGGACAAGAACATGGGATGTCAATTCAGGATTTTTGCCTGTCAATTGCAGGTAATCCACCCCGCCGGCTTTATCGCGCATTATTCGAAGGACCAGATCGGGATTTTCGGAATAGAATGTCCCGAGATTGATAACGTCGGTTCTGAGTTGATCGGAACCATCGGCGGCGACGGATAGGGGAGATTCGATGCAATCAACTGGCGACTTGAAATCAATTATTTTCCCCTGGAAAGCTTCAGCGTATAGCCTTTCAGCTAAATCCATGGCGGCGGCGGGAATCTCAATCGCGGCAGTCTCGTCGGTCGCTTGGATATAGAGCCGATAGTTATCACAAAATTCGCTGCAAAACTCGCATTCCGTGAGATGGCCGGATATCTTTGACGATTCAGGTTCTGTTAGCCGACTGAGGACAAAGTCTTTCAATAACTTCTGCGAAAAATGCATAGTATTCTATACCTATTCCATACCATCTTTAAGATAGTTACCAGAATCCAGAATTGTAGGATTTTTCTTCAATGATTCGACGAAATGGTCGTGAGCTTCCTTAAAAATAGTATCAAGAATGTATTTGTGTTGCCTCAGATTATCGCGAGTAAAGCTCTCGGGCATTATCTCAAAATAATAATCCGGTTTTGGATCTGCGTCTCCATCATAGCCGAGATCGGTCAGGTAATTATCGACGGCACTCTGAAATTGCTCAGCCTCTTCAGGAGAGATTCGCCCTTTTTCGAGAAATTTCCGGATTGTATTTTGTCTGACCCATGTCATTGTTTCGTGTAACGCTTCATTGCTGGCGGTTCTAATCGCTGATTCGGCAGGTGATATTAGCCGAGACGGCAGATCGCAATAGATTTCGGCATATCTGGAATTGGCGGCGATAACGGCTCTCAGCAATTCATGTTTCTTAAGGCAATTTTGAAGATCATTTGATTCATCGAGTATTCGAAAAATACGGGCGCACCATTCTTCTCTCGTGTTGCTGTCCAAATAGGCCTTTTCGACAATTTGAATCAGGTCCTCGTAGGACACTTGCCTGGCTTTTATTCGAAGAGATTTCTCATTTTTTTCGATATAAACAAACTCAGCCCCCCCTCTGGCTGAAGTAAATTGTCCATAGACGGGCGGCTTAAGAATGTCTTTGAACCTTCGCTTCAGGTGATCAAGCTGGGGGTTCTCCAGCTTACGGATGGCGGCCAATTCCTGCCTGATATTTTTGGTAAGGAGGATCATGAACAGATTAAGCAAGTCTTCCCCGTTGGTTTCTTGAAATGATATTATGCCCCTACTCTTATAGTAATCGAAAATTTTAAAGAATGGTCTATCCTTCCGGCTTTGCAGGAACATCCCCAGAATGTCGAAGCTGAGATCCTCGAGCGATTTCTCCGATTGGCGGTTATCATTCGGCAAGCGATACCCTTTGCATCGCAGATAACGCAGGTAACCCATAGTCTGCTGGTAGCAGACTTTGAAGAAGGTGTCAAAGTCTCTTCGGGAGAGAGGATTTCGCAGGAAATTCAGTAGAATAACAGTTTTTTGCTTCTCGGTCATAGTGCCAAGTCTAATATGAATGCCAATTTTCGATAATAATTTAATTATACGAAAAAAGTGACATAAGTCAACATTACACACCCCTATAGCGTGGACAAGTTTTCAGCAGGAATATGGACGGCAATCCAAAAGGAGCGCCGTCTTTAGCGAGGCAAATGTACTTCTCGGAGGAATTTTGCGGAATCCTCCGGGGGTACCGTGTTGATATAGATACCAGAACCGATTTCAAATCCGGCCGGGATTGATATTCGGGGCACAATGACCATGTACCAATGCAGATGGCGGGTATCTTCATCGCCGATGGAAGATGACCTGATGATATAATTATAGTTGGGATTACCAAGGCCATAATACAATTTCGCCAAAAGCTCGCGCAAGACGGCGGCTAACTCGCGGATCATCGTATCATCGATTGAAACAAAGCTGGGCATATGTATCTTGGGGTATATTCGGCACTCCAAGGGGGATCTCGAGGCGAACGGACAGAAAGCAGCGAAATTTTCGGTTTCAATGATAATTCGCTTCTCCTGAAGAAGTTCCTGTTCGACCATCTCGCAGAAGACGCAATGGCCGAACTCGTCATAATGCATGACCGCCCTTTCCATCGGATAACGCTCATGCGGCGGGACGATAGGGGTGGCAATAATCTGAGAATGCGGATGCGCCAGAGAAGTACCTGCGCTGGCGCCATGATTGCGAAAGATTGTCACGATATTGATGGCGCTATTCCTGCTGATTTCGATCTGTCTCTGACGATAAGCCGTGAGGACATTCACGAGTTCGTCCAGCTGCATTAGAGCGGGGTTCATATCGTGTCTTGGGTGTTCGATGACTACCTCGGCGATTCCGAAACCTGCAGCTGACAGAAAGGAACCGGTCCAGGTGCGAGTTGGTGTCAGGTCGGGATTCAAAGCGGCGAACTTGTTCGGCACCACGCGCACCTGCCAATCGCCTTGTGAAGGGAGAACCAGCACCGGTTTAGTGGTTTGGCTCTCATTTCCGGGGCAAAAGGGACAGTCTTCTTTGTACGAAGGAGATGGTTCCAAATTTGCCTTCTCCCGCCCAAAATCGGAGGGCCTTTTCCCACGTTCCGGGGCAAGAATCACCCATTCTTTGGTGGCAATATTCTGACGGAATTCCGGCATATCAGCGCCCTTAAACAAATAATTAATTGCTTCTAATAGACTATATTAAACATTGTGGGATAAGTCAAATTTGATTTAGGGGGCGATTCAAGGATATTTTGTGTTGGGTTTGCGTCAGATACTTAGTCTAGGGAATTAACAGAGAAACCTTCAACATTATCGAAAGCATCAGGCAGGAAGTCAATTAGATCGCTTGCTATGAGACTTCGGCGGCCAAGTTCATGTGCCGCCATATCCCCCGCCAAACCATGCATGTAAGTTCCACACACGGCGGCTTCAAGGGGATTCAGACCCTGAGCGAGGAAGGAACCGATCATGCCGGAAAGGACATCTCCCGAGCCGCCGGTGGCCATTCCATCGTTGCCGGTTGAATTCAGGTAAAGCTCGCCGTCAGTGTCTACAATGAAGCTCGGTGATTCTTTGAGCACGATTACGGCATTGAACTTAGCGGCGTATTTGCGGACTAGGTCGTATCTGGCCCGCGGATCGGCTGGAATATCTTCGTCGATGAGCCGCCTGAATTCGCCGGGATGAGGGGTCAGGATAAGTTTGGGATGGTCGCCCAATAGAGCCTGCCTGTCTTTCTCAAAGGCGTTCAAACCGTCGGCGTCGATGAGGGCGGGTTTATCAAGTGACGATACAATTCGATGCACCAGTTCAATTGTCTCATGATGCCGCCCTATACCGGGGCCGATCACAATGGCGTCGCTTTCGGATATTTTCTTCCTAATTTCACCCAACCCGCGCAATGCCAAGGCGCCTTTTTTGGCGACATCGGGCAGAGGATGTGTCATCGGCTCGGTCAACTTAATCTCCAGAATGTCATTGATTGATTCAGGACATCCGACGGTGACCAATCCAAGCCCGGTGCGAACGGAGGCCATGGCACAGAGCGCGGCGGCGCCGGTTAAACCAGTTGAGCCCGCGAGGACAAACAATTTGCCGAAATCACCTTTGTGCCCATCCGGCTTCCGTATAGGCAATAAGGGAGCTACTATATCACGTAAAATCAGATTTTCTCTAATATGGAAGGATTCGACAATGTCGTCGGGAATGCCAATGGGAATTAGTCTGGTAGATCCCGCCAGTTCCCTTCCGGGCGAATACGAAAGTCCTAATTTGGGATGACCAAGGCAGTACGTATGATCAGCCTTAATAGCAACACCCTCATGCCCTCCGGTATCGATGTTCAGACCCGAGGGACAGTCGATAGAAATCACCTCGCAGCCTTGCCGATTTATATATTCGATCAGATCGGCCATCAGACCGCTCGGGACTCCCGAAAATCCTGTTCCGAAAATGGCATCTATAATGAAATCGGCATCGAGATATTCAGGCAATTCCTCGATTGAGCGCAGATCCTTGATCGGAATACCAAGTTTCAGCGCGCGATCTAGATTGAACCGGGCGTCGGGAGAGAGTTTTTCCGCCGGCCCGGTATAGTAAATAGACACATTGTAGTCAAAATTATTAAGGTATCGCCCTACCACAAATCCGTCGCCGCCGTTGTTGCCCTTGCCGCAAAATATGGCAATATTCCATTCTCCGGGTTCAATGGTTATATCATGCTTAATTCCGTCGGCGATTCCCCTTCCGGCATTTTCCATCAGATCAACCCCGGGAATTCCTCGCTTTTCGATTGCCTCCCGGTCGATCGCACGCATCAACTCGGCAGTTACAATTCTGATCTTCTTCATCATCCAGCCGCTTTCTTATGGGGGCCGCCTTTTGCCTTAACTCTCGGCATTTTTTCGAGGGCGTAATCAAGGACCTCACCAACATTGGACACGTATTTGAATTTGACCCCCTTTTTTATCTCGGAGGGGATTTCAATCAAGTCTTTTTTATTCTCAATTGGGAGTATGACATGTTTGATGCCGGCCCTATATGCGGCGAGAAGTTTTTCTTTAAGCCCGCCGATAGGGAGAACTTCACCTCGGAGCGTAATCTCGCCGGTCATAGCAGTCAGGGGCTTAACCGGGCGCCGAGAGAGCAGAGAAGCCAAGGCTGTAGCCATGGTTATCCCTGCGGAAGGGCCATCCTTCGGAGTTGCTCCCGAAGGGACATGGATATGTATTTCATGGTTTTCGCAGTAATCGGGATCGATATTCAGGGCTTCGCAATTGGTACGGACATATGACAGCGCCGCCATGGCTGATTCTTTCATGATATCGCCCAAGTGCCCCGTGAGAGTGAGGGTCTTTTTTCCTTTCATGGCGGTTGCTTCGATATAGAGAATCTCGCCCCCGGTTGAGGTCCACGCCAGACCGGGAACAACGCCGATAGCGCTCTTGCGGGAGAGGATTTCCCGGGTGAATCTTTGCGGGCCAAGGTATTTCTGCACATTATCGGCATTGATTATATACCTGCTTTTCGAGCCAGCGGCGATGCGGCGGGCAACTTTCCTGCAAATCGAAGCGATCTCCCGTTCCAAATTCCGCATGCCTGCCTCGCGAGTGTATCCATTTATCAATTCCAGAACAGCATTATCCTTAAGCTCCAATCGGCTCTTGGGAAGACCGTGATTTTCATACTGTTTGGGAATCAAGTGCCTTTTGGCTATCTGAAGTTTTTCGAGGTCGGTATAGCCGGGAATTCGAATTAGTTCCATCCGATCGAGAAGAACGGGCGGTATGGGATCGAGAAGGTTGGCGGTGGTGATAAACATTACTCTCGACAGGTTGAAGGGAACTTCAAGATAATGATCGGAGAAGGAATCGTTTTGTTCGGGATCGAGCACTTCCAGAAGGGCGCTGGCCGGATCGCCACGAAAATCGACGCCGATTTTATCGACCTCATCTAACATGAAGATCGGATTATTCGATCCGGCTCGCTTGAGACCTTGAATTATCCTGCCGGGGAGGGCGCCAATATATGTCCGGCGGTGGCCCCTGATCTCGGCCTCGTCGCGCATTCCACCCAATGAGATTCGCTCAAATTTTCTGCCCATGGCGCGAGCGATTGAACGTCCCAAAGACGTTTTCCCTACACCGGGAGGCCCCACAAAACAGAGAATCGGCCCTTTAACGTCGCTTTTCAATTTTCTGACAGCGAGGTACTCCAGAATCCTATCTTTGACTTTTTCAAGATCATAGTGATCTTCATCAAGTACCTTCTTGGCCTTCTGAATGTCCAGAATATCTTTGGTGGAAACCGACCAGGGAAGCGATACCAGCCAATCAAGATAGGTGCGGGAGACGGTATATTCGGCAGAGGCTGAATTCATTTTCGAAAGTCGGTCCAACTCCTTCCGAGCCGCAGTCTCGGCTGGCTCGGGCATTTTGGCATCGGCGATTTTCTTTTCGAATTCATCCATCTCGGCGCGGTCGCCTTTATCTCCCAATTCGCGTTTTATGGCTTTCAATTGCTCGCGAAGAATAAATTCCCTCTGAATCTTTCCTAACTCCGACTGGGCCTCGCTCTGAATTTTTTTGGAGAGTTCAAGAACTTCGATTTCTTTATTGATGATGGTCAGCAGTTTTTCCATCCGCCGATAGATATTGATTTCTTCAAGTATCTCCTGCTTGTCTGCGATGGAGATATTCAGGTTGGAGGCAATAAGGTCCGCCAGCTTTGAGGGAGTTTCCTGATTTATGGCAGAAATATACAGTTCCTCCGAAAGGTTGGGGGCAAGGTCGATGACTGTTTTCAATTGCTCCAGAAGATTTCGCTGAAGGGCTTCCATCTTGACCGATTCGACACCCCGTTCTACTATTTCTTCAACCTCGGCGGTCATATACGACTGGGATGTGATGAATTTCTTTATTCGTATCCTGGAAAGACCCTGCACCAGAAAGCGGATTGTACCGTCGGGAAAGCGAAGCATTTTTAATATATTGCCTGAGGTTCCGATTTCATGAATGTCGCTCTGCCCGGGGTCATCCTTGGATTGATCCAACTGAAGAAAAAGGCCGACGGTACTTCCCTTCATAAGCGCTTCGTCGATCAGGCGCGCCTGCTTTTGCTCATTGGCCATCAGCGGCACGACGAGGAAAGGAAAGACGACGGTTCCCTTAACGGGAAGGATGGGGAGAATAATACTGGAGGGTTTTTTGTCGCTCTCTATTTTTGCTTTCGTTTCGTTCACGGGCAATCCTCTTTTATTATATTATCGACCCGGTCTGCGATTGACTAAATATTAAATCGGAACAGGATGACATCGCCGTCCTGAACAATATACTCTTTTCCCTCAATATGGAGCTTTGCGGCGGATTTCAGGGCGGGAAGCGTCTTGTGTACCATATAATCTTCATAGGAGGCAACCTCGGCCCGGATAAAGCCGTGCTCGAAATCGGTATGCACCGCACCAGCGGCCTTTGGAGCCGTATATCCTTTTCGAATAGTCCAGGCGCGCGCCTCCGGCGGGCCTATCGTGAAAAATGAGATCAATCCCAGAAGATGATAGGACTGTCGGATAAATTTCTCAACAGCCGGGCGTTCGATGTTCAGTTCCTTTAAAAATTCCTCTCTCTCATCGGAATCCAATTGCGCCAACTCCATTTCAATCTTACCGCAGATAAATGCGATTTCCCTGACACCATCCTTGATGAAGCCAGAGAACCTTTCCTGCATTTTTTGGGCATCCTGAAGCATCTCCTCGGAGATATTGAAAACAACTAATTGCGGCTTTTGCGTCAGAAAAGTGTATCCGCGTATTGTTTTAAGCTCTTCCTCACTGAATTTCAATTCAGAGATTGCGCCTTCTTTGTTTAGAACTTCCTGACACTGCTTCAATGTCTCCAACTCCTGGGCGCGCTCCTGGCGGCCGGTCAGTTTTATGGTGTGCTGAAGCTTACCTATGTTATGCTCGAGAACAGCCATATCGGCCAAAGTCATTTCGTCCTGCAAGACTTTAAGATCTCGTTCGGGATTGGCTCCCGGGCTGAAAAAATCGAGGACAAGGACAAGGGCCTCCATCAGCTTAAGGTCCTGAGTGATTTCAAGATCGCCTTTGAATTCTTTCCCTTTGGCGGAAAATCCGGCGGCATCGAGAAATTCTATCTCGGCGTGCGTGATTTTAGCCGGATTGACCAATTCGGCCAGTTCAATCAGCCGTTTATCCGGTACTTTAATGACTGCCTTATGGACAGCGCGCGAGTAATCGCCGACTGCCTCCTTGTGCCCTGAGACAGCATTAAACAAGGTGGTCTTGCCTGATTGAGGCAAGCCAATGATACCCAATTTCATGGCGTAATTCTATGGATCAAACCCCGACATGGCAAGAGGAATGTGAGATATTATCCGTGATTCCAGAAGAAAAGGGGGCCTACGCCTCTATTCAGCGAGACAAAGATATGTTATTTCTTAATACAATTTTGCTGGTCTTCCCCTCAATGCCGCCGGAATTGACCGCCTTGGCTTCGATAATATTTTCCCCCTTATTCACTACCCATGTGAATTTGGCGGGAGATTCTTTCCAATCCGCATTATTGATCCGAATGAGAAAGCGGTCAAAGTACGGCATGGTGTGAGAAAGAGATATTTCAAGACTGTCGGTCGGGATATTCTTATTAATATGTCGGAATGAAATCTTGGTTTGATTGAGAAGCGGGTATATTTCACTGTAATCATTGGTTATGGCTCGCGTATTGGGGAAACCTTCGGCAAAGAGTTCAGGCGTGACTTTATCGTCAATAAGCTCCACTCCCGGATCGGCCCCGTCTTCGTTTAATTTAGGATTATCGTAATAGAAGAGATGAAAGAAATAGACAATCCATTCCGGTTTCATTTTTCCGTAATCAAATTCCTGGCGCTGGCCCCGGAAGGTCATATCACCATCCTTCCCGTCGACAAAGAGTCTGCGAGCTTCGAAGGCGGATAAGGGAGTCCCTCCCGATTCCCACCAAGCGTCATTTTGTGCATCAAGAAGTATCCATTTTTGATATTGGTCACTCCAGAACTCTACGCACCCATGCCCCGAACCATTTTGATATCCTCCCTGTCGCATAAGCCCAACGAACCGCGCCGGATATCCCGAAGCCACCAGACAGGCTTGAAGTACTGAGGCGTAACTGCCACAACAGAATCGATATCCCTTTTCGGCGGCTTCAAGAATAGACAGAGCGTTCCCATTAGCGCAGGTGTCTCCCCGATGCTCCCACCGGTGTGAGACCCAATCGAGAAGTAGTGCAATTTTGGAGAATTCACTGTCCGCAGGTTTAGTAATCCGGGGTAATTGATATTTTTCACGAAGGGAATCCATCATCGGCTGGTTGTAATCCGGCCATTTATATTTCGAAATATCAGTCGGTCCCGTATAGTTGTCGTACTCAGTTATGACAATGGGGTTCTTGGTCAGATAGTCATTCTTTTCTATATCGCGGGCCAGCCCAAGAATTGATTCAAATCTGGCGGAATAATTGCGTCGCAAAATTTCCAGATCGGGGTCATTCTTGATATAGTGGTAATCCGCAAATCCAGCCCTGACGCTTTTTTCAAGATAGACAAGAGCGCTGTCGGCATTTCCCGCGGCGGAGTAGCAGTCGCCGAGGAAGTAATATAGATTGTTGAGATCACTTTGAGTTACCGAGTAGCTCAAGATTTCATAGACCGCGCGTATTGCTGTATCATAATCCTTATTTTGATAGGCGGACTGTGCCCGGGCAGCCAGACTATCGAGCGAGATAGGCTTAGTATCTTCTTGCGCCGAGATGACGCTGCAGATGAAGAAGAGAGTGATCAAATAATATTTGTACATATGTTTTGCCTCCGCTACGCCCGAATGGCGGATTCCAGTTGCCCGAGCAGATTATCAACCGTTGGTCATACTTTCAATTTCCTTCAGCAATGTGGCCTCCAGATCCTTTTCGGGCACCTTGCCGACAATTTTCCCTTTCTTGAAGAGAATTCCAAGTCCTTCGCCTCCGGCGACGCCAACATCAGCGGCGGCGGCCTCGCCCGGGCCGTTGACCACGCATCCCATTACAGCTACTTTCAAGTATGTTTTGTAATGACGGGTCTTCTTTTCAATTGATTCGGCCAGAGAAATCAGATCAATCTCACATCGGCCGCAGGTAGGACAAGAGATAATTTCTATTCCCTCTTTTTTAAGGGACAAGGCTTTCAAGATTGCCTTGCCCGCTTTAATTTCTTCAACGGGGTCGGCGGTGAGCGAAACTCTGATTGTGTCACCAATGCCATTAATCAAGAGTGAACCAAGGCCAATGGCAGATTTGACTACTCCTGTCTGAAGCGTCCCCGCCTCGGTGATCCCAAGATGAAAAGGATAATCGACCTTCTCGGCGAGCATCATATAAGCCCAGTATGCGGTATTAACGTCAGAGGACTTGAGTGAGACCACAATATCATGAAAATCTTTGTCCTCAAGAATTTCAATCTGGCGAAGCGCGGCGAATACGAAAGCCTTCGGGGTTATCGTGTCCATATTTTTCCAAGAGATCTTTGGGCAGAGAACCGGAGTTGACGCCGACCCGGATCGGGATTCCAGCTGACCTCGCAGCCTGCGTTATTTCCCGCACCTTCCAATCTTCGCCGATATTTCCGGGATTGATTCTGATTTTGTCCACCCCCTGCCGGATAGCTTCAAGAGCCAATTTATATTGAAAATGGATATCGGCTACAAGAGGAATAGATATCTTTGATTTTATTTCCCGCAATTTAGCGGCCGCCTCGTCATCGGGGACAGCAACTCTGATTATATCGCATCCGGCATCGATAAGTGTCTGAATCTGCCTTACGGTGGATTCTACATCACGAGTATCGGTACTGGTCATGGATTGAATGGCAATCGGAAAACCGCCGCCGATGATAACATTTCCAATCTTCACCGAACGGCTTTTTCTTCGGGCGGGCGGGTATTTCAGTTCCATATATTGCTTGACCATTATATCGGCTGGTAGTAAGTTATTGATTTTACGAGTGATTTCAACGGAAAGTTGCTCTTATGATCGTGAGAATAGCAATTGTCGTCATATTGATTGCAATAATAATCGGGGGATATGTTCTAATCAGGGACTGGGAGAACAAGCGTCAGTCGCTCGAATATCGAAAATATGCCAGTGTCATCGCGGAAACGGCGATTGCGGCAGAACTATTTCGCAGCAATCAGGATTCATTCTTCATCGCCAGAGATTCGATTTTGCGCAGATATAATGTCTCAATGGCGGAAATGGATTCTCTTTATAAGAAATTTGAAGGGGGATCGACCGACGCCGCCGAAATCTGGAAGGATGTGGCCGACATCACGGACTCGCTGGTTAAGGTTGAGGATTCTCTCTTAATGACAAGGCCAAAAGATACGGTCAAAAGGGCGCTGCCGGGGGAAGTTTATTAATAGCCATCCCAGAAGGCATCCCGATAGTATTCAAGTTTTTCGCCAAGAAAAGTAATCAGGTCAAATCTAACATCATATCCCGAGAGTTCTTTATCCAGCATATATTTTTCGGCCGCTTTGATAAGATTTCGACGTTTACGAGAGTCTATTTTTTCAGCGGGATGCCCGAATCGATCGGTGCGGCTTCCTTTCACTTCCACAAAGACGATGGTTTGGTCTTCCCGAGCGATAAGATCGATTTCTTGATGGCCGGCTTGCCAGTTTCGTTCCAGAATATCAAGCCCCTTCCCTATAAGAAACTTCTCGGCCAGCTCCTCGTATTTCTTCCCTTTTTGCCGGGTACTTTTCTTGGTCGAATTAATCAAAGGACAGAAGGATGATTATTTTATGATTTCCTCGACGGGACGAAAGGATCGGCGATGGATTTCAGTCGGGCCGAAGGTTTTGAGTTCACTTAAGTGCTGGGGAGTCGGGTATCCGCGATGAACGGAGAAGGAGAAATCTGGATATAGTTCCTGGTACTTGTCCATTATTCGATCCCGAGTGACCTTGGCAATAATGGAAGCGGCTGAAATAGATCCGCAGAGGGCATCGCCCCCGACCACGGCAAATTGAGGAATGTCGAGATTGGGAATAGTATATTGACCGTCAATCAAGATGAATTCCGGCTTAGATGCCAGCGCCACGACGGCTTTTCGCATGGCCAGTAGAGAGGCCTTAAGAATATTAATCTTATCTATGGTAAAATTATCTATTACACCCACAGCGCAGACGGCGCCGGACGATGCAATTATGTCGAAGAGCTCGTCTCGACGCCGATGGGAAAGTTTTTTTGAGTCGGCCACACCGTCAATAGATAATCCGCACGGGATAATCACTGCGGCCGCGACGACCGGCCCGGCAAGAGGCCCTCGACCGGCTTCATCTACTCCGGCAATAAGACTGTATCCTTTATTAAATAGAGATTCCTCTACCCGAGTCAGATCGGGAAGCATCTCAAAAGCCCGGTTTAATTTAAGCATAGTCTGCATCAGGATATCACCATCATTAATATACAGTCTTCATGTATTCAAACAAGGTATTTCTATTAAGACTATCGGTATTCAGACTCTCAAAAATTATTGAATTCGTAATGGGAGTGTGCAAATTTCAGGCAGGGCACGGAATTTCGCCGATTGTTGATCAAGTCAACAGACGGGATCAGGTATGGCGGAATCTTCAAATTCAGATTGCAATTTGGGCGGAATTCGATAGATTAAATGGTCAAAAGAGTCATTGTTTGCTCGGGAGATAAATATGGCCGCACTTGATAGATTAACGAAAATAGTTAAAGAGAAATCGATCGAATATATCGATCTAAAATTCTGCGACTTGATTGGGGACTGGCATCATATTACTATTCCTGCCTCCAGTCTGGGCCAGGAGCTTTTCAAGACCGGCGTGGGAGTAGATGGTTCTTCATTGCCCGGATTTACCAGAATCGAACGGGGGGATATGATTGTTATCCCGGATCCGGATACTGATTTTGTTGATCCGTTCTTTGAGAGTCCGACCCTGTCGTTTATTTGCGATGTCATGGCGGTCGAAAAAGAGATTGAGCCGTATTCGCGCAACCCGAGACGGGTAATTAGAGATGCCGACAAATATTTGAAGACGATTTTGCCAGGCGTATCAGCGATGCTGGGGCCGGAATTCGAATTTTATCTGTTTGACGATGTGCGGTTTAACCAGGGGCCGGGGGAAGGTTATTATTTTATAGACTCGGAGGAAGCCGAATGGAACACTGCGGGCCGGGAAGGATCGCGCAACCTCGGGTACAAAGTGCAGTATAAAGGGGGATACCATGCCGCTCCACCCAAGGACCGGACATTTAATTTGCGCTCCGAGATGACCACACTTCTGGCGGAAGTCGGCGTTGAACTTAAGTATCACCATCATGAGGTCGGCGGCGCAGGTCAGCACGAAATCGAAACCAAGTTTTCTTCAATGCCTCATATGGCCGATCAGTCGATGATTGTCAAGTATTTCGTCAAGAACCATGCGTTCCGGTCGGGCAAATCAGCCACCTTCATGCCCAAACCACTATTCAATGAACCCGGCTCGGGACTGCATGTGCATCAGTATCTGGCGGACAAGAACGGTTCTATATTCTATGACAAGAAAGGACCGGCCAATCTTTCCAAAGAAGGGCTTTACTATGTCGGAGGATTATTAAAGCATGCCCCGGCGGTCTTTGCCTTTACCAATCCCTCCACCAATTCATATAAGCGGCTAATTCCCGGATTTGAGGCGCCGGTTCGAGGGACATATTCGGTCGGAAATCGAACCGCCTGCATAAGAATCCCCGGGTATCAGCGACAATCGAAAACACATCGGCTTGAATTTCGTCCCCCCGACGGGACCTGCAATCCGTATCTGGCTTATGCCGCGATGATTATGGCGGGGCTGGATGGAATTCAGAATAAAATTGATCCGGGAGAACCTTTTGATAAGGATATCACTCATCTGCCGGAAAAGGAACTGGCCAAAATCCCGTTATTGCCAACGTCTTTGACCAAGGCGCTCGATGCTCTCATGCGCGACTATCAGTTTCTCCTGAAAGGCGGAGTGTTCACCGAGGATTTGATCGAATCCTGGGTACAGCTTAAGCGCAAGGATGTCGAGCAGATTCGCATCCGCCCCCACCCGTGGGAGTTTTATTTGTACTACGACAAATAAAGGCAATGGCAAATTGCCTAGCGTCGGTGCAGTTACAAAAACGATTTATGCGATTCGTGCACGGCGTCCCCAAATTTGCGCATAAAGGTCATATCTTCTTCCGAAAGAGGACCGTCGCGGAGGGCGGACAAGTTTTCGGTCAATTGCTTTTCGTTTGAGGGCGCCATCAGACAGACATCGACATTTGGATTAGTTAGAACAAATCGGTAGCATTCCGGTGCGGTTGGAATCCTTTCCCCTTTGGGCCAGTTTTTGGGTCTCCGAACAAGAAAGCTCCAGCGAGTGGCGGTATAGCTAATCAGGCCGGGATCGTGTTGGGTCAAATGGGGGAAAATATCTTCCTCGGCCCCCCGGTGAGCGGCGTTATAACGAATCATGAAGGCGTTGAGAATTCCCTCGGCGGCCAACTTTCCGGCGAATTTTCTATCATGACAGGAAAGCCCTATAGCCCGCACTTTCCCCTCCTCCCTGAATTTGCAGAATTCGTCTTTTATCGCTTGAGGGTATTGCTTTGGCTTCATAACGCCCAGGTAGAGGAAAACGTCGATATAATCAGTTTTGAACTGCCTTAACCTTTTTTCCAGAGTGCGTCTCAAGTTGGGATGCCCCAGGATCAGATTATAGGCGCCGGTGGCTATGACATATTTATCCCTGTCACTTTTTATCGCGTCGCGGAGTGTGGATATCATCTGGCCATCAAAGCCATAACAGAAAAAGAAATTCACTCCGCCGTCGATGGCCTTATGAATTGCCTTCTTGCCCGGACGATAGGTGGCCGAAAGTCCCAACCGGCAGACCTCTGTGCCTGTACTTCCGAATATAGAGCGGCCGAAATTGTTCTGCATGTTATCACCCTGATCGATATTAGAGGTCGATTACTGTCCTTATATGATATATTTATTATGACCATTGAACGTAAAAAAACGTGCCAAATCAAGCTGAAACAGATATCAAAACTAACTTTGTACTTGATTTTATTGACGTAATTAATTAAAATCAGCCCAATTGAATGGGTAAAGACTCATCGTATTATTAGACAAGCTGGATTAGATTAAAATTGTTTATGCGGGAGATATACAATGAAGATTAGCGACGAAATCAAGGGCGATGTGGCTATCATGCATCTTGAGGGTAAGGTCATGGGGGGGCCGGACGCCACCATGTTTCACGGAAAATTGCATGATCTGGTCAGCAGCGGCAAGAAGAAAGTAGTGATTGACCTCGGGAAGGTAGAGTGGATGAGTTCAATTGGGCTGGGGATGCTGATATCTGCCCTGACCACGATGAAAAACAATCAAGGGGAGCTAAGGCTTGCCTGCGTGACCAATATTCAGACTCTCCTGACGATAACCCGACTGATTACTATTTTTCAGACTCATGACACGGTTGAGGAGGCGGTAAAGTCTTTCTAACCGCTGCTCGCTTCACCGAGTGTTTTGCAGCTTCAAGCGGAAGGATTTTGTAGGAAACTCATAACCGAGTTGATATTTCTTGTATGCCGCATCTGATCTACCGGGATGTCCGGGATCAGGCAAAATTCGCTTCCCATCGCCAATATCTTTTCAGCTGATTTGCCTTCGGCCGTCAATTCCCGACATTTATCTATCAAACAATCAAAATAATCGGCTAATTTTAAGACCTCCGATCTTTTGCATGTTAGACCATGACCGGGAATGAATATGTCAATATTCATCTGGGCGATTTGCCGGAGGACAGAAATTAATTTGACAGGATTCCCATCCCAGAGGAGGGTAGGATATCGTCCAGCGAAGACTATGTCACCGGTGAACAATACCCTGTTGTCTGGGAAAAAAGCGACCGATGAACATGGGGTATGCCCGCCGAGTTTAATAAATTCGATATTTATTCCATTGAAAACGAGGCGTCTCTATATTTTCGAATGTATCGGTCGGCAGGGTTATCCTGAGGTCTTGCCATTCATCGGCCAAATCGGGGTCTTCCGCAATCGCCCCGGTGATTTCTAGGGGCGACCAGTGAGTAGTCAGCGCTTCAGCCATGGTCCGGCGGCATTCGATCGATGATAAGATGGGGCAATTGAAAACCTGATTCCCGAAGGTATGATCGGAGTGATAGTGGGTATTGAATACCAGAATAATGTGGCAATTAAAATTTTTCTCCAGCAGAAGCTTCAGTTGAGCCATTTTCTTCGGGGAATACCCCGAATCTATAACTAAGGCCTCGCCATCATTGACACAGATACCTATGTTGCAGGATTTAGGCTGTCTGACGACGTAAAAGATTATCGCCAATTTTTTCGACTTCGAATGGTTCCCAATTCATCGAATGCCATCAAGAAATGATTTGACACGTTTGAAATATAACAGCAAACAAATAGATTGAAAATGGAAGAAAACCCGGTTGAATCGATTATTAACGATTCGACACGGTCTTCCGGTTTCGCCCTTGCCAAAAGAAATGATATCGCTATATTCAATCCTCTTTTAAGGTAAGGTATGGAAATGGATTATATACTGCAAAAATTAAATCCGGTCCAGCGCGAGGCGGTCACCTGCACCGAAGGACCGCTTCTGATTATAGCAGGGGCTGGTTCGGGCAAGACTCGAGTCTTGACCAGCAGGGTAGCCTATATTCTGGGGCAAAAGCTCGCCATGCCTTTTAATATTCTGGCCGTCACCTTTACCAACAAGGCGGCCAACGAGATGAAGGAACGAATAGCATCGCTGTTGGGACAGGACATCTATTCATTAATGGTTTCAACATTTCATTCTTTCTGCGCCCGATTTCTGCGTAAAGAGGCGGAGGCTATCGGATTTCGATCGAATTTCACTATTTTCGATGAAGATGATGCCATAGCCATGATAAGAAACTGCGTGGATCAGCTCGGATTGGCCCGCACCCAGTTTACGCCGGTCTCACTTCGGCGCAAGATATCATCATTCAAGAACAAGATGGAAGATGCGGACAGTTACGCCAAGAGAGCGACGGGGTATTTCGAGACAAAGACAGCGGCGGTCTATTCGCTCTACGAGAAAAGACTCTTGGAATGCGGGGCAATGGATTTTGATGATCTGATTCTTAAGGCAGTACCGATTCTGACTTCCAGAGAAGATATCCGGGCGAAATACCAGGATAGATTCAAATATATACTGGTGGATGAATATCAGGATACCAATCACAGCCAGTACAAGCTACTCAGACTGCTGGTCGGTCCGCAGAAGAATATCTGCGTGGTCGGCGATGAGGATCAATCAATATATGGATGGCGGGGTGCGGATATAACAAACATCCTCAATTTCGAAAAGGATTTCCCGGGAGCGAAAGTAATCAAACTGGAGCAGAATTATCGGTCTACGGAGGTAATCCTCAGCGCGGCTTCGGCGGTAATTTCAAACAATATTAACCGAAAAGGAAAGACTCTCTGGACCGAGACGAAGAGCGGCGAATCATTGCGGCTTTTCCTGACCGGATCAGCCATTGAAGAAGCGGAGGCCGTAATCGGAGAAATTCGGCAGAATCTGGCCCGTTGCAGTTTGAAAGAGTCGGTAATTTTGTACCGTACCAATGCGCAATCGCGTGCTTTCGAAGAGGTGTTGCGTCGAAAAAATATGCCATATCAGATAATTGGCGGCATATCTTTTTATCAGCGAAAAGAGATCAAGGATTTGCTGGCATATTTGAAGGTCCTGGCTAATACCAATGATGATATATCCTTCCAGAGGATAATAAATTATCCCAAACGCGGTCTGGGGGAAAGCACTCTTGATAGGCTAATTTCCACGGCTCGGGAGCAGAATAAATCGCTTTATGCTCTGGCACTTGATATCGAAAATAGTGAGCTTCTAGGACCCCGCCCCAAGCGGCTTATCAAGGAATTTATGGAACTCATGGAGAAATTCCGCGAAATGAAAAAGGGGGTTGATCTTGCCGGAATCACGCAAGCGCTGATAGACGAACTCCATCTGATTGAGGCTTTGATAGAAGAAGATCCTTTGACCGGTCAGAACCGTGTGGAAAACATTGAGGAATTTGTCGCGGCGGCGAGGGAATTTGTATCGGAGAACCCGGAGGCACAACTAGAAGACTTTCTGCAGGAAATATCTCTTTATACTGATCTCGACGAGTACAAAGAAATTGAAGACAAATTGACCCTCATGACCCTCCATTCGGCCAAGGGGTTGGAGTATGAATCGGTTTATATGGTTGGACTGGAAGAAGGGCTTTTTCCGCTGGCTCGAGCGATTGAAAATCCGGATGAACTTGAGGAAGAACGGCGTCTCTTTTATGTCGGGGCGACTCGAGCCAAGAAATATCTTTATCTATCCATGGCGGGAGTCAGGGAGCGTTTTGGTCAGTCGGAATCGTACCCATCCCGGTTCCTCAAGGAATTGCCTCCCGAATTTGTAGCTGTGGTCGACCTTCGCAAAGATAATTATTCCGATTATCGAGAGACCAGGCCGACAAATTTTTCCAGAAAACCGGAAGAGGGGTCGTCGCCAGGGGTCAGATATGAATATGAGGATGATGAAATAATAAAGGTGGGCCGAATAGTTCAGCATCCGGCATTCGGTCGCGGGAAGATAATCAAGGTTGAGGGGGCGGGAGAATCGCTCCGTTTGGATGTATTTTTCACCGGAATCGGGCTGAAGAAAATTCTTGCCAAGTATGCCAGGCTAAAAATAGTCGGGTAATTACCTGGCATGATTTGTCAATCAATGAGGACAAATTTTCTCCACTTAAATTTTGAAAGTACCATTTTGGTACTAATGAGTCATCCCATCATTCCGATACTGATATAGTCTAATCGAACTTGAGCGCTTGACGGAGGGAATTTTGACGCCAAATCGGTGCCCCAAAGAGATTGTTTCGGGAATTGCTCAGATAGGCAGTCTTCCGCAAACATTGGCGGCAGTATTAAAAGCCATAAATAAACCAAATGCCGGGGCGGATGAAATTGCCGACGTAATTTCCCGCGATGTAGCGCTCACTACCCGCGTCTTGCGCATGGTCAATTCGGCGCACGCGGGCAGGCGACGAAAAGTGACCAAAGTTTCAGAAGCGGTTGTCGTAGTAGGATTGAATAGTATAAAGGTTCTGACGCTCAGCAGTTCGGTTTTCAGCCTGATCACGGAAAAGGAATTGCTGCAAAAATGCAATATCAAGCGGATTTGGCGGCACCTGATAGAGACCGCTGCGAGCGCCAAAAGCATCGCCCGGGCAATTCAATACCGTGAACCGGAAGAAGCTTTTGTCGCCGGAATAATGCACGATATCGGTATTATTATCATGCTCCTGTATTTCAAAGATTCTTACCTTGACCTCGATCAAGAAATGAAAATTCGACGCCAAGGGATTCTTCAAGCCGAAAAAGACAAATTCGGGGTGGATCATACGGAGGTCGGGGCGGAGATGGTGAACAGTTGGAAATTGCCTCCAATATTTGCCCATGTGGTATCGAATCATCATTGTCTTGACTCAGGCGCAATTATGCCGGAAGATTCATTATTGAGTGATATTGTGGCATTGGCGGATAGATTGACGATGGGACCGTTCGACAATTATTTCCCGGACATAGAAGAGAATATCGAATTCATTCAGGCGGCCTGCAGAAAGCTTAATCTCGATAGCCAGCACGCCAATCGTATCAGAAAAGAATCGATGCTCGAGTCAATCAAGCTGGCGGAATATCTTGATCTCGATATTGGCGATATTCTCGAAATCCTTACCGAAGCCAATGACAAACTGGCCGAGTTATACTTTTCGCTCGAGAAAATATTCCTTGAAAAGCAGCAATTGCAGGAGATGATTAATTCTTCCTCGCATAAGGAATCCGTAGGGGTCTGATTCATCAAGCCGATTGCGGCCCTCCGGGCCGCCGTTCATTTCACGCGCTTCGAAAATCTCAGCCACGCCGACGTAAATACTACCGCCCCGAAAATAATCATTGCTATTGCTTCAAAATAGAGATCACTCAGTGTCGCACCTTTCATCATTATTGCCCTTGTGATCTTCATGAAATATCGAAGGGGATTGAGGAAGGTCAGGTATTGAATAATTTTGGGCATGTTCGCGATTGGCGTGAAAAATCCGGCAGTAAGGAGAGCAAATACCGAAAAAAACCAGGCAAGAAACATCGCTTGCTGTTGGGTTTTTGATATAGTCGAGATAAACATTCCCAGCCCTAGAGTAGTAAAGAGGAATATAAAGGCCAAAAGATACAGAAGCGCGATGGACCCCACAAAGGGTATTTTGAACCACAGCAAACCAAAAACCATTCCCACCGTCATCTCAAGCATACCGATTATTGCAAATGGAATGGTCTTCCCGAGAATCAGAGCAGGAGTTGTGATAGGAGTGACCATGAGTTGTTCCAGCGTTCCAATTTCGCGTTCGCGAACGATGGCCATTGAGGTCAACATAACCGTAATCATCGTTAATAGTACAGTGACAATCCCGGGGACCATGTAATAGACAGATTCGCTTTCGGGATTATAGAGTCTCTTTTGGCGCATGGAAATCGGGGACTGGAAACCGATTATTCTCTGATTGAATTGCCCGGTAATTAAACTGGCGTATCCGAGGGCAATAGCGGCGGAATTGGCATTGGCGCCGTCGACGAGAAATCCCACGGTAGTCTGTTTGTTCTGCTGAATCATGCGGGAAAAATCATTCGGAATTATCAGGGCCGTATTATAGACGTTTTCGCGAAAGCCATGATCGGCGTCGCTGACGGGAAATTTGGGCTGCTGAGCTATAAAATAATTTCCTGCCGACAGCGAACGAATATATTCTCGGGACAATTCACTCTTGTCATAATCATAAACAGCGGTGTATATATTTTTGACATCGGTATTCACCGCGTAACCCAGAACAAGGAGTTGTATCATCGGCATGATGAAGATTACGCGCAGCATAATGGTATCGCGAATGACCTGATAAAACTCTTTTCTGACAAGGGCAAGAATAGTGCGAAGCATGATCAACCTATCTTAAGGCTAAACCTTTTGGCGGCGATTGTAAGTAACAGGATTGTCAGGGCGATAAGGAATATAGACTCGATCCACAGTACGTTCAGGCCCGAGCCTTTAAGCATTATGCCTCTGATAATGACCAGAAAATATCTGGCAGGTACGATGCGGGTGATATATTGAAGGACAGCGGGCATGTTTTTAATTTCAAAAATATATCCGGAGAGCATGACTGAGGGGAGAACGGTCACAAGTTGGGCGGCAGTCATGGCTAACTGCTGAGTTTTGACCAAGGTTGAAATTAATATCCCGATAGAAAGAGCGGCCGTGATATAGATGAAGCCAAATAGCAATAATAGAAGAATCGAGCCAATGAATGGGACGCCGAAATGGAAAACGGCGAAAAGCAGGACAAGAATGCCATCAAGAAGAGCCAGCCCAATGTAAGGGAGAACCTTCCCGGCGATTATCTGACGAGGCGAGACCGGAGTGGTTAGGAGCTGTTCCATGGTGCCGGTTTCCTTTTCTCGGGCGATGGTAATCGAAGTGAGAAGGGCGGAAATCATCATCAGAATAACGGCTATCAGCCCCGGGACAAAGAAATGCGATGATTTCAGGTCAGGATTATATAGGACCTGGGGTGAAATGATCACGGCGGGCATTTCGAGACCGGCCGGGACCCTGTCGAGAAGATATTTCTGCAATATTATATTGGAATAGCTGGAAGCGGCGGCGGCGGTATTGGCATCAGCGCCGTCAACGGTAAGTCCTATTTCATAATCGGATTGATTTGTAAGGGCCGACGAAAATCCCTTCTGAATTATCAGCACGGCGGAGGCATGGCCGGATCTCAATATTTGTTCAGGATTGACGATTTCGGATTTTTCTCCGGGCAATTTGAAATATCCCGAGTGATAGAATCTGCCAATCAATTCGCGTGATTCGGCGCTCTGATCGAAATCGATGACAGCCATACTGATATTTTTTATATCCAGATTAATGGCATATCCATAAAGAAGCGTCATCATGACAGGCATCAAGATAGCAATAATGAGGGAGCGGGGATCGCGCAGAATATGGCGCACTTCTTTGATCGCGATATGCTTGATCTTATACATTAACGCCGCTCACTGATATCAGATTAATGAATAATTCCTGAAGATTGGGCTGATTATACTTGGTTATCAACTCCTGTGGATTTCCGATTTCTATTATTTTTCCTCTATGCATGATGGAAATCCGCCGGCAAAATTCGGCTTCATCCATATAATGGGTGGTTACAAAGAGGGTAGTGCCTTCGTCGGCAAGACGATATAATATTTCCCAGAAGCGACGCCTGAAGACCGGGTCGACTCCGCCGGTGGGTTCATCGAGGAAAAGAATTTTGGGCCGGTGCAGAAGCGAAGTCGCCAGCGCCAGTCTCTGCCGCCAGCCCGTGGGAAGCGATTCCGCCCGACGATCTATAAACTCGGTCAACTCCAAATCTGACGATAATTCAACGATACGCTTTTCCAAATCACCATTGGGGAGTTGGTAAACCGATCCGTAGAATTTTTCTTCCGGTGAAACTGCACACCGAGAGCGCCAGATCCTACCTCATCAGCGAACTCGCGCGGTTTCGGAAGGGCCTGGAGGATTTCGTGGGGCACCCCATCCCCGATGACGATCTTCGTAAGGCCATCTCTCTTTTTAACGAAAACCGGTCTTTGCTGAGACAGATCTCCCGCTACCAGGCCGACAACCCCGGTCAGATTCCCCCCTCGGATTCCTATGCTCTCGTCAAAACGGCCAATTTCATGGCCAAGGAAGACCACAACCCCCTGCTCAAAGAGTTCGTATCCGGGCTGGGGATCGGGCAGCCTTCCCCGAACGGCGGCGCGAGGCTCTTTTTGGCCGGGAGTGTCTGCGACCAGCTCCAGATTTACCGCCTGATCGAATCGTGCGGGGCATCGTTGGTGGGGGACGACCTGTGCACCGGCTGGAGGTATTTTGCCGAGGACGTTTCTCTGGCAGGGGACCCCATCGCCGCCCTGGCGGACCGGTTGACTCGCAAGGTTCCGTGCCCCTGCAAATTCAACCCCGAGATCGACCGCGCGGAGAGATTTCTCCAGCGGGTGAAGGGTTCCGGCTCTCAAGGGGTGGTTTTCCTCCTCCTCAAGTTCTGCGACCCCCACGCCTTCGATTACCCGTACCTGAAGGAGAAGCTGGACCAAGAAAAAATTCCGAGTCTCCTCTTGGAGATCGAACCCGGAGGACTGCCGCTGGGAGCCATGGAAACCAGGCTCCGAGCGTTTGTGGAAAGATTGGAAGTTTAAAGGGTAACGCCACAATCTGACTACATCCCAACTTCCAAATCGAATCCAAATAAGCCGACCCACGACTCCAAACGATTCCAAAATTCAAAACTCTCTGACCTTCAAAGCAGGTCTTTTGGCCCCGGCTATTCGGGAATTGGATTTTGGAATTTATTTGGAATTTGGATATTGGGATTTGGAATTTCTGAGCTTGGTAGGGAGGTTGAGATGGGCCAGGAAATAAAAGAACCGAAAGAAAAAGACAAGAATCGTCTTCACGCTTCCCAGAAGATGAAGGAGCTGATGACCCGGTATTACCTGGGGGCCAAAATGGCCGAGGGATCGGATAAGAAGATCGCCTGGATCACCAGCGGCGGGCCGGTGGAACCCCTGATCGCCGCCGACATCATCCCCATCTACCCGGAGAACCACGGGGCCATGCTGGGAGCCTCCCGCATGTCCGTCGAGCTCTGCGAGGTCTCCGAAGGGATGGGATACTCCCGGGACCTTTGCTCCTACGCCCGGGGAGACATCGCCTCCGCCCTGACCAAGAAAAGCCCCATCCCCGGCGGCTTGCCCAAGCCGGACTTCCTGCTGGCCTGCAACAACATCTGCGGCACGGTCATGAAATGGTACCAGGCTCTGAGCCGGATCTTCAACGTCCCCCTTTTTCTCCTGGACACCCCCTTCACCCATCATCAGGTCGTACCGGAAAGCCTTCTCTATGTGCGCCGGCAGTTTGAGGAGCTTATCGGATTCATCGAGTCCATGACCGGGAAGAAATTCGACCGGGAGCGGCTGGGCGAGGTTCTGCGCTATTCAGGACAGTCGGCTCTCCTCTGGAAAGATGTCCTGGACTTGTGCGCCCACCGCCCTTCACCCATGAGCTGTTTTGACGCCTTCATCAATATGGCTCCCATCGTCACCCTCCGGGGGACGAAGGAAGTGGTGGACTTTTACCGGGACATGAAAGCCGAGCTCCAGGAGCGAATCTCCCGGGGGATCAGCGCCGTTCCCCGGGAGAGATTCCGCCTCCTGTGGGACAACATTCCCATCTGGTACAAAATGCGGGAGCTATCCGACCTCTTTGCCTCGTATGGAGCCTGCCTGGTGGCCGATACTTACACGAGCGCCTGGGTCTTCGAAGGGATCGAGACCCAGGACCCGCTGGAAGGCCTTTCCCGGGCTTACACCGCGGTCTACCTGAATATCAGCATCGATCTCATGATCGAGAAGATCCTCGGTCTGATGAAGAGGTTTGCCGTCGACGGCCTGATCATCCACTCCAACCGGAGCTGCAAGCCCTATTCCCTCGGCCAGTACGATATCCAGCGGATCATCCTGGAGAAGACCGGAACCCCCAGCCTGGTCCTCGAGGCCGACATGACCGATGCCCGCGTCTACTCCGACGCCCAGGTCAAGACGCGGGTGGAGGCGTTCATGGAAACGCTGGAGAATCGGAAGGCGGCGAGGGCGTAATTAGAATGCCTAAAGTGAAAGTAGGTGAATAATAATGTGCCCGTTGCAAGTGTCAGTTCAAAACGGCATTGACCGTTCCACGGATCCCGTGTCTGCCTCGTTCAGCGATCCGCAATCAGCAGGGAATCCAGGCATACTGGCATTCGGAGACGGAATTGTTCAAGTGGATGAATTGAGATTGACCGATAGGGACGACCAAGCCTCAGACCCTGAGGAAGGAGATCGCCAAAGCCCTCGAGGAAGGGCCGATGGACCTGAGGGAAATTTCCCAGCTTTTCCGGATTCGGGAGAAGGATGTTTTGGATCACCTGCAGCACATATCCCGCTCTGCGCGGCTGAAGATGGACCCGGCCGTATGTCTGGAGTGCGGATTCTCCTTCAAAAAAAGGGACCGTTTGAACACCCCCAGCCGCTGCCCTCTTTGCAAAAGCGAATCTATATCCCCGCCACGGTATCAGGTGATCGGGTAAGGTCTCGCCTATAGGGAAAGGGTATTCGGCAGGTGCCCGCTACGATGCCCGTTCGATAAGCTCTCCCACCATGTGGGCTGTCTCCCCCACGATCCTCCCGCATTCCAGCACCTTTTCACTTTTGTAGAAGCTTTTGGCCTGCTCCCGGTCCTTCCAATCCACTTGGGCGATCTCCCGGCAGAGAATGCCTCCGTGTTTTTTGACGATCTCCCGGAAACGCTGGAGGGCCTCCTGGGCGTAGGACCACATCCGGGGGTCTTCTTTTTCGTCCTCCCGGGCGCGGCTGAACCGCAATCCGACCACCGCCAGCGCCCCGGCCAGGGCTCCGCAGACCTCGCCGTTTCCCCCCAGACCTCCTCCAAACGCTCCCATGGCTTTGATGACTTCGTCGTCTTTCCTGCCCAGCTTCTCTTGCCCGACCGCAAGAACGGCCTGGCTTCAGTGAAACCGCTTCATCAGCATCTGGGTGGCTTTTTCCTTCATTTCTTCCTTGGTCATACTGCCCTCCCCGGCAAAGGCGTTAATGGTAAGTTGGGAGTTGATGGGCGGTAGATGGCAAACGCTCACTGATGCCCAAGCCGCCGTTAATGTTTTTCCTTGAGCCTTGAGCCTTTTTCTTCTTACCCCGAACCCCGAGCCTCGAGCCTGTCTTTTATTTGCGCGTATTTGCGCATTTGCGCGAAAACCCGCACGGCCATCTCCGGAAAGTCAAAACAGGGGATGCGGTGTTCCTCCAAAAAATTCTGGCAGACGTCGATGTCCTTCTTCGCCCCCAGGATGGAAAAGAAGACCGGCTTGGTCCGCTCTTCCCGGAGCATGTCCGCCATGGGTTGATAGATTTCCGGGCCGGAGTTGGCGAAGGAGATGAAAATGACCCCGTCCACTCCCTTGTCCCTCAACAAAGATCCTAAAATCTCCGTCGTGGTCTTTTCAAACCCGTGGGCCAGCCAATCGGGAAAGATGTCCACGGGGTTGTTGATTTTGGACACCGTGGCGATCACGCGGCCGATCCTCTCCCGGGTCGATTCTTCCAAGCGGGCCACCTGCAGTCCTTGCTCCGTTGCCGCATCGATGCTCATGATGGCC
>CAWEZN010000005.1:0-26346 GCA_963813655.1 uncultured candidate division Zixibacteria bacterium | reverse complement strand
TGAGCGTTGTTCACCACGGTTATGCGGCTCATGCCACTATCTCCGTTACCGTCGGTATCAATCCCCGGATTGTCATATATCCATTCTGCATGTATGGCATTTGTCCCTATATCCGAAAAATTGAGATAATCAGAATATTGTTGCGGTGAAAGCGGGTCGTAGAGATTATCAAACGCATTGCATTGAGTAAGGAAATTCTCGCCGGCAACAAATGCAAGTACCACTGACGTGGATTCGCCAGGTTGGAGGTTGAAGGGGCCCGCCGACATGAGATATCTCGCGTCTATTCCGCCGGCCAGATCGACGGCGTATGATGGCGGGGCGAGCCACCCGTCGGCGGTATGATCTACGGCGGTAAATAGCTGGTCATAATCGAATTCACTGTGGCTCATCATGTAATACTTGTTTTTATCACCTTCCGGAGTGCCAAGGAATCCTCCAAAATCGCGGAAAGGGTCCTGCTCGGTGCCGCTGAGCCGGGGACCAAAATCCATAAGAGGGGCGCCATCCGAGCGCCACCAGTTGAAAGATCTGAGGGCCGCACCCTGTGGCAAGGAAAGGAATCTGAGGCCGGTCACTGACGTTATGTGTTCCTTATAAACAAAGGGGCACGGAGCAGTATTGGACTGAAGCCCGTCATTGTCCGCAATCCATGCCAAATTTATTGTGTCTTGAAAACCGGATCCATCAGGAGACTGAATAGATTTCTTGAATCCGCATATATCATCGATGACGCCATCCGAACTCGCAGGCTTTTTGTATGCATCACCATCAACATAGAAACCGGTGTAGATATCTTTCAGATATTTGTGTCCGATATTTTTTATCCGGTAATTGAATAATATGAAATCCTCGGCAAAAGAATTACTCCAGGAATAGCTTTTCTGCTTTACTTCAATATTCAACGGAATATGCGATGAGTCGAAGGGATCATAACCGAGATAGTTGCTATCGGTCAGAGTGTCGTAATATGTGGCTATTAAGTCCAGGTTAGACACCGCCCCGACATCTCCGCTATCGGATGATAATGAGATTATGGCGCCGCCGGGAAAAGAATCAGGCCACATTTCATATATATATTGCCACCCGTCGAACCCGATTGAAACGAGAGTATCATTGTCAACAACTGCGCCGACCCAGATGCCGGCGGCAAAAAGATATTCAAGATTGCTCGGATATGGGTACTGACAGCTCGGCGGGTCGTAACCGAAGGGCGGATTGAGCCATTCGCCATAGTTGCCTTCTCCCCAGAAACCGGTATTCGAAACGGACAATCCCATTTCATTAATATTATGAATCGCGCCCTGAACGTTGGGATTAGCCGTTACGGTTCCGACTTTGTTTGCATCAATGTTTTTTCCAATATCTGGTTTTTGGGATTCCGCGCGACCTGGCGCAGAGATCATGGCCATTATAACCAGAATTGCTAAGACAAGAATAATCGATTGTCGCCTTTTCATATTGCCTCCATGCCCGATAACGAACAGGTGCTGAGCCTTGTTTAGTAATTAATCCATATGTGGCGCCCAGTCAAGAATAAATTACTGGCGGTAGAACTGTGGCAACCGATTTTATTTCCCTCGCCCCAGCCCCTCTCCCGGGGGGAGATGGGAGATAATATGATAATTGGGTTCGGTCAGTCATTTTTAATTTCGTTGTTGTGGTTTAGTAGTGAATTTGCCTTTTGCTCCAGCTGGAGCATTCGGAGCAACTTGTAGCATCTAAAAATCTGGCGATCAAGACGCATTTCATAGATGCCGAATCTTCCGACATTGGATTCGAATGGCATGGAGTGAAGAGATATGATATTATCAATTTTGCGTTCGATGAGTTCCCGTGGGATGCCAACCTCATCAGCGGACTTGCCTTCATTGCCCAATAGCCCTCGCCGGATCTCATTATCGGTCGGGCCGCCGGCTCTGGGATCAAGAATATCCAAAATTATTGCACGGCCATCCCGGGCAACAGACTCAGGTTCAGGGCGTTCGAAGGGATTTCTGGCAGATTCGCGGTCTGATTCATCAGATATCTTGACCCAACCATATCCGCGGAAGTAAAATTTATTCAGGTCGAGGTCATTTATCTGATAATTGATATCGGCGGTTTCGGCGCCGACAATGCGTCGCGAACGCCAGAGAGCATTGGCGATTTTGCAAACCAGAAGCCTCTGAAAGGCGGTTTGAGGTTTTAATTCTTCAATGAGAGAATTAAGCAATTCCTCATATTCGGCCGGGTCTTCTTTGAGATGCAAAGAATCAATAATGTTCTTTTGGGCATAAAGGCCATGTTTGAACCTATTTTGGCTGGATACAGACTTTCCGGCCGCCGTCTTGGGGCCGGTTGATTTTTGGGCGTTTAGACGATTAGCGTCGATCATTTTTTGGGTTATATTCATAAAGGATCTCCTTCACTAAAAGGCCTCGTGTCGTGATCACCATCGGATTGGTGGCAATTTTGAAGATGACGAGCTTTTTGTAATTTATTTGGAGGTCCTCATGAACGCGTCGCGGGCGAGGAGGTTGATTACTTGCGAACATAATGCAATTTGATATATTCAGGAAGAGGCCAAGCGGCTCTTGAAATGAATTGAGGGTCAACAAGATGTCTGGAAGTCTTAATGGGAAGAAGGAATATGATTGGACGGTTCTGATCGCGTTTTGTTTTCTTCTGCTGGTGGCCATGGCCAATCTGATTCCCATCTCAAGACTCTGGAGTATTGATTTATTTAGGTATTATGGACCGTATCTGGCTTATATCTTTATTGCAGTTACGGCAATTTTTCTTATTCCGGGGGTAGCCAAAAAAGTTGGGCTCCTTTTGGATAGACTATCCGGGTGGTTGGAGATCAACGTTCGGGGCAGGTGGTGGTTTCTCGGCATAGGGCTGATAATATTTCTTTTCCTGTTCTATGCCTTTCCGTCGAGAACTACCTATCTGGGGGACGGTCAGCTTCGGATCAACCAACTCGAATCGGGATTATGGTTCCTTCCAACGTCGCTGGGCGATTTTTTTCTGCATGCGGTATTGTACAAATATGTTTTTCAGCCTTTGAATCTTGGCGGGGTGAGATGTTATCAAATTTTCAGCGCTGGTTGCGGTGTCATATTTATTATTGGAGCGTGGAGGCTGGCAAGACTTCTATTCCCGAGACAGACAATGATCGCTTTTATGATACTTGTGTCGTCAGGTGTGATGTCGCTTTTCTTTGGGTATATCGAGAGCTATTCGCTTATCGCCGCGATATTGCCGATCTTATTCGTCTCGGGGATAAGAGCGTCAGAGGAGCCGAAGAATCTGTACAGATTTATCCTTTTATGGATTCTGGCGAGCCTAATTCACCCGGTAGCTTTTATTCTATTCATTCCGATTGTGGGATTGCTGATTGGATTGCGCGCGGGCAGAGAAAGAGTAAGCCCGATGAGAGGATCGAAGATTTTATTGGCCGCGATTTTCATAGCTATTATTGCGGCCTATGTTGCGCGGGCCCTGGGAGTGAGTGCGGTCGGTCAGTACCTGACACCCATTGTTGAAGCCAAAGAATCTCCTCCCCCGCTCATATCGGGCGTTCACTGGCTTGATTTATTCAATTGGCTGATTTTTTCGTCCCTTCCTTTTTTGATATTTCTCCCAATGATTTTGCCAAAATTAAGGGATTTAATTTACAATTCGAGGCGGGGGATGTTTGCCATCTGGACGATGGCATCATCGCTTGTCTTCATTGCCTTCTATGCGCCGCAGCTGGGCGCTCCTCGAGATTGGGATTTATTTTCCCTTCCGGTTTTTGTTATCCTGTTATCTTCGGTGACCTGTTTTTCGGCAATCAGGCCGAGAGTGTTTCCAAAAGGGATAGTACCGTCGATTGCGGTATCACTGTTTCTGACCATTGCATTTATAGGCATCAATAATTCGGTCGTGAAAGCCACAAATAGATTCGCCGAGATTATCGAAATAGGAAAATTTAAGAATCTTTACCGGGAGTATGATCTGCTTGGCTACCAGGCTTATTCGATCCCCGAGTTGAGAGGCCGCTGGATCGAATTCGAATTAAAGGCATGGGGACAGCCGCCGTACACCAAATTGGATTCAGCGCTCACGCTGAATAGATTGGGCGACTTTTATACGAAAATCGGAGATACGTCAAAGGCAGTTCGGTTTTTGGCTCTGTCGCTCAAGACCGATAGTACCGAGCCATATACATATCAATATTTAATCGGTTACTACAGCCGCTACGGGACATCAGAAGATATGCACCGATTGGCGGAAAAAATGATGCAGGTCTTTATGGACGATGCCGCCGGGCTTTCGAATGCGGGGGTGCTAATTTGCCAACTGGGTGATTTCGAGAAGGGGAGTTTCTGTCTGGAACGGGCTTATGGATTAGACAGTAATGAAGTGTCTGTCAAAATCAACTATGGAATCTATCAAATAAGCCTGAGTAACTATTCTGGCGCAGTGAAAATTCTGAGCGCCGCATTGGACAAGAATCCAATGCACTTTGGCGCTACTCTCAATATCGGTCTGGCATATTTGGGACTGGGAGACACGGCCATGGCGGAAAATTATATTAACAAGGCCAGCCATCTGGCGGCGAATCCGACAGAATCGATGCTGATAACGAAAGCAAGAGCAGAATTAGGGAAATAGCGCAGGCTACTATTTCTCTTGTGAATTATTTCACACGTACGATATTGCCTTTCGAGAAGCTTTTCCATATAATAGGCGGACAAATATGTCGGGATATTTCCCGGGCCGAGGCGGGAAATAGTTTCCTGATCTACGAAATAACGGCAGCGAAGAACTGCCGGCAACAGGATGAAATGATAATATGAAAAGGTTACTGTCCGGCAATGAAGCGGTGGCGCGAGGGGCTTATGAAGCCGGGGTTAAACTGGCCGCAGGGTATCCGGGAACGCCATCCACTGAAATACTGGAGACAATTGCGGAGGAATATCGATCTATATATTCGCAGTGGTCGCCGAACGAGAAAGTGGCGTTTGAAGTTGGGATCGGGGCGTCTCTGGGGGGAGGAAGGGCGCTGGTGACTATGAAGCATGTCGGGCTCAATGTCGCCGCTGACCCGTTTATGACTTTCGCTTATACGGGGGTCAACGCCGGATTTGTGGTCGTGTCGGCTGACGACCCCGAAATGCACTCTTCGCAGAACGAGCAGGATAATCGGTACTTCGCCAAATTTGCCCAGATACCATTTTTGGAGCCGTCGGACAGCCAGGAGTCGAAGGATTTCATTCTAAAGGCTTTCGAGATTTCGGAGCAATTCGATACTCCCGTGATGCTGAGAATGACTACTCGGATATCCCACTCAAAGGGGATAGTCGAAGAATATGAGCCGGTAAAATTGCCAGAATCCGGTTTCAAGCGGGACATGCAGAAATATGTCATGATCCCGGCCAATGCGAAAAAGAGGCATGTGGTGGTGACGGAACGGCGTGAGAAACTCAGACAATTTTCCGAAGAAACAGAGCTTAATTTTGTCGAGAACAACGGATCCGACATCGGGATTATAACCGGTGGTATAGCGTATCAGTACGCCAAGGATAACCTGCCTGAAGCGGACTATTTTAAAATCGGCTTCGGGTTTCCTCTTCCGATTGAGAGGATCCGCAAATTCGTTTCTTCGCATAGAATTAATCTGGTGATCGAAGAGCTTGAACCGTACTATGAAGAAAGTATCAATGCGGCCGGAATTAGGATTGAGGGGAAGAAATATTTTTCTCGGCTGGGCGAATTGTCACCTTATAAAGTCGCGAGAGGGTTAAAGGAAGCGGGAGCTTTGGCGAAAATTCATATCCCTGAAATCGAACCGGAACAGTTATTTCCTCGTCCGCCGATACTCTGCCCGGGATGTCCCCATCGGGGGGCTTTTATGGCTCTCAAGAAGCTGGGAGTGGCAGTAACGGGAGATATCGGATGCTATACCCTTTCGGTTCTGCCGCCGCTGGAAATAATGGACAGTTGTATCTGCATGGGGGCGTCGATAGGAAATGCCATCGGGATAGAGAAAGTGAAGGGTCATAAAAAAGGAGTGGTAGCGGTTATTGGTGATTCGACCTTCCTTCATTCGGGGATTACGGGATTACTTGACGCAGTCTATAATAAAAGCAATGTGACGGTCGTTATTCTCGATAATAGAATAACCGCCATGACCGGCGGCCAGCAACACCCAGCGACCGGCCGTACTCTGATGGGCGAGAAGACAAAAGATGTCAATTTTGTGGAGCTGGCCAGAGCGCTGGGAGTGGAATCGGTGCGCGAGGTTGATCCCGTATGATTATGAGGGCATGCTTAAGGTCTTCGAAGAAGAGATAAACAGAGAGGGTCCCTCAGTTGTCATAACCAACCGTCCCTGCGTGCTTATGCCCAAGAGGATCATGGATAGGCCTTATACTGTCATATCCGACGAGTGCAATGGGTGCAGCGCCTGTTTCCGGATCGGTTGTCCGGCGATATCGCCATCAAAGGAGATGACCAAACATAATAGGCCCAAGGCGGTAATCGATCCCGTTTTATGCACGGGATGCACCCTGTGCGCTCAGATTTGCCAGCCGGAGGCGATCGTACTTGTTGAAGAACCCGTAGCGGCGAAATGAGCTGAGGTAATCATGGAAAATAAGATAACCAATATTCTGATAGTCGGAGTCGGTGGGCAGGGAGTTCTCCTGGCTTCTGAATTACTTTCCGAGACAGCTATGGCGGCGGGGTATGACGTGAAGAAATCGGAAGTACACGGGATGTCGCAGAGGGGCGGCGTAGTGACATCGCACATAAAATTCGGCAAGAAGGTTCATTCGCCCATTATTCCATACGGCCAGACAGATTTATTGATCGCTTTCGAGGAGGCGGAGGCGCTTCGTGCGGTTGACTGGCTGAAAAAGGATGGTTGGGCGGCAGTTTCGACGACCCGGCTTGTCCCGCCTATCGCATCGGGAGGAAAATTCCATTATCCCGAGGATCCAATATCCGATCTGAAGAAGAAATTGCATAACGTGATAGCAATCGAAGCCGATCAGATTGCCAGAGAGTTGGGGGATTCCCGTCTTGTGAATACTCTCCTTCTGGGCGCTATTTCGAACCATCTTGAATTTGAAAATTCTCTGTGGGAAGAAGTTATTCGGAAGAAAGTCAAAGCTAAATTTGTTGATATGAATCTCAAGGCCTTCGCCCGGGGGAAAGAGTTGGCGGTGCAGGCGGGCAATCTTTCAGGGAAGGCATAGGTTGAAGGCGGTATGGAGGGAATGATTATAGTAATTAACCCCGGTTCCACCTCAACCAAGATGGCGCTGTTTGAGGGGAAAGAAAAGATCGCCGAGGAGAATATTACTCATCCTTCGGCGCAACTAACCCAGTTTGACAATGTGACCGATCAATTTGAACTTCGGATCAAGGGGATAGATGCCTGGCTGAAAAGTCAGGGTGCGGACGGAAAGAAAGTCGTGGCCGTCGCGGGGCGGGGGGCTCCGTTGAGACCGCTGGAAGGCGGAGCTTACTGGATCAATGAAAAAATGCTTGATGACCTCCATAAAATGAAATACTCCAATCATGCCTCGAACCTCGGCGCCATAATAGCTGACCATCTGGGGAAAAGATTCAATGTGCCGGCGATAATATCCGATCCGGTGACAGTGGATAATTTTACTGATTACGCGAGAGTCTCCGGAATCCCCGAAATCGAGCGAAAATGCCGGGCACACACCCTCAATATTAAGGAAGTTTGTCGTCGCGAAGCTGAAAAGCGGGGGAAGAAATTAGAGGACTGCAATTTCGTTGCGGTGCATATGGGCGGAGGAATTTCAGTGGCGGCGGTAGAAGGTGGACGGATCATCGATGTCAATGACGCACTTCTGGGGATGGGACCGTTTTCACCCGATCGGGCGGGCGCGTTGCCGATCGGGGGATTGGTCAAGCTAGCCTTTTCAGGCAAATACGGCGAAAAAGAGCTGCTCGACAAATTATCAAGAAAATCGGGGCTAATCGCTTATATCGGGCAGTCCGACGTGCGTGAAGTGGAAAAAATGATTGAGGGCGGGGATAAAAGAGCGGAGGCTTATTATGGGGCTATGGTTTATCAGATTGCCAAAGAAGTAGGCGCTTGCGCGGTAGTTCTTAAGGGAAATTTCACCTCGATAATACTTACCGGCGGCATGGCCAATTCTCGGAGATTGGTGGAACTCTTGAGCAGCTATATATCATTTCTCGGGGAGGTAGTGGTTGTTGCCGGCGAATTCGAAATGGAAGCGCTGGCCGCGGCGGCGGTGCGAGTCCTGAATAATGAAGAGGCGCCGAAGGAGTATTAGCATTGCCGAGAACTGCATGGCATCGGACTCTATATTTCGGCAAGAAGATATGAGATGACTAATGACTGATCAGTCAAAACCGATACATACTTCCGACCAGATAATTGCTTCGGCGGCGAAGCTTTCGACATCGGGCAAAAAGAAAATGGTGGCAGTCGCCGCCGCTCAAGACATAGATGTCCTCGGCGCTTTGGCCTCGGCTAAAATGGAGAATATTCTTGACGCCACCCTCTTTGGCGATAAATCGCTGATCGAGAACATGGCGGAAGAGAGCAGGATTGATATTGTTGGCATGGATATTATGAACGAGCCGGATGTAAAGAAGGCAACTTACGGTGCAGTCAAAATGGCGGCGGAGGGAAAAGCCAATGTCATAATGAAGGGGTTTGTCTCTACCTCGGCTCTGCTTAAAACGGTTCTTTCGAAAGAATTCGATCTGCGAACAAAAAATACTCTTTCTCATGTGGCGGTGCTTGACATACCCGGATACCATAAACTTTTATCTATGACCGACGGGGGTATGGTAGTAAAACCCGATACAGAGCAAAAAATCCAAATTCTGGAAAATGCGATATTGGTTGGGCGGGCGCTGAGATTAAGCCCGGTCAAGGTCGCTCTATCCGGGACGGTTGACGGATATGCTGAATTTGACCGAACCGCGATGGAATGCAAAGAGCTTATCAGGAGAATAGAAACGCTCGCACTTAAAGATGTGATCGCTCAGGGTCCTTTAACGCTTGAGGCTGCGACCTCGAGTAAAGCTGCCCAGGCGAAAAATATTTCCGGACCCGTTATCGGCGACGCCGATATATATCTGATGCATACAATCGAAGAGTGCAATATAGTCGCGAAAGCGTTAATCAATTTCGCCGGGGCGGTCTTTGCGGGAGTTATCGTCGGAGCCAAGGCTCCCGTCAGCCTCGTGTCTCGCACCGACACGGTAAAGAACAAGAAAGCATCGGTCTCTTTGGCTTGCCTGATCGCAGAATACTATAAGATGGACGGCGCCGGAGGAATTCAATGAATGGAATGAAGACATTCAAAGAGATTTCTGCCGCCGCAAAGGAGAGGGTCAAAGGTCTCGGTCCTGCTACGATGGCGGTATTGGCGCCATCGCGCGATCTCCATATCCAGGCAGTATTAAAGGCGGCTGAGGAAGGTTATGTTAAGCCGCTGTTCATTGGCGACAAGAACCGTATCTCGGAATTGGCGTCAAATGCCGGGCTTTGCGTCGGCGATGAAGATATTATCGATTCAGCGAGTCCGATTGAAGATGCAATCTCGATGGCAACAAGCGGCAGAGTGAGGCGATACTAAATGGCGGTATCTCGGTCAGGGAGATTGCCAATGCCATCGGCAAGAAAGGAATCGGTTTTGCGATTGAAGGAAAAACTGCGACGCATATCGGTGTTATAGAAACGCCAAAATATCATAAGCTGATACTTGTCACCGACGCAGCCTGCATACCGTCGCCCGACGCGGCTCAAAAGGTCCTAATTATCGAAAACGCCGCCGCTCTAGCGCGATTGCTGGGTATTCCCAGAGCAAAGGTGGCATTGCTGGCCGCAGTAGAGGCGATCTATCCGGCGGTGCCGGTAACCATGGAAGAAGCGGCTATCGCCAAGATGGGAGAGCGGGGACAGATAAAAGATGTCATTATCGATGGACCGCTATCCTTTGACTGCGCAATAAATGCCGAAGTGGCCCATCAAAAAGGGATAAAAAATTCGCAGGTTGCCGGAGATGCGGATATATTTGTGGCTCCGACGATCGAAACCGCCGATGGCGTATATAAGGCAATGGTGATGTATGCCGGGGCGCTGGCAGGAGGGATTATAATCGGAGGATGCGTGCCGATTGGCACAATGTATGAGATCGATTCCGCGGATAATATTATGAATTCGATTGTCTTGTCTGTGCTGGCTGCGTCGGCATGAAGATAGCGAAATCCGGGTGCCATCTTCTTCCGCTCATGAAAAGAAGCAGACTGCCGATAATGGATTACATGGATAATTGTTGTCGGATATTTGTCGGTTGGGCTCGAGGCGTGACCAAGCAAAGCGGAATGGCGAACGAAGCTTGATTATGCAAGTGTTTGCACAAAACTACACCAATTTATTCATATTAATTGAAATGCGTTGCCGTACCGAACAATGGAACAAGTTGATATTTAACAAGTTACGGCGTGGCACGCATATTGCTTTTAAGTTATCGCTATTAATTGTTTAACATGGAGAATTGCATGCTTAGGATTCTCTTACGAGTACTTCTTGCGTGTTTGGCGGTGGTGATTCCGGCTCAGTTGTTCGCAACTCCGCTGGCGGTAGAGCATATCTATCACAATTCGACCTTTCCGGTCGACCACCACAACTACAAGTACATTTCGTATTTGGACTTCTTTAATGTCACTAACAAGGGTACAACTAACGGGGTTTGGATTGCAGATCCAAATGGTCCCTTTGGAGGTATCTACCCAGATGAATTCAGCTGGAATCATACGCTTCCGCCGCACCTTTAAGTTCCCCCGGACGTGGTTTCCCGGGCGATGCTTTGGATCGATGCCTCCTTTGTCGACGGGGCAAATAATCTTGTTGAAATCGAAGGTACCTGGAACTGGGATCCACTTAATCATTTCTGGAATGACAACACGACCTATAATTTAAGCAATGTTAATGTTCCGGGTTTCTGGAATAATGGCTCGCTCAATGTTTCCGTTTTCGCAGGAGAACGTTTGCTGAGAATAGACCATGCCGCATTGGCGATGGATTATAGCTCGGCGTCAATTCCCGAACCGGTCACCTTTGCCCTCTTCGGGCTGGGGATGGCTGGCGTTGGTCTTGTACGACGCAAGAAGTAAGTCTAAAAAGACTCCGTGGAACCGTCCGCCTAAAACCGGGCGGTTTTTTTTTGCAGTCCGGCGGGGCGGGGCGCTGTACATGATTAATTCTGAATAGATTTGTCGCTGTAAAGTCACGGGAATGCAAATGCTGCAGTCTTGCCGCAGAAAAAGCGAGAAAATCTCATTGTGATTTGAATATGTTGGGCATAAGATTGGGATATGAGGTGATGTTTATGTCCCGTATTGGGAAGAGGATGGATAAAATTAGAATTTTCTTGGGGCATTACATTGGCGGCTTGTACAACCGGGCCGGAGAGCATCATATATTTCTACTGGCGGGGGGATTGGCATTTTCGCTTTTTGTCTGTATTGTCCCATTCATATTGATAATATTTTCTCTCTTGGGGAATTTTCTTCAAGGGCATTCTTTTGACACCGAGATTAATTCGGTCGTGGACCGGATAATTCCCTATGAGGATTATGCCATTTTTGTTAAAGATTTCATATATAGGCGGGTAGAGGAATTTAGGATTCATAGTCATCTTGCGGGGTATATTGGCGCGATCGGACTTCTGCTTGCGGCCAGCGGGCTTTTTAGCAGTATCCGGACCATATTGAACCGAATATTCGTAATGGAAAAGGGGAAGAATTATTTTGTCGGCAAACTGCGGGATTTGGGGATGGTGCTATTGGTGGCGCTTTTTTTTCTGGCTTTGACGGCCGTATTGCCGGCATTTGACCTTTTGCGACATTCCGCCGAAAAGACAGAGTTGCTCAAATTCCTGAGGTTCGGCGCCCGGTCATCATATCTTATCTCGATCGTTTCGTATTTTTCCACATTTCTTATATTCGCATTTCTGTACTATCTGGTTCCTTACGCTCGTCTGGGGTGGAGGGTACCGGCGTTGAGCGCCTTCTGGGCAACTGTCTTCTGGGAACTGGCCAAGTGGGGGTTTGGGTATTATATCACCAACCTGGCGTCATTAAAGCAGATTTATGGAGCCTACGTGCTGGTGGTGGCAATTGCCTTCTGGATATATTATTCGTCGATAATTTTCATTCTGGCGGCCGAAATCGGCCAATTGTATCGGGAAAGGAAAGTTTAGGTCTATTGCAAGCGGACACAGAACCCGCTATTGCGGGTTCTGTGTCTTCCGAAAGAGTTCAGACCTTCTGAAGTTCCCGAGTGTGTTCACATACCTGAAGAACTTCCTTCTTGAATTGGTCGAAATCGAATTGCAGACCATTCAAATAGGCGCTCCATCCGGCGCTTGACTTGGCAAAGTGTACGGCATCCTCAATTTCTTCTTTTGTAGCGCCATTGAGCTTGGCAATCTCGGTATGAAAGAAAGCGCAGTAGCGGCACTTGGTCACCGCCGCGATAGCAACTCCCATCAGCTCGCGATACTTATTGGGTATCGGCCCTTCTTCGAACTGCACCTGCTTCATCAATTGCCACTCCAATTCCAGCGAAGATTCCGGAATTGACTTCATAAAAGTCGGGACAAGACCGAGTGTCTCTTCGATCTCCTGGTAAACTTGCTTCCGTGTCATAAGACACCTCCGATATGCTTGTTATAGACTATTCAGGAGCGCCATATGCGGCAGTCTCCCCATACTCAAGCGGATAATAATGGATGATTCCGCTCCATAATAACATGCCTTTAGAACATTTGGAGTCGTCGAAAAGTTTCCATAATTATATTCCGAGAGCCAAAAATCGGGAAAATCAATTGCCGACAGTCAATTGTCTGTATTGGTCTCCCGAATTTTCAACGGCTCATGATGCTCAAGTGGGCAGTCTCGGCCGGGTAGATTACGGGGAATGCAGAAAAATAGCTGGGATTTCCTTGACAGCGCCAGACTTGCAGGATAAATTTATCCTAAATAGTTTATCAGCTATCCGAATATCGAGGAGACGCCCAGTGGGCATAGGCTTAAGGATTCACTTTTCACTTTCTGATTCGCCGGGGAGCATCTGATGAAACCATCGCGCTACAATTTTTTTATTGATATGGTTGGCGGGGGCAAGCTGGCTTTCAACAGCGCCAGCGCGTATCTGGCGGAAGTTTATCAAGACAAATATCCCATAATTCAAAGATTACTTTCGGGTTCTTTAACGCCCAATACAGACGAAGAGAAGGAATTTTACCAGGCGTTGACAGAAGGGCAGTATTTGGTGGACGACACGCTGGATGAAATCTCTTCTCTCAAGGCCAAGAACCGCACGACGCGGTTCGATAATAAATCGTTTCTGCTTACGATCGCTCCAACTCTGGCGTGCAATTTCAAATGCGACTATTGCTTTGAAAGCCAGAGGCCCGAGATGATGAAAGATAATACTATCAAGTCGTTGCTGAAATTCGGGGAAAAATATATTCGCCGGGCCGAAAATATGGTGATCACATGGTTTGGCGGTGAACCGACTCTTTGTGTGCCTATTATAGAAAGAATTTCGGGGGAATTTCAGAGTCTCGCCGCCAAATTTGGAGCCGCCATGCAACCGGCGACGATAATATCCAACGGCTACATACTTGATGGCGCTATGGCGGAAAAATTGAAATTATTGGGAATTCACGGCGGCCAGATTACGCTTGACGGTCCCGAGCGCGTGCATGATATACGAAGAAAGCTTCATAGCGGAAAAGGGACATTTCAAAGGATAATTCACAATTTGATCGAGACTTCCCCTATTCTGAAATGGGTAATCAGGGTGAATGTCGACAGGGATAATCACGAATCGGCATTTGAGGTGGTAGAGGTTCTGGACAAGGAAGGAATTCTGGCGAATGTATATGTTTATTTCGCCCAGGTCAATTCCTCTGAGGGAGTCTGCGGCGATATGCTGGGACGGTGCTTATCGACAGAGGAATTTTCTATCAATCAAGTGAGACTCTATCAAGAGCTCATTAATAGAGGGTATTATCAGATAGAATATCCCTCATTGGCACCCGGCGGGCATTGCGGCGCGGACACAGACAGCAGTTTCGTGGTGACTCCCGACGGCATGCTTTATAAATGCTGGGAAGAACTGACTCTCAAGGACGATAGATCGATAGGGAGCGTTTTTTCTGACGAATTAACGCCGCTGCAACGATCCAATCGCCTGAAATATTTGGCTTGGGATCCTTTCGAAAAAGCGGTCTGCCGGGAATGTAATATTCTTCCCATGTGCATGGCCGGATGCCCGAGTGACGGGCTAAGACTAAATCATCCGGATAAGGGCGCCTGCATTCCCTGGAAATACAATTTGGAGGAAATGTTGACCCTGAGATATATTTGTGATATACAAAAACAGAGCAAATCGCTTGAAGATCAGCCTACTAAACCTTGAGAGGAGGTGAATAATAATGCGGTTTATCGAAAAATCCAGCAATGTTCATCGCGGATGCAGGCTATTTTACATAATCCCGGTTTGCCGTTTGAGAGACATGTAAAAATTATTTGGATTGCCGGAGCGCATCGCAACAACCGAAAAACGATGCACCCCGGCTCAAAAGCCCAGAACCTTTTTCAGGTTAGTAGAAATACGCTTGGAAGAGGAAAATCATTGTATAGGAGGTGAAGAGATGCGTTTCATCCAGAAATCCAGTGTCCGCCAGGGATGTCGGCTGTGGTACATCATAAGTCAGTGCAGAACGCTTATTTGATTAGCAAGGTATGAATTGGGGCGCGCTGATTCCCACCGGAGCCGCGCGCCTCATAGTTGACATTGATTCAGATTTCAGGAAAAGATTACCAGCAAATGAAGTTTTCAAAATCCGTTCAGCCACCCCTCTCGAAAAAAAGAGCCCTTTGCATGATAGGGTGGGAAATTACCCGCCGGTGCAATTTGACATGTCCGCATTGTTTCTCAGCTGCCACCAGAAAATCATTTACGGAATTTTCTACACAACAATGTTTTGAAATAATCGACCAGTTGAGTGAGTTTAAGCTTCGGGCGATCGGCTGGACCGGGGGCGAGCCTCTATTGAGAGATGATCTTGAGGAAATTATCGCATATGCGAAAAAGAAAAAGATAAGATCCGGAATTACTACCAATGGGATTCTTGTTGATGAAAAACGGGCAAGAAATCTGAAGAAGGCGGGAGTAGTTGCTATGCAGATCAGCGTTGACGGCTCCACGGCCGAACGGAATGCGGTGATGCGGAACGCCACCCACGAAGATTTTTGCAGGATCACGGAGGCGATCCGAATCTGCAGGAAGCTTGATTTCGAGGTCAGCATGGCGATGCTTATCGGCCGGGAAAACCTTGATGACGCTCCGGAATATATTAAGTGGGCCAAAAGAGAGGGGGTGGAATGTGTCCGTTTTTGCGGTTTCACCCCGTGGGGGCGAGGCAAGTCGGAGAAGGTGAAAGCGAGATTATCTTTTACACAAGACCATGACGCACTCAGGCAATTTGTCGAAAGCTCAGTCCGAAAGCGAAAGCCGCTGGTATTATTTGATCCGGGCTTCGGCCCACTGCCGCCGAAATATGAGTATCATGACTGTGTGGCCGGGTTGGAGTGGTTTTATCTTACCTCCACCGGTGATGTTTATCCCTGCACTTCCCTGTTGAGCAAGGAGTTCCGGGTCGGGAATATCTATGAAATGAGTATTGCGGAATTATGGGCTGACCACAAAATGTATCGCATGTCTGATTTTCCCAAGAACATGATTCAGGGACACTGCGCCGACTGCAAATATTTTCCAGTATGCGGAGGGGCATGCCGGGGGGCAACTCTAATGCATACGGGGGATATTAATGAGTCATTCCCCGTTTGCCTCTCCCGGGCGAAGCTGTAAATTCAGCCGAAATTGTGGATATGTTGTTAATAGGCTGTTAACAAATTGTGAAAAGTGCCCAAATTCAGATTTTTCCAATATTACTTCAGATTTTTATGATCAATCTGCCGGCCTACTTCTCTATTTGATTCATAATTAGAGTCACGATATTTATTCTGATCGAATAGCGGGAATTCTATGTTGCCCGTTATCAGACGGGCGGAGCGGTTGCCGGTGAAGTAATTCCACGCCCATTGGATCAGTACTAGAATGCGACTCTCAAATTCCACTATGTACATCAGATGGACAAAGAGCCACAGCAACCATCCAAATAATCCGCCAATCTCCAATCCCCTGATCTCGGCAACGGCTTTTGAACGACCTATAGTAGCCATTTTCCCAAAGTCTCGATAATGGAATGGGGGCGTATGTCTGCCGCGGAGCCGATTTATTATCAGATTTGCAGCGTATTTCCCTTCCTGCATGGCGACCGGCGCCAACCCGGGAAGTGAATTGCCATCATGAGCGGTGAAGTTTGCCAAATCACCAAGCACTAATATTTCCGGATGCCCAATCAGACCCAGGTCCGAATCGACCGTCACCCGGCCCGATCTATCTAATTGTGTTCCCGAAAGTTTGGCCAAAATGGTCCCAAGGGGTGAAGCCTTAACTCCGGCCGCCCAAAGAACGCAATGGGTCGGTATTTTTTCAGTCATATTTCCAGCGGAGATAATCACGTAATCAGATTCTATTTCCGCGACCAAAGACTTCGTCTTGACAACAACTCCAAGCTTCGTAAGGTCTGAATGAGCGATCTCTGATAATCTCTTCGGATAAAGTGAAAGTATCTGGTCCTCGGCCTCTACAAGGATGATTTTCGCGCGGGAAGGGTCAATAGTGCGAAAATCCTTGCGGAGCGTATCTCTTGATATTTCACTCAGGGCACCAGCCAATTCCACCCCGGTGGGTCCTCCTCCCACCACTACGAATGTCAGCAATTTTTCAATTGTTTCAGGGTCCGTTTCCCTTTCGGCCGCTTCAAATTGAATCAGAATCCGTCGGCGCATCTCGGTGGCGTCTTCGATTGACTTCAACCCCGGCGCCAGAATTTCCCAGTCAGCGTGGCTGAAATAGTGTGGCTGTGAGCCGGAGGCTACGATTAGAGTGTCATAGCCAACTTCCCCGTCATTCAATATTACCGTATGCTTTTCAGGGTCAATATTCACGGCCTTGGCAAGTATCACATGAGTATTTCTCTGCTTCTTAAGTATGCCTCTTAGCGGTGCCGCAATATCGGCTGGGGAAAGCGCCCCGGTAGCTACCTGATAGAGAAGCGGCTGGAATAAATGAAAATTCCGTTTATCTATCAGGGTAACCTCCACCGGCGCCCGTTTCAAAGACAGAGCAGCATAAAGCCCTCCAAATCCGCCGCCGATGATGACTACCTTATGAAGCTGTGACGATTCTGATTCCATTTCTTCCGCTCGCAATGTGACCACCTCAGATAAGTTTTAACATCTTTATATAGGATCTGTTCCGCAACGAAGTCGAATGGAGATCAGAGGGGGGGCGTAAGGTCGACGCCATCGGATAAGAATAAGTTGATTCTTGATTCGCGCAGGGAGATAAAAAAAATCGCCCCGTTCAAATGACCGGGGCGAGTCTGCATATTGTCTCAGGAATAGATCATTTGGCAAGGAGTCAATTCCCGAGGGACAATATGCAATAATTATCGAGGAAGCCTGTTCCTATTCGTATTCCTCACAATGCCAGGTGCCTTCAGGCGGACGAGAATAACCACAGGTCTTCTGCTTTTCACAATTGACACACAACCCTTTGGCCTGAACCGGTTCCGCTGGCTTGATTTCGGCCTTTTTTGGCTGGGGACGCAAAGTTATCGCGGCCGTATCATAGTATTCTTCGCAGTAGGTTACGATACCGCCATTGGCCTTCAAATAAACGCAAGCGGGCGAATTGTCACAGGTGGGACAAATGCCGGGCTTGGTTTCGGCTGGGGCCAGGGAGACTATATCGTCGGCCCGTTTTTCTATGGTTACTGATTTTGGCATATCTTTCTCCTTTTCTTATTCTGTAGCATCTCCTGTCTTGAGGTGCCACACCAAACAAGGGCAATTGCTATGCCAACGGCTTAGATGGCTCCCGATTGAGATATTTGCATTTGGAATAAGCCATATCGATGGCTATATTTGCCGTTAACTAGCAGAGTAACAATACAATACGCTGACTGTTAGTTGCTGAACCGGAATATGAGTGATTTTGGTCTCGGGCGAAAATGCACCATGGTTTTTGGGGACATTTGAATCGGCGGGGAAAAATTACCCGGATTGCGGCTATTCTGAGGAATCGCCAACACTCTTCAGCTTTTCGCGAAGAGTCTTACGGTCAATACCAAGGATTTCGGCGGCTTTAGTCTTATTATTATTCACCGATGCGAGGACATTTCGGATGTACTCCGCTTCAACCTCTTCAAGGGTTCGGTTGAATCCGGCATCTCTCATTGCAGAGAACCGCATATGGGTGGGAAAGTCAGGAGTGTCAATTATTTCATGATCGACCATCACAACAAGGCGTTGAACCAGATTCTCTAATTCTCTTACATTACCGGGCCAAGAATAATTTTTGAATATTTGAAGGGCCTTGTCGGATAATTTGGGGGTCGGTCTATCCATTTCCCTGGCATATTTCGCAAAAAAATGGTGCGCCAATGACAAAATGTCGTCATCCCGTTCGCGCAGCGGCGGAATGACTATGGTAATTACATTCAACCTGAAAAAGAGATCCTCGCGGAAAACGCCTTTCTTTACCATACCGATAAGATCTTTGTTGGTCGCCACCAGAATTCGGACGTCGACTTTTCTGGTGCGGGTAGCTCCGACCATGCATACCTCTTTATCTTGAAGCACCCTGAGCAATTTTACCTGCATCGCCAGGCTGGTCTCACTTATTTCGTCGAGAAAAATCGTGCCTCCTTCGGCTGTCTGGAAAAATCCTGCTCTCGATTCATTGGCGCCGGTGAAGGCTCCTTTGATATATCCGAAGAGTTCACTTTCCAGCAATCCTTCAGGAATGCCGCCGCAATTTACCGGAATAAAGGGCGCTGAGGCTCTGGGGCTGCTGTAATGAATAGCCCGGGCGACCAGCTCCTTGCCGGTACCGCTCTCTCCCAGTATCATCACGGTGGCATTAATGGAAGCTGCCTTTGCTATTGACGCAAATACTTTCTTCATTGATTCCGATTCTCCCAGAAGGCCGTGGGAGGCGGTAGGAAGCAGGGGAATCTGTGTTTCGGTCGAGCGGCGAAGATATAGTTTATCGAGCGCGCGCTTGACAGCCGAAAGAAGTTCATCATCCGTGAAGGGCTTGGTAAGATATTCCTCAGCTCCGGTTTTGACAGCTGTAACAGCTCCTGCGATAGTCGCAAAACCGGTTATCATCATCACTTCGGTGTCGCGAAAATTCTCCCGGACATGCCTTACCAGTTCAAGCCCGCCGACCTTGGGCATCTTGAGGTCGGTAATAACAAGGTCGATAGCCGTTATTTCCAGGATTTTTATGGCGTCGGCAACTGTAGATGCGGTGAACACTGTATATCCTTGTGAAGACAGGTTTCTTTGCAGGACTTCCAGCGCTTCGGGAGCGTCATCGACGGCAAGTATTTTTTCTTTATTATCCATTTTCCCCGTTTTCATTTTCTTTAAGCCCGTTTAGCCCTTTGATAGGGAGAACAATTTCGAATCTGGTGCCAACCCCAACCTTGCTTTCGACCCGGATAGTGCCGCCATGTCCGGAAACGATTCCGTGGACGACGGAAAGGCCCAGACCGGTCCCTTCATGGATATCTTTGGTAGTGTAGAACGGTATAAATATCTTCTTGAGAACGTCTCCGCTCATGCCTGTGCCGGTATCCTGTACTATAAGAAGGACATTCTCGTACGTCGTACGCGTCTCGACAGTGAGTTTCCCTCCCTGGGGCATCGCCTGAATGGAATTAACGACCAGGTTAACCAACACCTGGTACAACTGAGAAGGATCGGCAGTAATCTCGGGCATATCGGGGGCCAGATTGCGGATCAGCTCAATACCAGCCTTGGCACACCGGGACTCAAGAAAATATATTCCTTCGTCGACAACTTTATTCAAGTTTACCTGAGCTTTTCTGGGGGGAGTTTGACGTGCAAAAACCATTAATTTCTTTATCACTTCACGGGCGTGAAGAGAAGCGTTAATAATTTTCTGCAGGTCATTTCCCATTTCCGGGGAAATACCGGCCCCTTTCTTTGCTAATTGTGCGAAGCCGAGAATACTTCCCAGCGGTTCATTGAGTTCATGTGCCACCCCGGCGGCTAATTGGCCGATGGTGGCCAATCGGTCGGCGTGGCGAAGTTGATCCTGAAGCCTAACGCTGTCTTCTTCCGCCTGACGCCGTTCGATAATCAGGGAAATTTCGCGCGCCACCGTGTCCAGAAGACTCCTCTCTTCCTTGAGAAAAGGACCCTCGTCGAGCGTTGGCCGCGCCTCTTTGTACACGACTTCAACGGTTCCTCGTTTTACGTCCTGAACGATGATGTCGGAACACATCTTGCCTGCCCCGTCAGAATACCCTGGCGCTAAGTATTCGCGAGCATCAAGAAAAATGCGGGCGGAGGCGATTTCAGGATACAGCCATGCGGGCGGCAAAATCTCGACAATATCTTGCAGAATTTCTTCCATCGAAGCATCAGTGTGCGCGGCCATCTTGGCAATGCCATAAAGACAGGTCAGCTCCTTCACTCTTTCTCTCAGGGCAACCTGGGCGTAACGATGGACCAAGGCAACGCCTATATTTTGGGCCACACCTTCATATTGGGTGATTTGATCGGCGGTGAAGAAATCTACCCTTCTGCTCTTGAGCAATAGAAGACTATTCTTTTCGATCTCTACTGAAAATGGAATGATAACCAGTGATTTATACTCCTGTCCAATCCGAAGAGTCCTAATTTTCCCATCCGAACTTGCAAGATCAGCAATCGTGATTGATTCATCTGCGTTGCCGGTCCAGAAACTTCCACAGGGAGTTGGAGGGGGGGAAATTGAGCCAGTATTCCCATTCAATAGCATCTGCGACAATTCGTCGAGGCCGGAGTTTGCGTCATTGATATGAAGAACCGATGAGGGCCTTTCAAAATAATCACGTCCAACATCAAATCTGAAAGATAACTTGTCGTTTATGACAGCTTCCGCCCGATAGAATCGGTTTCGCTCTTTCTGACGCAATTCAACCGAATCACATCCAACGAATTCCAGAAGAGTTTCCAGAAGAGTACGAAAAAATTCGACGCGGAGAATACCCTGATTGGCGTATCTCAGCAACTGCCGGGATAAGGCATTAAAATCCTCAGCAGTTCTTAATTCGCTGTTTTCCCGGTCTGCCGCTTTTAATCGCTTATCATGCTCTATCATTTTGCAATCCAAAATTACAATACAGATTTAGGGGGAGTTGGGAGAATGTCAAGGAAAATCTCCAAATAGCGGAATTCTTACCCCAAACAGCCCAAAAAACAGAAAACAGGAAAAGTCTTTTGTTTATTTCGCCGAAATATTATCATGTAGTCCGCTAATAGACATTGGAGTTAAATCTGGCAAAAAAGGAAGAGAAACAAAAGTCACTTGCACTTGCCGTTTTTGGTATTGCCTCTGCAATATTGCTTTTCAGACTGATAGCCTCATTTTTTCCTCAGGAAAGGCTCTGGGGGTTCAATCACGCCGGATATTTGGCTGGATTACCTGTTATCTACCCGGCCCTTTTCCTCTGTACCCTATCTTTTTACCTATGGGGGAAGAAAAAGCCACAGATTTTCCCCATTCCCGACGACACCGGCCAACCGGCCTCGCTTCTTAGAAGAATATCTCCAATTTTGATCATTCTTCTGGCGCTATCTCTGTTTTACTTTCTTGCGGTTGACTCCCATTTTCTGGGCGACGGGTATCAAATGCTTTCCAATATGAATCAGACCCACCCAACGCTGAAGGGCCGTGCAGATGGTGAAATGCGTATTCAGCTGCTGTATTATGAACTATTCAGCCTCGGTGACAAATTTGACGGATATAGAACCTTTAGAAATTTGTCAATCCTCGCCGGTCTGATTTTCATATCAGGTTTATTGTACTATGGCAGGAAAATATTCGCTTCGCGGTTCGCCTATTATTCTTTTGTGGCGCTTAATTTTCTTTCGGCCATAACTATACTTTACTATGGATATGTTGAGGCATATTCATTAACGACGGCGGCTTCTTTCATCTTTTTCCTCTCGGGCACGGCGGCGCTGAAGAACAACAGTAGATCGATTATGCCAATTGCGGCTTTTGGGGCGGCAGTTTTCCTGCATCGAGTCAATATTATTTATTCGCCATCGCTCCTGATTTATATAATCTATTTCATCGGACCAATGAAGATCAAGAATTGGGTAGCATCGAGGGGCAAGCAATTAATATATCTCGCGGGGGCATGCTTTATACTCATGTATATCGCCATTAAGCTGTGGGCTCCGCAATTTTGGCAGATGGCTTTCCTGCCCATTTTTGCCGACCGTTTCACTCTCGATGAATACACTCTCTTCTCGGCAAAACATATTGTGGATTATGTAAATCTCCTATTTTTGGTAGTTCCGGTGGCAATTCTGGCTTGGGTTATGCCCCGCATTCTCAAAGAAGAAAAGAGGAACGAGCCAACCTCATATGAAAATATCTTTCTGTGGCTGGCAATCCTGAGTGGCGGACTTTCCGCGTTTATTCTTGAGCCCAAATTGGGTATGGCTCGAGATTGGGATCTTATGTCAACCATGCTAGTCGGAATCCAGGTAGCGGGTGTTTATTTTTGGGTGAAAAGATACTATGTTAATATTCGGTTTCAGGCGGCTACCGCGATAGTGGCTGTCATCTGTCTATCCGTTTTCATCCCCTGGCTGGGGCTAAATTATTCCCGGGTGGGATTATATCGCTATAATATGGCCATGATGGAGCTCGATCCAAAACATGCCAGGGCCGGTTTCTATGCGGTAGGAGAGATGATGCAGAACGCGGGCGGCAAAGGCGAAGTCGAGCGGATACTGCAGTATTGCTATCGTCATTTCCCCGAAGTGGGGCTTGATAAAGAAGGCGCCCGCAATTTCAGAGATGGGCAGCTGAGCAAGGCGCTGGATTTGTTCAATAGAGCCATCGACGCCAATCCCGCCTGGTTCGGACCATATCTGGACAAAGGGATTTGTCTGGTGGCCATGAAGAGGCCAAAAGAGGCCATAGAGGCTCTGGAAACTGCGGATGGACTTAATCCCTATAGCCCCCCCGTCTATCGCAGTTTAGGAGATGCCTATAATTTGCTGGGAGACAAAGAACGAGCGGTCGCGTGGTGGGAAAAAAGCCTGTACTACGGCCCTTCCGAATATCAGACGTTTATGGCGCTTGGTCAGTACTGCCTTCAGAATAACATGCCCGATTCGGCCATATATTACTATACGGCTCTTCCGGATTCGGTTTATCCGCGGGAAGTGTTATATCAACTTGGCGTCGCAGAAATGACAAAAGGGGACACTTTAAGAGCGAGCTCCTATTTCGACAAATATATCGCCGTCGGAAAAGATTCGACGGTGATACAAAATATTGTGAAATTGAAAAGCCAATTCTGATTTGCGAGATTTCGCGATTGTGAGGAAGGCCTGCTCGATAGCCATTATTCTCTTATTTGGAAACTCTTAATCATCTTCAAGGCATTCATGCCGTCGGCGTAATAGCCGGGAATAATCCCTGCCGGCAGATAACCGAATTTTTCATAGAGAGCAATGCCACGCCTATTGTCTACACGGACTTCAAGCGCAATAGAAAGACATCCTCTCTTTGATGCGCCGGACTCACAAGCCTCGAGCAGGCTGCTCCCCAATCCCTGACCATGATAAATGGGATCAATTACGATGGAATAAAGCCGGGCAAGAGCGGAATTTTTTCTCCAAAGCATAATGGCCGCGCCGGCAACTTTTTTGTCGAATTCTAATATATACACAGTGGTATTGGCTTTTGTTAAGAGATACTTCACCTGGCGTGGGCTGAATCTGTCTTCGCCAAAACCGGACTCCTCAAGATAAAGCAGCGCCCGGAGGTCATGAAGAGCAGCAGAGCGTATCCTTAGATGATTATTTGGTCGTTTCTTGCGAGACCTTTTTTCCGTCATGATGCGGTCTGCCGGTCTCAAGCTTGTTTCACGCTTGGCGTGTTCGGCTCTTTCTGGGGTGAATCTTCCCTGGCCTTATCGCCCACGAGGTAGCGTATTAGCCTGTCATAAATCTGCGGTGCCTTCTGATCCTCTTCATCTTCGGCAATAGTGGGATTATCATTGACTTCGATAACGATGAAATCGTCGCCGACCTGTTTTAAGTCAATGCCGTAAAGGCCCTTTCCAATTGCATTTGCGGCCTGCACAGCAGTATCCAGCAATTTTGAAGGGACCTTGCTTAATTCAAATCCTTTAACATTGCCGTAAATCTCTTTGCCGTCGGCCATGTAACTATGAATTTTCCATCGCTTCTTAGGAAATAGATACTGGCAAACATAGAGAGGCTCACCAGCCAGCACTCCGACACGCCAATCGAACTCTGATTGTACAAATTTCTGGGCAACGATTAGGTCGGCGCGGCGAAGATACCTTTTGCCGATTCTTACAAATTCCTCTGAGGTATAGGCCCTTTCGACGTAGAGAGAAAAACTGGAATTGGGAGCCTTCAGGACTAGCGGAGAGCCAAGGGCGTCGAGAAGCTCGCCCCCCCTTCTGATATTGAGATCCGTCTCCGTAAGGAATATCGTCTCGGGAATGGGAACTCCGGCTCGCTGAAGATGACGGTACATATTTACTTTGTCGCAACAGATGATAATTGAATTGGAATCATCGACTACCCGAAGGCCATTCAATTCAGCCAGACAGGAGGCAATATATGAGGAATTCAGGGGGTCAGTAAGAGCCCTAATAAAAATGGCATCATAATGGGGTATTTTATACATGTCCGCGCGGAAGAGGAAATCCAGTCGATGACCCTGCATGTGCGCCACCTGCCCGAGCTTCATGAGAGCTCCCATTTCCTCTGAGCGGGACAGGGTGTATCTTTCAATATAGACGCCTATATTTGCCATTGGACCTTGCTTTCGATATATCGCAATTCAGAGGGGAAAAGTTTATTGGACGGCAGTTCCTGAAGTCGGCTGAGCATCAAGCTACCATCCTCAAGAATAATCACTCTGACCAAAACCAAGGGCATTCGGAAAATTCGCCATACTTCCTGCGACAGCGGCAGATAACGCGATTTGGTGCACCATCCCATTACTGAGCGAAATTCGCTGATTCTGGCTCCCGGAGGGAGTATTTGGCAACAGATGGCGTAAGTGTAATTGCGGGTAAGCGATTTGGCTACCCGCTCTTGGTGGCCGCTTTTCAGGACCACACTTTGCCGAGTCATAAAAGGATTGATGGAGTCAACGATAACCGGCGGTTCAAAATATTCATTGGTTATATAATATTCCGGCACGGGCAATCCCTCCTGCCGGGCCCTTTCAAGAAACACCGGAACAACCGAACTATCCAAAATCTCTTTGCAGGTAGGGTGAATAATTTTGCCTTCAGCCTCCATTTCCTGGGAGGCGTAATAACCGCTCTCGAGATAATCGTAGCTACCGGTTAGATTAACAAAACAACCCTCCTCCGGTAAGAATCCAATCAGTTTTCTTTTCGGTACAGAAATTTCCGGAATCGGCCTGATCGGTAAAATTCTCAATCTGGGACTACTGATGGTTTCTTGAACTTGAATAATACCTCCTCAGTCGGATAAGCCTGCTTCAGTCACCCTGCAAGGAATCAGCAGACGTACGCCGACGAAATTATTTTCAAAACTTATAATTTGATTGTTTACAGCCCCGTCATTGGAGATAGATACTCTCTCTGACTTTCCGAGATAATTAGACTTCTTCAGAAAGAGATCGATTTCGGAGAGAAATTCTGATTCAGCGGAATCCATTGGTGACATTAATCGCGATGCTTTTCCAGTTACCATTCAGTCTACAAGTACATCCGGATTTATCCGGGTGTCAGACTGATGGTGATGAAGCGATCGCATCATTCTCTCAAGCCGTTCTCTGACTTCGGCCGGACCCCGCCAGCCGGAATCTTATGCATTTTTCGCGATACTTATTCATAAAGAACCTTACGACAATAATATTCTACAAGTTGAGTATCAAGAAAAAAATGTTAAAGATTCTCGAAAAGTGAATTTTTTTTCGTCAAACAGTCGGCTCGTCTTCAGATCGCCCGAAAATTTCCGCTGCCCGCAGCATCTAGATTATTGGATTGTTCGAGGTCGGCCTGAGCCAGCTTTGGATGGTTGGCTCTGTCC
>CAWEZN010000004.1:0-17389 GCA_963813655.1 uncultured candidate division Zixibacteria bacterium | reverse complement strand
TATGTACATACTCCTTGGTTCGGTTGGTCTTGCTCCGACCGTTATGCCGTTCAGCTTCTGAATTGTCTCTTGGGTGGGTGGTTCATGAAGGCTCACATTGAAGGTCCGCGCTGATGAGGGGGCTGGCGTCTGTCGTGTCGGTCCCAGTTTCCCTGCACGGAGGCGCGACTCTGCGCTTTCAGGCGTTTGATTGTCAGCCAAAGGGGCCACCGCCTATAAGGCGACGCGGCTGATCCCGACAGAAATCGAAAAAATCCGCAAGATAAATCATAAATGACTGCAAAATTTCATGCCACGATCGAATAGCCTGGCGTTCAGTTTTGATACGGCGCATAAGATCGTAATGAGTCTCATGACGCTTGGGTCTGACGGGTACCGGCGGATTATTACAAGGATATATTAGATTCTTCAGGAAGGTAACGCGCGACGATATCAAACGAGTGGCCCAGAAATATCTTCAAGCCGGACAAGCTGACATATGCGTGGTGGGGAAATGAGAACGTCCGAACCGCTGGATGAATTCGGCAAAGTGACAGTATTAAATTGGCTGATCCGGTGATAGAATGATTTCGTCATAATTTTTTCAGTTTGGAAGCGGCGGGCGAAAAAGCCACCGTTTTGTTGTATTCAAACGGGCGAGAATAGAAGCCATTTCCAATGCAGACAGTTAGATCAAGTAACTATTACGCTGGATTGAAAACGAACCGATTACTGAATCATTATGGTACCTTATATGTGGCAAGGGGATGACGGGAATTGGGTTCGCTTTTTGAATTTTTGTTTTCGGGGTAATGCTGGCGCGTGGATTAGGGCAAGTGAGTACAGATTCGGACGGTCGTATTTTGGGTGGGTTCGATCCGGATTATTTTTGGGGCGTGATTTTTTCATAAGTCTAAGGGGTTGATGGCGTTTTGCAAATTTCCAGATATGGGGCGGATTGCTGTATGAGGCGTGGAACGAACCCGCTGCCGGTAAGGCATCCTTAGTTCGTTCCCTGCTAGCTTTGAATACACCCCCCAAAATTCCTTTTTGTAAAAAAGGAATTTTGAGGTCAGCGCCGATGGCTACCAAAGATTCCGTCAGGAAGTCCGCCGCGGCGGACTGGTGGCGCATTATGACCCTCACCCCTGATCCGTCGGCCGGTGTGAGAGGGGAAAAACATTGTTAAAGGGTTCATGGTTTGGGAGTTGGGCATGTTAGACACCGGCAAGACGGGGTCAGGGGTTTGGGTTCGCGCTGTCATTTTTAAATGTTTTATACTGGCTCAATAGCGGTTATGTATGTTAAAGCCTTCGGTCCCGGCCCGTCAAAGCCGGGTCGTAGAATCGAAAGCGTTGATCTGTGTTTTGGTCACGTTCATAAGCATTACCTCTTCTACTAATTCGGCCCTCGTGTCGTGATCACCATCGGTTTCGTGGTGGAATTGTATTCCGCGTTAACCCGTGCTCGCAGATGGGATTAGAGGAAATAACGGCAAATTAGGGTTTAATGAATTAAACCCTTACAAGATGCAGTTGGGCAAGAAGTTGGAGGCGGTGATGGCGAGGATTGACACGGCACGCCGTGTCGCTACTGGCGGTAACGAATTAAGGAGGCGCGGGCCTGAAATTGCCGACCGCCCGTCAAGAGCCCGTCCAGCCGGATCAGTTGACCGGATCTGAAAGACAAGCGGTGGGGCACCGAGGCCAACCTAGGTCACCTGTGAAGGAAAGTCTGCTTTTTCACAATGCACAATGTTGTGGCGTCTGGCGATCAGCCCGGCGCCTAACGGAGACGCCACTACAAATGCATCGCATCATTTCAGCAAAATCATCTTCTTTGTATCCATAAACTGCCCAGCCTTAATGCGGTAAAGATATATACCAGTAGAAACCGTTTGACCTGCGGCGTCTGTCCCTTCCCAGTCAACTATATAGGAGCCCGCCGATTTCTCTTCATCAACCAATGTCTTTATATGTTGCCCCAGAATATTAAAGATTTCAATGCTCACGTGCGCTCGCTTTGGCAGGCTGTATTCAATGTTTGTGGCTGGATTGAATGGGTTTGGGTAATTTTGCCACAGGTCGAAATCATTCGGGAGCATTATGGTCGCAGGATCATTCAGATCAATTGCCCCTTTCGACCACCGCGCAAGATATGCGGAAGCCTTATTACCCGCGTCAGTAAATTCGCCGCCTACGATCAGCCCACTATCATAGATGTTCAGAGCCCAAACCGAACCATTCGTGCCCGATCCTAAAGCGGACCAAGATGATCCATCCCAAGAAGCGATATTATTAGGGTTGGCACCGCCTACAGTGGAAAATACACCGCTGGCTATCAGGCTGTTATCACAGGCGGTGAGAGCATAAACAGAAGGATTAGAACCACCTATCCCGGTACCGAGGGGGGACCAAGAGGAACCGTCCCAAGAAGCAATATTGTTGGCGCTGACACCGCCGGCAGTCTCAAAATCTCCACCAGCGATCATCTTGTCATCATAGACTGCCAAGGCCCAAACACGATCGTAAAGGTAACCAATGCCAGTACCAAGCGGGGACCAGGAGGAACCGTCCCAAGAGGCAATTGCAATGGCGCTATCATCGCCAGCAGTAGTAAATTCACCGCCGGCGATTAGTTTGCCATCATAGACGCTCAAAGCACCAACGAATGTATTACCTCCAGCCATTCCTATGCTCAGTGGCATCCAAGAAAAACCATCCCATGCGGCAATATGATTGGCCTCAATCCCTCCAGCAGAATCAAATAATCCCCCAGCAATAATCTTGCCATTGTATACTGTTAAGTCTCTGATTCCCGGCGCTCCGTAGACGGTGTGGCCTTTTACTCCTAGACCGAGAGTTGACCATCCGGAACCGTTCCATGAGGCAATGTTATTTGCTGCAATACCTCCGGCAGTATCAAATGCTCCCCCGGCGATAAGCGCATCATTGAACACGCTCAGGGCATAAACATGAGGATTGGCGCCCCCAATCCCCGATCCTAAGGCCGACCAGAATGAACCATCCCATGCGGCGATATTGTTGATAATAATATCGCCAGCAATCGTAAAGTCACCTGCGACTATCAGCTTATTATTATAGATGGTCATGGCATATCTTCCCCATCAGCTCCGGGAGTGAAGGGCGATATGCTGCTGTCCCAATATATATCATCCGGACTGTCGGAGTGTTCTTCTGAAATAGTTGGTTTCGAAACCGAAGGGCCGACAATCGGCTCGCCAGTCCTTGGATCCAACCTGATATTATAGCCGCCAAAATTAAGCTTGCCTTGATAGCCACTCGCCTTGGCGGCCTTCATATCAAAGTGTCCGTCGGGAGCAAGGAAGCGGTTCACTGGAACGCTCCGGTTATCCGGCGGCATCGATGCAGTGCCATCTGTCTTCACTTGCGACTCGGCCATTGCCATGCTCGATGTAATACCTGACAGGAGCATAGCGAGCAAGGCGGCGGTTTTGAGAAAATTGGTGCTGTTCATACGGGAGTCCCCTCCAAATGAAAAATTAGAATAGCAATTTGTCATCATCTGTATGTGCTCCAAAAAATCTACAAAATATCCTAGAAAGCCTATACCACCAATTCCCCACCTGCCCAATTCTCTCTGGGTATTATATATCGCTATGGTTTACTGTAGTATAGGAAAAGGAAAGAAATGGTCAAGAGAAATTTCGCTTATTGGCGATGGTCATAGAAAAATCTTGCTGTGCGAATTGGCTGCGGATACGTAAGGAAATCCGCCCTGAGCGGATTAAGACCGCTTGAAAATCGCGACTCAGAACCCGACCTAAAAGACGACTGCATTCTGGGCTTGATAAAAGGGCGAAAGAGCGTTAGTATTGGGGGAAGGGTGTCAAAGGCAAAGGGAGGATTATTATATGCCGGAAAATGAAATTAAGAGATGCCTAGCAAAGATGTAAGATGATGGGCGGGGCGGATGGGTGAGTGGTATCAGACGCTCTTGATCAATGTTGAGGTGTTGAAGATTGTGGTGCTGGTGTCGTTTTTTGTGTTGGCATTGAGGCGGAAGTTTAAGAGGAAGAGTTTTTAGAGGGGGGGATGTAAGTCCACCCCCAAGAATCCCTTTTTTGAAAAGTGATTCTTGAGGGTGCCACACGGTCAAATTATTGTGGGTGCACGGCGATGCGGTGCATCTAGATGACACGGCACGCCGTGTCACTACGAATGAAATATTTCCTCGAGAAATGAGACATTCTGAATGCCCGACGATTGTCCTGTAAAGGCCAGTCAAACCCACCTGTCGCTCGCCAAGGGCTTGCTTTGGGTGGGGCACCAAGGAAAAAAGCGCAGGGTCACATCCTCCTGCGGCGGACAAGACCCTGCGCAACTTTAAGAAACACCCCCAAGAATCCCTTTTTGCAAAAGTGATTCTTGAGGGTGCCACACGGTCAAAATGTTGTGGGTGCACGATGATTGATTAAAACTCACCCGCCGCGCCAAGGGCTTGCTTTGGGTGGGGCACCAGGCTATTTTTTCAAGAGTTTGAAGGCGTGGGTCCATCGGTTCTGGCGCAGGCCAGGGATGCACCATAGGATGGCCAATGGTTCGATGGCGCGAGCGGCCTCGACGGAGCCCATATCTTCATACTCCCAGCCGAATTGATCGAGAATTTTTTGGATTTCCTTTTTGGCGGTATCATCGTTGCCGCAGATAAACATGGTCGGCTTGGAGCCGGCAAAATCGGGATTGACCATGAAGGCGCTGCCGACGCAGCTGAAGGATTTGACGAAATGGGATTCGGGGGCGATTTTCTGCAGACGTTCCATGAGGGATTCGTTGGTTGCGATGAAGTACTGGAGGACGCCGTTGACAGGGGGAGCGTCGGCGATAGGATTGGTGGTATCGATAACGGTTTTGCCTTTGAATTTGTCGGCGAGTGAACGCAGAGTGGGTTCGGCGGCGGTACCTTTGACGGCGAGAACGAGGGTTTCGCCGAAGCGAGCGGTTTCGTCGAAAGAGCCGATTTTGGCCTTGCCGCCGGTTTTTTCTTTCAGTTCGGCGTACTTGCCTTTATTGTTCGTGCCGATCATGACGTCATAGCCGTGTTTGATGAAGCCGTTGGCGAGCGCCTGACCGACCATCCCGGAACCGATTACGCCTATTTTCTTGCTCATATATATTCTCCTTCAAAGCGATATTTTGTAAGTAAAACAGGGGTGAAGGGGGAAAGTTCCGAGATGGATTTTACAGTCTTTGGACGATGTAGACGCCGCCGATGATGAGGATGGCGCCGAGGATCGTGAAGATGGTGAGTTGTTCGTTTAAGATCGGGATGGCGGCGATGGTGGTGACGACCGGTTCGATGAAGATATAGACGCCGACCTCAGTGGCGCCCTTGCGCGATAAACCCTCAAGCCAGAACCAGTGGGCCAGACCGAGGCAGAAGACGCCGAGGAAGATCAGGGCGATTATTATATTGGCCGGCAGGTCGAGGATTTTGGTGATCGGGGTAGTGTAGGCGGAATAGGCGTTGAGAAGCAGGGTGGGGACGATGAGGATGCTCAGTGAGACGGCGAGAGGATTGTAGGTGCGGGTGATGTTACGGGTCAGGATGGTATAGGTTCCCCAGGTGATGCTCGAGGAGAGGATGATCCAGTCGCCGACGGAATGGAGCCATCCGAGGGAGGCGAGTTTACCTTCCGAGACAAGAAGGATGACGCCGAAGGTGGCCAAGGCGATTCCGCCGATTTTCGGGGTGGATAATTTTTCTTTCAGGAATAGGGCGGAGAGTATGGCGATGAATACGGGGATGGTGGCGACCAGCCAGGCGGTGTTAGTGGCGGAGGTGTATTGCAGGCCGATGGCCTGTATCAGGAAGTGGAGGCCGAGGATGAATGAGGCGGTGAGGATGAGGAGATAGTCGGCGGGTTTGAATTTGATGTCGATTTTATTGAACAGTACAATCAAGTACAGGACGGGGGCGCCGAGGAGGAGTCTGAGGGCGATGATTTCGACGGGGGTCAGGTACTGCAGGGCCATTTTGGTGGCGACAAAAGAGAGGCCCCAGAAGATGACGGTGAGAAGGAGGAGGAGGTTAATCATGGTGAACTCGTATAAGCGCAGGCGTTAGACATCGTGGGCTTCCAGTTTTGATTTTCCGAATCTTTCGGAAACATATACGCCGGAAACGATAAAAAGGGCGCCGAGGATCAGCCAGAAGGTGATCGGTTCTTTTATCAAGATGGCGGCGCCAGCCATGGTGAAGAGGGGTTCGAGGTAGAGATAGATGCCGACCTCACCGGCAGGCCGTTTGGAGAGGCCTTCGGACCACGACCAGAAAGAGATGGCCAGACATCCGACGCCCAAGAAGATGACGGAGACGGCACCGTCGGCGGGGAGGGTGATGGTTCTTTCGGCTCCGTTCATTAACAGGCTGTATGGTACAATCGCGATGCCGGCGATGGCGATCATCCAGAAGGTGGCGACCAAGGGGTTCAGGTTTTTGGTCAGTTTGCGGGTGACGATGGTATAGAAGGCCCAGGTGATGCAGCTTCCGAGGACGATCCAATCGCCGGTGGAGGAGATCCAGTCGAGGGAGGCGAAGTTTCCATTGGAGACCAGAAACATAACTCCAATCGTGGCGAGGATGACGCCGCCGATCTGGAATTTGCCGAATGGTTCTTTAAGGACGAAAAATGAGAGAATGGCGATGAAGATCGGCGCGGTGGTGAGAATCCAGGCGGTGTTGGTGGCGGTGGTGGTAATCATGCCGGTAGCCATCACCCAGAAGTGCAGGAAAAGTATGGCGGCGGAGATGAGGAGGTATTTGAGCTGGTGATTGATGCTGAAGGAGAGTTTCTTGAAGAGGATGATGACGAAGAGGGTGAGGGCTCCGAGGACGAAGCGGGCGGCGATCATTTCGACGGGGGTCAGGTATTTCAGGGTTACTTTTATGGCGATATATGAGAATCCCCAGAAGAGCACCGCGACGAGCAAAAATATCGACATATAATATCTATTCCAGTATATTGAAAGGCCAATATATTAGAAATTTATGGTAAACCAAGGGACTTTATATCTTTCGCTATTCGTGGCCACGTTCGCGGTATCGTGGGCGGCGGTACTTATCAAGATGGCGGACGCGGGGCCTCTTCCGACGGCATTTTATCGGATGGGGATAGCGTCACTGATACTGGCGATTCCTGCAATTCCCAAGGTGCGCGAGACGTTTCGAAAGCTGTCAACCAGAGAGATTCTGTTGTTGGTCTGTTCGGGAGCGGTTCTGGGATTGCATTTTGCACTCTGGGTGACGTCGCTGTTTTATACGACCATATCGAATTCGACGATTCTGGTGGCGACGCAGCCGATGTTCGTGCTGGTGATGGAGGCGGTGATACTGAAGGAAAGGATTCCATCACGTTCAATAATCGGGATGGTAGTGGCTATTGTCGGGATGGGGGTGATATCACAAGGGGATCTGAACCTTGACAGGAGATTTATCATAGGGGATTTGCTGGCCCTGGTCGGCGCGGTATGTGCGGGAACGTATCTATTTATCGGACGGCAGTTGCGGGCAAAGCTGGATAATCTGGGGTATATATTTCCGGTCTATTCAATATCGGCTTTGACTTTACTTATAATCGCACTGGCGTATGGGACGAATCTAACGGAATATTCGGCAAAGAGCTGGGGAATATTTTTTCTTCTGGCTCTGGTGCCGACAGTGTTGGGGCATTCGCTTTATAATTGGCTCTTAAAATATGTACCGGCGCACAAAGTGGCAACGACTATATTGGGAGAGCCGATCGGGGCGACAATTCTGGCGATAATATTTTTCAGTCAGATTCCTGGATGGTGGACGGTGGTCGGGGGGGCGCTGATACTTTCGGGGATATTTATCGTTCTGTCCAGAAAAGCTTGACACTGGACAAATCGATTTCTTATATATCTCCCGGATAGGAATTCAAGGCTCAATATCAGAGGAGACAAATCATGCTGAAACGTTTCAGTTACCTGGCCTTCATATTTATGCCGGTCATCATATTCTTGCCCGCGGTCTTAAATGCGGAAGAATGGAAAAAGCCGAAAGGTGTCTCGACCCTCAAAGTCGGCATTCTGGGCAAGGGGAAGATACATTACGGTGATCATCGGACAGAAGATATCACAAAGAACAGCTTCAGTTGCGGATTTATGCTGGTTTTTCCCGTCTATCGCCGGCTTTATATCGGACCGTCTATCGATCTCTATATGGCCGACTCGGCCAGATACAATGGTAGCGACGAACCGGTACTTGATTTTGCATTTAATATGAGAGCCAAATTTAAGACCGGAAATCCCAAAATTTTCCTCTGGCCGACCGCTTCTATCGGTTATGCCTTCCCGAAGGATAAAGAGGAATTTGATAACGCGCACGGTACGACCATTAAGATATTTTGCGATTTTGTCTACCAGGCCTTTGATAAAGCTGGCCTCCTGGTGGAAATTGGAGGCGCTTATTCACCGTACGTCGATTACAGCATCAAAGACATAACGGCCGGTCCCTTACTCACTTTGAGGGGAGGATTCCAATTCTGATGTCAGGACAAAGATTATATTGTAATTGAATATAGCATCCTGTTTCTTATTAATAAATTACTATAAACCAGCCGAGGAGGTTGATACTCTCATGGATAGCATGAGAACTTTCACTTGCCCGCTTTGCGAGAAGGAAAAAGACAAGACTGAAGGGAGGCCGTCCGAAATTGTTTCCATTCCAGTTCTGGAGATGATGAGGAAGGTTCATGCCGATATTTCGACGCACGATTTTGTCTGTCTGGACTGTCTCAGTCATTACCGAACAGATTATGTTGCGCGGGTCCTCGAGGAGGAAAAAGGGGAATTATCTTCAATTGAGGAAGTAGTGATCAAGAGCCTGAAGGAAGAGGAACTGCTTTCCAAGAATATCAACGCTGAATTTGAGAGCAGACTAACCTTCGGAGATAAGATAGCGGATAAGGTGGCCGATTTTGGCGGAAGCTGGCGATTTATCATACTTTTCGGATGCATTATCTTTGTCTGGATAAGTATGAATTCAGCAGTTCTGTTGATGAAACCATACGATCCATATCCATATATTTTACTTAATCTCATACTTTCGTGTCTGGCGGCGATGCAGGCGCCGATTATCATGATGAGCCAAAATCGGCAGGAGGAGAAGGACCGACTCCGTTCAGAGCATGATTATCAGGTGAATTTGAAGGCGGAATTAGAAATTCGTCATATTAATACTAAGATTGACCAGTTGATATCGCATCAGTGGCAGAGGTTGCTGGAGATACAGAAAATTCAGATGGAGTTGCTGGAGGAGATGAATCGGAAGAATGCGAGCGGGGCCGGCAGCTGAGTTGCGGTCTACGAGTCAGTGTGAGAGCTTGATTTTTTCAAAATGGGGATCGGTGGCTATTTCCTTGTCGGAAGGGCCATCATGTTCGGTCAGAGCTTTTTTAAGGAACTCCTGAGCTTTTTCAATATTTCCGAGAATCGCGTATCCTCGTGCAATGCCGGCAAGGATATCCCCGTCGATTTCGGTTGAGGTTTCAAGTTCGGCCAGAAGAATCAGGGCTCTTTCGTTTTCGACGAGTCTGGCCAGGGCCAGGGCATGATAGACTTTAAAATGAGGGTTATCCCTGTCTTTAGATAAAAAGCTTTCAATTACTTCAATAGATTTTCGGAAATATTCCTCGGCTTTTTCAGGTCGACCCCTCAGACTTTCAACGTAACCCTGGAAATAGAGCGCAATAAATGGAAAATACCCTGCCCTTTTTGACTCTTCAAATGATTCGAAGGCCTTATCAAAATCTTTTCGCGCGAGATAAGCATATCCCGCGTAGAGACAGGCGTTGGGGTCACCCTTGTACCTTGCCGCCAGCAGGAAATTTTCCAACGCCAGATCGAGCACTCCCAGTTTGTAATAGACGTACCCGAGATTGTAATGAGCGCGCCCATAATCGGGCGCAAGTTCGATGGCGCGCTGGAGAGTTGCCATAGCGACGGTGTATTTTCTCAGGTCCATATTTATCAGGCTCAAGAGGAGTAGAGTCTCAAGATCGTTTGGGGCGTATCTCAGAGACATTCTGGCCCAGTAGGTTGATTTTTCAAGATCGCCCTGCATATTCTTGAGCCACGCGAGGGTACGATATCCTATGGCAAATTTAGGATTGATTTCGATTGATTTAAGGAAGGCTGTTTCGGCCTGCGACCATATCCCCAAGAACATATAGTACCTCCCCAGCGAGCGATGGGCCTCGGGCAGATCGGGGGCAAGTTCAATCGCTTTCAGGGCCATGCTTTTGGCCAGTTCGATTTTCTCCTGACTTCTATCATAATAATAATTGTACCTGGTGGCGTAGACGTCGGACAGGCCGGAGTAGGCGCAGGCAAGGCTGGGATCGATTTCCAGCGCCTTGAGAAACATTTTTTCGGCGATTTCCAGATCATCGGGTTTGCTGGTCTGATAATAATTTTTCCCCTTGAGGTAATATTCATAGGCGGCAATATTGGTTTTAAAGTAGTCATCGACTTCAATGGCCCCGTGACCGGTAGCCTCTTCCAGTATCGATGCAGTATTTTCCACGGCTCTGGCCAGCATATCGAATATATCGGATGGGACGGCCTCATAGTTCTTTCCTGAGATAAGATTGCCGCCATGATTGCCATAGATTTTGAGGTGCAGTTTAATCTTGTCCTGCCATTTCATCAAGGAACCGATTATCACGAAATCGGAGCGACAATGCTTGAAGACCTCGCGCACGTCGCGAATGTAAGAGGTGGAAGGTTCGGCCGAGACGATCAGATCGGTTCTCCGGGAAAGTTCGCTGATAAGGTCTTCGGTAAACCCAATGCAGAAATATTCCCAACTGGTGTCTCCGGAAAGATTTTTCAGATCGATGACGGTGACGGTCTGGCGGGTTTTTACGAGGGATTTTTCGGGCAGAGCTGCTTTGCCGGGTCGGCACGACTCGATGAAAGCAAGGACATCATCGATGTTATTAAAGCGATCGGATAATTGTTTTTCCAGAAGCCTCAAAATCAATTCATTAATATAGACGGGAAGGTCGGAATTTATAGACAATGGCGGGGGAGGATCTTCGTATAGTATCGAATAGATGATGGCCTCGGGATATTCGCCCTCGAAGGGTCGCTTACCGGTGAACATTTCATAGAGAACGACGCCAAAACTGAATAGGTCGGAGGCGGGAGTGATATTATCGCCTCGGAGCTGTTCGGGGGATAGATAATACAGGGTACCTTCAATGTTCCCCTGCCGGTCGACGCTGTCAGTAAGAGCAGTCTTGGCCAAACCAAAATCGAGAATTTTGGCCTGTTTTTCATCGGTTAATTTGATGTTTTCCGGCTTAAGGTCGCGATGTACCAGACCGTGAGAGTGAGCGGCTTTCAGTCCGAGAGCGATCTGGCGGGCGATATCGAGTTTATCCTCGAAGCTCAGATCTCCGGCAACTTCGCGCATGGTTTTGCCGGGAATATATTCAAGGGAAATGAATGGTTGTCCCTCGACTTCGGAGTGTTCCCAGACTTTGACGACGTGAGGGGAATCGATTTTGGCGGCGGCTTTGGCCTCTTGAGCGAGGCGGATTCTGTAGTCGGATGATCTGGCGAACCGGTCGTTGATTAATTTAAGCGCGACCATGCGGTCGAGGCGAGAGTCAATAGCGCGGTATACATCACCCATCGCCCCGGAGCCGAGGTGCTCGAGTATTTGATGATTGCCAAATTTTGAGCCGATGGTCAGCATCTCTTCAAAACCCCGATGGAAAATTATTATGGTTTTTAACAAAATCGTTGTTGCTAATGGCATGGCCATAATCGTAATTTCGGTAAAGCTCTAAGTCCATATTTGAATATAAATGATGGCAAATTAGATGCCAAACAGTTTCGATCAGGAAAAAGATCGCTTAAAGCAGGCGCTGGATGAATTGACGGCGCTCAACCAGATAGCCGGCGCCATTAATGCTTTAATGTCGGTCGAGAAGATCACACAGGTTATTGTCGACCATTGTGTCAGAAAAGTGCATGCGTCGCAGGGGGCGGTGTTTCTTCTGGATGAAAAGATCAACAAGGTGGATGGGGGTGACATTTTCAAGACTTTCATTCGTGAATTTTCAATTTCCGCTGAAAGAACGCCGGTTCATCTCAATGATAGTATCACGGGATGGATGATTAAGAACAGGACTATCCTGGTCAGCAATACGCCGGACGAGGATGAGCGTTTCCGGGGATTCAAATTTTCGCCGCTGGGGGTTCATTCCATACTGGCAGCACCATTGCTTTCGCGGACGGGGCTTATCGGGACTCTGGCTGTGTTCAACAAGAAGGATGGTGAGGGGTTCACAGATAATGACAAGCGGTTTTTGGGGATTGTCGGCTCTCAAACAGCCAAAGTGATTGAGAACGCCCGACTCCATGAGCAGGAAGAAAAACTGACGGCCATCAGGGAGGAAATAAGGCTTGCGAGTTTCATTCAGCAGGGGTTCCTGCCTAAAGAAGGGGTGACCACGACGGCCTATGAGGTGTGCGGTTTCAATCATCCTGCAAGTGAGGTAGGGGGAGATTTCTATGATATCGTAAAATTGGATGATCGAAGAGTGTTTGTGTCGTTGGGCGATGTGGCCGGAAAGGGGATCCCGGCGGCGCTGCTTATGTCCAATGCGCAAGCGGTGCTGAGGTCTCAGCTGGTAAAGGGGAGCGAAATAGAGTTGGAGGGGATCGCGGACAGTTTGAATAATCTCATCTGTCAATTCAGTAGTCCCGAGCAATATATTACGGTTGTCTTCGGGCTTCTTGACAGTGAACGGAATGTCTTCCGGTTCATTAACGCGGGGCATCTGTCGCCGATTCTGATTACCCAAAATGGAGAGCTGTCGCGTCCACCGGCATCAGATCTGATAATCGGGATCGTGCCGGGATTTCAATTTAATGTTAATGAAATATCTTTTCGGAGCGGCGATCTGCTTTTTCTATATTCGGACGGTATTACAGAGCTGTACAGTGAGGCTGACGAGCAATTCGGCGACGATCGGCTGGCTGAGTTTCTTCTGCAAAATCGAGGGAAAAATATCCCTGATCTATGCGCGGCACTGTTCGAAAAGCTGAATGGATATAGGGGGAATCGGCCGCAATCGGATGATGTCACCATGTTGGCCATAAAATCGCGCGGCTGATTAGATTTTTCTTCTTTTCCATAATATTTGCCAAATTGCTCGAGGATTTGATGGTCAATATTGATCCACGAAATATTTCTTGACAATATAGGTAATCATAGTACATTATTCCTTAAATAAAAGAAGACACTGACGTCATACTCGCCGACAATTCTATCGTGCCAAGCACCCGGGATGACGGCTATTGTGTATTATCAAATCAGAGCGTTTTCGGGTTGAATATGGATTACGAACCGGTAATAAAGTGCATCGCGAATGGAAACGGAAGCGCCATCTGGAAGGAAAAACTTGTTTCGAAATAATTCCAATCAACATCTGGAGGACTTATGGCATCCAACACTAACAGCATGCGCTTCATTGCCGGAGTTTGTTTCTTCATGCTTCTTCTGGCGACGTCTTACGCCGCCGCGCCACTTCTGATTAACTATCAGGGGCGGCTGACCAATAATTCCGGAGCGCCGCTGGCCGGTACATATTCGGTAACATTCACAATCTATGACGCCGCAGTTGGCGGAAATTCGAAATGGACCGAGACTCAGAGTGTCACGACCGATGCGGACGGATTGTTCGCGGTACTACTCGGCTCGATAACGCCGTCGCTTGATACCGTATTCAAAGATACGATTCGGTATCTTCAGATTCAGGTTGGCGTCGATCCGGAGATAACTCCGCGGACGAGGGTGGTGTCATCGCCTTTTGCGTTCAGGGTGGCGAGTGTGGACAGCGCCTCGGGCGGGAACATTAAGGGTAGTCTGTCGATCGGCTCGGGGCATACCATAGTCGGATTAAACACCTTTGTCGCGGGCAACAATCATTCGATCAACGGGAATTATTCTGTAATTGGCGGTGGCCAGAACGACACCGCCACAAGCTTATGCTCGACTATTGGCGGCGGGCAGAATAATGCCGCCGTGTTCCAGCACTCGACCGTAGCTGGCGGATACTCGAATCGCGCCGAGGCGATCTATTCCGCTGTCGGCGGTGGACAATACAACATCGCCTCCGGTTCCTCATCGGTTGTCCCGGGAGGCAACCGAGACACCGCCAGCGGCGTATCTGCAGTGGCCATAGGCGGATATCGCAATAATGCATCTGGCGATTTCTCATTCGCGGCCGGTTACCGGGCGAAAGCTGAATATACCGGGTCTTTCGTATGGGCGGATTATACTGCCAGCGATCAGATTGATGGCGCCCCTAATCGATTCGTGGTACGGGCCACCAATGGCGCATTCTTCACTTCAGGCAGAGTAAATGTTGGAGATGCGGCGGGCAATACTACCACAATCAGCAAGGGCGACTATCGCCAAGATAACAGCATTGTCGCATGGGGGAAAGTAACCGGCTCGACGGGATTTGTCAGTACCAATGAATATGGTGTTTCCAATGTCGTTCGCAACAGCGCTGGAAACTACACGGTCACTCTGGATATCACGGCCGATGCCGCGGCCAATATTATACCGATGGCGGCAGCGGAAGTTGAAGCTGTGCCAGTATCTGCCGCGACGGCGCGAATAGTATCAATCAATCAGCAGACAACAACAACTTTCGATGTATATATAGTGAATGGTAGCTGGCTGGCAGTAGATAATGATTTTGTGTTTATGGTGACGGCCCGATGAGTTCATCAGTTCCGATAGAAACGCGAATTAGTCGGGTAAAAGCTATGTTAATGGGGAAAGGATGACCATGAGAAGATATATGATTGCCATTTTGCTGATTGTGAGTCTGAGCGCCTCGGCGGAAAATCCCCATATCAAGAATTCGACAACGGGCAAAACATCAACCGCAATAAAAATGGCCGGGGAGCAGATCAAGTGGCAGGTACTGTCATCGGGAGGAAACAGGGGAACATCGACCAACTATGTTGTCAGCGGGACGGTCGGGCAGACGGCCACGGGAACGGGAACATCGACGAATTATAAAGTGAGTCATGGTTACTGGCAGAATTTCGCTCCAGCGAGCTGCTGTGTAAAGCCGGGCGACGCCAACAATAACGGGACAGTCAATGCGCTGGATGTGACTTTTATAATCAACTTCCTGTACAAACATGGCGCGGCGCCGGTATGCCCGGCACAGGCGGATGTCAACGGCAACGGAGTGACGAATGCACTCGATGTGACATATTTGATTAATTTCCTGTATAAACACGGCCCGGCGCCGAAGTGCCCGTAGTTTTTTCATAATTGCAGAGCTGTATGATACCCCCGGAATCGATCCGGGGGTGTTTTGTTGGGGGCTTTTATCGGCTCTTTTGCGGATAGAAATGTCGGCATTATCGACCCATGAAATAATTCTTGACAAAATGGGTATTTTAAGTAGATTATCAAGTAATAACCGGGTGGAGCACGCACCCGATATTTTTTTATAGACAGCAAGAAGCGAGGGTTTCTGGGCATCATGATGTTTCCGTCGGACGGCCGCGCTTTTGGCCCGGTTGATAGAATGGTCTCCACCCATTTTGTCTTCCCCTGTTCCATGCTTGACCACGATGGAGATCGGGGCTTATTACTTATTCAATTCAAAATCCAGTAGTCACATGGGCATTACTTATAGTTGAGAATATTGACAATATTTTGATATCGGGAGAGAAAAATGAGATTTGGTAACGGCTTCTCGGGGCAGGTTCACGGTGAAAGGCAAATCGGATTATCAAGAAGAAGATTACGGGGCATCGGACTTCTGGGCTTGGCATTGGTTGCGGCATGGTTGGGATTGCCGGGATCAGGGCATGGCCAAAGCGATAGCGCAAGACAATTTGAGAAGATCGGCGACAAAGCTGATGTTTCAGGAGCTCTCTGCCGTATGCCTTTGGCTTTTACCGAGAATAGAGGCCAGTGGCCGGATAGTATTTTATATCGGGCCAATGCCGGCGGGGCCACGATGTGGTTCACGGCAACAGGGGCATATTATCAGTTCACGCGACGTGTTTCGAGCGCTGACGGCTCTTCAGCAGAGGAAGAAGCGATTTTTGATCGGCGACAGTGTCCGGCTCGCGACGCAGGGCGGGATGGAATGGAAACCATGATGATTAAAGCCGGTTTTGTCGGGGCGAATCCGAAACCCACGATGTCCGGCGACAAGATGATGGAATATAAATGCAACTACTTTATAGGGAATGATAAATCAAAATGGCGAACTGATGTGCCCAATTATGAGGCGATTGTCCTGAATGAGGTCTACCCCGGTATTGACCTGACTTACTATGGCAATGGCCATCAGATGGAGTATGACTTTGTGGTGAGTCCGGGGGCGGATTATTCGCAAATACGGATTCAGGTACCGAGGGTGCGAAATCGCTGGCGGTCAATACCAAAGGTGATCTGGAAATTGAGACCGGCTGGGGCACAGTAACCGAGAAGGCTCCCCTTGTCTATCAGGGAGAGGGAGAGAACCGGACAGCGATTGCCGCCCTGTTTCAGGTTGAAGAGAATTGCAGTTTCGGATTCAGGCTTGGGATGGAATATAATCCTGAGCTGGCGGTGGTGATCGACCCGTCGCTGAAATTCAGTACATTTTTGGGCGAAGGGGGCGTTGATATCGGCAATGCTATTGCGGTTGACCAATTGGGCAACGCCTACATTACAGGATACACCGTATCTTCCGCTTTCCCGACCGTCAATCCTTTTGATGGGACCTTTGGCGCCCCTGAGGACGCTTTCGTGACTAAATTGAGCTCCGCCGGCAATACCCTGTTCTACAGCACGTATCTGGGCGGGGAAGGCTCTGATAATGGTTTTGGCATTGTGGTTGATTTGGCGGGTAGAGCGTATGTGACGGGGAGCACAAAGTCTTCCGATTTTCCGACCGCCAATGCATTTGATAATAGCTTCAACATATATTACTCTGACGCCTTCGTCACAAAACTGAGCGCGGCCGGCAATAGCCTTGTCTATAGCACCTATCTGGGCGGCAATGATGTCGATGAGGGACGTGGCATCGCGGTAGACGGGGAGTACAGCGCTTATGTGACCGGGTATACAGTATCTCCCGATTTCCCACTCCAGAATCCCGGTGACGCATCCGGCCAAAACTATGACGCCTTTGTGACAAAACTGAGCCCTGATGGGGGCAGCCTTGTCTATAGCACTTATCTGGGTGGGGGCTATGATGATAGGGGCTACGCTATCGCTTTGGACGGAGCGGGCAATGCATATGTGACCGGGTCTACAACATCTGCCGATTTCCCGACCGCCAACGCTTTTGATGGGAGCATTA
>CAWEZN010000003.1:0-12184 GCA_963813655.1 uncultured candidate division Zixibacteria bacterium | reverse complement strand
ATTAGACCATATTGAAGGTTTGCTTTATCAAAACAAGGGAGATAAGACCACGGCGATGGTTGCGTCATTGGTCGATTCCATTCCCAATGATTTTCGCGTACTCAGCGACGCCGCGGGCATATATCTGATATTTGCTCCACGCGAGAAAGCGACCAAGGTACTGAAGGATCTGGCTCGGTTGAGCGCAGGCAATTCGGCACGGCTGGCCAGGGTTGGGAAAATTTATGAGAAGGCAGATTCTCTTCAGACGGCCGAGAATTATTACAGCGAGGCTTTGAAATTGGACAAGAGGAGTGTTCCCGCCATACTGGGAATGACATCCATACTCAGAGGACAAAATAATCCCCAGCAGGGGATTCAATTTATAAGCAGTCTGGGGGGGGATGCTCTGGAAATTCCCGAAGTAGCCGGGGAGATGATTTCTCTATATCAATCGACAGGTGATCCTGCCAAAGCTTTGAATTTGGCTTCAGAGCAGATAGCATTGGGATCACAAGACCTCGATAGATACAAGACCGCCCTGACGCTGGCGGTATCAGTGAAGGATGCGCAGATAGCGGAATCGCTGGTGAAAGACTGCCTGGGAAAAAATCCGGATAATCCATATGCTTATTCGCTCATAGGGCAGTATTATTTCGAGAACGGTAATTCCGCGGAGGCCCGTAAAGCGGCAGATAAAGCGCTGGCTCTTGATGATAATTTTATCGACGCACATCTTTTGACGGCGGAATTGGACACTTTGCAGGGCGATATAGATAAAGCTTCCGCCGTATATGAAAAGGTTCTCACTCTGGACAAGGAATGCGGCCCGGCTCATGCGGGACTGGCGTGGCTGATAACTGAAAAAGGGGGAAATTATCAGGTAGCGGCAAATCATGCCATGTCGGCGCTGTCAAGCGATCCGGAAAAGCCAATGTACTATGTGGCGCTGGGTTGGTCCTGATCATAAAGCCGGGCGGTACAACATAGCGAGAGGGAATTTTGAGAAGGCACTTCGCTTTGCACCGGATGATGCAGTGGTGAATTATTATGCCGGACTGGGTTATTGGAAAGACGGCAAACCTGAAAAAGCGAAAGAATGTCTTCAGAAGGCGTTAGCGAACGGATTATCGGGCAAATTGCGGCCGGAGGCCGAGGCGACGCTCAAGAATCTATAGTCGAAAGGGGCACAGTGACTGTGCCCCTTTAAGAAAATCTATAAATTGTGATAAGATCAGGCTTTTCCGGCTGAGCCGAAAAGTTTCATTTTCTCGATAACGACTTTTTTCACGGCCTCACGGGCGGGGCCTAAGATTTTGCGAGGGTCGAACTCTTCGGGTTTGACAGCCAGCATCTCGCGGACCGCGCCGACCCAGGCAAGGCGAAGGTCGGTATCGATATTTATTTTATTTATGCCGAGGGCAATGGCCTGCTTGTAGGCTTCATCGGGAACGCCTTTGGCGCCAGGCAGTTTGGCTCCGTATTTTTGGGCTTTATCGAGCAGTTCCTGACCGACGCCACTGGCTCCATGAAGGACCAATGGTATTTTCACCCGTTTCTTTATTTCATCAATCCTGTCGAAGGCAAGTCTGGCTTCGCCTTTGAATTTGTATGCCCCGTGACTGGTTCCGACGGCAACCGCGAGAGCATCGCATCCGGATTCTTTCACGAAGCGAACGGCCTGATCGGGATCGGTCAGGATGGCTTCCTTTTCAGAGACAGAAATATTATCCTCGATTCCGCCGAGACGCCCCAGTTCGGCCTCGACCGCGATATTTTTGGGATGGGCCAGTTCTACGACTTCCCGGGTGATCCTGATATTTTCCTCAAGAGTCTGGTGGGAGGCATCAATCATAACAGAAGTAAATCCGCCGTCGATGCACTTTCGAGCGTCGTCGATGGTGGCGCCGTGATCGAGGTGCAGAGCAACTGGCACCGGTATTTTTGAAGCGCCGGTTCTGACAATATTGACAAGATATTCGAGTCCGGCATATTTGATGGCCGACGTTGAAGCGGCCAGAATGATGGGGGATTTCATTTCGGCGGCGGCTTCAAGCGCGGACTGGATGAATTCCAGATTATTTACATTAAATTGGCCAATGGCGTATTTTTGCTGATTGGCCGGTTTATACATTTCTATAAGAGAAAGAAGAGGCATCGGAATACTCCTTTCAAGGTTTCGAATTCATTATCATCGTTTTTGCACTTCACCGGTCATAGGTACAAAGCGGACCGGAATAATCGACTGCTTGACAACGCCATCTTTATTTTTGACTATCAGATAGAGTTCCTGATTGAAATCCCCGACGGGGATGACCATTCTGCCACCGATTTTCAATTGCTCGATCAGGGGTTGGGGAATTGTTGGCGCCGCCGCAGTGACGATCACGCCGTCGAAGGGGGCGTGATCGGGCCATCCGAGATATCCGTCACCGGCCTTGACCGTGACATTTTTGTAGCCGAGGGAATCGAGCAATTTCGCCGCCTTTTCGGCCAGCTGGGGGATGATTTCTATGGAAAAGACCGAGTCTGCGATTTTACCCAATATTGCCGCCTGATAACCAGAGCCGGTGCCGATTTCCAATACGTGGGAGGTGGAATCGATCTGCAATAATTGGGTCATGATGGCAACTATGTAGGGCTGAGAAATGGTCTGATCGTGATCAATCGGGAGGGGGCCGTCGTGATAGGCTTCATCGCGGAATTGCTTTGGTACAAAGAGGTGCCGGGGGACTGACCCCATAGCTTCAAGTACATGCTTATCGGTGATTTCCCGTGGAATAAGCTGATTTTCGACCATTTTCTGCCGCCTATTAATGTAAGCGGCGTCGGCAGTATCCGACTCGGACTGACCGGAACAGGAGAAAAGCGACATCATAACGGCCAAATATAAAAAGATTAATTGTGAAATGCGAAATCTTATTATCATTTGAATATATTCGGAATCTTGAGCGGTGGAGTCAAGAGCTAATAAGATTTTCCGTTAATTTGTTTGAGCCAGAGTTTCACGAGCCCCAGTATTTTGCCTTCAAGATTTTCGGGGATTTTTCCCGAGTCCAAAGTGATCATATAGGCGTCAAGGGCGGTTCTGGTTTCGGCCACAGTCAAAATCTCGCCTTTTTCGGCAAAGAGGCGGTCACGATATTCCAAAGTAAGGCGGATTAATTTTCCGAATACAGCCAGGGATTCGGACTGAATGTACCCCTCATCTTTGAGAATTTCACCGAAGTATTTGCGCAGTTCGTCCTGGTCCGTCGTGATCCTCTTTCTTCTGACGTTGTCTAATAATATAAACTCGGGGATTCCGTCAGAAAAGTAATAGTTTCTTCGCGGTTAGTAAGATAAAAGTAGAAAATGAATCGGGGGGGCATGTTTCATAAAGGGCTGTTGGAAACAGGAACGGCCGTACAATTGGGGGTTTAAGGCATAAGCGAGGTAGGCGTTAACCCATATAGAGGCCTTTTTTTATACAGTTTGCGCACAGTATGGGGCGATTGCCTAAAGGGGAATTCCCATAAGACGATTACTTGGCGTAAGGGGAAATCGGATTATTTCCCAGCAGAAGTTTAACTGCTGAACCGCATTAGATTTGACTAAGGAGACATAGAAGGGCGGATGACGCCATAGAAGTATCTGAACGATTGACAACCTGAAAGCAATCCGGGTTTTCTTATGAACAAACTTGAAAAATTGATTGACGCTGTCGCGGCCGATCTCATCATGGCGGATCCTGAAGATCTTCCGGCACTGGCCGGGGTTCATGAGGGATTTCTGGGGATAGTCCGCGAGGTAAAAGACGACAAAAACATTATCTCAGAGGTAGCCGGAAAATCGGCGGCTTTTGTGGAGAGAATTATCCTCAATGAGGTGACCGACAAAAAGGGCACGATCGAGATGCTGAACGAAGGGATAGTCGGGATGCAGGCGATAGTCAGGGACGGCCGATCGCCGGAGGAATGCAAATTTCCCGCGGAGCTGGGCAAAGGGGACTGCGGGGGGTCCAAGGCAAAAAAATCAGGTAAAGGTCGGCGAGTGGAGAAGCAGGCTCAAAAGTCCACTTCGGAGGGTTCGAGTGAAGATAGCGGTGGGAAGGGGAAAGAGGAATTTTCGGCTGAGCCTGAGCCATCGCATGATGCGTCTGCCGAGCAGGCGGAGCCGATGATAATTTCGTGTGAGAACGGTGATTCATCACTTCTGGGCGAGTTTATAACGGAAGCGCGGGAGCATTGCACTACGGCGGAGCAGATGCTGATGGACCTGGAGACCAGCGCCGACCAGGAATCGGCCATCAATGCGATTTTCAGAAGCTTTCATACGATAAAGGGAGCGGCCGGATTTTTGGATCTGAAGCCGATATCGGTTCTGGCTCATGAATCGGAAACGCTGCTGGATATGGCGCGGAAGGGAACGGTGCGGATAGCCGGGATAATCGCCGACGTTGTGTTCGATTCCATAGATATCATGCGGAAGTTGCTGGATGGCACGGAGCAGACGCTCAAGAACGGGGGACAATTTGAGGCCACGCTATTGATTTCTCAGATTATTCTGAATCTTCGGCGGATACTTGAAAACCCTGACGTGGCTACATTCGAGGAGCCTCCAAGAGTGGGGGATATTTTAATTGAGATGGGGGCGGTCACTCAGCCGGAGATCGATAAGGCTCTGGCAAAAAAGGAATATCCACAGGAGAAACTGGGAGAGACTTTAGTAAAACAGGGTTTGGTTCCTGCCAAGGTAGTCGCTCACGCTCTGCGAAATCAACAGTCGGTCAAGTCCGACAAGCCTGCGGCCACAGTCAAGGAGATGGTGAAGATAGATACGGAGCGGCTTGACAGGCTGGTCGATACGATCGGCGAATTGGTGATCGCCGAATCGATGGTAGGGCAGGATGATGAAATTCTCGGCCATGCTTCGCCCAAAGTGGTTCGCAATATTACCCATCTTAATAAGATCACGCGCGAGATTCAGGAAATGGGAATGGCGATGCGGCTGGTGCCGGTACGACCGACTTTCCAGAAGCTGGCCCGGGCAGTGCGGGACCTTACCCGAAAATCGGGGAAGGAGATTGAATTTACGGTATCGGGCGAGGATACTGAAGTCGACCGCAGTATTGTGGAAAATATCGGCGATCCATTAATGCATATGGTAAGGAATTCGGTGGATCATGGAGTAGAGAGTCCCGAGGACAGAGTAAAGGTGGGAAAGCCCAAGGGCGGCAAAATCTGCATCCGCGCTTATCATAAGGGGGGGAATATTTATTTCGATATAGAGGATGACGGAAAAGGTCTCGACAAGGAGAGGATACTGGCCAAGGCCAAAGAAAAAGGGCTCATAGATAACGGCAAGGAATTGACGGACAGTGAAATTTTCAATCTGATTCTATTGCCGGGATTTTCCACGGCGCAGAAGGTCACCGATATATCGGGTCGAGGGGTTGGCATGGATGTGGTGAAAAAGAATGTCGAGGCTATGAGAGGGCATCTGGAGATTAACTCCACTCGCGGGCAAGGCACGTTATTTTCAATGAAACTCCCGCTGACTCTGGCCATAATCGACGGGATGCTGGTGAAAGTCGAGGAGGAGAAATTCATCATTCCCACTCTCGCTATCGTGGAATCTTTGAGTCTGACGAAAGAGATGATATTTACGGTCACCGATAAAGGGGAGATGATTAACCTGAGAGGCGAGTTACTTCCCCTGATTCGAGTCAATAATCTCTTTGAGCTTGAGAAGTCATCGGAGGGAAACCGGGAAAAGACGGTGGTTGTGGTCGAGGACGGCGTCAAGCGCGTGGGATTGGTCGTGGACAAGTTGCTCGGTCAAAGGCAGACCGTAATCAAGAGCCTGGGAGATGCATTTAAGGGGCAAAAATGGATAGCAGGCGCAGCGATTCTATCGGATGGGACAGTGGGTCTAATCATTGATATCAGTGGAGCGATGGCGCTGGCATCATCCGTGGAAACCACCAATGCTGAAAACCGGGATTGGTCCGACCATCTCCGCGACGGGGGGATGGTTGAACAGACAGCAGGGAGCGAAGCAGAAGTCGTGGAGGGAAATATTGAGCCGGTAGCGGCAAATTAAATAGAGATGAAATCAGGTTTTGGCATAGAAGGGAGAATTGCAATGAAAGACGTGAGAAAGAACAATGAGGTATTCGCGAAGACAGGTACCGCCGACCGGCGCGCGGGGAAGTACCTCACATTCCGGCTGGCGCAGGAGGAGTACGGTCTGGAAATTTTGAAGGTCAGAGAAATCATCGGATTGATGGATATTACGAAAGTTCCCAAAACACCGCATGATATTCGGGGAGTAATCAATCTTCGCGGGAAGGTGATTCCGGTTCTTGATCTGAGATTGAAATTCGGGATGGATGCCATAGAGGACACGGAAGAAACCTGTATTATCGTGGTCGATATCGCCAGCGAAGACGGTTCAATCCTAATGGGAATACTGGTGGATGCAGTATCAGAAGTACTGGATATCCAATCGCAGGAAATCGAAGACTCACCGACATTCGGGGCGGACGTCGACACAAGATTCATCCTGGGGATCGGGAAGGTAAAAAATACGGTAAAGATTCTTCTCGATATCGACCGGGTCCTCACGGGAGTAGATGTGGCTTTGATGGAGAATCTCGAAATGGAGAGCGAGGTTGTACAGGAGACGGCGGAAGCGACCGCTTAATAATCGGAACAATTATTAAGAATTAATACGCAGCAGTAAAGGAGTCTTAGAAGGAATAAGGAGGAAGACAATGAGTAAGTCAGTCACATTCGCTTTGACGCTGTTGGTTCTTTTTGTGATAACCTTCGGCGCGGTAACTGCCGGCGACAAACCGGGCTTTGAAGTCAAATGGTACGGATCTTTCAGACTTGACGGCGCCTACGATCAGAATCCGACCAGCAATGGCAACTATGTAGTTTATGTCCCGTCAAAGACCATTGAGGGGAACGACCATCAATTCAACATGACCGTCAATGATACCCGGATTGGCTTTAATGCGAACGGAGTGAATTACGGTGATATCAAGGTTAACGGTAAATTGGAAATGGATTTATATGCCAGCATAAGCGGTGCGGCCATTGCGGAGAACAAGTCGATGTTGCGGCTGCGCCAAGCTTATTTCGGCGTCCAGTGGAATCGCGTGCAGATGGTGGCGGGTCAAGCCGATGATATGGTATCGCCGCTTGTTCCGAAGCAGTTTAATCCTTCCTCGCTTCGTGGTAGCGGAAATATCGGCTATCGCCGCCCGCAGGTGAGTTTCTGGTACAACATGAAGCCGGGAACTCAAACGGATTTCTCATTGGGGTTTGGCGTTTTTCGGACCATAGGTAATGATCTCACTCCAACTTTTACTCTTGCCACAGACGAGACTAAAGAAGGTTCGGACGACGGCACCGATGCCGCAATTCCTTCCTTCCAATCCATAGTTGAAATCAAGCACGACCTGGCGTCGGGCGGCTCTTTCAGAACCGGTGTTTCGGGACTCTGGGGAGAGTTAAACGCAGAGACCAATTTGGGACATTCCCAATCATATAAGAGCTGGGGAGTAAATTATCATCTTCAGTTTTCGCCTACGCCGCAGTTTGGTTTTCTGGGCGAGGTTTGGACAGGCTCCAATCTGGGCAGTTATGGCGGCAGTATAGAAAGGAACAGCGAGATTGGGGGTCTCAAAGCGACCGGCGGATGGTTCTCAAGCTGGGTGCAGGCCAGTTCGAAAGTACAATTTGGGGCCGGTTTTGGAGTAGATGATCCCAAGGACGAGGATTTCAGCAGTGGTCGTTCGAAGAACAGCTGTTACTACGGCAATATCCGTTATTCCTTTGTGCCGCAGGCAGCGGTCGGCTTTGAATTATCCCAATGGAAGACCGACTATAAGAATTCTGAAGCCGCCAAGGATTTAAGGGCTCAGACATCGTTTATCTTAAACTTCTAATGTCTATGTGGAAGGACTTCTAGATGATGTAGCAAGCAATAGACATACAATTTAAGGAGGGATTGTATGTTGAATAAGTTCAAACTATCAACGAGGATTATGACGTTGGGCGTAGTGATAGTAGCAGCCTTTGTTTTGGTTCTCGCCTGGATCTACCCCAAATTTAAGTCCAAATTATATGAAGCCAAATATATCAAGACCCAGCATCTGGTCGAATCGGCATGGAATGTGGTCGAATATTATGGGAAACTCGCCAAGAGCGGAGCGATGAAAGTCGATGAGGCCAAGCAGAAAGCTATGCTGACAATCAAGGATATGCGCTATGGCCAGAATGATTATTTCTGGATTAATGACACCGAGCCCCGCATGGTGATGCATCCGATCAAACCGGAAATGGATGGCACCGATTTGTCTCAAAATGCAGATCCGAACGGTAAGAGATTTTTCATGGATTTCGTTCGGGTCTGCCAGAGCCAGGGCGCCGGATTCGTGGATTATTATTGGCCAAAACCGGGTTTGCCCAAGCCGGTTCCAAAGATATCGTATGTAAAGTTGTACCCGGACTGGGGCTGGATAGTCGGATCAGGAATATATGTGGATGATGTTCAGGCCGAGGTTTCGAATTTCTTCTACGCGATATTCAGCGTTGTCGTCATCATCGCAATCGGCGCGCTGGGACTTTCATTCATGCTGGGTCGTTCCATTACTCGTCCGATAAATCGTGCCATATCGAGTCTCCTGACGGGAGCCGAGGGAGTCGGGGGAGCCTCAGAACATATATCATCGGCGAGTCAGGCGCTGGCAGAAGCGACGACGGAGCAGGCCTCATCTCTGCAGGAGACGTCATCGGCCCTTGAAGAGATGGCCAGCATGACCAGGCAGAATGCCGACAATGCCAAACAGGCAAGCATTCTTTCCGGCGAGGCAAGCTCCGCGGCCGATAAGGGGAGCGGCGCCATGCAATCGATGTCTTCCGCGATTCAGGAGATTAAGAGATCTTCCGATGAGACGGCGAAGATAATCAAGGTCATAGACGAGATCGCATTCCAGACGAATCTTCTGGCCCTGAATGCGGCAGTTGAAGCGGCCCGTGCCGGCGAAGCCGGGAAGGGATTCGCGGTGGTTGCCGAAGAGGTGCGCAATCTTGCTCAGCGGTCAGCCGAGGCGGCCAAAAACACGAGCGCTTTAATCGAGGGTTCGCAGAAAAATGCCGATAATGGAGTCAGGGCAACCGAGGAATTTATGACGATATTGAAGGATATAACGACATCCGTGAAGAAAGTTACCGAATTGATAGGTGAAGTATCAGCCGCAAGTACCGAGCAGGCTCAGGGTATTTCGCAGGTCAATACGGCCGTCTCGGAGATGGATCAGGTAACACAACAAAATGCGGCAAACGCGGAAGAATCGGCTTCAGCCAGCGAGGAATTGGCGGCTCAGTCCCAGCAGTTGCAAGCGGTTGTCAGGGAGTTGAGTTTTATTGTCGAAGGATCAAGATCGCAAAATCTGACCGGCGACGGAATCCGACCGACAGACTATGAAGCCGGTCATCAGGTTGGCTATAAGGGATCAGCGATAAATATGAGCAAGGGCAATGTGCGCCTTGCCATGATGAAGCACTCTGAAAAAATGCACCGCCTTGAACGCGTGAAACCATCGGGCAAGGAAACGATGAAGGCCGAGGAGGCAATTCCGCTGGAGAAGGAGGGAATTGCGGGTTTTTGACATTGCATTCAAGATGCTGAGAAAAGAAAGAGTAATTTAATAGATAAGAGACAGCCGCAGGTCAAAGCACCTGCGGCTGTCGATAAGAAGAAGAGGGAATCGGGCATAGTTATTTGCAGAGAGGTAATTTCGCTTCCGTCGCAAATAGAGGTTGTAATGGCAGTAGTCGATGAAAATACGGCCGGTGGTAATGAATCTCAAATCCGAGTGAAGGTATCGGATGACAGGCTGGAAGTATTCCTGTCATGCGGAAATTCGGTGGTGAGTGCGGCGGATTTTGCGGCGCAGTTGCAGAGTCAGTTGGACAAGAGGAAAATCACGGCGGCGCTTGAGATGGAGACGATCGATAAAGCAAAAGCCCAGGCGATGGCAAGCGGCGGCGATATAAATGGTCTCGTAATAGCGCGCGGAAAAGCGCCGGTTCTACCTCAAGACGGCCGACTGGAGTGGTTGGGTGAATTTTTTACCGAGGGGTATTATATCGACCCGATAACCCGGAAAATCGATTTTCACCAGAAGGTCGAGAACAGGTCGGTCGAAAAAGGACAGCTTCTGGTCAGAATCATTGCGCACCAGGAAGGCTCTGCCGGTGTTGACGTTTACGGCCTGCCGATAAAGCCATCGAGAGCCAAAAAGGTCGATTTAAGGGGCGGCCCGCATGTTGTCTGGGACGGAGAAGAAAAAGGATATCGTGCCAACAGCGCCGGGAGAGTGAAGTATGTCGGCGACCTGCTAGACGTGGATGAAGTAATGCACATCCGCGGAGATATCAACAATGAGACGGGAAATATCAAGCACAACGGACAGCTGATAGTCGATGGGAATGTTGAACCGGATTATAGGGTGGAGGCAAGCGGGGATATTGAGATTAGAGGCTTAATTTTCGCAAGTGATGTCGAGTGCGGAGGGAATCTGACGGCGCGGGAGGGGATTAATGAGCATATCTCGAAAAAGATTTCGGTCAAAGGGAATATTATAGCGAAGTATATTTTAAATGCCACGATCGAGTGCGGGGGGAATGTCATTGTCAAGAAAGAGATATTTCAGTCATCGATTAAGTCCTGCGGCGAAATAAATTGTTCGGAGGGAAGAATAGTCGGAGGTGAGATGATTGCGGCGAGAGGCGTTGTCGCCGGAGAGGTGGGTTCCAAGGGAAATGTCAGGACTTCACTGGTCGTGGGCGTGGATTATTCACTGCTGAATGTATTGAAGCAGCAGACGGACGATACGGAAAAATGCAAAGAGGTTATCAGGAAGCTGACGCCGGTATATAAGAAGCTCAAGGCGAGTATGGCGGCCCTTACCGCCGCCCAGAAGGAAAGTTTGACGGAAATTAATTTCAGAATCGTGGAGGCGGAAGAAGAGATGAAGCTCCTGGATGAGAAAGGCAAAGAAGTAAGGAAGAAAATATTTTCCAACCGGGATGCGCAGATAAGAATACTTAATATGGTCTATCCGGGGGCATTGCTCAGAGTAGCGGATACTCAAAAGGACATCGCGGAATCCCTGCTCGGCCCGATTGAAGTTCGGCAGGACAAAATAAGCAGGCAGATAACGCTATCATCAGAACTCACAAAAAAGGATGGAGTGGTTTCATGAAAGCCGAAAACATCAACCCATTCATCGAGTCAGTTTCGGAGACATTCGAAAATATGCTGGAGTGTTCGGTCGAGGCCGGAGGTCCGATTCCAAATGAAGAGGCCGAAGGCACTCCGGATATTATCGGAGTCATTGGTCTCTCGGGAACGGCTCAGGGAATCGTGGCCTTGAAATTACCGGTCAAAACCGCGCTGACGGTAATAGGCAAAATGATAGGCGTCGAGATTACGAGTATTGACTCATCCATAATCGACGGGGTGGGGGAATTGGTCAACATTATTGCGGGGAACGCCAAGGCCAAATATGAAGGACAGGCTATTTCTTTAAGTCTTCCCACGGTTGTGAGGGGAAGCATTTACAAGCTCACCAATCTCACCAATACCGTCTGGCTGACAGTACCCTTTGACAGCCCTCTGGGAAATTTCTCGCTTTCCGTTTGTTTCAAAAAAGCCGTGCAACCTGAGAAGGAGGCCCTCCATGCAAGTGCTAATAGTAGATGATTCTCAAATAATGCGTAAAATAATAACGGGAGCTCTGAAAAAGCTCGGTGTTAATGATATACTCGAAGCCTCCAACGGTCAGGAAGCGATCGACACGCTGGGAAAAGATTCCAAAATAGGTTTAGTACTCATGGATTGGAATATGCCGACGATGACCGGAATCGAGGCGGTGAAAAAAATCCGTTCCGGAAACAATAAGGTGCCCGTGGTCATGGTGACTACCGAAGCTGAAAAGGAAAAGGTTATTGAAGCGATAAAGTCCGGGGCCAATGACTATTTGGTCAAGCCCTTCAATCCCAAAGACATTCAGGCAAAATTGGAGAAATTTCTGACGGGTTGCTCTTGATGAAGGCCGTGAGCACGATGAGAGCACAAGCACGCTCGATTTGGATCAGGTCGGGGCGACATGGATGGTCCTTCATTTGATCAGATCAGCGAAATG
>CAWEZN010000002.1:0-393080 GCA_963813655.1 uncultured candidate division Zixibacteria bacterium | reverse complement strand
TCAGTCGTAATGAATCTGCCGGTATAAGCATAATTGTAACCATTGCTTCCGGAGGAGTCGACATTCAGCGCTTCAGTCGGGCGAAAGCCAACGTCTTCCAACCAGCTCGAATTCCAAATGTAATTGTTCAGAATGGTATCGCTACCTGATATTCGCAAGATAAACGGGCTGGCATCATAGAGATATATCCGCGCATTATCATTGGCGCCGCTGACGTTGTTGGCGGTGTCGCAGTCGTTGAAGAAATCAAGAGCGAATCCTTCTTTGCCACCGCCAAGATTCCCTGCGTTGTTCAACGCTATTCGCTTGGAAGCTGTTCTGATATCTGCCGAATCCGGAAACTGGACGGTGTCGGCGATGATCAAGTGAACAAAGAGCGTGTCGGGTGAGTAAGGATCATCACTAATAAATTCGATGAATCCATCATACCCTTTCGGGCCTGACGTGACATTACCATCTTTATTAAGCCTGACGGTCATATCTACATAGTTGGGATTGCCGTCAGAGCCATCACTTATCGTGGCTGAACTGAGGTCAGTCCCGAGCCAGTCTTCAACCCCGGTGATGCGGTAACTGGTGATAGACGATACAAAAATAGGAACATTTCCAATATTCTCAAGCCTAACGATAGTATCCTTTTCAATCATCGGCTTTGTCCAGGCGGGATCATCGATCGTGTAAGGATAGAAGTAAAAATGGGGATAAGAAATCCCATCAATGCACGGAATGCGGAACCATTTCATCGGATTGGTAGTCCATACGCCCTGGTCCTGCACACAACCGCCCGGATACTTGTCGTTAACGTAGAAGACATCAAGATAATGATTGCCCCCATAGCTTCCCGAGGGGTCAACAATCGGTATCCCTGTGAAGTTGAGGCCAGCGGAATTCATACCGAATCGGGACATGGTAGCCCACATATCGGATTGGCACTCCAGAGTTCCGCCGAGGGCGGGAGCAGAATCGCAATGGGGAGTATAGGAATTGGTAAGGTTTCGCACGACATCCCAATTGCGTCCGCCGTTGTCGGAGACGGCTATATAGAGTTCGCCGTTAGCGGTCCCGGACCGGTAGTTATTAGACCAGTTAGAGTTATGGCAATCGTCGGTGATTCCTTTGAAGTAGTCATTGAATTGCGTAAAAAGACAGTAGAACTTACCGTCGCATTCAGAGATTGTCATCTTGACCAAGGTCATCACATTCCAGGCGCCGCCAGTGCACCCATTGTTATTTGTCCCGCCTTCAGTTATATCCCAATTCGCATCCTTGACAACACTGATGACGCCGGGATACAAATCACTGTAATGGAAAATGCGGCTTCCGGTTATCATAGGAAAGGTTTGGGTTTGAAAATCAAACTGGCGAGCGTTCCATACAATATGCAGGTAATCATCAGTACCGTATAGAGCTGAAACATCGGTTTGAGCCATCCAACTAAGTTGTGAAGAGTCTGCTTTGGTAACATTTACAGTCGGCCCCCAGCTTCCGAGTTCGCCCATATTATTATTGGTTTTATAGTAGACATCATTTAGCATCTGGCCGCGATTGGGAGTAATAGTATCGCCGGGCGGCCAAGTGTATCCCGCTGTCCAAACTAAAGCAACTTTTCTGCTTACTCGCGATGCAGTCACCACCTGAGCAATATCCTGAACCATGTCGACTTTCATTGGCGGATAATCCCAAGTACAAGTGTTGGTATAGTCCGGATTTCCGATTTTTCGAAAATACATTATTTTTTGAGAAGCTCCTGCATTAGGAAGAGATTGCTGGGCAAAAACATGCAAAACGGTATCTGACCCGTCTATCTGCAGATCTGCCGATGGCCAAAAATATTTGTAATACCCGGACGGATCCCACCAGTATTCTTGTGTGGAATCGGGAATTGGACATTTGTAAGATCCAAAGTTGCCGCCGGTCGTGTCAAATTCGGTCCAGACGTATGTATTCTGATCGCTGCTGCTTCCGGTCGGGCTATAGTGACCCGCAAGGACGGCACGGCCATCGGGTTGAACGTCAAGGGTTACATAACCTGAAATCTGTCCCGTCACGGGATGGATATCAGTGCCACCAACATCTTGAGTGAATTCCCCCGTAGCCGGATTATAAGCCTGATAGGCAATGCGGCGGCCATCGGAGGGGGCTCCGAAGTTTTCTTTTTTCATCCAGGCAAATTTGACATTCTTGTTTGCTCCGCGCCAATCAACACGGCGGAGCGTGGAGCCGCTAGTCTGATAATCATAGGTGGTAACCCCCACCTGCCATCCGGGGCTGGGGTTTCCAATCGGAGGATGCGTGGCGGTTATCGGGTTAGCCGGAGTACCTCTCATCGAAACCGAGGCTCTTAGTCCCTACGGGAGGAGTGGGAGTGGTATAATTGTAAAATTCGTCGGCACCTGCGGACTTGACGGGTGTCTGATCCGTAAATTTCTTAACCATCAGGGCATGTTTTTTCTTCGCATCTTTGGCCTTGTAGGCGGCGAAAGAGGAAGAAAAGGCCAGAAGACTGAATAATGCGAGGAAAATGAGGCATTTCAGAATCCCCCTCATTGAAATGATATACATATTCCCTCCAAACTAGTGACAATATGTTAAGATGATCGAGTTTTGTAAATTATCATATACATAATCATCGCTCAGTGAGGGCAGAATCAGCAATACGCCTAAAGATATCCATTTTCAAGATATGAATCTTGGATATTTTGTCAAGGTTTTTCTGAGTTCTGATTGCTTTACTATTTCAGGGTCGGGTGATATATAAGTCAGCGAATTGCCCCGGAGTGCAAATTTTTAGCAACCGATGCGGATGTGGTTGGAGAAGATCCAGCCGCGGTCACCTTTGAATACTTCGATGCGATATATGCCATTGAAATCATCCCGCAAAGATGCGCCAAGTACCGAATTGATATAAAGGAGCCCCGCCGTACGGCGGCGGGGCGCAAGTTGATGTAAATAGATTCAAGGCTTTCCAAAGGCGATTTGGCGCCGCACCCGGAAACTCACCACGGACAAACTGGTGGTTTTCCCCCCTTATATAGGTAATTTATCAGGTATGTTATATCAAGCAGATTGACTAAACCGTCGCATTTTGTGTCCCCCATCATTAAGGGAACAGGAGCGGGCCCGTGCTTATACAGGTAGTTTATCAAGTATGTTATATCAAGCGCATTAATGATGCAATTTCTGTTAACATCGCCGGAATTGGAGGAAAATACTACCCGATTTACTATCTCCCTAAATTCATTGCACTGCGCGTCGTTGCAGACGTAAACCGTCACTGATGACGAATCCCCGGCATGGCTCTGCGATGGAGTGCATATTTGATATACAATTGAATCGGGGCCGCCAGTTGGAAATGATGGTATATGGATATCATTCATTTGCCAGTTCGGCAGGAGATATGGAAAGCGGTTCCAGCCAAACGCGGGACTGTTTAATCGGATATTAAAATTGTAGCATACGCTGGCATTGGGATTGCATTGCTGAATAATATTGACACAATCAGATAGTGTGATAAGCGAGTCACAGCAATCGGAATTGAATTTGGCCTTTAAGCAATGCGAGCCATAGCCGGGGATCACATATTGGATGGAGACCGTATCCAATTCGCCGGGCACCAATCGGTGATTATAAGGATATGACTGGATGAAGTGATCCATTCCCCCGGTCCCATAATCGGAGTAATAGAAACCAATGAAGCCGGTCGAACATGCCTGGGCCTGGTTATTATTACTTAATATCAGACGAAGGGTCACTACGTCGCCGGAATCGAGGTTGGCCTCAGGAAGCAATCGGAAATCGTATCCGAAAAGGTCGCACGGATCAATCTGGCACTTATGACCGATATGCGCGCCAAAAAGATTTTGATCATTGAAGTCAATAGTTCCATTATTATTGTAATCGTTGCATAGTGAAAAATCGTAGTCATTGGCAATAGAGACAATGAAGTCGCCATTGATATCGAATGACTTTACGGGAACGGTCGCAATAGTTCCACAAGATGCGTTGACTGTCGCGTAGCACGCATTGGGACAATCGCCTCCTTTCATATAGAAAGTTACCATTCCGTTTTGATCCGACGGGGCGACCGGGTAAATTGTAGTAAAGGCCGGTGATCCGGAGCAGGCCGAGATATCGCTGCAATTTGAGAATTGTATTGAGACTGATGATTCACCTACGATGGGCTGGCCATTGCAGCCCTTTAAGAATACCCTAAATGGTTCGTCCCCACCGGGGCATACTTTAAAAACAGGGTCGGTGGTTGATGTCAGACAATATGGTGTATTCACTGTGCCCACAAAAAAGCAATATGGCCCGCCAAAGTATGGAACGGGATCTTCAAATATCCAATCATAGACATCGTCGGACATGTCTCCCTGATTTACACAAAATGTCCCTTCCTGGTTTATCAGAAAATGAAATCGTATATACAATTTCTCCCCGACTCCATATGGATAGCCGGTGCAGGCCTGGCCGATACCCGTTATATTCACCAGATCCGGCAGAGACCCGTCCCAACTTTCCTCATATATTGTCTTGAACAAGTCAAACCAAGAATTATCGTAAAATCCATTTACAAATTCCATAGAATGAAATGTTCCTTGCCCGCCAACATTATAATGGATCACGGAAGATATATCGGTGCCAGTGAATTCAAGAGGCATCGAGAAAACCGACCTGCCGGAATCAGGGTTGTTTATGTAGATATCAATTGAGAACGGGACTCCAATGGCGACGGTGCTGGGGCATATTTCGGGATAGGCGTCTGCCCGAAAGGTCATTGAATTCACATTGGCGAAGGCCAAAGAGATCATGACCAGATAACCTAAGAAATCAATTCTATTTTTCATTGCTTTCATCCTTATCCTAATCATGACAATTCAACTAACGCGGGCAGACGAGCGCCGCGCCGCCATTATACAATTTGTTAATGATTCTCGTTATATCCAAAGTATGAATAGTCCCATTGCCATCAGGATCGCCCTCCGCCCTGCATGGTGGGCGAGGGCCGTTGGCACAGAACAAATATCTTATGAGATAAGCGGCATCCAGGGCATTTAGTCTTCCGTCATTATTAGCATCACCCGGGAGGTTGCAGCAGTTGCTCAAACCTCGGCGACCTTGAATCCAGGCCCGGGCTTCGTCGATGATTTTGCTTAAGGGTCTGGCTTTGGTGAGTTGATCTTTCGTCGTGGCCAGAATCTTGACGAATATCAGAGTATCGGTCGGGGCCAGCGTGAAATTGCCAAAGAAGGCAACCATGTTCAGATCAACGTAGATCGAATCGGGGTCGGCTGTCTGAGCTTCCCATGGTTCGTATCCGCTGAACAGGATGCCGTTATTCCACAGTTTCTGGTAGAGATTACCCGGCGGGAAGTTGCCGGTCGGGCCCTGCCAGTTGCGGTTGCTTCCGGTGAAGATACCTTTCATAGGAATTGTATCAGTGGATGCCGCCGGCTGATTCTTCGCTATCTTATAGCCTCTCCAATAGGAAAACCCACCCGCACGGTCATTGGCCAGAATACAATCGTTCCAAGTGGACAGTGCGCCTGTGTCAGCGCCATATTCGGCGCCATAGCAATACATCAGTCTCCTGGCGGCATCATAGCCAGAACCATTGTCCACGCCCGAGTCGGAAGGAATATCCCAATCCATCAACTCACCGATCATGACATCGGGTATTGCGTCGCCGCCGGGTACGTTCTTAAATACCTTGACCCTTTGAACCATAAAGTCGGAAGTGTCCGGGCTGGTCGGCATGAAGTATTCGCATTCGAGGCCGATCACGGAATCCCTGGTCAGGAACTTGCCCGTGCGAGCATAATTGTATCCATTGGTTCCGGAAGAATCGACCGTTAGGCCTTTGGTTGGGCGGAAGCCATCGTTATATAACCAGTCGGAATTCCAAATGTAGTTGTTCAATGTAGTATCGGTACCCGAAATGCGTAAGACAAAAGGGCTGGCATCATAGAGATATATCCGGGCATTATCATTGGATCCGGCAACATTGTTGGCGGTGTCGCAATCGTTGAAGAAATCAAGAGTATAACCTTCTTTGCCGCCGTCGCCGAGATTACCGGCATTATTAATCGCGATTCTCTTGGAAGCGGTTCTGATGTCAGCCAAATCCGGGAACTGAACGGTGTCGGCGATGATTAAATGGATGAACAAAGTATCGGGTGAGGCGTAAGCGTCACTGATGAATTCGATAAATCCATCATACCCTTTCGGACCGCTTGTAACATGGCCTTCCTTGTTCAACTTGACGGTCAGGTTTACAAAATTAGGATAACCGTCGCTGATGATTGCGGAGTTAAGATCTATCCCGAGCCAATCTTCAGGTCCGGTAATTCTGTGGGAGCCGATGTAAGATATATTCAGTGGGAGATTCCCGATGTTTTCAAGCCTGACAATGGTATCTTTCTCGATCATGGGTTTGACCCAGGCCGGATCTTGAATGGCGGCCGGACTGAGGGATAAGAGAGAGAAATCTACCGGCTCGACGCAGGGAACGCGAAACCATCTCATGGGGTTAGTTGTCCAAACGCCCTGATCCTGCATAGCGCTACCGGGATACTTGTCGTTAACGTAGAAGACATCAAGATACGATGAACCAACATAGCTACCACCGGAGGGATCGACTTTCGGTATCGCTGTGAAGTTGAGGCCAGCGGAGTTCATACCGAAGCGGGACATTGTGGCCCACATATCGGACTGACACTCCAGAGTTCCGCCAAGTGCCACTGCCGAGTCGCAGTGTGGAGAGTAGGAATTGGTCAGATTGCGAGCGATATCCCAATTGCGTCCGCCATTGCGGGAAATTGATATATAAAGTTCGCCATTAGCAGTGCCTGAGCCATAGTTAGCCGACCAGTTGGCATTGTGGCAATCGTCGGTGACGCCATTGAAATAGTCATTGTACTGGGTGAAGAGACAGTAGAATTTGCCGTCGCACTCGGAAATGCTCATCTTGACCAAGCTCATCACGTTCCAGGCGCCACCGGTGCAAGGATAATTATTGGCGCCATTTTCAGTTATATCCCAATTGGCGTCTTTGACAACGCTGATGACGCCGGGGTTCAGATTGCTGTAATGGAAGATACGGCTTCCGGTGAGCATCGGGAAGGTCTGGGTATAAAAATCAAATTGGCGAGCATTCCAAACGATATGCAGAAAATCGTCAGTGCCGTAAAGAGCGGAGAGGTCGGATTGGGCCATCCAGCTTAACTGGGAGGAATCGGTCCTGGTTACATTTATCGTCGGACCCCAAGAGCCCATGGCTCCCATGTCGGTATTGATCTTGTAAAAAACATCATTTAACAGTTGGCCACGATCAGGTGTAATGGTGTCGCCGGGAGGAGAAGTGTAGCCGGCTGTCCAAATAATCGCCACTTTGCGGCTGACGCGGGAAGCGGTCACCACCTGAGCCAGATCCTGAGCGATGTCAACCTTCAGCGGGGGAAAATCCCAATAGCATGTGCTCGAGGAACCGATCTTTCTGAAGTACATCAGGCGTTGAGGAGTGCCGTCGCCGGTTTTGGATTGCTGAGCAAAAACGTGAAGGACAGTATCCATTTCATCGACTTGAAAATCTGCAGAGGGCCACAGGTATCTGTAATCATTCTGAGGGTCCAGCCAATATTGCAGGGCGGTATCGGGAAGAGTGCACTTCCACGGGCCAAAATATCCGCCGGTCGGAGCGAATTCAGTCCAGACGTAGGTGTTTTCATTGAAGTCTTCGCCGGTCGGGCTATAGTTTGTGGCGAGGACGGCACGGCCGTCAGGGTGAACATCAAGAGTTACATGGTCTGAAACCTGTCCCAGAACGGCGTGAATATCACTTCCACCGGTAGTCTGAGTAAATGCACCGGTATTGGGATCGTAAGCCTGGTAGGTAATCCGGCGGCCATCATACGGGGGGCCGAAATTTTCCTTTTTCGTCCAGGCAAATTTGACCAGCTTGGCAGTCCCGCGCCAATCGACGCGGCGAAGTGTCGAGCCAATGGTTTGCTGATCGTGGGTAGTTATCCCGACCTGCCACCCGGGGGAAGGATTTCCGATGGGGGGATGCATGGCAGAGATCGGGTTGGCCGGAGTGCTCTCCTCAAAACCGAGACTTTGGGTCCCGACGGGAGGAGAGGGGGTTGTATAATTATGAAATTCGTCCGCAGCACCGGACTTCACAGGCGTCTGATCAGACAATTTCTTGACCATCTGGTCGTGCTTTTTCTTCGCATCTTTGGCCTTGTAGGCGGCGAAAGAGGAAGAAAAGGCCAGAAAACTGAATAAGGCGAGGAAAGTGAGGCATTTCAGGAATGTCTGCCTTGAACTGATATTCATATTCCCTCCCAAAAAGGAATCGGATATTAAGAAAATCGCTTATTGTCGCTTACAATATAGTCAACCACCGTGCATTTATGCTAAAACAATAATATGCCCAATGGTATCCATCTTCAAAATATGAATTGCATGATATTTTGTCAAGGGTTATTCAGATCGCGGATGCTTTTCGAATCAAGAGTAACCTATATGAACGTTGACTTACTGCCGCTGATGATATCTCTTCAGCAGCCGATACGGATGTGATTGGAGAAGATCCAGCCGCGGTCGCCTTTGAATACTTCGATGCGATAGATTCCGTTTTTGCTAGGCTGATACTCGAGAGCGCTGCCTTTTTGTTCGAGAATGATGTGACCGTTCAAAACGACTCTGATTATGCCGGATTCGGGTACGCTCACTTTCAATAGAGAGTCTTGAAATGAGGGCAATTGGCCGCCACTGATGACGGTGGCTGCTCCCTGAGCTGCCTGAAAGGTGAATCCGGAGGCATCGCCCCATCGGTAATTGGAGACAAAGGCGCGACAGTCGCGGATGGCATCGTACACTTGTTGAGAAGCGGTAGTGACGTCTTTGGAGAGAGGTTCTGATAATAAAAGATGTGTGCGCAGGGATTTGAATTGTACTTTATAAGGGAAAATAGTTATTCGGATGGGACCGATTTTGTACGGGAAGCCGTGCACGTCAATCGCTCCGAGGCCGGCGATTTTTTTGGTTTTATTGAGGTCATCCCATTTCTGAAGAATTCGTCCGGTCGGCGAGCGCATGAACCTTCGCGGAGAGAAAACCATTTTGATTTTGTTGTACGGCTTGAGGTTCTCCATCCATTCCGACATCTGGTTCCAGATTTCGACGGCATCGAACCCCTCAGCTTCCCAGGCGAGCCAGGGGTACGAAGGGTACTTGCCGAGGCGAGGACGAACCTCATCGGGATGCGCAATTATGCCGAGCGCTCCCTCCTGCCTGGCCAGAGCGACATAATCGACCGGCTTTAGGTCTTTGGGCAGGACGTCTTTGGAGCCAAATATCAGATAATGATTGCAGTCTTCGGTATCATTGTGTTCATATCCAATCAGGACCAGAGTTTTTCCATGGTATCCCTCTTTGCCGGCAAGGCGATTTTTGAGAATCATATGATCCGAGACCAGAATAAAATCGAGGCCGAGAGAGGAAGCTATCTGGGCGACCTCCTCAAGCGATTTGGTACCATCGGAGTCGGTGGTGTGGATATGAATACACCCGGTATGTTCGTAATAGGCTCCGGATTTTATCATGGCGTTATATCAGTCTGACCTTTCCTGTCAGGGACTTTTCGAAAAATTATGAGGCCTGCTGTCATCATTAATATCAATGAGATTACGGCGAAACGGTAGGGAAGTTTGGCGGAGGATTCGGGCGAAAGCCCCATCAATTGCGAAAACATTTTCCCCAATGGGCGAGCGGGGGCGAAAAGATAGACCATTACTCCCCATATTACCGGGCCGACGACGGCGGCGGCTCGTCCGGAGAGAGAATAGAGGCCGAAAAATCGTCCCAGTTCGTCATGCGGCACCATCTCGGCCAGAAGCGGGCGGGAGACGGTCCAGAGTCCGCCGAGCAGGATTCCAAGAATCGAACCGAGGAAATAAATGATAATTTGATTTTCAATCAGGATGAAAAGTACGAGCACCAATATCCAGCCCCAGATTATGAGCATCATCATTTTTTTGAGCGATAATCTTTGCGCCACAAGTCCGATAAAATAGGAACCGATCATGGCGGAGATAGTCGAGATGATAAGAAATATAGTCAGGTCGGAATCGGTGAAGCCAATGACATACGAGGAAAAGATGCCAATATTCAGGATCACGGTGGCGACGGCATCCTCTATGAAATAGTCGGCGACGAGGAAGCGCATCACGCCGGGATATTTCCTGGTGTTTCTTATCCCCTCCCAGACCTCAGAATAGGCTTTCCTGAAGTTTACTTTGCCTGATTTGAGGAGATTCTTCCTTTCTTTTACCCAGAGGAAGATCGGGATGGAAAAGAGCATGAAAAGGATGCTGGTGGGCAAAAATGAGGCTGCTTTTCCGCCATAGCTGAATCCGGAGATATCGATTCCGAATATTTTGCCCGTGACAAACGGAAGGACAAGAATCATTCCGGCGACAGCGCCGAAATATCCGATTGCCACACCAAAGCCAGAGACCAGGCGGGCGTGGTTACCTTCGGAGACGGAGTACAGGAGAGAATTATAGAAGACCATGCCGCCCTCATAGAAAAAATTGGAGAGGCCGAAGACGAGCATGATTATCATAATTTGACCGGCCTGGACTATCGGAATAATACCGACCGAAAGGCAGCATGAGAGAGTAAATAAAAAGAGAAAGAGTTTCTTTTTACCGGAATGATCGGAAATGGCTCCCAGGGCAGGCATGACGAGGCCAGTCAATAGCATCGAGGCCGAAAAGGCGATATCGTAATAGAGACCGTCCTTGCCCAAGTCCTCGACTATCCAGCGCTTGAGATAGAGCGAAAGGATGTTCATGGAATAGATGGTATTGGCGAAGTCGTAGAGCGACCAGCCGATAATGTCTTTGCTAAAGATGGATTTTTGGTTGCTCAAAGTTCCAATTTGTCGGCAATGGTTAGCATCGCGTCCCGAATCAGAAGCAGGAATTCGGGGAGTTCCAGACCGAGATTGCTGCAGGCGGCGATATTTTCGCGGGTGGCGCCGGCGGCGAATCTTTTTTCTTTGAAACGGCGGATCATAAATTCGGTGTCGATATTGATAAGTTTTTTGGAGGGGTGCATCAAGGCGCAAGCGACAATGAATCCGGTGGTCGGATCGGTGGAGTACAAAGCCCAATCGAGGCGGGATTTGCATACGGCGTGCCCGGGATGGCAATGGATGGCATAGATCATTTCGTCCGGAAGAGTGTAGGTTTTCAGCCATTCTTCGGTGATGAAAGTATGGCGTCCGGGATCGCTGGCGGTGACATCATAATCGAGATCGTGCAACAGTCCGGTCAGACCCCAGAGGTTTTTGTCTTCGCCAAAATGCTCAGCCAGCCGAACCATGCCGGCCTCAACGGATAGAATATGTTTTCTGAGATTTTTGTTGGTGATTTTTGACTCCATCAAAATCAGAGCCTCAGCACGGTCGAGCATAAAATCCTCTTTTCTCAAAATATGGTCGGGGTAATAATAATGAATCGCGCGGGGAAAGTCAAAAGTAGGAGTATCCGGTACTTGACCAAGAGGTTTTATGCAGTTTATTATGAGTATGGTCGATAATGGCAAACAAAAGCTGATTATAATTTGGCCGATTGTTGCGCTGGGGGCGGTGTACTTTGCGTCGGCGCTAGTCCCGCTAGATCGTATGTGGGGATTTAATCTTCTTAAGTTTCATGCAATTGGTTTTCATGTGGCGGTGGCGGTTTTGCTTCTGATGGTGAGTTTGCCGAGGAGTATGGATTGGCCGGGCGGCGGAATAAGTAAAATGGCGGGAGCTTGGGAAAGCATTCCAAAGTTTTGGCGCACGATGATGGTTGCGACTATATCTTTCACATTGTTTTATCTGATGAGAGTGCATGTTCATTCGCTGGGGGACGGGTACCAGAGGATTAATCAAATTGAAAAGGGGGATTATTTTTATCATACGGAATTATTGGATTTTTTCCTGCATGCAGTCTTGTACAGGTTTCTGAACCTGTTGGGGCAAGTATCGGGGGAAAGCGCTTATGCATTATACAGCATGATTTGCGGGACGGTCTTTGTTACCGTGATTTATCGATTCAAAGTCCCGGCGGGTTGGATGAATAGCGGTTCTTCTTATATTAAATGGCTGATTTTAACTATGGGGGGGATACAACTGTTTTTCGGGTATGCGGAATCGTACTCTTTGTACTATCCGATGTCTGTCATATATATTTTGATGGCGGCGAGATATCTCGAAACTGGAAAGGGGATTATTTGGACAACCGTGCTATTTGTACTTCTCCCCTTTGTGCATCTGACCGGCATTTTCCTTCTCCCCTCGATGCTATATATTATTTATCGCAACTATCGGAGCAATAGAGTGCTTGGTAGGGTTGATAGAGCTGCAGATTCCTTTGGTCGGCATTTGCCTGTAATAATACTGGCAGTCTCGATGATACTGTTAATTATTATTATACTGTTGGCTGAAATAAAGGGGCAGAGTTATTCGGGCGGGTTGGCGAATAAATTGCTTCCTCTATTTTCAGTCGGAACATATTCAGTGTTTTCTATCTCGCATATTCTCGATGTATTCAATGAATTGCTTCTTGTAATTCCCATTGGGTTAGTGATGATATTTTATCTCTTGAGGCGGAGGGGGAAAAATGAAGGGGCAGGACTTACGTATTTTTACGGTATAATATCGGCATCGGCAATATTGTTTCTTCTTTTGGTTAATCCTCAGCTTGGGTTTGCGCGGGATTGGGATTTATTTTCGATTCCGGCGGCAAGTCTGGGAGTAGTTATTATGCTTTCGTTCCTGAAATCATATTCGGGATCCGGGGGAAAAGATAGAATTTTACGGTCGTTGGTGATGGGGTCGGTTGTATTTTCCGGAGTTTGGGTGATGACGAATTCATCGGTCAATATTCAATTTGCCAGAGCGGAAGAGATACTAAAATTAAACGAAAACGCCAGGCGGTACGGCACGGAGCTTCTGGCGCAGTACTATTTGAAGGAGACTGGCAATCTTGAAAAAGGGCTGGAGCTTCTTGAGGGGATTCCGGACAACATGAAAAATGGTCATGTATACAGCGCTATCGCCAGAACGGAACTCGATCTGGAGCGATATGACAAGGCTCTGCAGGCGGCGCGTCTGAGTATCGGGATGGATTCGCTCGATCCTCTCCCCAATTTTGTGGCCGGGTCGGCCTTGATAGGGATGGACAGTGCGGGGTCGGCTCTCCCCTATTTGCTGGAGGCCGAGAGGTTGGTGCCGAATGATCCGAAAATATTGAATATGCTGGGTAGGGCTTATATGGGGACGGGAGATATTGCGCGGGCGGGTCAATGTTTCCGGCGGATCATTCAATTGGACTCGAAATTCACGGTGGCATATTTTAATCTTGGATTTCTTTTTTATCGGACGGGACAGCTCGATTCGGCTTATTTCTACACGGCCAAGGGGCTGAATTTGGATTCATCGAGCGCGATGGGGCGGCAGTTGATGAATACGATAATAAGGCGGGCGCAAGAAACGGGGAGGCAATGAGTTTGGTGGGGGCTCAAATAGCTTGACAGAATGCCCGATAAAGATTAAAATTGTCTGTCTGTGATGCTGGGGTAGCTCAGTTGGTATAGAGCGCCTGACTGTGGATCAGGAGGTCGGGAGTTCAACTCTCCCCCCCAGTAAATTATTCGGGGGCCGATTAGCACACCAAGTTCCAAGTTTCAAATTGAGCGGATCGGAAATTCCGACAAAATAGGTCTTGCAAGGCTATTTTAATTCATTATATTATTTCTTGCTACGATATCTTCTGCGGAGTGAGCATGTGGTCATCTAATATACAGAAATTATAAAAATAAATTTCTTGGATGCAATTCCATAACTGGCGAGGAGGTAAAATTATGAAACGAATGTTAATGGCGATGCTGGTCGTTGCAGTCTCGTTCATGGCTACAAACGCATTTTCAGGCGACTGCGGCGATGTCAATAACTCTACCGGGGTCAACGCCCTGGATATAACCTATCTTATCAATTTTTTGTACAAAACATGGGCCGGCGCCTAATCCCTTGACGTCGGGCGATGTCAATAACACGACCACTGTCAACGCGCTGGATATAACCTATCTTATTAATTTTTTGTACAAACATGGGCCGGCGCCCTTCTGCGGCACCGTGATGGATATAGATGGTAATACTTATCAGGCGGTAAAGATATGCAATCAATGGTGGATGGCAGAAAATCTGAAAGTGACGCATTATCGAAATGGCGATGCCATACCCAATGTAACCGACGGCCCCACTTGGGGGGGACTTACTACCGGAGCATATTGCGATTACAATAATGATGCAAATAATGTTGCTACTTATGGCAGATTGTATAACTGGTATTCTGTAAACGACAGCCGGAATATAGCGCCGGCCGGCTGGCATGTGGCGACTGATGCTGAGTGGAAGCAATTGGAAATGTGTCTTGGCATGAGCCAGGCCCAGGCCGACGCAGAAGGCTGGCGTGGTACTGATGAAGGTGGTAAGTTGAAAGAATCCGGCATAGTGCATTGGCTTAATCCCAATACAGGCGCCACCAACGCAAGTGGTTTTTCCGGGTTGCCTGGCGGCACCCGTAACGACTATGGAAATTACGATTACGATTATAAGGATTACTACGCCTACTTTTGGTCTTCGACGGAGAACTTTGATTTTGCATGGAGCAGGGCCCTGAGTTACAATCAATCAGGAGTTTTCCGCGTCATCTATAGTAAGCGACTCGGTTTTTCGGTTCGGTGTGTTAAGGATTAGGGCTGCCGTTTGAAAATTATGTTATGAATAGTTCAAAATCATAGGGAAATCGGCGAGGAGTCAAAATTATGAGACGAACGTTAATGGCGATGGTAGTTGTTGCAGTCTTGTTCATGAGCTACTAAACGCATTTGCCGGCGACTGCGGTGATGTCAACAACTCCACGACGGTCAATGCGTTGGATATAACTTATCTTATCAATTTTTTGTACAAACATGGGCCGGCGCCTAATCCCTTGACGTCGGGCGATGTCAATAACACGACCACTGTCAACGCGCTGGATATAACCTATCTTATTAATTTTTTGTACAAACATGGGCCGGCGCCCTTCTGCGGAACGGTAACAGACATAGATGGTAATACGTATCAGGCGGTAAAGATATGCAATCAATGGTGGATGGCAGAAAATCTGAAAGTGACCCATTATCGTAATGGCGATGCCATACCCAATGTAACCGACGATCCCACTTGGGGGGGTCTTACTACCGGAGCATATTGCGAATACAATAATGATGCAAATAATGTTGCTACTTATGGCAGATTGTATAACTGGTATTCTGTAAACGACAGCCGGAATATAGCGCCGGCCGGCTGGCATGTGCCGACTGATGCTGAGTGGAAGCAATTGGAAATGTGTCTTGGCATGAGCCAGGCCCAAGCTGATGCAACTGGCTGGCGTGGCACCACTGAGGGCGGGAAAATGAAAGAAGCCGGAACGGTGCATTGGGCCAGTCCTAATACTGGCGCAACCAATGAAAGCGGCTTTTCCGGGTTGCCCGGCGGCTACCGTTCCGAAGATGGTACTTACGGCTATATAGGTTACGTCGCCCTCATTTGGTCTTCTACGGAGTACAGTAGTTACGACGCATGGTACCGGTACCTGGATTACGGTTATTCAGTAGTCGGCCGTTTCAGCTACTATAAGAAGTGCGGCTTTTCAGTTCGTTGTGTAAAGGATTAAAAGATTGGCACGAGCCCTCCGATGGCGGACAAGAAAAATGGCTCGAGCGCAGGGCCCGTGCCCTACAAAAAATCATTTCATTTCCTGACAAAAAAGTATTAATTGAGCGGAATAACTCTGTCAAAACCGCAAGGGGTTTTGGCCTACGATGAAGATTTTATGGGTGAGAAGAAGCAGATACGCAAGGTTGAGCCGAGGATTCTGAAGGGATTTCGGGATTATCCGCCGGAAGAGGAAATCGCCCGGCAGAAATTGATCGAAAAGACCCGAGCGGTATATGAAAGGCATGGATTTTTGCCTCTACAGACACCGGCTCTGGAATATGCCGAGACATTACTGGGCGGCGATTATACCAGCGATAATCTTAAGGAGCTTTTTGGATTTCAAGGGCCGGATGAGGTCAATATGGCGTTGCGGTATGAATTTACGGTATCGCTGGCGCGGTATATCGCGTGCAATCCGGAGCTGGCTCTCCCCTTCCGGCGGTATCAGTATGGCCCGGTATGGCGAGTGGACAAACCGGGGCCGGGTCGATATCGGGAATTCATGCAGTGCGATTTTGACATCGTGGGGACATCATCGATGCTGGCCGACGCCGAGATAATCGCGGTGATGGTGGAAGTACTGGATAATCTGGGGATAAAGAATTTTGTCGTACGATATTCGAACAGGAAGCTGATAAATGGGCTGATAGCCTATGCGGGGATAGCGTCGGAAAAGGGGATGGATGTTTTCCGTGTTATCGACAAGCTGGAGAAGCAAGGGAAAGAGGCGGTACTGCTTGAACTCGGGCCGGGGCGGACGGATAAATCGGGAGACAAGATTCCGGGGCTGAATTTGGATAGTAAACAGATTAGCCTACTGAATGATTTTCTGGAGATCGCTCAAGATCCAAAGAATGACAAATTGGCGGCGGCGGAAAAGCTTCTCGGAAGTATCGAAATATCCAAGCAAGGGATTGATGAGCTAAAGCAGATACAGGAATATCTCAAGCAGATGGGTACTCCGGACGAAAAGACGAAGATCGATATAACGATTGTTCGGGGACTGGGGTATTATACGGGACCGGTGTATGAAACTACTCTGCTTAATCTTCCTGAGTACGGGTCGGTTTTTTCGGGCGGGAGGTATGATAATCTGATAGAGCGGTTTTCGAATAAATCGCTGCCGGCGGCGGGAACATCATTCGGGGTGGACAGAATGCTGGCGGCGTTGATCGAACTGAAGGCTCTCGAATTGAAAAAGGCAACGGCGGATGTTCTGGTCACGACGATGGATAGAGCGCGAATTTCGGATTACATTTCAATAGTGAATGAAATTCGCAAGGCCGATATCAATGCCGAGCTTTATATGGGCGAGACCAAAAATTTGAACAAGCAGTTGAAATATGCCGACCGGGTGGGGATTCCGCTGGCGGTGATTGCGGGGTCGGACGAATTCGAATCGGGGACGGTTACGGTAAAAGACCTTCGAATAGGCGCCGAGGTGGCTAAAGGTGTTTCCGACCGGGAGGAATGGCTTAAGGCGGAGAATGTTCAGGCGACGATGAAGCGTGCAGAACTCGTGTCGTATTTGAAGAAATTACTTTTCCATTGATAGGTTGAATCATGCATCAGAAGAAAATTATCATATTTACCATAGTTTTGAGTGTAATCGGTGCGGCCATGTCATGGGGGGTGACGGGTAATGTAACCGTGGACAAGATCAGGCCGGAGGGGTCGAAGCGGACATATCAGTTTTTATTGAAGGACCAGAAGTTCGGGCAGTTGGAATCGACCGCAAAAGGGAAAAAATCGCTTGACGATATCGAAGGTTTGAGATTCGATGAGGATTTGAGCCTCGATCTTACGCCTCTCGGCAGTCAATTCACGCTCAAAATAAAGAATAAGCATTATGTCAATGAAAAGGGGCATTATATCGGCGATGAGATGGAAATCGAGGTCAACAATCAGGAGCAGAATCTTTATCTTAAGCATGCCGGTGATCTCCTGTCGGGATATTTCAAGAAGGATACATCGAAGCAGACGGTAAATTTCACTCTGGAAAAGGACATTTTCGCCGCCGACAATAACATGATCGATCAGTATGAGATTTTTTTGGGCATGAAGGATTTGAAGGTCGGCGATATTATTATCGATTCAATCTTTGTGCCTCAGGCAATGATTAAATCGCCGGTTCGGATCGAGGTAGAGGCATTCACGAAGGTACGGTACGGGAATTCGATGGATTCCGCCTATGTCTGCCATTTTATTGAACCATCAGACCAGATAGCGTACGTGACCAGAGACAGGAAGATTGTCAGACTGGTACAGCCATCACAGAGTATCACGGTGGAACTGGTGGAAAATCCTCTCGATAAATTTAAAGCTCCGGTTAAGTCGGTTTCAATCGGAGATATTATCTGGCGAATGCCGCTGTATGCTGTTTACCTGTTTTTCGGAATGGCGATCAGCCTTCCGCTTCTAATCAAGAATTACAGGCAGCCGATAGTTTATATCGCAATAATTCTGGGGGTGGCTTCATATAATATGCTGAAGATAACTCATGTGCCTTTGCAGGAATGGTACGCGTCGACCTATATTCTTCCGGGGATTCAGTCGGGGGGTTCGCTTTATTATTATGCCATATTCAGCGCGCTGTTTACCGCTTTGATTCAGGAATTAGTGAAATTCATTCCGATCATTTTCTTATTTTTCGCGGCGGCGGGGATGATAAAGAGCCCGATGGTGGTCGGCATTTTTTGCGCGCTGGGGTTTGGGATTTATGAGGCGGGAGCGCTTACCGGGGCGGCTTATCAGACCGGGGGAATCAAGATATTATCCTGGCCGGTCTTTGAGAGGCTAATTACCATATTTTTCCATGCGACGGCTGGGGGATTGGTCGGATTCAGTCTTAGTAAGGGATTAAAGAATATCATAGTGGCGTTGATCGGTGTGATTCTGCTTCATTCCATTACAAGTTATTTGATTGTGTTGGTGCAGAAGAGGATTATTGATTTTGCGATTTTTGAATTAATTGTGGCGATGATTGACCTGTTATTCTTTCTTGCGGTTTATCTTTATATTAGAAATTCCCAACGACAGAAGCGTTTTAGTTGAGTGGGCAAAAGAAAATTGGATTTGACATAATCGGCGCGTGTGGTTATTATAATCGGGAAGATTATCGCATATCAGCCGGCGACCAAGAATTGATTCGAATTGGTAATTAAATATATGACAATAGCTTGCGCCGGAACTATGAGGTTTGTATGAAAGCAAGTGTCGGGGTGAATAAAATCGGGAATAAGAAGGGGATCGAAATATCAAGGCGTGGGCAGGCGGTTCCGGCATCTCCGATAAGAAAATTGATTCCGTTCGCGGATCAGGCGAAGAAAAAGGGGATCAAGATTTATCATCTTAATATCGGCCAGCCGGATATCGAGACGCCGCACGAATTCTGGCAGGCGGTTAAGGGGTACGAAAATAAGGTACTGGCGTATGGCAATTCGCAGGGGATGGCTGATTTTCTGGAGAAGCTTTCGGGATATTATCATAAATGCGGGCTTGATATAGCTCCGGATGAGATAATTGTCACGACGGGCGGCTCTGAAGCGATCATATTTGCCATGACAATAATCTGCGAGCCGGGTGACGAAATTATAGTTTTCGAGCCGTTTTATACCAACTATAACGGCTTTGCCGTGCAGGCAGGGATTAAGCTTGTTCCTATTACCACCAAAGCAGAGGATGGATTTCATTTCCCGGCGAAAGCAATTATCGAGAGAGCCATAGGCGCCAAGACCAGAGGAATACTTTACTGCAATCCGAATAATCCGACGGGTACGATTTATACAAGAGAAGAGATTGAGAGTCTGAAGCAGTTGGTTCTGGATCATGATTTATTCCTGCTGGCGGATGAGGTATATCGCGAATATGTGTATGAGGGGAAGCATATCAGTGTGATGTCGTTGAAGGAAATCGCGGACAGGGCGATAATGCTGGATTCGATCAGCAAACGGTTTTCGGCGTGCGGGGCGCGGGTAGGAAATCTGGTAACCAAGAATAGGGACGTTTACCGGGCGGCGTTGCATCTGGGGCAGGCGAGGCTTTGTTCTCCGACTCTGGAGCAGGTGGGGGCGGCGGCCGCGTTTGCGCTCGGCGAGGATTATTTCAAGAAGATGATAGGAGAGTATAAGAAACGGCGTGATGTGGTTTACGAAGGATTGATGAAGATTCCCGGGACGGTCTGCATAAATCCGGGCGGAGCTTTTTATATTATGGCGAAGTTGCCGATTGACGATGCCGAGCGGTTTGCATCGTATATGCTGACCGATTTCAGCCATAACGGCAAGACGGTAATGATGGCTCCGGGGCCGGGGTTTTATGCTACGCCAGGCAAAGGCCAGAGCGAATGCCGCATTGCGTATGTATTGAATACCGAGGATTTGAAGGATGCCATGAATATATTGAAACTGGGGGTCGAAGCTTATAATTCAAGAGGAAAATAATTTTCCCGGGTCAAAAAATATATCTTTACAGAGAGCACAATTTTTTTTAATTGAAATCCCATCATGAAAAACATTGAGCATTACGCCGGAATCGATATTGGCGGATCGAACATAAAGTATGGACTTTTCGACTCGACCGGCAAGATAATATATCGCGACCAGAAACCGGCGATGGTCGAAAAAGGCGCCACTCCCCTGCTTCATCTGACGACCAATATAGCCGAGAATCTTCTTCTGCACGCGGCGGAAGAGGACCTTCATGTCAACTGGCTCGGTGTCGGGTCACCGGGGACGATAGATAATCAGACGGGAACGGTGGTGGGGAAATGTCCCAATATTCCGGATTGGGTCGGAACGGAAATCGCGCCGCATTTGAAAAAGCATCTAAATCTTCCGGTTTATGTCGATAATGACGCGAACGCGATGGCTCTGGCCGAGCTTAGATTCGGGGCCGCTCAAAGGTTTAACACGGTACTTTGCATCACGGTGGGCACGGGGATCGGCGGAGGAATAATAATCGATAAGAATCTCTGGCGCGGGAGTTCTTTTTCGGCGGGAGAAATAGGACATACGGTAATCCGATATGACGGCAAGCTGTGCAAGTGCGGAAATCATGGGTGTCTGGAGGCGTATTGTTCGTCGCAGGCAATTTTGGATAGATTGAGGGATAAGACTGAAGAATGGACTCAGCGAAATTTTCGAAGAGGTTTTATCGGGTGACATCCAGAATTTGAATATCAAGAAGCTATTTTCGGCGGCCAAAAAGGGGGATGAAATCTCTCTGGAGGTAATCGAGGAGATAGCCACGATACTTGGCGCGGGGCTTTCGGGAATAGTAAATTTGTTAAATCCTGAGGCGATAATCTTCGGCGGGGGTATAATTGATGGTGGCGCCGGCTTTATTGAGGTGGCCGGAGCCGAAATTCGCCGGAGAGCGTTTCCGTCGGCGACGGAGAATCTTCGTATATTAAAGGCAGAACTGGGTAATGATGCAGGATTTATCGGCGCCGGATTGCTGGGCGAATACAGGTCCAAAAAATAATGAAAGGGATCGACCGTGAGTAAAGAAAGTGAACAGATGCCGTCTGGCGGTCAGGATTCTGGGATGGTACGGGATAATTTTAAGCATCACTTTTTTTCTGGTTTCCGTGGTGGGGATTGTCCTGTCGATTCTGGACAGGACCTATAAGGATATCGACAAGAATTTTATAATCGGACTTTACGGAATCCCGATTCTGGCATTCAGTCTCGGGTTTAAGAATGGCCAGAGGTGGGGATGGTTTGGGTATTCGATACTTCAGATAATCGTGATTGGCTGGTCGGTTTGGGATTATGTCAGAGATCCCAGTATTTACGGGATTTTTGATCGGTTTATTCTCCATGATTGTTCTCACGGGGATGTTTGGCCCCGTCGATTCGCAGGCATTTCTTCTGTAGCCTAAAAATAGGTTGACATCTGCCGAAAATAGGATAAATTGGCGGAAATTTTAGTCTATTGTATTTGGCGCCCTAGCTCAGTTGGTAGAGCAACGGACTGAAAATCCGTGTGTCCACGGTTCAATTCCGCGGGGCGCCATTTTTTTATTGTGATTTTTGGCCGATATTGATAAATTGAGTGTTCGATAATGTAAAGCCACGGTAGCTCAGCTGGTAGAGCAGCTGATTCGTAATCAGCAGGTCAGCGGTTCGATCCCGCTTCGTGGCTTTTTGATTTGTCGATAATTATCCAATAGATGCAAATGAAAAAGGGGCGAACATGAGGTCCGCCAGCAAAAGAAGAGGGGCGAACACATAGGTTCCGCCCCTACAATTATTCTGCTTTCTCGAATTCTATGGACAGTTGAGAGGTGAGCCGTGCTTGTACAGCATATTGATAATGGCGGTGATATCCAGTGCGTTAATAGTGCCGGTATGGTTGACATCACCGGAATCGTACGGGTCAGGGGTGGCTCCATGCTTATAGAGGAAGTTGATCAGGTAGGTGATATCGAGGGCGTTGACATTCCCGGTTTTGTTGACGTCACCGCAGACGAAGTCGCAAACATCACCGATGCCATCAGCATCGCTGTCAAGCTGATCGGCATTCGGTTTGGCCGGGCAGTTGTCGCATTGGTTGCCGACACCGTCGGAGTCGCTATCATACTGGGTGGGATTGTAAACATAATCGCAATTATCGCAGGCATCGCCTAAGAGGTCGCCATCACTGTCGAGCTGATCGGGATTGGGCGTGGTGAGGCAGTTGTCGCAGGCGTCGCCGACGCCATCGTTATCCCCGTCGGCCTGAGCGGGATTAAAAACGCCCGGGCAGTTGTCCATGTTATTTACGAAACCGTCACCGTCGCGGTCGAATTTAACATAGACATATAATTTATCGTCGACAATCGAATCGACCCGGACAGTAATCCCGGTAGCGCCATAATAGCCATTGCTGTTGGGGACAGTGGTCGGGCTGAATAAATTTTGCCCGTACTGGGAATTGGAGAAGGCGGCACCAAGCTGGGTTTCGTAGGGGTACCACCACTGGGCGGAATCGGTGCCGTGTCCCTCGGGATTGCTGTATATATTGTGGGCCGGGTCGTAGCCGGCGTCCATAATCTTGACGCCATAATGATCATTATAGGGCGTCCCATCATTTAATCTTCCCCATCCTGCTATGGAGTCATCAACATGAGTAATAATCAGACCCTTATCGAGGGGATCCGGGCCGTAGGTCAAGTCCGGCCAGAAATAGCAACTGTAATCCGAGTTGGTATGATCAAACATGGCGGTCGTGTTGGGATTGCGATATTCCAGCAGGAAATATTCAGCAGGCATGCTGACGGGTAATAAATACAGCGAACTGTCCTGATGGGTTTCAATGTCATAAAGGACGACATTGCTGATTTCACCTTCGGGGAGGACGATGGGATTGACGTAACCCAGAGTCTTCTTGCTCCATCCGCACATATGAGAGGGCACCCCCTCGCTGATAGAGAAAATGCCATAACCACCGTATCCCATGACACACCAATCCTGAACAGGATGATCATTAAAGTCATTGGGAGTGAAGTAAGTGGTCGAGTCAGTTTTATCATCATAATCATAAAGATCAGGCAGGCCGAGATTATGAGATAATTCGTGGCAAAAGACTCTGATTCTATTAATAGTCGTAATGCCCGAGAAGTTGCGCGGATTCAATGAGTCACGCTGGGGGAACAATTCGGGGCAGGTATTCCAGCGCGGGACACGATGTCCATCGTATGGGCCGGGACCTGTGTCCGGGCTGGTAGACCATGGCATACGACCAGATATCCTGAGGTTTCTGGGTGTCTTCCTGGCCGGTCCCTGCGCGTATGAAAACGACGGCGTCGACATCGCCATTATTATCAGCATCATACTGGGAGAAATCGACTATCGGGTCAAGCAGAGGGAAAAGGGTTTCAAAATCAAAGTTGCGGCTGTAAACATCATCGACGGCATACTCGATGACATCGCCGGTGAGGGCGACCCTGCCGTATGAGACTTCATCGATATAATCGGCGACGGATCCGCCCGGCCAGATATTTCTGGAAAAGATGAGGCTGTCCATCTGCGCGGCGTTGAAACGGAGGGGCGAGTGATCCAGTCAACGACTACGGCCAGGAGTCTGACAGTATCGCTTGGAATCCGATAATTGGCGATGGCGAGGGTATCCTCTCTAGTCAGGGTTGACGGGGGCATTCTGCCAAATTGCTCGGCGGCTTTATCCCTTGGGATGTCGAGCAAAATTCCCTTTGAGAGGTCGATGGCGTTGATTATCGGGGAAAATGCGAGAAAAGCCCCGCCAGAAGGCAAATTAGCCTTTTTTTCATAGAATCCGCTCCTTCAGTAACTGGTAAACTCAAGGTATGTAATTGTTTTATCAATATAATATATTTGACGGATTTGGCAACGAGAAGTTTAATATTTGTCAGCAAATATGCACCTGATAAATGCCGGAGGTCGGACTTGAACCGACACATGCCTTACAGCACGAGGGATTTTAAGTCCCTTGCGTCTACCAGTTCCGCCACTCCGGCATGGGCGCTAAGGCGTAAAGTTAAAAAGATTTGGGTGGAAAGGCAAGAGATTCTGAAGCCCGGCACATGTCTGAGTCGACCGGTAGAGGATGTGCCGGGGCCAGCAGGGATTTATGCCCATGTGTCAACGGGAGAACGGGAGGTGGGAATGTGCAGACTTACCGACTGGGATGGATAACAGTGGAATCCGAATCCAGCGTAGGGGCTTTGTTAGCAAATGCAATTCTGTGCATGTTATTTATCCCACCAGTCAAAGAATGCAATTGTGACCATACCCCCCACCGCACGCACTAAGGTGCACTCAGAATCTGTCTGAGGAGGCCGTCCTAATAGATTTAAGACAATCCACACGCCCACCGCGTCTGAAGCCACAAAACGTGATTCGTGCCCAGCGCGGGTGAGCCGATCAAACTCGGTTTCAAACATAACTTTGCAGTCTTCGAAGCCATGGCTACCGTCTGGCTTCCATTTATCCAGCCGCGTGGTGACCACTTCCATGAGTTTATCTTCCCGATCATCACTCAAGCGCAGATTATTCAGGCGGGTAGCAGCCATGAATACACTCGCCACTGTAAGGATGAAATTCCAATGATCAATATCTACATGTCGCAGGAATGGAAAACGCTCCAGTAGTGGATTGTACATTCCCTCCGCATTAATTCGAGCACCCTGCACCAAACTCTCGGCTCTTTCGAGCAAAGGATCGGGATAATTGGTCCGGCCGAATAGTTTACGTACGAAACTCACGATCAATGATTACCCTGATCGCCCTATAGCCCGTATCGAAATGGCCGAAGGCATTTGAACTGGCCTGCTGAAACCCTCTGAAACAGTTCGGAGTTTCCTCCGGGGTTGCCGCGAGCATGCTTATGTAGGAATGTGGTGTAGGTTCCGCATCCCAATCCCGGACAGGCTGCTAGGAAATCTGCCCATGAGAATGGCTCGACGAGAGTGCCATTCATCAACGCCTGTATGATTGCTTTGTACACCTTATGGGCCATACCCCCTCCATTCTTTCATTATTTCAGTGCGCCTCTGCATCACCCAATAAGCGTATCCACCAGCAAGAAGCATAAGCGCAACGACGGCAGGCCATCCTGTCCAGCCTGCTATTGTATTATATGCATCCATAGCCACTATATTTTATTTGCAGCCATTATATGCCGTCCAATAACAATTAGATTGATCTGCAAAAGACGTGGGATTTTGTTTTCCATAGCCAAGCCAATACATCTGATTAATGGCCGCCGTAATTATATATTTAGGGATAATCCTTGGTCTAAGTCAACATAAAAAATTACAATGTGAGTTGGCTATACGGGAGGGAAGTTAAGGGAAATATATAATCTTGTCAAGATTGGGGACGGGGAGAGATTTTTTCCTGAAGGTAGGCGGAGTTGCACTGTTAGAAATTTATGCTGAAGCCGAAAGTGGTGAGAAGGCGGCGTGAGTTGGAGGGGTCGGGGATGAGAGATAATTTTGGCGAGATGCGGATGGAATTATTGTCGGTGTCTGTGTCCCTATATGAGAGGGTTCTCCCCTTGTCATAGTTCTTGGTCAAATTGGCTCCGACAGCCAGCCCGGCGATGCTTCCGGCGCCGGCGATTATGATAGCCTGTTTGCCATCATCGACATGGAAAAGCAGATCAACGCCAAACCCGGCCACGGTGCCCAGGACGCCGCCAAGACTGATCAATCTCGCGCGGGTGCGGCTCATCTCAATATCCTTAGTCCCGATAGCAGTGGCTACGACCAGAAGATCACTCCCGAGCAAAGTTGAACGCAGAAGCGCGTCGCCTTCCAATCCTCCGGCTGCTCCAAATACCAGACCGAACCAGGTTCCCCATGATAGCGCAGAGCCTGTCAGGGCGCCCTGGCCTTCGCTGAAATAAACGTGCCTGGTCAGGATAGAGGCGGAAGTAATCCCGGCCAATCCGCCGATAAGTCCCATCCCGACGGTTTGTTCCCCGTCGGCATCGGCGAGGATCGACCATCCTAACCCCTGCCAGGTGCCGAGATGACCTCCGAGGATGATAATCGAGGCTCGGCCACGGCTAATATCAGCCTCTTTGGTTAGATGGGCGGCCAATAGCAATGATATCGCAGGCCCGGCGATCATACCGGCCGCGAAAGCATCGGAAGATTGGGCATCCAGCCAGACAGGAATCGCCACACCGGCCCAGACGCCGTAATAACCGGCAAAGACGAGAACGTCGGTTCGGCCGCCTCTATCGTACAGAAATCCGGGTCTGAAGAGAGCGCGCCTCGCTTTGGAGAGCATGATGATATTATTGCAGTCATCGCGAATGTCCGGTGACAGGGATTCGGGGGACGTGGCTAAGAAATCCTCAGCCAGACGGGCGGAGATGTCATACTGCGCTTTCGACGCGTATTCGAGGGCGATGTAGTACTGGTCAAGGCGGCTGTCGGAAATTGAATCTTTTCTGTTTACGTGGGCTTTATATTTCTCCACCAGATTGCAGTGCGCTCTGGTTTGCTCGAAGGTGTCGGACGTTAGATTTATTCGTTTGGTATGCAGGCCGGTCGAGGTTCGAGAAGAGTATTCAAAAATATATCTCCTCTCGCCTATTTTGAGAAATCGGCCGGAATTGAAGGATTTTACGTCGGGGAACAGGTGGTACTCCTCCCTTGTCAGAGAATCGATTTCAACTCCGACGGATTTGGTCAGCTCGATAGGTTCTTCGGTGATAGGAGGGGGCGTGGCGAGGACAGGCAGTGCAAAAAGGCTGAGGAAGTACGAAATATATATTAGCTTTGCTGAGATGTACCATCCAATTCGGTGAAGGCGGGTTCTTCTGAATCTACTGAGTTTCATTTTGTACTAAAGCAAAAAGCTAAATTGTGCAAATAAGATAAGAATTTAATGTAATGACGCCATTCTATTTTAGTTCGTTCAGGAATTTGTGCGGGATGAGGCGAGCTGTGGAGGCGCTCTATTGGGCGGGTTTCTTCATCGGCAAGGGGCGCGCGGCATCGGTGACGGCCCCGATCTTGGAGGCATAGTTGGTTTTCCGAGCGATGTCATCATCGGTGACCATGTATACATCAAGGAGGCCGCCCGTCCTATAGCCGGTGCGCAGATAATTCATTTCGTCCAGACAAAGACTCCACCCCTCAAGCCAGATCCCAAGCTGGTTGCGCTGTTCTTTGGAGCCTCGGAAATGAATCAGGATATCGATATCGCTGGCAGGAGCGGCGGTCGCATTTTTGGCGCTTCCGAAGACATAGATACCTTTGACGCCGAATCTTTCGGGGTCAAGCTGTGAGGCCACCATGGCGGCGGCTCGGACCCGCCAGCGGGAAGCCTCCCCGGTCGCCTGATCGGCCATACCTGTTTCGACTTTGCCCTCGATCAATTCGTTCTGTGCCTTTGACTGGGCCAAGTAGCAGATGGCCTCGTCGATATCGGCGTTCATCAGAATACGGAGTATCATACCGCCGGTATTGCCGGGAACATCGATAAGCCGGATAGTATCGGCAAGGTAATCGTATTCAGGCAAGACCTCGGGAAAAATGCTATGACAATTTTGGAGCAACGGTTCATTAAATATTATGCCCGGATCATCGGGGTACAGAGGCAGGTACCGGATGTTGGCCTCGACCAAATCCTGGAAGAAGTGAGTGCCGAAGGAGAGGTCGGGCAGATAATTTCCCTGTTTGCGGGCGATTTCAATCAGGACGGCAGTATTATTGATGTCGGAATAAGTGACGCTGACACCGAGTTTGATGTCTCCGCGACTGCCCCATCTCCCCGGCCCCATCAGGATAAACTGGCGTTTAGGCAGAAGTTTATTAAGGCGGCTCACCGCCCGGCCGACCGCGAGGAGTTCGGATCGATCGGTCAGTTCACCGTATTTTTGAGGGTCAACATAGACGATGTGAGTAATGTCGGGAACTTTTCCGTTTGATACGTAGCGATTGGCGGAGAATATTATTTTATCTTCGGGGAGGTCGCGCGGGATAGGTGCGGCGGCGGCGGCATCCGAGTAACTTTGAGGCCGACACTGGAGCAGATAGAAATCCTTGCCATCGCAGGCGAATTCGATATCGACCGGAGTCCCTAATTTCTCCTCGAGAATTTTGAGGATGGTTTGCACCTGAGCAATAAAGGGGGTGCCGCCGATTAGACCCTCAAAGGTCAAAACCGTATTACCTTTTTCGAAATCGATGTCGATTCCGGAAACCTTGCGGAAATGGGCGCCATCGAAGAAAGAAACAAGGTGGCCGATATTGGGAATTTCATGCCCGTACCTTCGGATCAGCTCCGAGGCATCAATAGTTTCAAAGGCATTGGTCGCCAAATTGATGACGTCGATTTTTTTCGGTGAATATCGGACGATCTCGTCAGGAGTGATATTTACCCGCAGACCGGGTTGTCCGGGAGCAACCAGAATAGGATAATCATCGCTGAGCCTGTCGACGGCCCTGGTACCCAAACCGGGGACCATGCGAATCAAACCGTCATCCCGTTTTATCCGTGGCGACCATCGGAATTCGTTGCGGTTGAATGCAACTCCAGCATAGAGGGGCAGGAAATAATGCCCGATTCTAGTGCCGACAACTTCCTGAATCATGATGCCCATCTCTTCATGGAAATCGAGCAATCCTCTTTCGGCACGATATTCGATCGGGTCGGGGCCGAAAACGGAGGCATAGACTTCGGCGACGGCATCCATCAAAGCCTCAAGCCTCTTCTGTTTGCTACCCTGATTGCCGAGAAAGAGGCTCTTATATTTGCCGGAAAAAGCCGCGCCCATTCGATCTTCAAGGAGACTGGAACTGCGAACGATCAAGGGGTGGTCCTTGAAATCATCCAGCGCGACAGACAACCCCTGTATTACGTCAGGTGGAAAATGCGCATTTTTAAACGTTTGTACGATGTTAGGGTACTCGAGACGCACCTGGTTGACTTCTTTGTATTTCTGCTCTACTACTTCCTCAAGATTGTTGTAATGCATGAAGTGGAGAATGGCATCGGATGTGATGTACCAGGTCTTGGGCGTCTTGACACTTCCCAGAAGATCGGCATCGCCGCATTTTTTTAGGATATGATGGGCAAGGAAGAGTCCGGCGGTTTTTCCCCCTAATCGGCCGTGGCTTTCGGATGTATAAATCACTCTCTGCATCAACTCGTGAAAATCGACCACATCGATGTAGTTTTTGGCGACATTAATATAGTCCAGTTGTTCGGAGAAAAATCTCCTGATGAGGGACACCCTGATGCTTCTCTTAGAGGCGGTCGGGAGGTCCATCCCCCCCGGTGCGATGCGATAATAACGACGGACGGCATCAGAGATTTCGGCCAGTGAGGGATTACGATCCATAGTCCGCACCAGGAAGCTCATCTTGTCTTCCTGAATCCATTTCTGGATGATCGACATTATTTCGGTATCGGTCAGATGATCGGCGGCAATCTTGAATGTTTCGTCACTCAGGAAATCACTTGAATGAGAAATTGACCTTTTCTCAAAAGGGACATTGCTTTCTTTGATGACTTCCTCTTCCTCAGTTCGCTGGCCGGGGGCGTAATATTTCTGGAAACGCTTGGCTTCCTCGATGCCGCTCCAGCAGAGGTAATTGAGCATTTTGTTGGAAATATTAAGAAAGAGATTTCGATCGGTCTGGCGGAGAAGGTCAAGCGCCACGCGCCATTCTTTCTTTCGCGAATCGGCCTCACTGCGAGAGGATTCGAGGAGGCTTTTCATTCTATAATAAGTGACAAAGTGACCGATGCGATCGGCAATCGTATGTATAAGTTTGGCTTCCTCTTTAAGAAAAGGCCCCGTGTCGGCATTCGGAAATTCCTGGGTGTAATAGACGCAGAGGGAACCGGTGACGACGTCCAGATCGATTATGTCTTCTTTTAAGACCCACGAAGTTGCCTCAAAATTTTCCGGCTGAAATATGGCTTTTTCAAGAGTGATTCTGGCGACACAGTGGTCGGGGTATTGCAGACCTTTTGGCACCACTCGAACGATGCCGCCAAAGACTTCGGCAAGCGGCTTGTCGGATCGGTTCAACAATTCCTCGACGGCGTAGAGGCAATTTAATTCCTTGGCCCGCTCCTGCAGGGTCTCGAGAAATTTACCGGGGGCTTTCTGTTCGTCTGTCATAATGCGGAAAACCTCATACTGCTGAACCGTTCGATTTTATTTGAAATGGTTTTGAGTGTCATCTGTGCCATACTATTATGTTTCGGTCAACATGTCCAACCTGATTAGCCTTTCAAGAATTCGAGAAAGGCCTTCAATCCGGCCGGCTCTATATGAAAGGAAATTGAATCTCACACTCAGGTCAAGTAATTATTGTGTCTTGAGAGGTTTCTTATTCGTTGAGGCGGGCGAAGAGATGTGCCGGCGCTTAATCATAAACAATTATAAAGCCGAGCTTTTGAGAGCTCGGCTACTATATGTGATATCGATGGGTATTTTCCGATCGATTATACCCAGCCGCGATCTTTGCAGGCTTGCGCCACCCGGTTGACAGCGATGAAATAGGCGGCATCGCGCATAAAGAGATTTCTCTTTCTCGCCAGTTCGGAGACGGCGTGAAAGGCTGAAGTCATTTTGGTGTCGAGTTTTCCAAGCACTTCATCACGTTCCCAGAAATAATTCATATTACTCTGGACCTGCTCAAAATAGCTGCAGGTGACACCCCCGGCGTTGGCTAGGAAATCGGGAATCATGAAAATTTTCCGCTCAGCGAGGACTTTATCGGCGTCAGGGGTGGTTGGGCCATTGGCGCCCTCTGCAACGATTTTCACTTTCTTGCTGATCTTATTGACGTTTTCTGCTGTTATTTGATGCTCCATAGCGGCGGGAATCAGGATATCGACATTCTGCTCAATCCAGGTATCGCCGGGAAGGATTTCGTATCCGAGATCGCGAGCTTTATTCTTGTCGATGCCGCCGAAACGGTCGGTGATTTTAAGTAAAGTATCGAGGTCGACTCCGGTGTCCTTTTTGAACGAATATGAGGTTTGGTCATTTTGATCCCAACAGGCGACGCAGGTAATCTTCCCACCTAATTTATTATAAAGTTGAATGGCATATTGGGCAACATTGCCGAAACCCTGAACGCTGGCGGTCGTATTCTCTGCTTTCAAATTCATTTCAATTAGAGCTTCCCGCAAAGTATACACGACTCCGTATCCGGTGGCTTCGGTTCGCCCCAAAGATCCGCCCATGCCGACGGGCTTGCCGGTTATTAAGCCGGGATAGTGGCCACGGTGGATGGTTTCGAATTCGTCCAGCATCCATAACATATGCTGGGCGCTGGTCATGACATCAGGCGCGGGAACATCGATGAGAGGGCCGATATCGCGGGCAAGTTGACGGACCCACCCACGGCAGATTTGTTCCTGTTCCCGCATACTCAAATTATGGGGATCACAGATTACCCCCCCTTTGCTTCCGCCCAAAGGTATGTCAACCACAGCACATTTCCAGGTCATCCACATGGAGAGAGCCCGCACGGTATCAATAGTCTCTTGCGGATGGAATCGAATGCCACCCTTACCGGGACCTCGGGCGTCATTATGCTGAACTCTGAAACCTCGAAATATTTTGACGTTTCCATCATCCATATGAACAGGAATGCCGAAAGAGTATTCCCTCAGAGGGTTGCGTAGCAAATCGCGGGTGGCAGAATCAAGGTTTAGGAAATCGGCCGCCCGGTCAAATTGCTCCTGTGCCATGGCGAATGGATTAAATGCCTTGCTACTCATTTAGAATGACCTCCTGAGACAGATCGCGTTATTCCAAGCTAATCTAATATGGCCAATCAATTCCAAATTAGAAAATTACCCAGTTTATATATCTTTAAAGAAATACCATAATTTGACATTAAAGTCAAGGTAATTTGCGGGGCTATGATTTATTTATGGGCGAATTCGATAGCCAAATAAATAGGTTCTGTTGCGCAATCCGCGAATCTATGCGAATATGTCTAAGATTGCTGAATGGCAATATTTATAATATACGGCAATGACTTATGCTATTTATATAAATATACAGATTAACATGAGCGCGGAATCTGAGGTCGCATAGGGCGGCACTTGCTTGGTTAATATTCTTTGGCTGATATAATGAAATGGAGATTGTGTTGCAGCTAAGTCATGTGATAAATTTCACATACTTTATATAAATAAAGTTTAGGCTGGTACGGTCATCGGGCCGCGGGGCAAAATTGCGATCGATGGTTTCTTGCCAATTTTGAGGATCAAATCAGATAGGGTTCTCGAAATATTATCGCTCTTTATCATTTTGCATCGTTCCACCTGCCGCCTATCGAGTGAAGAATATATATAGATTGTCGCTTTCTTCAGGGCGATCGAAAGTTTCTGAGCCTGCCATCGGTCTGCGGTGTGATTTGCCGCGTCGCCAAGCATTTGAAGCAGGTCGTCCAAAGTTGAGCGAGAACTCATCAGACTAGCAAAATTGCCGTCATCAGGAATACCCATAGAGCATTCAGAAACCACAATAATACTTCCCCCCTCTTCAACAATGCGCGCCGCAGTCCAGATGCCTTTGACGGTCTGATAGAGATTTTGGTCGAGAGGATAGCCGGAGTTGGTGGTGACGACAATTGGGAATTTTTGATTGACCGGCACTATCGACAGAGTGGCGGCTTCGCGTGCGCCTGCCTTATGAGCTTCTATATAATTGCCGGAATAGATAGAGATAATCTCTTTGCGGTTATTAAGAAGGACATTGATGAGAAAATCAGGCGGCGCCAATGAAACTGCATCAAGCGACGCCTGATATTGGGGATTTCCGTCCAATATGCCGTAGTCGGAGTTGGGATGGCCAATTATTTGGAACGAGTGGAAGGCATCGATGGTATCCAAGCCGGCAACAGCCGGACAGATGCCTTTGGGGCCTCCGGAAAATCCCGCGAAAAAATGCGGTTCGATAAAGCCCAGAACGATTCTCTTGTCGGCATCAAGATAACGCTTATTCAAACTTACCGGGATTCCCCCGGGCGTATATCCCAGAAATTTCAGGCTTCCGAGATCTCTTGCATCATGACAGATAACCGTACAGGCATTGCAGATCTCTTCACCGAGAATTTCGATTAATTCGTCTTTAGTGTGAGGGCGGTGCGAGCCGGAGCCTATCAGGATAGTCACTTTATCCGGTGTCAGTCGACATAGGTCAATAATGGCCGGTATCAGCAGTTTATTGGGGACGGGGCGAGTGCCGTCGGAAGTGACGATTACGACATTGTCGTCGGGAGAAATTATTTGTGAGAGGGGCAGGGATTCGATCGGGTCTTCCGCCGAACGGAGAAATAATTGATCGAACCCGGCAGAAGGTAAGGTTTCTTCCGGTTCGATTACGACCCAGTCGGCAATTGAATTATCCAACTCCAGATCGAGACCGATCCGGCCGTAATCCAGCGTGATTTTTTGAGGATTGTATCTGATCATTGCCGGAAAGAGTACTAGTTAAAAAATGTGATTACGACGGCCAGCCAGACGATCGCAATCGATATAATACCGGCCGGTTTATCTTTGCCCGCGATCAAGGCTATGGCGGAAAAGAGAAGGGCCGCGCCTAATCTTACTGTCAGCTTGGATAGGACATAAAAATGGAAGGCGTGGGCGAGCAGAAGAATACCAGCTACCGCGAAAGCGAGACATAACAGCCACAGAAGACTGCCCTGCTTATTTCCACTTTCAGCGCCCATATTGCTCCAAAAATCCTTCGACTCCTTTTCTTATGGCCAGAGCGAGTTTATTTTGGAACTGTACCGTTTTCAACATTGCTTCCTGCTCCGGCAATATAATGAAAGCGCACTCCACGAGCACTGCCGGGTATTGGGTTGGCCGATCCACGGCCAGGTTGCCATAATATAAGCCATAGTTGCCTATGCCGACAGTTTTCATTAATTCCTTCTGAATATTTTTCGCCAACTCTATAGAATGCGGGTGATAGTAATAAGTGGATACGCCATTGTTCACAAAGGGATTTACGCCATCGGGTAGAGCGTTGTTATGAATAGAAATAAACAGGTCGGCTTTGCTCTTTTTGGCGATGGAAGGGCGATCATAAAGAGGAAGGTCAGACATATCCGACCGGGTCATGATTACCCTGGCCCCTTTTGCGGATAGTTCTTTTCTGAGGGCGAGCGCAATATTCAGATTGGCTTCGGATTCTTTAAGCCCGGTCGGCCCGACCGCTCCGGGATCGGCAGAATGACCCGGGTCGATCACGATAATCTTATCCTTAAGTTCATTAATGTTTTGCGGCTGTTTTTTAATGATAAACTTTAAGATGTTTCCGTCGTAAAAAGTATCGTATCCCCATATTGCCTTTTTCATTTTGACCGTGAGTTGATACAGTTCCGGTTCGGGTTGTGTCCAGGTGACGATATCGAAATCATCACTCTTGAAATCATATTTTATCCAGTCGGTGTTGGAGTTGACACCGAAGACTTGAAGCATAGCCGTCCTGGAGTCGAGCTCTTCAACGCGATATGGATGTTTTCCTGAAAGTGGAAGTTCGAGGCGAGCATTGTCGGGATCTGAATATGCCCTGACCGTTTTCAGATACGAAATAATCGGCGGATACCCCGGATCAAGGAATCGGATCGATTTCTCCTGAATCCAGCCGTATTGAGTTTCCGATAGTTTTAATTTGAGCCAGTCCCCTTCCCGGCCGACTGCCAGCGCCATTACTCCACGGGGCTGGAAGATGGTAATATATCCCATCCCCGGCCCTACCCTGATTATTTGAACCGAATCGGTTAATTCCACCATGCGGGGAAAATCGGGGGGATTGACGCGAATAAAATAACTGGAGCTGTCGGTCTTGCGGCTTCCGCGTAATTTCAAAAGGGCGAGACAATTGAAATCAGTCATCTCTGCCGGGGTCTTGAGGAGATTCATGATGAGGTGATTTATAGACGGAGCAACGAGATGGTAAATGACCCGCACAGAATCAGGCAGTTTTTTTTCGCCAATCTTGATAAATCCCTGATAATGGCCTCTCAATTCAGGTTTGGGGGCCGATACTCCGACGCCGAACGCTGATTCCCCCCAATAGGCTTGAGGCTGGGATGATACCTCTGCCAGGGGCGTCGAGTCGGTCAGTCCGGCAATAGAGAAATACCCGATGCATGACGGGGTACCCCGGAATCCAACGGTCAACATATCGCCATCAGCGAGGACTTTGTTTTCGCCCGAATCAGAATAGGGATGTAGATAGATGCTGTCGTATCCGAAATCTCTTTCCGGTTGTGACACATTAACCGGCCAGTCCAAATAGGTAGTGTCCTTGCCCGATTTCGCTCTGAGAATGAAATCAAAGAGGCCCGGATGGACAGGCAGGAAAGCTATGAATCCGCCGTCGCGGTGAACAGGGATGTCAATGTCGTTTATCTTCAAATGAGCCCCTTTAGACACCGAACCGAAGATGAAAGTCGAATCGACAAGGGGAATGTTCGCATTCTTCTTAGGGTAGATAATATTGATCTGTGGCGGGGAGGCGACTGCCAGAGCGGCGGAGATTATATATGTCAGGATAATTATGTGAACCGTAAATTTGCCGTAGATACTTTTAATCATCCGCCGTACTTCTCTTTCAATTTAGGACCACCAATAATATCTTCGGTGACCATTATCTTATCAAGATTAAAATTGATGCCGTCCGCGATATCTTCATCAAGGAGTAAGGGGCCGTCGAGATCGAAATAATCAGCCAGCGATGAAAGATATAAAGCCGGGGCGATTCCGATCGAAGATTCCACCATGCAACCAAGCATTACTTTTCGCTTATCCTTACGGGCCGCCAGAGCAATTTTCTTGGCCTCCAGAAACCCGCCTGATTTGGACATCTTTATATTGACGCCATCGACGTAGTCGGCATACTGGAAGTAATTCTGCAGATTATGAAGTCCCTCGTCAATCATGACAGGGATTTTGGATCTGCCTTTCAAATATTTCCATTCTGTGATATAATCTAGTGAAGTCGGCTGTTCGATCAATTGGACATCAAGCTTAGAGAGAAGAAATATCATTTTTTCGGCTTTCTGCGGACTCCAGCCTCCATTGGCGTCAATCCTGAATGTCTTTTCCCTGTACGTTCGTTAATTCGGAAATCAGAAGCTCGTCGCCGTCGAAGCCCATTTTTATTTTAATTATCGCGAATGGCGATTGATTGATTTCGTCAAGCATCAAGCCGGGTTGATCGATGCTAACCGTGAAAGAAGTACTGATTTTGTCCGGCCCATCGAGGGATAAAATTTGCCAGGGATAGACATGATCCATTATGGATATATGGTGAAGTGCGGCTGTCAGCAATGCGGATTTTGAGACGGGATTTATTTCAAGTTGATTTATGTCATGCATGTCCGAAAGCGCCAAGTTCGTTTTGGTTTTAAGAATATCCCTTCCCTTTTCAAGGTCGGCCAGAATCTGGTCATCCGAAGGGCCATAAAAAATGGAGCGAGCCGCCTCGCCGCAGGCCCGGTCGCCAATCAGGATAAAATGATTTATTTTGCGGTCGGCGGAACCCGCAGAAACCCGAAAGTTCTTCTTGAGAGCCAGGTCAAGTGAAAAAACTCGGGTGATTATTTCAGCACCCTCCGTGCTTCGATAAATATTTCGGTGAGATCTTTCCGATAGTCGGAATCGCGGGGATTGAGAGAATTAATCGCTACCCCGCCTGCTCCGAGAGATGAATGAATTAGCTTATATCTGTCGATCGCAATAGCGACATGTCCCTTGAAAAACAGGAGATCGCCCATCGTAACCTCCGCGGGGTCAATCTTGTTTCCGCACTTCCGCTGATCTTTGCTGTCGCGGGGGAGTATGATGCCTGCCACTCTGTAGACCATTTGTACCAGGCCGGAGCAGTCGAAACCGAAAGGAGTTGTCCCGCCCCACAAGTAGGGGGTTCCAAGAAATTTGCGAGCGTCCCGGATAATTGAGGTTGGGCGAATGATATTTTTATCGGCGTCAGGAACCGGGGCAAGATTTCTCAGCGCCACCCGGGCCTGATAGTCTCCTCCAGTGATGATAACACCTTTGTTGCCGCTTTTTTCAACGAGATGCATTCTGTTCCATAGAATAAAAACGGGTGGAAGCCTCTTCCCTTTTTCCACGGAGGTAGTGGGACAGGTCGCGGTAGAGACCTGATAATTTATCCGATTGCGGATTAAATCGTACTTCTCGCGAGAGAGAATCTGCACCGCTCTTTCATCCACCCAGCCGGAATAGCCGTCGGATTGACGGACGAGCAGGTATCCATCTTGAGCCTGGTCGACGCGGATCGGTTCGTCGAAAAGCAACTTGGCTTTTGCGCTCCGATTGAAATTTGGGTTCGGCTCTCAGGTCGGCAACATTTCTAACGACAATGGCATATTTCATATAAATAATAAAGAAATTGCGGGGATGAATATCTACAAAAAAATAGCCCCGTCCTCCGACGGGGCTATATCCGGCAATATTATTTCTTAGAAATGAAGTTTCCCGGTGAAAAACTGCGTATTGTTGAACACGTCAGTCTGATTCCAGGAATATTCAAAGGTTATATCCGTTCCGCCAAGATTCACGGCCACCCCGGCGCCTGCCGAGAAACCATACAGGTAGTTACTCTGATTGGAGTAATTATAGCCGGCGCGAAGTGAATATTTGGCATCATAAACGTACTCTACTCCGCCCTGCCAAGCGTCCTGCGAGTAGTTGTTATTACTGAAGGTGCCGACCACGGAAGCGGAATTGCGGTCAACATTCAGGAAATTATAGGCCATCCCCAAATCAAAAGAGCTGGGAATGTCGAAGGAGGCATTGACCGGCCGAGCCGGGCGTCCATTGAGGTCGCGGCTGAAGCCGATGCCATCGAATTTCATCTGAGGCCCATAATTTCTTATCGCCATACCGAGAGAGACACCGTGCCAGTTAGGATTGTAAACAAATCCGATGTCAAAGCAGACCCCGGTCGCGGAGACTTCGAATATTCTCTCGTTGACTATCTTGGCTGTGGCGCCGAAGGCAACGTTATAGGTCAGAGAACGGGCGTAGGATACAGACAAAACCGAAAGAGAAGGGCTGAATACTCTTCCTGTTCCGTCCGGGAAGTTCTCGGTAGTTTCCACCATGTCGCCGATAGAGGTAATCTTGGCGGACGCGGCCACGGTGCCCAAATTGGCGATGTTGGTCGCGACGCCTGCGAAATTGACCTTTACGTCGGCGATATACGGTTCATGACTGAACATTACCTCGGTACCCTGCATGTTGGCCAGTCCGGCCGGATTATAGAAGATAGCCTCTACGCCGGTAACATTAGCCATAATGGCGTTGCCCATAGCGGTACCGCGCGCCCCAATAGGGATGCGGAGTTCCTGGGCTCCGGCGGTTCCAATCCGGCGGGAACTCCCCGCGTAAGCCGTACTCAGGCTTAGCGCAAGGAGAACCAGAATAATTATTACTGATTTATATTTCATTTTTTCTATCCTCCTTGCTTAAAAGATCTTCAGCACTTCTGCTTCGACAAATACGGCCACCTTGCCGACAAACTGTCCGAATCCGTCAGCGTTAACCACGTAGATATAGATACCGGATGCGACGGGCAAGTTATTGCCAGACAGGAGATCCCAACTCGCGATAGGGGTCGGATCATCTTTGTTGATAGTCTTGATCAAATCGCCGGCCAGATTATAGATAGTAATGGTGCATTTGGACGGCAAATGATGGAACTTCAACTGATTGCTTCCCGGATTGGGGTCGTAACTGCTGAACAGATAAAATGGATTCGGAACTGCCTTTATCTGGCTCAGATCGGCGTTGGTTTGGGAAAATGTTGGAGCCGAAGCCACGAATGTGAAGGTGTCACCAGGAGTATTCGGCTTAGTCGTGATAATGCGGAATACGGTCCCTTGCTCCGGAATCGGTTGAATGAACTGAGGCGGATTGGACAGGGTATCCCCCGCGTTTAATTGGCCGTTCCAGCTTACGATAACGACGCGCGCCATGACCTCACCAGTGGTGAGCGATTCATCGTAATTACCAACTCCCGAGAGCATCTGGGCCACATTGGCGTCGTATCCCGCATGACCGGGCGTCATATCAGTAGGAAGTCGGAAATAAATCCAATCTGTAAATGGATCATTATCTCCACCGGAAACGGAGTGCTCGCCGTCTCCCCCCGATCTAAGGGGATCAGTGATGCATCCCCATGATTCCAAATTAAACGTGTTGTCTGCACCGTCGTCAATCATTTCGATGACCAACCTGATGTCATCACTCGGATCGTTGGGAGTATTAATTCCCGTCCGCCAGATCTCAAAAGGCACCCAAACGGTACTATCGGTTGTGAAGGCTAAGGCGGCATACCCGCCATTTACTCCGGGATTGTCATTAGAACCCGTGAATCGAATTTCGTAATCATAAGAACCGATTTGGGCAAAGTCGGCGCCATCACGAGTGCAACGGGAGAAGAAAGCAGCATAGCTACCACGAGTTCCTCCGGCGCAGGAGCCGCCATTGTCGGCAGTATGAATGCCCCATCGTGAACCTCCGACCTGCTGTCGAGTAGTCGGATCGGCCGATGGGAAACCAGCAAAGCCGAAGGCTCCTCCTTCGGGCGGATCCAGAACTCCACTTGCGTTGGCAACGACTTCAAAGTTCTTGAAGTCAACCGCCGGACCGGATGTCTTAATCATCATTCCATCGATCACTCGATAATTGTCATTGCCGGACTGATTGACTTGATTTTTGAGCACCAGCTTGGAAGCCGTTACGTCATACAAATCCCACACTTGATTGGCAGTATCTCCTATAGAGTCGATGAAAAGCGTATCTCTGAAGATAACGCGATAGGTATGGCCGGTAAGAATCGTCGGATCCATGATGAGAGCATTAACACTACCATCAGAGAGACCTGTAGAGTGAGTTGCCTTTAGAGTATCACTGGTAGTTACACTGGGATGAAGTCCCGCCACCGGTGCCTGAGGTACCACAGTCACGGTCGTCTGGCTTTCGAGGAAACGGTCGCCATTAGGGACTCTGCTATTTGCAAAAATGTAATCGAAAGAAAATGCAGAAACCCGGAAATAATACTGCGTCAGGTCATTCAATTTGCCGCCGATGAGGCCATCGGTCGTAGTGGTATAGGAATGAGTCAGACCGGTATTTTTAATGACTCTCTGAACCACGGGGAGATTTAGACCCGAGGCGGGATCGGGAATAGTATCGAGCAATGCTCCCGTTCTGTCATTTACCAAGTCATAAGTTGCCAGTACCGACCAGGGGCCCGAAGCAGTTGGCGCCTGCCATACGGTATATCCCTCAAATGCGTAATCCCCCTGGTCAACTTCTGAGGTGTCTGTCCACGACAGGGTAATTTCGTCATGCAACTGAGCTGTTGTCACCACCGGTTTGGCCGGAGGTTTGGGAGGATTAAAATTATTCAGGTAAATCCGCTTGGAATACTTAGCCAATTCCTTCATAACGGTGACGGAGTTCAGACGATCCGCCCCTTGACCAATCACTATCGCCGCAAGTATTTCAGTGCTATCGCCCGGTCTGAAAGTAATCGGACCAGTTGTTTCATTCATACGTTTGTCGTTTCCGGCGGGATCGAGGTCTCCGGTTCCCTCTACGGGATCACCGCTAACGAGAAACTTAAGCGTATCGCCGTTATACACGTAGGCGCTGCCGTCTCTATTGAGACCTAGCATGTTATTATAAGACTCACCCGCACTATTCGGATCGGTTCCATTAATATATTTATTGAAGGAAACCATGCCGATATTGACCGAATCGGTATAATTAGTATCCCACATTCTGCCGTCCGGGAGAAGAGAATCAGCGGGAGTCCGGAGGCGCAGAGGACCCTGGAAGAAGCAAATTCCGTAGCAGGGCGGCTTGTCCTTATAATATTGGTCGGTATTGGTCGCATTATAGTCATAGCCGACACTCAAAAGGGTGTCGCAGCCGATGAGGTCATCGCCCGAGCCGCCCAGGTCGGGGTCGTCCCAAACGGAGAAGAAGCAGTTCCTAATGGTGTTGTTGCCTTTATTAAATATTCTCCACTTTAGGAAAACAATATTACCCAGCGAGCCAGTGCGCTCAAAAGCGAAGATAGTGCTTTTGACCTCAATTCCAAGAGGGGCGGTGCTTCCGGCATCGTTGGTATGCTGGGCCGGATTGGCGTCGTTGAACACCGACCAGCACATTTGATCTCCCTTCATGTCCGGGATGGTATCCCCGGCCGGGGTTACTTTAAAGGGAGCTCCCTGAGCAATAGCATATTTCAGATAATCGAGATAGTCCTGATTTGGATTTGCCACCAGGCTATCTCCGAATAATTTAAAGACTCGATATTGCGGCTGATCCGGCTCGAAGGTACCATTTCTCATCGGGCCGGGGACATACTCATCGCTGTATATTGCGACTGTCACCCGAATCTGACCGGTGGCAGAATCGACGCCGCCGACCCAGAGTCCCCCGGCATAATTAGGCGACAATTCCTTACCAGCAATGATATCGGCTATCGATGTATATGGAAACCAAGTTCCAAAATCGTAGCCGAAGACGCCGCTCAAATCTCTTCCGAAGTTACCATGGTTGGTAACGAACATAAGGATACGGTTGGCGTTGATGTAAGTCGTATTATCGACTACCGCCGCTTTAAGAGGATGGTACGGAAGAAGATTAGCCGTTCCCGACGGCGGGGCTGCAGACAGCGATACCGCCAGCAGAAACGCTATGGACATTAATAAAAGTTTTATTTTCATCTTTTCACTCCCTCACTGGCTTAGAATGCCATCCGCAACCCGCAGATGATCATCCTGGGGTTGAGATAGTTCTTGGGGTCATTCTCTTCAAAACGATAGCGGTAACCGAATTCGCCATTGCTCTGCTGATCACGAAGTTGACCTTCGGCCGATTCCAGATATCCGGAGGTGTTGGCTTTGCCGGTACCTTCGTAAACGTTTGTTACATTTTCACGATTCAGCAGATTCTTCACCCAAATGTAAGGAACAATCTGGTAATTTTTGATGTAGAGAGTCCTTTCCAGTTTGAAGTCAATGGAGAATTGCCAGGGAAGATTTGCTGAATTGATGGAACCGGTCGGTATCTGCTGGACCGATGCATTAGGGCTCACTCCGTCGTAAATTTGCATTGGAGTGTAGGGCAAACCACTGCCGGCCTGCAGAACTACATTCAAACCGGTATTCTCAAAAATGAAGACGTTGCCGAGTTTGGGACCCTCGCCCTTGCTCGCACGCAGATCGAAAATGCCGATGATACTATGGCGCTGATCGTAATCGAGCGGAGAAGTCATCTTCGGCGTTCCACTGGAATTCTTCCAGGCAATATTGAATTGTGACTGGGAGTAGGAACCGGTACCGGTGGCATAGCTGAGCGAATATTTCAACTGCAGGGCAATATTATGGGTCCGCTTCATGGTCAGATTGAAGTCGGCGCCTTTAATTGTTCCATAATCGGTATTGGCATAGAAATCGTATGCTCTAGGAATCGCGTTCTGATGAAATATCTGGGTCAAATCTTCTACGTCTTTGTAATAAATCGCCACGTCCATGGCTACCCTGTCGCCCAGCTGATGGGTCAGACCAAACTCGTACTGCGTGGTCTTTTCCGGTCCCAGATTGGGGCTGGGGAAGGGGTAGAAGGAACCCGCCGTTATGCGCTGAGCGATGAAGTTATAATTGGCGTATAGATTGAGCAAATCGGGCCGTTGGAAAAATTGTCCATAGTTGAAGTAGAACTGTGTCACGTCGCTAACCGGGAAAGAAATACCTATCCTTGGCGAAAGACGATTGAATTTCTTGCTGGAAACGAGTTCACTCGCAACAATGGTGGTCCCATTAGCGCCGAAAGGATGCGTCAGGTCGGCGATACGCTGCGATTTATAATCGAAATAATCGAATCTGAATCCGGCATTCAAAACAAAGGCGCTCCATTCAACGCGGTCCTGAATATAAATGCCGAAATTGATAGGATGCTTGGTGCTGGCCAGAACATCCAGATTGTCGGTTTGATTGCCAAGAGTATCAAAGCCATAGTTATTGACGTTTGTATAGAGAAAGGCCGTAGTCGCATCAAGATTCTCAAAGTACCTAAGAGTATGTCTTTGGAAATCAAAACCGGCTTTAAGGGTATGGCTGCGGGAGACCTGGCTATTAATATCGCCCTTAATCCCTATATATGACGATTTCCTATGCAGGAAAGTTGGCCAGAATGATTCATAAAATGCTACTACCGTATCGGCAGCTCCCGTATCGGCCGGATTAAGTTCGTGAGCGAAAATATTGCGGCCCTCTCGAAAGAGGTTATAAATGTCATAACGAGGATTGGCCAGTGTTCGAATATAAGCGGGATTATTGTCGAACAAGACTCCGTCGCCGCGCTTACGTTCCGTCATAAATGACGAAACGCTCAGGTTATAGAATGTCTTGGGACTTAAAGTATGAGTCACCTTGGCATTCAATCCCAAGTTGGTGTCCCTGTAGCGAGGCATATGTTTCAGTTCATAGGTAGAGCGCGGGTTCATGTAATAGTGGCGATATTCCGACCACTTATCCAGTGAGCCGTTGCTGCTCAGATCCAGTTTAAGATTCTGAGTGAGTTCGAAATCGAGTTTCCCCTGATAGGACCAACCATTCAGTTCATTGCGAGGCAGTCGCTGAGGCTCTTTCAGGTTGTAGGTTTTGTCAATTCCGAATTCTTGAAAAAGGCTCTTGGTTATATTGGAAGGTGAGCGATCGCCCAGCCATCTTCTTTCCGCGGACAGGAAGAAGAAACCTTTTTTGGTTGCCGGAAGAGGCCCACTGAAATCGGCCGAATACCAATTCTGGTCATAACTGTCATAGCCAAGAGGCTTGGTGACATTATCGCTGGCGATTTCGGCTTTGGCATGATATTTGTCAGTTCCGGAATTGGTTATGACGTTAACTATTCCTGACGCTACATTGCCGTATTCTGCAGAGAATGCGCCGGAGGTTACGGAAACTTCCTGGATAGCGTTGTTAGCGATATTTGCCGTCGAAATACCCGATAATGGGTCCTGCTGCGAATAGCCGTCAACATAATAGGCCACTTCCGACGGGCGACCTCCACGCAGATTTACTTCCGTCGCCTGCGAAAGCGATTCACGCGCGCCACGCTGGCGAATATCGACGTTGGAGTTCATTCTGACGACACTGTTCTGAAGGCCGACGACCTGATCGTATCCACGAACCGGCATCTGCTGCAAATCGGCCCCGGAAGTGACGGCTACCGAGGTTGTTTTATCTTTGATGACCAGCGGTCGCTCCGCGGTGACTATGATGGTTTTACCGAGCTCCAGGGCTTTTTTCGACAGCTTGAAATCGTGGTACGAGGCCAGATCGGTCGTGACGGTCACGTTGGTGATCTGTACCGTAGCGTAACCGATCAGCGAGGCCTGAAGGATGTATGTCCCCACCGGGACATTCAGGATAAAATACTCCCCGTTTTCACTGGTAAGAGCGCCCATTTTGGAATCTATAATAGAAACCGCGACGCCGGGGAGCGGTTCACCCGTTTCTTCATCGACGATCTTCCCGGTAATCTTGCCGACAACCCCGGCCAGAGTAAATTGCGGGGCCGCCAACAAAACCAATAGGAGGGTCATCATCACCGAAAGTAAGATTTTCTTTTTCAATTCTAATATCCTCCAACAGGTTTAAAAGGTTAAGACTTTTAGCAAATTATCTTCTCCTTTCACCTCCTTATGAAGCAGTTACAGTTTGTATCCCTACAAATCAAAAATCTGTATTATGTCCAAACCTTAATGTGGCTATACATAGCCACATTCATATCCCCAATGAAGCTTCAGCGAGGACAAGTCAGTCCTCACTGCGTCCATACCTTAGATTTTTAGAAAATGCTTGTCAACTAAAAAAAATCCGATTTTATGCAAATTAACTCCTTCTATTGCAAGAAAATCGGACGATTTGGCAATAACTTAAGCGTATTGTCGAATTCTTGAGATAGCTGATTCTATCGAGGATAAAGCCTTTTTAATATTTTCTATTGAGTTGGCGTAGGAGAATCGCATATAACCTTCGCCAAAGTCACCGAAAGCTGTTCCCGAGAGAGCGGCAATGCCGAATTCATCAAGCAGGTAATCGGCTAATCTTTTCGATTTCCAGCCTGTCCCCGTGATATTGGGAAAGGCGTAGAACGCACCGAGAGGTTTTTTGCATGAAAACCCGTCAATCTTGTTCAGACCGTTGACTATCACATCGCGACGCTTTCTGAACTCCGCCACCATTTTCTCTGACTCGTCCTGCGGGCCGGTGATAGCCGCGCCCATGGCGATCTGCGCATAGGAGGCCGTGCAGGAGACGGAGTTAGTTGCCAGCCGGGAAACATGGGCGGCAAGAGTCTCCTCCATAACACCGTACCCCAGCCGCCAGCCGGTCATGGCATAGGTTTTCGACATACCGTCGAGAATGATGGTTCGCTCAAACGCGCCGGGGAATTGGGTAACCGATTCGAACTTCGCTTCGTATATGATGCGAGAATAAATCTCGTCGGACAGAATCCAGATATCTTTCTCGACGGCTATTTTGGCAATCTCTTTCAAATCGTCATGAGTGAGGACACCTCCGGTGGGGTTTTGCGGAGAATTGATAATAATCAATTTGGTTTTAGGCGTGATCAAGGACTTAAGCTCCTTTACGTCAAGACGAAAATCATTGACTTCACGCAGAGGAAGCGGAACCGCTTTTGCTCCGACGAATTCGATGACGGATTCATAAATGGGAAAGCCGGGATTGGGATAGATAACCTCGTCTCCCTCATCGACCAAGGCGAGAATGACAAAGAACATAATCGGCTTGCCCCCGGGAGTAATGACGACCTGATTCGGATTGGATTTGATTCCCCGGGTTTTGTTGATTTCCTCGGAGATAATCTTACGCGTGTCAGGATATCCAGCCGATGGGTTGTAGTGAGTGTAACCGTCACGGATGGCCTTCACGGCCGCATCACAAATATATGCGGGGGTATTAAAGTCCGGCTCCCCAATCTCAAGGTGGATAACCTGTCGGCCCTGAGCTTCAAGCCCACGGGCCCGAGCCAAAACCTCGAAGGCCGATTCGGTGCCAAGTCGTTTCATTCTTTCAGCGTAGCGCATTTCTATCTCCTGCCGTTCATTTTCAATTTAAGATTAACAGAGGTTCAACGGATTTTCAACAGAGTACGGGCTCTGTCTTGCAATGAATTCCGCCGCCAATTCAAATTCCTTGACAAGTTGCCAGGGCAATCCCGATTCGCCAAAACGATCATTTACTCCAATCATATCAAAAGGAACCGCCTTGCCGATTGAGGATGATGCAGTCATAATTGCGGCCGCGACCTGGTTCCCCAGCCCGCCAACCTGATGTTCCTCGGCGGTAATGACCGCTCCGGTTTCCTTCGCCGCTCTAATAATCGCATTCTTGTCCAACGGTTTGACAGTATGCATATTGACGACACGGGTTTCAATATTGTATTCAGTTTTCAGAATCCATGCGGCACGCAGAGCTTCGGCCGCTTCCGGACCGCATGAGATTATAGTCAGAGTTTCATTTTCGTTCTTATAATCTGTCGAAAGTTTGATGTCGAAGGCATCTTTGAAATTGTCCTTCTCTCCGCGAAAACGATAAATATTGGCGATACCGAATTCAAATGGTGAATCATCACCGGTCACAACCGGTGTAGCTTCGCGAGCGAATCGGATATATTTCGGACCGATGAGATCAAAGAGCATTGCCTTCATCATCTTCTTGGTTTCTTTCGAGTCGATTGGCGAACCCACCCGCATATTGGGCAGTCCGCACATCTGGAAAAAAGATTCCAATTCCTGATGGGTGGCGCCGTCCGGACCTACCGAAACGCCGCCGTGGGCGCCGACAATGATGACATTGAAATCGCCATAGCAAACGGAGACTCTCAATTGATCCAAATTACGTGCGGAACTGAAGACACCGTACGTTCCGAAGACAGGAAGTTTACCTTCCTTTGGCTAATCCCGCGGCGACGGTGGTACCGCCTTGTTCCGCCACGCCGACAGAAAACCAGCGATTCTTGCGCTCGGGATTCTTCTTATAAAAACCGGAAATGGTGATAGAATCGGAAATGTCAGCGCCAATGCAAACGATCCGTTCGTCTCCCCCATATTCTTCCAAGGCCCGACCCATCCCCATGCGGGTAGGATCCATCTCAACTTTCATATTGCTCTGTTTATTCCACCAGAAATCACGCGAGAATTTGGGCATCTTGGAATCAAGTTTTTTCTCCACGCGAGCCAGATGATCGCTTCCGACTTTGAAGAATTTCGGCAGATCAAACCGGTTGGATAGCCCAAGTTCGGCCAGGGCCTTTTCCATTTCCTGACGATTGGGTGGCTTGCCATGCCAGCCGACGACATTTTCCATGAAGCTCACACCCTTACCTTTTGTCGTGCGGGCAAGAATCAGGGTAGGTTTGTCTTTTGAGGCACAGGCCTTTTCAAGGGCCGCCAGAATTTGGGGGATATCATGTCCGTCGATATCGATAACATTCCACTTAAAGGCCAGATATTTCTCTTTCAGAGGATCAATCGATTGAACCTCTTCAACAAGTCCGTCAATCTGAAGGCGGTTGAAATCGATAATATTGATAAAATTATTAAGTTTAAAATTTCCGGCCTCCATCACGGCTTCCCAGATCGAGCCTTCCTGATGTTCGCCGTCGGAAGTGATGGCAAATACATGATTGTCCCTCTTGTCCAGACGGCAGGCCAATGCGACACCCACGGCTACAGACATCCCCTGACCGAGGGAACCGGAGGAAATTTCTATGCCCGGCATTTCCTTACGATGCGGGTGGCCTTGAAAAGGAGCACCGAGCATCCGCAATTTTGCCAGTTCCTCTTCCGGACAATATCCTGCAACCGCGAGGGAGATATAGAGGGCGGGGGCTTTATGGCCAGCCGACCAGATGATGCGGTCTCGGTCTTCCCAGGAAGGATTCTTTGGGTCATGTTTGGCGACCTTAAGGTACAGGCAGGCCAGAATATCCATCATGGATAAGGTTCCCCCTGAATGCCCCGAAGCCCCTGAGCAGAGTGAAATCATGTCCAGTCCGCGCATATAATTGGCGCGTTCTTTCAATTCTTCTATGGTATAATCTCTTATAACCTTGCCGGTTTTGGAATCAAGGAGTGGCATCTAACCTCCAAACCATCAAGTTTGTGAATTTTTTAACATAATTGCCGGGAATATATAACTTTAGCGGGTAAAGTCAACCCCTTTGCGGCCAGCTTGCAAATGATTTTTTCGACCTGCACTGCAAGTGAGTCGATTGATTTATTATTGGTAATAACGTAGTCGGCGAATTTCCTCTGAACGGAGCTTGGAATTTGTGAACGGCTTCTTAATCTCGCTTCTTTCTCGCTGAGTCCTTTTTTTTTCAGACGGGCAATTCGGATATTTTCATTGGCGTGCACCAGGATCGTATAATCGACCTTATCTTGCCAATTCCAATCTATCAACAATGCGGCGTCGATTATGATAAGTTTATTAGATTTAGCCGCCAATTTGGTTTGGCGAGCCAGTTCTTTCAAGAGAGGGGGGTGAATCAGCGAGTTGAGTTTCTTGCGGTTTTCGAGAGTGGAGAAGGCTATCGCCCCAAGTTTCCGGCGCCTGAGTCGACCTGAATTGGATAGGATTTCCGGGCCGAAGGCTTTTACCAATCGAGCCAATAAGGCGCGGATTATTGTTCGACCACGTCTTCTCCGATCTTATCGGCCGATATAAGCAGAGGCACCGAATCTTCTAAATAATCGAGCGACTTGTGTCTTTCCCGAACCGATCTGACCAGTGATGCCGATTATCATAAAAAAATGTAGGGGGATTAGTGGGCGTCCAGCCAGTTGGGACCGACACCAATCTCGGCCACGATAGGGACGCGCAGTTTGACAGCGTTTTCCATCCCCTTTTTCACAATTTCCTTCAATTCATCGAGTTCGCTTTTATGAGTATCAAAGACGAGTTCATCATGCACCTGAAGGATCATTTTAGATTTCATATTTTTCATTTTGTTGAAAATCTGAATCATGGCGACTTTAATCATGTCGGCGGCGGTTCCCTGTATCGGGGTATTAATCGCTGTACGTTCGGCGAACTGGCGCATTTGAAAATTCTTGGAATTTATTTCGGGAAGATATCTGATTCGATTGAAAAGAGTATTTACAAACCCATTTTTTCGCGCAAGATCAATGGTGGTGTCTATATATTTTTTTATGCCGGGATATCGGGAAAAATAAGTTTCGATGAATTCCTTGGATTGAGTGACGTCGAGTTCTGTCTGCTGGGAAAGGCCGAAGGCGGTGACGCCATAGATCACGGCAAAATTGGCGGTTTTGGCAGAACGGCGCATCTCCGGGGTTATATTCTTGATATCCGCCCCGAAGACCTCGGCGGCGGTGCGCGAGTGAATGTCCTCGTTGTGCTGGAAGGCCTCAATCAGCTTTGCATCTTCGGAAAAATGCGCCAGAATACGAAGTTCGATTTGCGAATAGTCCGCCGACATGAGAAGGTAATCTTCATCGCGGGGAATAAAGGCTTTGCGGATTTGACGGCCGATTTCGGTACGAATCGGGATATTTTGAAGATTGGGGTCGGTCGAGGATAATCTTCCGGTGGCGGCGATGGTTTGGTTGAATGATGTATGCACTCGGCCGGTTTCTTTATTAATCAGCAAAGGGATGGCATCGATATAAGTGTTTTTCAATTTCATGAGTTGACGATAATCAAGGATCAGGCGGGGCAGGTCATGCACCAATGCCAATCCTTCCAGGACTTTGACATCGGTGGCGAAATTGGTTTTTTTGGCGGTCTTCCCTTTTGTCGGGAGCTTTAATTTCTCAAATAAAATCTTCGACAGCTGCTGAGTCGAATTGATGTTGAACTCCTCCCCCGCCTCGACAAATATATCGCGCGTCAGCTTTTCCAATTGTACATCAATCTCTTTTGACATTCCCGCCAGATAATCGGGATCAACTCGTACACCGGCTTCTTCCATGCCGACAAGGACTTTAATCAGAGGGACTTCAATATTGTAATAGAGATTATTCAATTTCAACTCGTCGATTTTGGGAGCAAGCGCTCCTCTGAGACGATAGGTAAAATCGGCATCTTCGGCAGAATAAAAGGTGGCCTTATCAACATCGACTTCGGTGAAAGACAACTGCTTTTTGCCGGTACCGATCAGGTCCTCGATCGGCTGCATCCGATAGTTGAAATATTCGAAGGCCAGATGATTCAGGCCATGCTGACGGCTGGAAGGATTTATGACATAGGATGCCAGCATGGTATCGAACGATATCGGATCGATATCCAGCCCGGCGTGGTGCAGAATCTCGAGATCGAATTTCATATTCTGGCCGAATTTCTGGACTTTCTTATCAGTCAGTAATTGCCCGAGAAGTTTCAGTCCTTTATCGTGCGGAATATTTGAATTTTTGGCTTTATGCCCGACAGGAATGTAATAGGCTTTCCCGGGTTCGGCGCAAAGCGAAACACCCACCAAGTCTGCCGTCAGTGAATCGAGCGAACTGGTTTCAGTGTCGACAGCAATTTCGCGCTTGCCGGAGAGTTCATTAATCACATTTTCCAGATGATCAATATCTGCGACACAGGTGTAGGTCACCGGACGGGATGAGGGCTCCTGAGCCTTTTCGGTGAGGGGAAGCTCAAGGCCGGGCTTACTTTTTTCTTTCGAGAGAAAATCCAGAAGCGAGGAAAATTCAAGCTCAAGAAATAATTTTTTGGCCTTTTCAAAAATAATCTCTCCCCGTTTTAATTTCTCCAGCGAAAATTCAACAGGAACGTGGGTATCCAGAATGACAAGTTTCCTCGACAATTCAGCTTTGTCTTTATTGGCAATAATTTTTTCCCGCACTCCTTTGGCTTTTATTTTCTCGGAGTTTGCCAGTACACCGTCAAGGTTGCCGAAATCGCCGATAAGGGAAATTGCCGTCTTCGGTCCGATGCCCGGGACGCCGGGGACATTGTCTGATGAGTCTCCCATTAGGGACAGGACATCGACCACTTTTTCGGGAGGAACTCCAAATCTGGCGATGACACCTTCCCGATCCAGTTTTTCGGGAGGCATGGTCCCCTTCTGAGGTATGTAAATCTTTACTTTATCGGAGACGAGCTGAAAGAGGTCTTTATCGCCGGAGACAACCCAGACTTCCATACCCTTTTTTTCGGCCTCTTTGGCGAGAGTACCGATGATATCATCAGCCTCATATCCCTCAAGCTCCAGAGAAGGAAGATTAAGCGCCTCGGCGGCTTCACGGATACGCGGAAGCTGTTCGACCAGTTCGTCGGGCATTTTGAGCCGGGTGGATTTATATTCATCGTACATTTGGTGACGAAAAGTCGGCGCTTTAGTGTCGAAAGCTATCACCATATAGTCCGGGTTTTCGTCTCTGATGATTTTCAGAAGCGAATTTATGAATCCGAAGACGGCTGAAGTGTTTTCTCCGCGAGAATTTATCAGCGGGTTCCGAATAAAGGCAAAATAGGCACGGTAGAAAATGGCGGAACCGTCGACAAGAAATAGGGTCTTCCCGGTCATAGGTACAGCCCACGGGAAATTATGAACTGGCGGACATCTTCAGGAAGAAGATAACGGACGGATTTGTTCTCTTTAATGGCTTTTCTAATGGTGGTCGAGGAGATTTCAATCTGCGGCATATTGAATATTTCTACTTTGTCTGCCCATTTCGAACGGGAGAAATCGTCTTCGTATCCGGGGCGCATTCCGACCACTATTTTCACCCGTCTAAGGAGCTCGTCGGGTTTATGCCACCCGTCGAACTGGGCGATATTGTCGGCTCCCAAAATCAAACGCCAATCGATGTCATGGTACTTGAGCTTGAGAAAATCGACGATAGCCAGGGTATAGCCGGGGCTTTTCAGATCTTTTTCGAGGTCGGATACCTCAAATTTGTCATTTGATTCTGTCGCCAGCCTAGTCATAAGGCACCGGTCGTCAAAAGTACGCGATCGGCTTCTCTGCCCGGTGCGGTGGGTTGAAAGCGGGAATAAAGAGAATCTTATCGAGATTGTAGGCGGTGAGGGCTGATTCAGCAAGAATCAGATGTCCGACGTGGATGGGATCGAAAATCCCACCCATTATCCCCCATGTGGGATTACTATTTTGTGTCATTGGAGGCATTAGCCGCGTTCAGCTTCTGCGTCGTCTTTTCAATGTACTCCTTGGCTTTGGAGACTGAACCATCGCCGGGGTACAGGTTAATAAAGCTATTGAATTTAGCCTGAGAATCGAGATATTTTTTCTGCTTGTAGGCCGACTCAGCCAGTTTGAATAATGCTTTGGACGCGTATTCCGTATCGGTATAATCGTCGATGACCAATTGGAAATATATCGAGGCCGCCTGATAATCATCAAGTCGGAAATAAAGCATTCCATTTTCGAATTCCTTGCGAGCCAGCCGAGTCCGGGCTTCAAGAATAATTTTGCGCGCATCGCCGATAAGAGGGGAATCAGGGTTGTCGGTAATGAAATCCTCCATGGCAGTGATAGCACGTTTCATATCCTCCTGATCAAGACCATAATTCTGAGGCGTGTTTTTGAAGTAGCAGACTCCGGCCATATACTGAGCGTCATCGACATAATCGGAATGGGGGTAATTGACGTTCAGACGGTTGAATTCGGTAGCGGCCAATTCATATTCTTCATTATCGTAGTACGACATGGCGAGGTAGTATTGAGCGGTGTCGACGATGGTAACTCCGGGGAAGTTGAAAATTACTTTCTGGAAGCCCTCGATGGCATTGAGATAATGCTTTTTATCATACTCTTTCTTGGCCAGAGAAAACTGTTCGGCGGCGGTAGGCGCAGTCTTCACTCCCGGAACGCCGCAGGTTTGAAGCAGAAGCGCGAATGATATTAAAATCACGGCAGCAAAATATTGGGTTTTCAACTCTGATATTTCTCCTTAAGCATTTCATAATTCTTCATGATTTTATTTAGATATGATTTTGGCAACGGTTCTTTCAGACGCATTCTATTTCTCATGGCCGTCTCGCCCATATTGTACGACAGGAGCGCCTCGCGAACGTCTTTGAATTTCAAAATTAATTCAAAGAGATGCCGCGAACCCATCTGAATGTTCAATTCAGCCTCATTCAGCGTTTTTTCGCCCTTCCAGTCGATGCCAATTTTGCCCGCCAGTTCGCGACCGGTCGAGGGAAGAATCTGCATCAAACCCTGTGCGCCTCGCGAAGAAACCTGATCGCGCCGAAAATCGGATTCGGTCAGGATCAATGACATCAGGAACAGCGGATCATAATCATACTTGTTGCATTCGGAAAATATGACATCGGTCAGCTCCGCCTTTTCCTTGTCGTTGAATCCTATCTGGAAATCCTCTATAACCTGAAGTATTTTTAATTTCTCTTCGAGTTCCGTAATACGCTTTTGCTGAAAATCGATTTCCTGATGGAGTCTGAATTTGTCCTGTACCAGGAAGACAATAAAGGCGGATTGGACCAGATAGACCAGCACGAATAGCAGGGCAATCGGCTTGGATAAAAAGATTCCCAATTTCTTGTACTTAATCATGGCTCTTTCTTTACCGGAGCGGCAATCAAATCGTACCCCTCCGCCATCATGATTCTGACATCAACGAAATCGCCCGATTTCAAGTGGCCGCCTTTGACAAAAACCGTCTGGTCGATTTCGGGGCAATCGCCTCGTGTCCTACCCTCGGCAATGGCATCCGTGCCAACTTTATCAATAATAACCTCTTGAATTGTATCAATCAAGTCAATATTTTTTTTGAAGGCGATATCCTGCTGTAACATCATGAGTTCGTCCATCCGCCTGTCCTTTTCATCTTCAGCAATCTGGTCTTCAAAACCACCCGCGGCGGTTTCGTCCTCGCGCGAATATTTAAATACGCCCAGTCGGTCGAATCTGAAGTCACCGACAAAATCGTAGAGCTCCCGAAATTGTTCATCAGTCTCGCCGGGGAAGCCGGCGATTAATGTGGTCCTTATCATATTATTTGGCGATGTATCCCTGATCTTTCGAAGAACTTTCTCTATCTGCACGCGGCTGATGCGCCGGTTCATCCGCGATAATATATTATCGTTGATATGCTGAAGGGGAATATCGAAATAGCCCTGAATTTTGGGAGAGAATGAAATATATTCAATAAGCTCATCGGTGACGGCTTCAGGATGGAGATACATCAATTTGATCCATCTTATATCCATGGACCCTTTCCAAATCCAAGAGCAATTTGACAATATTGATTCCATTGTCAAAATCGCGGCCGTAACCGGTTCCTTCCTGTGAGACAAGAATTATTTCTTTTTTTCCGGCGGCGGACAGAATTTCCGCTTCCCTGATAATATCAGAAAGTGGGCGGCTTCTATATCGTCCGCGTATCAATGGTATCGCACAATATGCACAAAATCTGTCGCAACCCTCGGATATTTTGAGATATTCATAGGGCAAATCGTGAGTGATATATCTGGTCTCGGGGGCAGGGAAATCACCGTTGTTATTAGCTTTTATCCCGTCGCGAATATCGTCTTTGTGTTGGCCGGATATGGCGCGGGCGATATTTTCGGTCTGTCCCAGGCCGAAGATACCATCGACCCCGGGCAATTCTCGTTTTAGGTCGGTGTAAAATTTCTGAGCCAGGCAGCCGGTAATATATAGTTGCCGGATTTTGCCGCTATTTTTCAATTCCTCGTATCGCAATATTTCGCCGATTGATTCCTCTCTGGCTGGAAGGATAAAGCCGCAGGTATTGACAATAACAATTTCCGCCAGAGAGTCTTCATCGACTATCTGGTGCCCTGCCGAAATCAAGCTACCGGCGAGAAAGTCGCCATCAACATCATTTTTGGGACAGCCGAGTTTTTTGATAAAGAATTTCATGAGAAATTATGGGATATTGATAACTTCGGTGGAGTCGGGAAGCTTAATCAGGAAGGCACTTTTGTCAATTTCCTTGAGAATACTCTGCTTTTTAATGATGACTTCGTTTAAATCGCCATTGAGATCGTGATAATCGATTTTCGAGATTGAACTGCTTCCTGAGTCAAGATGGAGATTCAAAGAGTCAGGGAGGGCTGATGAATGTTTTCGCTTTAGAATCAGCAGATATTGGGCGTCTTTTTTGATCGCTGAGGGTTTGTAATAATTACTTAGATCCTTCAGAAAAAAGAGGCGATTTTCAAACTTCTCCCCTTCTTTAAGGCATTGTTTGGTGGCCTGTCGATTTTCTGCCGAGACTTCCCAGATGCATTTGCCGTCAAAGAGATATGTGTCATTACCCAGCCGGGCACAATAACGGCCATCATCAGCGATAGAAATTGTGCCTGATGAGGTGTCGGAGCTCTCGAAAATTTTGGAAGAAGTGATCAAATCGACCTTCAGTATAACCATAGGGGCTGAGGCAAATTCATTTTTAATTTTTTCATAAAGGTCAGCCGGTGCAGCGGTGATCCCGACGGGCGACCAGAGAACAGTTATCAGGACTAAAGACCAGAATGAGGTTTTCACAAAGGCTTATACGTTTGAAAGGGTTAAGAGTTTTTGTCGGTCAGAGATCGGGAGTGGGTGAGTTTCTCGATATAGGAACGATCAACCAAGACCTCGCGGGCCTTGCTCCCGTCATAAACCGATACGATCCCGGCCTCTTCAAGTTTGTCAATCAGGCGCGCCGCCCTTTGATAGCCTATCCCGAGCTTTCTCTGTAACAATGAAACCGATCCCTGTTTATGTCTTATGACGGTCTCGGCGGCCTCAAGGAAGAGGGGATCATCGAGATCAACCTCGTCTTCGGACTCGGCCTCGGATTCGGCTTCCGCCCCCTCGCTTACCGGTTTCTCGGGTTGGGGCGCCTGCGCCGCCACAAATTTGACAATATTTTCGGTTTCCGAACTGGATATAAAAGCTCCGTGGAGTCTCACGGATTCAGGCTGGCCCGGTTGAAGGAAGAGCATATCGCCATTACCCAGAAGTTTTTCGGCGCCGTTGCCGTCAAGAATGGTTCGCGAATCTACTTTTGAAGCGACCTGGAACGCGATTCTGGCGGAGAAATTGGCCTTTATGAGACCGGTGATGACATCGACCGAGGGGCGCTGTGTTGCCAGAATCAGATGGATCCCGACCGCGCGCGCCATCTGTGCCAGTCTTGTAATCAGCATTTCGATACGCGTCGAAGATGAGGCGATCATCATATCGGCCAGTTCATCAACAATTATGACGATGTATGGCATCTTTTCATCGGGGTTAGTCTGACGGGAATTATAATCTTCGATGTTGCGGACGGATATAGCGGCCAGCTTTTTGTAACGGCTTTCCATTTCGCCGACGGCATCGGCCAATACTTTTTCGGCCCTCTTGGGGTTAGTGACGACCGGCCGGGCCATATGGGGAATCCCGGAATAGACCGACAATTCCAGCATCTTCGGGTCGATAAATATGAATTTCAGTTCCCGGGGATGCAATCTATAAATAAGCGAAGTTATCAGAACATTAATGCAGACCGATTTCCCGGAGCCGGTAGCTCCGGCGATGAGAAGATGGGGCATTTTGGCCAGATCGGTCACGAACGGTTTACCGGAAATCGACTTGCCAAGTGCGAGCGGGAGTCTTGTGCGGCCGCTGGTGTATTCCTCGGAACCGATGATGTCTTTAAGATAAACCATCCGGGCGTTAAGATTTGGAATTTCCACACCTACTGCGGCTTTGCCCGGGATGGGAGCCACGATTCTAATTCTTTTCGCTTTGAGAGCAAGAGCAAGATCATCGGAAAGATTAGTGATCTGATTTACTTTTATTCCCGCGGCAGGCTTAAATTCGAATCTGGTAATGACCGGGCCGGGAAATTTGTCAATTTGGCCGTCGATGGTAATGCCGAAAGTTTCGAGGGTTTCCTTCAGCGAACGGGCCGTCGACGCCAGTTCATCGGCGTTGACTCCGACACCTTCCTCGGGGTTGTCAATCAGCAGGTCGAGACCCGGGAATTTAAAGTCGGCGGTGACGGCGCCTAATTTAATTGAGGTCTTCTTCAGAGTAACTTTGGTGGGAGGAGATTTTTTCTTCCCCTTCTCCGGTGATTTGTCGGACGGCTGATCTTCCGAGAAATCGGCAGATTCTTCAATGTCCGCGGCCGCGGACATTTTGTCTGCAATCTCGGCTGCTTTGGCGGCTTTCCTTGCGATTTGGTTTTCCCGCCTTTTCGCAATACGAGAGCGAAGGGCATTTATCGACAGGTTCCATAATTTCCCCAATAGTATCAGTGGGTTAAGAAATCTTGGAATCCTGAGCTTGAAGTTCAAACCTCCATAGGCATGCCCGATCAGAATAAGACCGGTGACGATGCCTGCCCCGAGGAGTATTACGGAACCTATTCCGCCGGTAATCTTCATCAAGTATCTAGTCAGATAGAAGAATAAATAGCCGCCATGAGTGCTCTTGTAGTCGATATCATAATCGCTTCCCATGATAAGAAGGACATTTAGTAGCATAGTAATCATAATCCCGGCGGAAAAAATAAACCATAGAGCCGGCATAAGTTTCGATTTCCATTTACCGGGGAAGGTTCTGAGGGCCAGAATTATGAGCGTCAAGGGAAGATAATAAGACAGCCATCCGAGGAAAAAGAAAAGCAGATATGAAGTATACGCCCCGGCTGTCCCCGCCTGATTCTGGAAAGAGATGGCAAATGGATTTGCTTGAGTAAGAAGCTTTTGATCGTCCTGCCGGGAATGGGTCGCCAGAGAGATCAAGATAAGCAGGGCAAAGAGGATAAGCAGGATGCCGAGCAATTTCCTTCTTCTGGTTTCAGACGATTTTCTTTTGCGTTTTTCCGCCATATTATCTGATTAACAAATAATGCATCTTTTGTGAAGGGTCAACTAAAATAAAGGGCATTCACTCAGGGTAAGACGACAGTGACGATAGAGAGACCGCAATCTCCCTGCGATTTCAGGGATAGCGAGCAATAATCGATAAAAAAAGGCAGAGGGTCTCTCTGCCTTAGAAATTCTACTGAACTCAATAGCTATTTCTTGATAGCCTCCTTGAGCATTTTGCCGGCGCGGAAGTGTGGTACTTTGGTCGCCGGAATATTAATTTTGGCGCCGGTCTGAGGGTTTCTTCCGACGCGAGCTTTTCGCTTCGAGACCGTGAAAGATCCGAATCCCACAAAGCTCACTCTCTTACCCTTTTTCAGATTGGTTGTGACATTGTCGAAAAAGCTGTGGAGCGCTTCCGATGCCTGACGCTTGTTAATCTTTGCATCTTTGGCAATCATCGCAATCATTTCTTCCTTCGTCATGCGGATTCCCTTCTCTGGTTAGGGTTTTGCGATAAATGGTTTTCCTAAATCAAATTTTTTTATAAAACGCTTGTCAACAAAAAAAGATGGGGCAACTCAAAAAAAACCAATAATCCCAAGGGTTCCCGCCCGGCGATGCAATTTTGACTTAGAGGAATGCCCCTTTGATCCCGGATTCCGATTTTTCGAATTTGATATCCGGAATAGATATGACATTTATCTTAAAGTAATACCCTTGATTGGAGCCATCGGGAATCCAGTAAAAATACCCTCTCCAGCAATGAAGATCACGCTCGATTTCGACCCGGCGTGAAATGGTCCGATGGCGGGTAAAATCATAATTCTGCCAGTAAGTTATCCTCAGGTTGGGGGTAAGGCTGACCTTAAAGGAAAAATTGATCGAATGAGCTTTATAGAAAGCTGAGCCAAAACCGCTCTGGGAATAATAATGAGATACCGAAAAATTCCAATTTTGACTTCCCTTTACGGGTTTAACCGGTCTGCTGCCGGCGAAAGGCGAGGTTGTGACGGTCGTATCGATTTCGCCGTATTCCCCCATGGCTCCACCCGTGCTGAAAGATGTCGAGATGCTGAAGCTGGTTAAATAAGGAGACCGCCAACTTAATGTGTTGGTATTGGGCCGATAAAGGGTGTGGGTCATGCTGGCAGACATACGGATATTTTTCAGGAGAGAGGTCTGAGCGCTGGTATTCAGATCCGAAAACTTCCTATCCCTGGCCTCAAAATTGTATCCCAAAGAGCTGTTAATTGAGAGAAGATCGAGATTCTTCGAAGCTTCGCCCGACTTGACCTTAGCCTGGAACAGCTGGCTCAACGAAAAAGAAAGGGTTCGTTGTTTGGCTCCTCCGCCGCCCGCACCGGTATAGGCCTGGATATCATTATGCTTCGTTATTTCAGGCGCCCAGGAAAAGGATAATGACGGGCTGAGCACATGCCGCAGACCTTGCAGTCCCCATAAATTCGGAGAAACCGTACCGTAGAGGTCAGTAGCGGCTGATATCGAAGCGCTGTAGGCATAACGCCTATAGAGATCAGCGGCATTGATACTCGCTTTCCGGCTCTGGTCAGTGGCGAATATTTTATACCATGTCTCCTGATAGCGAAAGGAGGGGCTGATCCGCAGATATTTTAGGAAGGTCACCGCAGCGAAGGTAAGACCGGGATTGTGATTAATCACGGCAAATTCTTTCCGGCTCGTAATTTGAGTTGTGTCTCCGGTCGTATCCACGCTCTTAACAACATTACTGCCGCTGAAATTTCTCAGGTTCATAGAATAACCGAAATAAAAGGAACGGTACCACTTTGGCTTGGTTTCCACTCCCGGTTTCTTCTTTGGTGAGCCGAAAATGGGACGCGAGGGGAATGAGAGGGTCATGTTCGGCAATTCGTCGGAGCGGCTTTCCTGATCCAGATTGACCGTATGCACGAACTGCCCGGACAACGAAGTTGTCCCCCACAATTTGGAGAAGGATAGTTGGCTGCGTAAGTTGCGATCGAGGCGATCATCCAGATTAGTCGAAAAGTCGGTATAATAGCTCTTGTCGGAGACGAATGTTCCGTCCGCCCTTACATTAAATGTGGGCGATATCGAATGAGAATGATTAAACCTGACCTGCCATCTTTTTCTTCGGACTTCTTTATAATTTTCAAAGTGGGAATCGGTGCTGTACGAGCCGAGAAGACTGCCGGTAAACTGATATCTGACATTGTATCGAAAAGTCGCATTATAATTAAAGCCGTAGTTTTCGAAATAATCCAGAGAAGCCTGAGTATCCCAGTATTCCGAGGCCGCCCAATAATAGCCAACATTGGAAATGGAAGCGGCTCCGCGTTCAAAATTGCCTATCCTGAACGGGAGAAAACCGGAATGGCGGCCCGGCTTTATGGAGAAGACATAGTAAGGAACGATCATCAACGGGACCTTCTCTATATAGAAGACGACCGGTTCGGCGATTATTTTATCCCCTTGAATCATTTTCATCTTCGGGGAGAGGAAATGAAAGTGCGGCTCGTCAAGATTGCAACTGGTATAGGTTCCGTCCTTGACGTAATAAATTTCTTTGTGCTCTCTGAAAAGCTCCTTGCCGCGATAATATCCCTCCTGATATTCGGTTTTCGACCGACGAAGCATCCCTTTTTCCGTTTTCATGGAGTATTCAAGATAGGAGCCTATCAGTTCCTCGGTTCCATCTTTGAGTACGACCGGAATATAGACAAGGGAAGTATCTTTTTTCAGGGAATCATCAAAGGCGGTGACCAGCTGCCTTGAAGTATTATATTTCACGCGCGACGCATTCAGGGCGAGGTTTTTATTAGTCACGGCGGCGTTGCCGGTCATGACGATGGTGGAATCGGCCATGGCGTAATTAATCAAATCCGATCTATAGGCAACCGTGTCCTCGACAAAGACTCGAGTGGAATCCTTGGCCTTAAATTTGCCCGACAGATAATCGCCTTCCGCGCCTCCGACGATCTCGACCGCGGATAGCTTTGAATCCTGGATGAACAGCTTTATCGTATCGCCTGATACATTATTTTTCACGATATTAGAACTATCTCTTACCCCGGGGGAATAGAAAGAAAAGGCCTGTCCCGAAGCAACAATATTGTCCATTTCCCCCTTATCCAGATTAAATTCAATCTGGGAAGCGGTCAATTTCGAAATATCGAATAGTGCAGAATCTCCGGCGGTCGGTTCTTTGAAATCACCGCTGGCATTGCCCTCGACATATATTTTGCTGAGGTATGAATTCCGAGAATAAACCAATAGGGTGTCTCCCCGGATTTCGGATTCTCTTCGACGGGCCCAAGGGTTGTCGTACAGCGCCAGGATGTTATCATCAAAATAGAGAATGGCTCTCCCCGAATGTGACTCGGTTTGAGACTGATTGATTACGACTTGACCATCAGCATATCCAATTTTGTCATTGGAGTTAATGCTCACCCGGTCGGCGTCGACCCGGACCAATTTTGAACTGTCCTGATAGTGAAGAAATATGGTTGGTCGGGAGGACATTCGGAAAATCGATGAATCTCTGCTGTAATAGGCATTGGTCCCGACTGCCATCATTGAATCCTTTTGCGATGTTATCTTGACTTCTTTCCCTTCGGCGTAGGCCAGCTGATTGGGGACGTCGTATCGTACCCTGTCCGCGGTCAATTGGTAAGTGGTATCCTCTATCAAAACATGTCCGCTCAGAATGATGGCCTCCCCTTTGACCCACAATGCCGAATCAGCGGAGAGTTTTCCGCTGTCACGATAGAAGGTGACATTGCCGGTTAAATAAATGGTATCTTTTTGTGCGCCGCGGATAATTTCAAAGGCGTCGGATTCATATCGCATCGGCTTGTCCTCGGCAGATAGAATAACAGCCATTATGAGAAAAAGAGGCATTGCTATATAGAGCGCTTTTTTCATTCTCTTCGGATTCTTATTTTCCGCTTGTCAGCTCTCTGATCAATTCCAAAATTTTATCCGGCTCGATAGGTGAAATTCCGCCGATCTGCGCAGACAATGGGCCGCCGCCTCCCTTTCCGCCAAATTTTTCCATGATGGCTTTAGCCAATTCGGCGGCATCAGGTTTGATCCCTTTTGAGACTACCAGCAGGATTTTGTCGTCGACGGTCAGGAAGACGATGGCTCTGTTGCTTTCAATAGCTTTAGCTGCGGCTTCTCTCAGAATTTTCAATTCCTGATTTTTATACTCTTTGAATGCGATCTTGATTCCGGCAGTCTCGGGCGCGGCGGTTATCAATTCTCCAAGCTCTAGCGCCAACATTTGCCCGTTGAGGAGAGTTAGCTCTCTGCGAAGGGAAGCGTTTTGCTCAAGTAGCTTATTGACCGATTTATCCAGGTCGAGGAAATGACAGGTGAGCAGGCCCGAAAGGGCTGATAATTGCTGATGTTTCAAGGCATAATCGCTCAGCGCCTGTCTGCCGGCGAGGAAAATCAGACGCGTATGGCCGCGAAGTTTTTCTTGTCCGATTATTTTGATCAGTCCAACCTCGCCCGATCTCCGACAATGGGTGCCTCCGCAGGCGGTGTAATCAAATTCGCCTATTTGCACGATTCGAAATTTGCCTTCCCGGTCGGGAATTTTTCTGATTGGAAGGCGGCCCAGTTCATCCCTGTCATAATAATTGATATCTATTGGCTGATCATTCATGATAATTTCATTCGCCAGATGCTCGGCTTTGTCAATCATCTCATTATCAATAGACTCGCGGGATAATTCGATTGTTGATTCGATTTCCCCCAGCCTTGAACTAACTGTCTCTGCCCGGGCGACATCAATCAGAGCTTTCGACAAAATATGCTGACCGGTATGCTTCCGCATATTGTCGAGCCGACGAGCCGCATATATCTTGCCATGAACGGAATCGCCCGCCTTTTTGGCGAAGTCATTTCCTCCGGAAGCCGGGTCGTTCGGAATACAGTGGATAACCTCTCCGGCTTCGTTTTCGTAGACTTTTGTAACGGGATAACCATTGAGGGACCCGGTATCATATAATTGTCCTCCCGATTCGGGATAAAAGGCGGTTGATTCGAGGACGATTTCAATGTAGTCTTCCCGCTTCCGGGTATCCAGTATTGGCGAATCAAATTCAAAAAGATAAGAATCTTGAAGATAGATTTTCTTGGTCATTGAATTGAATCAGGCTAAGTTTATCATATTCGGCAATCTTTTGAGGCCAATATCGCAATAATTCTGTCAATAATCAATAATGATAGCCTTAGTTTGGAAAAGCGTGCTCCACGGGAGGAGATCGGAAATGAATGTCAGTCTACTTATCAAGCTGTAATTCAGCCTGACTTGGAAGGAATCGACCGGGGTTCTGAGAGTTGAAATCGCGTCCAAAATAGAATAGATACCAGAGTTTTTGTCCGGCGCGCGTAAATGACGATATTTGAAAAAACAGAAATTCGAAAATAACGCCAAAAATTCCGGCCATAATCGCCACGGATTGAGCGGCGAGCAATTCGGCTATGGCCCAAATTATCAGAAAGGGCAGATAGGTGAGGATAAATATTCCAAGAAGCATCGGCAGCCGCGGCCTGAAATATTTGGCGCCGATTCTGACGATTTCGCCGAATGATTTTCCCGGATAAGCGGCGGAGGCGGCGCGAATCGAATCGGAGAAAAATGAGGCGCAAAGTAGAATCAGCCCAAGAACCGCGAGTTTGAAGAGCATCATAAGAATGGCGGCAAATCCGATCAAATTTCCGCCGGCCATCCCTAAGATATTGGCAAAGATCATTCCCGCGGGAAGAAGAATTATATATATAAGAAGCATGATCAACGAAATCTTGAGATGCATGACAAAATTCAGACCACACTCTGCGAAAAAGATATCCCATTTGATCGGGGTTGATTCGCCTGAAACAATCAAATAGTACAGTCCACCATTCAGAGAACTGCATGATCACCAGATATATCACGATCCCGATCAGAATACTGATCAAATACACCGGGATCACTTCCCCTCGGCCGGAGAAAAGTTCGATTATAACGGAGAGGTCCCAATCGGATACCAGCCCTCTTGAAAACAGCGATGAGGATAGTATTCCATTGGTGGTCAGGAAAAAGGGAATAATCAGAAGCGCCGATAGTATCGCCTTGAATAAATAAAGAAATATCCAGAGAAACCTGAATTGGAAAAGCCTGCGGAGATGTAGAAACAATTCGCGCATCAGATACCACCCAAAAAGCTCAGCATGGATTCTATCAGGAACAGCATTCCCGAGGATAACCTGAGAGCCGGAGCGCCGTCTCCTCTCACAGTGATAGAATTATTGAGAAAATTGTTATCTATGGCGAATCTGAATTCAGGGTCTATAATAGCTTCCGCGGCCGGATATGAGGTCCTGACTACGAATTCTTCAGTATCATATTTGGAGTCCCATTGATAATTCAAAGTATCGCCGTTGGACAATATCAGGCAGTATTTGACGGGGAAATCCAGATTCCCCACTTTTCTAAGAATGAGGCTAACTTCGACGCTTGCCGAATCGAGGCGTCGGTTTTTCAGGCTTTCGACGGAATAATCTATTGCAGATGACGCATTAAGCAGAGATTCAAGAAGACGTTTATAATTTTCCCCGCCTATCTCGCCGGCCAATGCAAAAAAATCACCTGGCTGCGGGTGTTTGAAGAGAAAGCGATCGTAGTAATCGTGCCAGAATTCAAGTGAAAGGGAATCGCCCAAAAGATTATCGAAGGTTTCGACAACCATCGAGCCTTTGACATACATCAGGCCAAAGTAATCCATTTGGGTGGCGAAAGTATACGCCGGTTTATTAATGACGCCCTCTTTTCCCGACAGACCGGATATGAATCTGTATAAATCCGCATTGCTGATTTTGAAGCCAGCATAGTCGAGCAAATTGGCTTTTTCGCCCCAAGTCGAAACTTGAATTTTATTCGTGAAAAAATTGCTGACAGCCTCATCCATCCAAGGAGCTTCGGCCTGATCGGAACCGATCATCCCATAAAACCACTGATGCGCGGTCTCATGAAATACCATAGACTCATACATATGAGAGAACATTGGAGCATCTTTCGGGGATGACATAGCGATGAGCGCGGGAAGTTCGAGTCCTCCCGAAAAAGCGAAATCGACGCAGGCATAGTTAAGATATTTGTATTGATATTTGCCGACATGCCTCAGCATATATTCGTAAGCGCGGGCGGCGGCATTTCTGATCTTGGGGAGCGCAGGTCGTTCGAAATCGCGATAGAATATTCTGATAGTCGTTGAGTCGATAATGGATGTATCAATCAAATAGGTTGGGGATATCGCCAGAGCGAAATCATGAGCCGGACCAAATGAGTACTGATATTCGATCACGCCGCCGGTTTCTGCACTCTTCGATGCAGGAACTGGCGCGGCCACGACCAGATTGGCGGGGACAGACAGGGTCAGATCATAATCAAAATATTCTCCGACCAGTTCACAGAAGGGTCCATAGAACGGATTGTACCATGTGCCATCATTACGGAGTAAAGCCGGGCAAGGAAACCAGCCGTCGATCAGATACTCATCTTTGTAATAAGATAGTCGGTCGCCGAATTCGGGGATTCTGGTCTTGAAATAAATTTTCACTAACCTGCCTCCCAAGTTTGAAGTATCGGGAGACGCTAATATACCCTTTGTATAATCAATCTTCAGGCTGGCCGATAGATTGATGCCATCGAGGAGTAATGAATCGATATCCATACCGGCCCATTTTTTATTTTTCAAGAAGTGCTCAAGGAATTGGCCTTTAGCTCTCAGGTAGGGGGAATCTTCGTTGGCGTAGACGTTGGGGAATAATTGGAATTCGAATGTATGCAGGTTTGGAACAGATGGCAGCCGATATTCCACCACTCCGCCGATTTCCTTTTTGAGAGTATCGAGCGAAGCGTGAATCTTCAGAGAGTCAAAGCCAAAAACGGTCGAAGCGAGAACGACCGCCTGAAGTAAGAAAGCAATAAGAATCTTACGCAATATCATTGACCAAGGAACCGATTCCTTCAATTCTGATTTCGATTCTGTCCCCCACTTTCATAGGAGCGATGCCGGCCGGGGTCCCGGTCGAGATAAGATCACCCGGGAGAAGAGTCATCACTCTTGATATGAAACTAATCAAGACAGGAACGGAAAAAATCATCATAGAGGTTTTAGATGATTGGCGCAATTCTCCATTCAGGTACGATTCGACCAGCAGATTTTCATATTTAATTCTATCGACTACCCAGGGACCGACCGGACAGAATGTGTCAAATCCTTTGCCCCGAGTCCATTGAACATCTTTCTTCTGAAGGTCTCGCGCGGTAACGTCATTGACGCAGGTAAATCCGAAAATATAGTCCTCGGCTTCCACCGGAGCGACATTCCGGCATTCCTTGCCGATGACCACTCCGAGTTCAGCTTCATAGTCTACCCGCTCGGTTGTCTCGGGGTAAACGATTTTTTCTCCCGGGCCGATCAACGCCGACGGCGGTTTTAGAAAGAGAACCGGTTCGTCCGGTTCTTTAGTCGCGGATTGTGATTCTTTGACATGCTCCCGATAATTAAGGCCGACACATACAATCTTTGACGGATCGACCGGAGCCCGAAGTCTGACTTCAGAGGGACGGTAAAATACACCGGTCTGGTCAAAACCGCGGGCGGGATTTCCGCTGATTTCGGCAATTCTCCCCTCTTGAAAAACGCCCCAGCGTATGCCGTCACCCATTTCGAATCTGATATATCTCTCCATTAATCTTTCTCCAGTTCCCTAAGATGATGATAAAGTGAGTGCGCATTTCCCTCCGGATCGTACCCCCCCTCAAACAGCGACAGTATTTTTCCCGAACTATATTCATTCGCCAATTGCACCATAGACGCGGTCATTTTCCCAAAAGCCTCCTCGGTCAATTCCATTCCGCCCAACGGGTCGCGATTATGAGCATCAAAACCGGAGGTGATTATGATCAGTTCCGGACGATATTTTTCCATCTCCGGGATGATAAGATTGTCGAAAGCTTTTAAGTACACGGCGTCGTCCGATCCTCCCGGAAGCGGCACGTTCAGCGTGAAACCTTCACCTATGCCCCGGCCTCGTTCTGCGGTCGCCCCCGAGCCGGGGTAGAAAGGGTATCTATGGAGGGAGATATAGTAAACATCGTTCCGCTCATAGAAAATATGCTGGGTTCCGTTCCCGTGATGTACATCCCAGTCGATTATAGCAACCCGTTTAAGCCCGTGATGGCGACAGGCATGCTCCGCCGCGACGGCCGTGTTATTTATCAGGCAGAACCCCATCCCGTGATCATGCTCTGCATGATGTCCCGGCGGCCGACCGGCCAGATGCAGGCGCGGATATGTTCCCGAGAGAACAAGATCGACGGCTTCAACCGTCGCCGATGCAGTTTCCCATGCCGCCGAAAAACTGTCTTTGCTTAGAAATGTATCGGCGTCAAGATAGCCCCATTCATTTACGGAAGCAGTTTTCAAGCGATCGATATATTTTCTATCGTGCACGATATTCAGCGCTGCCGAGGGGTCAGTTCCTTTCGGTTTCAATTCTGTTATATTTCGCGCAATGTCGGATGATAACACGTATTTGAGCGCATATTTCATTCTTGCCGGATTTTCCGGATGCCCCGGGGGCGCCGGATGTTTATCCTCCTGCACAAGTTGTATCAGCCCGACTTGCATAGCGGTAACATATAAGTCTGCGGGGCGCGAAAGTCAAGGATATATTGGCACTGCAGAGTTTTGCCGAGGATTCATACCTTCTTGTTTTTCCAATTCCCCTTGCGGAACCAGAAGTATAGAATCACGGCTTTGAAGAACGAGGTGATGGTGAGAGTCCACCAGACACCATTGATGCCAATGTCGACTACGAAGCAAAGAAAATAGGCCAGCGGCAGTCTGGCAATCGACCAGGGGATGGAAACGACCATTGGGGGTATTGTATTGCCGGCGCCGGAAAAAGCTCCCTCAAGTACGATTTCAATTCCCATAAAAACTTGTGACAGACCAAGGATAAGTACATAATCGCTGGCGATTTTATGGACGCCGGGATCAGAGGTGAAGATATTGGTGATGACACCCGGAACGGTGATAAATATAGCCGATACGATCAGCGTTTCGGCAATTATGACACCGAGCGCGCCTTTGACACATTTCTCGGCCCGTTCGGGCTGTCCGGCGCCGAGATTTTGCCCTACCAGAGTTGATGTTGCCGTGGAAATTCCAAAGGCAACCAGAAAGGACATCGACTCCATTCTGTTCCCGATACCCATGGCGGCGCCGGCGGAATCCCCATAGTGATGTACTATCTGAATGATAAACCAATAGATAAAGACGAAGGTTATATTTTGCGCCGAAATCGGAAATCCGATTTTGAGTATTCTATACATGGTTTTGAAATCGGGACGCGTACAGGTACCATCCGGCAAGCGAGAATTCCAATTTCTTCTTAAAAAGAAGCCCCAGAAAGATAATGATGCCGGTTATGGTTGATATCACAGTAGCGGTCGAAGCCCCGGCTACGCCAAGTCGCGGAAAAGGACCAAGGCCGAAAATCAGGAACGGATCGAGGACGATATTCAGGCCTGCGGCGCATATGTACGGGATCATCGGCGAGCGTGTGTCGCCGGAGGCCCTGAATATGGCGCCAAGGGCATCGAACAGATAATAGAATCCTGCTCCGATGAAATAGATTCTCAGATAGGAGGTGCCAAGCGCCGCGACCCGGGGGCTGGCTCTCATGAAGGACATGATGTAGGGAGTCAGAATTGTACCGGCAATCGAGAAGGTCAAGCCGATGCCTATGGCCATCATAATCCCCTGTTTGGAAACATATGCGGCCTGTGCCGGGTCTTTCGCGCCGATGGCTCGAGAAACCAGAGCGGTGATACCTATTACTATGACAGCAATGGTAGCATAAACAGTCCAGGTTACGACCATGGAAGTTGTCACCGAGTCCTGTTCGGGCGTTCCCAAATATCCGACCCAGAAATAATTGGCCATAGACATGGTGAATTCCAGAAGCATCGCAGTCAGAATGGGCCAGGCGAGCTTAAAGATTGTCGGGAGAATCGGACCTTCGGTGATGCTATCAACTTTGGCCATAGCTTACTTCAATGGAAAAAATCTAACGGGGACTATTTATCAGCTTCCGCTTTCGCATATTTTGGACGGTGTATGTGCAGACTCTGAAAGCGCGGCTAACGCGGGAAATCGGTCTTGAATGATTTCGAAGCCGATGAATTCTGATTGTCCCTGCCCGGCGATAGAAACCAGATAGAAGGGCAAGGCAATTTGCGGATTTAGAAACGGGCCGAACCTGCCGCCATTGACCTCATCCTTTCCTTCGATGACCAGGCCATCCTCGAGGATTCCGCTTTTTACTCCCATTATTTCAAGATTGCGGGCCATCTCGGCCAAGGAATCCATATACAAATCCTTGAATTCCGAAATTCCTCTGATGACGCTCGTCGATGGAAAGGCCGCCGCAAGCAGGATCAGAAAAGGAATTTCCATCATCAGGTTGAAGGAGATTTCGCCGGCGATCTTTCGGGATGTTGTCGGCCGTCCAATGATCTGCAAATCTGCCAGTCGGTAAATATCGTCACCCCTGCGATTTTCAAATCTGGCGTCAACACCGGCGGATTTCAAATGATTGATAAAATGAAGCAATCCGGGATGAAGGGGGACATTTTCCAGATGCAGAGGTTTTCTCATCAGGATGCTTAGCGTGGCCACAGCGGCTATTTGATAAGAATCCTGCGCAATAGTTAGATTTGCTCCCTGAAGCGTGGTCGTGGGGTGAAGCATCATTTCTTTTCTATATCCGGTGGTAGTGCGGCGGACTTTTTTGCGAGGGTCGTCAGGGTCTTCGATCAATTCTGCTTTGAAGTCCCTGAGGGTAATTTTGCCCTTGAATTTGAGAATTATATGCTCAAAGTATTCGTCGGTTGGTTTCTCTTCTCTGATTGCGATCGGGCGCCCGGAGGCGAGACCATACATTAAGAGAAAATTCTTGAAATATGGAAATGCCGATGAAATTTTTCCTTCAATCGGAATCGCGCGCTCATGGGCAATAGTAATCGAGCGGTCCCGGGAATTATGTTTTAGTTCTATGCCCGACTGCCCCGCCATCATAATTAATTTATCGATGAATATGGGATTTATCCTGTCGGCGTATATCAGCCGGCATCCGATTTGTTGTCCTGCGACAAGCCCGATAAGCAAGAAAAGCGGATAAATATCGCCATTAAAAGTGATTGTACTATCGGTGTCATATTTCCACTCGCCCGAACCAGAGATGATTATTTCCGATTCGGTCAATTGAATATTGCACCCAAGATTTCTTAGACAATCAATAATCTGTACCGTGTCTTTGCCCCGGGCGAAATTTTTCAGGCGGGTCTCTCCCTGGGCGATCACGCCGAGAAAAATAGCTGATTGCGTCAGATAATAATCCCCGTCGAGGACGATTTTCTCCGAAAATTCCCTAATGGGCGTGATTAATCGTTCCATGTCGAAGTCACATTTCTTCCGGAGATTCAATGCCCAAAAGAAATAAACCCTCTTTGACCACGGTTCTGACCGCGGCGACCAAGGCCATCCGCGCGGATGTCAATTCGTGGTTATCGGAGATTATTTTATCGATCTTGCCATTGGCATCTTTTCGCTGATAGACTTTATTGAAGGCGGAGGCTAATTCCAAAAGGTATGAGCTTAGGAGATTGGGTTCATAAGTGTTCCCGGCTTCTTCGACGATATGCGGGAATCGGTACAAAAGAGCAGATGACGCGATTTTCTTCAGGTTTATCGAGCGTGGAGTGATCTATCGTGGCCGAGATTTTGCCGGAATAATTTCGAATGAGCGATGATAGCCGGGCGTGGGTGTATTGGAGATATGGCCCCGTTTCGCCCTCAAAGTTGAGAACTTTGTCCCAGTCAAAATTGACATCCTTCTCTTTGCGAGTGGACAGATCGGCGAAGATAACCGCTCCCAAGCCGATTTGACGGGCGGTTTTATCGATCTCTCTGAGGTCGGGATTCTTCTCCAGAATCTTTTCTTTGGCAAGTGAGATAGCTTTATCAAAAACGTCCTCGAGGAAAATAATATTCCCTTTTCGAGTCGACATCATGGCATCTTCAAATTTGATCCACCCGAACTCCACGTGCACGAGCCGGTGGGCAATTCTATTTTCAGGTCGGGCGTTTTCGGCTTCCTCCAGCAACTCAATAACTTTGAAAACTTGACGGAAATGATCGCGCTGGGCGGAACCGACGACGTACAGAGCTTTTTCGAAATTAAAAGTTTCGTATCTATACAGGATGCCGGTAATATCTCTGGTGGCGTATAATGTGGCACCGTCGGCCTTCCGGAGCAAGCAAGCCGGGAGACTGTATTTATCAAGATTGACAACCAACGCCCCTTCGGATTTCACGGCCAGTCCGGATTTAGTGAGCCTGTCAATTACGGCATCCATTTTATCATTATAGAAGGATTCACCGGTCTGGTAGTCGAATTTCACTCCCATCATATCGTAGAATTTATTGAAATAGGAGATGGAATAATCCTTGAATTTCTGCCAGAGCGCGACGGCATCGGCATCGCCCTCTTCCATAGCCTTGAAGGCTTCCCTCGCTTCGTCGGACAAAGAGGGATTATTTTCTTCCTCCTGATGGAATCTGACATAGAGTTCGTACAATCGTTTTACCGGATCTTCTTTCAAAAGGGTCTCATCTCCCCATTTCCGGAAGGCGACAATCATTTTGCCAAATTGAGTTCCCCAGTCGCCGAGATGATTTATCCCGACCGGCGTGTAACCTAATTTTTTGAAAATTCGGCAAAGGCAATTCCCGATTGCAGTCGAGCGAAGATGACCGATCCCGAATGGCTTGGCGATATTGGGTGACGAATAATCTATGACGATTTTTCCGCCCCGGCCCTGATCGGAGGAGCCGTACTGATCTCCAAGCGTGAGCAAGGGAGTAATTGTATCCTTAATAAGGACTTCCGGTTTTATCCTGACATTATTGAAACCGCCGACGGCTGAAAAGGCCAGATGTGAATATTCGGTCATCTCCCGAGCCAATCGATTCTGGACATCGATCAGTTTCTTGTTGACCTCGGCAGGGTTCTGTTTCATAATTTTTGAGAGGTCGAAAAGCGGAAGTGCATAATTACCCATCTCGGGGTCTTTGGGGCTTTCCAGTTTAGCATAAAGCTTCCGAGAATCATAGATATAGAGGTCGGGGAAGGATGCTCTGAGCTCCGGGAAGGCAGTATTAAAGGCCTTCGAATCTAACGCGGCAATTTCCGTTTTAAATCTATCTTTCATTATATGGAATCCGCCGTGATCACCTTGAAATAAATAAAATTATCATCGAGGGACATCTCAAAAAGAAATTTGTCGTGCAGATTCTTCTCGGATTCTATGCTCAATTCATGAAACAGTTTGGCGAGGAATTCCCTGGGGTCAAGGTTGTGGATCGAGGCGTAATCTTTAACCGGAAACATATACCCTGTCCCGGAGGGATGCATCTCAAGAAGCATTTTATGAACGATATTGCCATCGAGCTTATGTTCAGGGAGCAACTCCCTGAGCGCGGCGTGCAATTGACGGGCTATTTCATCCCTTGAAAGTTTGAAAATACTGTCACTCATATCAGGTTATCTCCACCATAAATCCTGAGGTTGTTTTTTTCTCCGATTTCCGGAAGAAAAGATAATACAATATAGCTGAAACAATATACAGTCCAACGGCAATCATCAAGGGCAAGGTGTATCCATGTTTTTCAATCAAGGAACCGCCTACGGCAGTCGAAATCATCCATGATGATGTCCAACCGAGAGTCATGAGGGCATTGACAAGGGCATGCTCGGATTTGCTGACCATCTCCATGCTAAAATTCGAACCGATGGGCTGAGCCATATTCATCAAAGCTCCCCTGATTAAAAAGGCGGCAAAGGCCAGCGGAAGCGAGTAAGTAAAGGCCAGAATGATCATAAAGGGGATAGATAAAATTTCAGTCGAGACAATAGTTTTCACCATGCCGAATTTCCTTGCCAGAATCGGGCCGGCCAGAATTCCCATAAGCATCGTAGTATTCACGGCAAAGAAGAAAAAACCGATTTTGTCCGGAGGCTGGTTGAAACGATCCCGGAAGTACAAATTCAGGAACGGTATAATAAGACCGGCGCCGACACCGACGAAAAATTGCGGGATTAGAAGGCGCAGGTAGAGGCGAGCCCTTCTTTTCAGAAGAGCCAGTGAAAAATCGGCCTCTTTGTCCTCGTCGCCGGGCGCTGCCGCTTTTATCATGGAAAAAGGAATTATCGCCAGAAGCCCGAAAGCACTCCCAAGAATCAGAGTCCACTGATAGGCGCTCACTATGGTAGAAGTCAGTCTGGAAAGCTGAGAAACCAGCCAGCCCGAGGCCAGGGAACCGATCATTCCGGCGATAAGCATGACTCCAAAGTTGAAGGAAAAAATGTAGGTTCTTTCTTTGGGAGTGGAATTTCGCATGAAAAACGGGGCGGCGGCGATTCTGTTAAAGGTCATCGCCATCCCGGAGACGAAACCTACCAGTATGAGCATATTAGTCACCGGCATGCGCGACAGGAAGACGATCGAGGCAATATAAACAATCGTGGAAGTAAGCAGAACCATTTTGAGCTTCATACGCCTCAGAACAAAAGCGGCCGGAATGGCGACGATGGTCGTCCCGAACGCCCCGGAAGACAAAAACCGTCCAATGAATGATTCATCGGCCCCACTCTCCTTCAGGTACAAATTCATAAGGAGACCGGCGGCTGCGGCTGTCAGGCCGATCAGAAATGATCCCAAAAGAAATAATCTGACATTTCTGGAAAACAGCCTGATATGCGCCCGATATTCCCCTATAGTATGGGAAACTTTACCATTAATGGATTTCAGAGGGGAGCGAGAAGGTCCCCTCTCTTCAATTATGCGCGACATATGGACGTCAATTACCTGTCTCCGTTGTAGAACACTCCGGAGCATATAAAGCAGACCGGTCCGGCCAGATGAATAATATCGTCTTTCTCTGCCCAGTCGATAAAGAGCGAGCCCGAAGGAAAGACTACCTCGGCTTTGCGCTTGATCAGGCCATTTATGGCTCCGGCGACGACAGCGGCCGCGGCTCCGGTGCCCGATGACCCGGTGGCTCCCGCGCCTCGTTCCCAGTCATTCAGAATGATTTTCGAATGATTGCTGACTTTGGCAAATTCGACATTAGTTCGGCTGGGAAAAATCGGCATCGTCTCAATCTGCCTTCCAAGAGTTTTCCAATCAAAATCGAAATCATCGACAAAGATAACCGTGTGCGGATTACCGACAGAAAGAACGGTGGCGGTGAGCGAATTCTTTCCGACCTTTAGCGGTTTATTGATATGAAATTTGCTTTTCGACTTCATAGGCACCAGATTGGTTTCAAATTTTGGGACGCCAAGGGAAACCTCAACTATGAAGCTATCCATAGAAACTTCAGTGAAAAGCGCCGAAAGGATTTCATCGGAAGATTCAACAGTCACCGTTCGTTTCGCCTTATACTCCAGCGAATAGTGAACGGCGGCAATTCGGAGGCCATTACCCGAGCGCTCGGCCTGACTTCCGTCGGAATTATAAATTTCCATCTTGAAATCAGCTTTGCGCGAGGGGCTTAGGATTAGAATGCCATCCGCACCGACGGCGATATTGCGGGGACAGATTTTGGTGGCCAATCTCTCAAAAGAGATGCCCGCTCGTGATTTCTTGAGGAAATCGAGCACGATAAAATCATTCCCCAAGGCATGATATTTATGAAATGGTAAAATGGTCATAGGGTTCAAGATATATCTTTGCATCAAATTGTAAAGAAAAAAGCCCCGCCGCATGGCAGGGCCTTTTGCTTACTCTATTGGGTTATCAAGCCATATTGTCTTTTATCACGTTAGCCAAACGCTTGATACCTTCGGAGATCGTTTCATGTGTGGCGTTGGAGAAATTCAGGCGGAAAGCATTATCATTCTCGCCATGAGGATAGAAAGGTTTCCCATAGACATAGGCAACTTTTTGCTCAATCGCCTTTTCAAATAATTTCGAAGATGACATCTTCTTCGGCAGCTCCACCCAGAGGAAAAGACCGCCTTCGGGTTTAGTCCATGTCATCCCGTCCGGGAAATGCAGTTCCATCTCTTTCAGCATGAGATTGCGTTTATCGCCATAATTCTTGACCAGCCGCTTAATGTGGGCATCAAGCTTGCCAGCGCTCAGGAAGGCATAGACCATATACTGGGTAAAAGTATTGGTATGAAGATCGGTGCACTGTTTGACTTTCTCAAAAATCGAGCCAATCATTTTGGGAGCGTTTACCCAGGCAATTCTAAGCCCCGGAGCCAAGGTTTTGGAAAAAGTGCCCAGAGAAATCACCGCATCGCCGCCGATAGCCTTCAAGGATGGAACCGGAGTCCCGGCGAATCTAATGTCGCTGTAAGGATTGTCGTCGATTAAGGGAATATCGTATTTGACGGCGATTTCGACCAGGGCGTGCCTTCTTTCCTCAGACATCGTGATACCGGTTGGGTTCTGGAAGGTAGAGACAGAATAAATCAACTTCGGATTATACTTCTTGATAGCATCCTCAACCTGATCTACCATCATCCCATCTTCATCCGTGTCGACGGTAGCGTAGCGGGCCTGATAGAAATTGAAGGCCTGTAAGGCGCCCACATACGTCGGATTTTCGGTAATTATATAATCACCCCTATCGATAAAAGCTCGAGCGCAAAGCTCTATCCCCTGTTGGGATCCGGAGGTTATTATAATATTATCGAGTTTGGTCGGGGCGCCGAGACTGGTTTCACGCTCCGCGATAAGATCTCGAAGAGGAGTAATTCCCATCGAAAGAGAATACTGCATGCAGTTGGATTTGTACGTATCTATGATTTCCGTAGCGCACTGTTTCATATCCTCGAGGGGGAACATCTCCGGCGCGGGAAGACCGCCGGCGAATGAAATGACGCCGGGTTGGGAGGAAATCTTGAGTATTTCTCTTATAATGGAAGATTCCAGGGCTAGAACATGCGGGGCAATATCCCATTTTTCAGGCATTGCGTTGACCTCATAAAGAAGAGATTCTTTGCTCATAAAATTATCTCTATATTTAATTGGTTAAGTCATATCTAGAGGAAAGATAATAAAAGGGACAAAAATGTCAATGAGGAAAAGTCAGAGTTTGGTGCTGGCGTACGATATCACTGATTCACCGAATTTATCTCTCAAAATATCAATGGCGCTGCTGTTTTTTTTCATCTTCTCATTTTGAAAATCAGACATTAAAGCCAACTGATTTTCTCCTCTTTTCTTTTCCAAATTGGAGACCTTTACGCCTAATAGTCTTACTTTCTCTTTAGGACCATATTCACGCGGAATGAGTTTTTTGGCGATCTCAAAAATGACCTTGCACTGATCAGTAGGATAAGTCAGGGTTTTGTCTCGAGTGATGGTTCTAAAATCCGAAGATCGGACTTTGACGGAGACAGTTTTGCCCTGATAATTATCTATTCTCAGCCTTCGAGCTACTTTGTCGGAAAGCCATAATAATGTGGAGTATATTTTTTCGATTTCGGAAATATCGGCGATTAACGTTGTCTCGTGGGACATCGATTTATCAAGAGGCCTATTATCGAAAGAGAATACCTCAGTTTTGTCCTTCCCACTGGCTATAACACTCAAGGATATCCCACTCTCCCCAAAATATTTTTTTAATTCTTTTTCATCCCGTGAGGCTAAATCGCCGACTGAAAAAATTCCCATCTTGTTCAGGGCATTTTGGGTTGATTCGCCCACTCCCCATAATGAATTGACCGGGCGAGGATAAAAAATTCTTTTAAAATCGTCTCTATCCATTATAGTCAATCCGTCCGGTTTATTTTCGCCTGATGCCATCTTGGCCAGAAGTTTATTCGGTGAGATGCCTACTGAACCGGTCAGCCCTAATTTCGATTTAATTTCTTCCTTCATTTCTTTCACCAGATTTTCGGATGTTCCAAATACTTTATGACAGCCGGTGATATCAAGAAAGGCTTCATCAACAGAAAACGGTTCCACAATCGGGGAATAGTTTTCAAATATGCTCTGAAGCAAGGCCGCGGTATAAATGTACTCACTGAGATTTCCTGAGATGAAGACACCATCGGGGCATAACCTTTTTGCCTGAGCTATCGGCATGGCGGATTTTACCCCGTATTTCCTGGCCTCGTACGAACAGGTCGATACGACGCTTCGAAATTTGGCATCTCCCCCAATTATCACCGGTTTCCCTTTCAGGTGAGGCGCATTGCGGATTTCGATAGCGGCGAAGAAAGCATCCATATCGACATGCATGATTACCTTCGGCCAATTTATGGTACGATCTATTCCACCCATATCTTGCTAATCATCCAGCTGGTCTGGCGTTCGTCATAGGTTAGTTGAAAGAAATTGGATGAAGTATCGACCACGGCGAAGTGATGTACTTTATAAGCGCCGATATTGGTTTTCCAGTCGCCGGTTACCTCGCTTATTTTATAGACTCGTCCGTTCCAGCGAAACCGGGCCGGTTTCATTTTGTGGCTTTCGAACACCGCCACCACCTCGATTTGTTCATCCATATCCTGATACATGGTTTCAATCATCAAGCTCTTTTTTAACATTACACAGGTTTGATCCACCCCATCACTCACCCTGTGCTCGGCGGGTTCTCAAACCCGCCGCCTACACAAGGCGGTCGGTCTGAGGACCGACCGAGCACAAAATAAAAGCTCTATTTGAACAACCTCAATTTCATTTTGCTCTGCAAAAGATCCCCAATAAAATTTCTCTCTTCCTTCTCCAATCTTATAACACTGATTCAGTCCCTAAAATATAATGCCTGGCAGATGAGTAATAATAATCTTCCGCTTTTTCTACGAGTCCTGCTTTCACGGGATTGTTATGTATATATTCAAGCTTTACTTGAAACATCCGTTCAGAGAAGATTGTCACCTCATCAAACCCCCGCTCCCAGAATTGAAATGCATCATCCCGATTAAAAACATTGGCATCAAATCCTGTCTTTTCCAAAAGAAAATTCTTAACTTTATATGTGAAGAATTTCTTAATATCCCGAATAAAATCAGACAATTTCCTTTTTTCGTTCAGTTCTAAAAGCAAGTGAACATGGTCAGGCATAATAGCAAACCCATGCAATTTGCAATTATCTCTGTTAAAATAAAATTGGAGATTTGACAAAAACTCCTTTGCAATTAGATGGCTCCTGAAAATGGGGACACGCTTATATACTGCAAAGGTTACAAAGTGATACCTGCTATCTGAGTCTATTTTTGATCGTTTTGGCATATCCTATCGGTCACTATAGCCAGTCAATTTTCAGATCGACTGGCAAAGAGTTGGCGGCGGGTCTGAGGACCCGCCGAGCACTGGGGAAGGTTACCTTTTTTCACTCCATTCACATATCAAATATTTGTTTGGTGGGGGTAATTCCCAAGTAGACGCATTGATCGATCCCCACAGTTCCGGGAAACTCGCTACCCCCCTATTCCGGCTGGGGGGAGAAATGGTCGGCCACAACCCACCATCGGCCATTTTCATTTATCAGTACAAACATATCCCGCCCGCCGGTTTTGATATTACGTCCGCCCATCTCAAAAGAAATATCGTAGTAATATGTCACGACCGCGCATCGACCGTCACAGTACAATTGCACATCAGGGTCAATCTCTTTCCAGTAATTTATCTTTGACGCCTCCACAAAATTTCTCCAGCCGGCGACACAGGCTTCCCTCCCGGATCGGCGTTCGCGGTCCGAGGCGGTGATTGCAATCATATTTGTATGGAAATATTCTTTTAACCTGTCAGGATCTTTATCCACGGTCCAAGACGCGATTCAGTTTTTGAACAAACTCCCACACCTCATTTTTTATTTGGGATTCGTCCATTGTTATTTATCTCCAAATCCGCATTTTGTCGGGGTTTGATTCATCAAACTCTTTGCCAATTTTATTGAGGGTTTAATAAATTAAACCCCTACAATATCCCTCTCAATAACTGCACTACCGGTTCGAAGCCGACCGGAATGAGCAACAAAACCAAGACCATTCCGAATATCTTCTTATTGTTCATGATATCCTCCGCATCAGCCCGACAACTTTGCCGGCGATATAAAAATCGGGCGAATTCTTATCGACCCAGATCGGTTTGAAATCTTCATTTTCCGGTTGTAATTTCACTCTCCCCTCTTCCCCATCCGATCCCGGTTTAACGGGAGGGAAATATCTTTTCACAGTGGCTTCATCGCCAATCACCGCTACTACAATATCTCCCGCGTCGGCGGATTTCTGCCGTTTAACCAGCACAAAATCGCCGTCATATATGCCGGTATTTTTCATCGAATTTCCTTTCACCCGTAAAGTGAAAGTCTCACCGGAGGGAAGGAAACTGGTATCGACGGCAATCTCCCCTTCAATATTCTCCACGGCCGTAATCGGATTGCCGGCGGGGACAGCGCCGACCAGCGGCACCCGTTTAATCGGCCCGGCCAGGCTTCGCACCAATTCAATCCCGCGGGAAATAAGTTTTTGCCGGTGGATATACCCCTTTTTCATCAGGACTTCCAGATGCGCCCGAACGCCGTTGGTGGAACTGATACTGAATTTTTCGCCGATTTCCCGAATGGTAGGGGATTTACCATGTTCGGTAATCATCGTCTCGATATATTCGAGAATTTCTTTCTGGCGTTTTGTCAATCTTTCCCTGACCAAGGTACCTCCTTTGTCGATAACATCTGCGGGGTTTAATAAATCAAACCCCTACTGTTCCAAACAAATATTACTGCACAGATGTTCAGCTGTCAAGGGAAAATGTCGGTTTGAAGTAACAGAAAATTAATATGTGATATTGAAAAAGTGATATTCGCCTTCCGGTTTGCCCGACCAAAATTACCCATAAAAAAAGTTTGAAAATTGAATTCAAAACCCTATAATTAAGGTTTACTATTTTATAGGGAAACGCAAAGATGAAAATATTGGTCGTCGGTTCCGGTGGACGAGAACATGCCATTGTCTGGAAGCTTAAGCAGTCACCACTTGTCAGCAAAATCTATGTGGCTCCGGGCAATCCGGGAATAAGTCTAATTTCCGAATCGGTCGAAATCAAGGCCGATAATATCGACGGTCTGGCGGATTTTGCTCATAAGAATAGTATCGATCTTACGGTCGTCGGACCGGAACTGCCATTGACTCTTGGAATAGTCGATGAGTTTCAGCGACGGGGCTTGAGAATATTCGGTCCGTCTCGGGTGGCGGCCGAAATTGAAGGGTCCAAGGCGTTTTCCAAGGAGTTCATGAGGAAATATCATATCCCGACCGCGCCATTTCAGATTTTCACCGAGATGTCCGAGGCGATTGCCTTTGTCCGGTCGGCCGCCATGCCGATAGTGATTAAGGCCAGCGGTCTGGCCGCCGGGAAAGGGGTGATTGTCGCGCAGAGTCAGAACGAGGCGGTCGAAGCGGTTGAAAAGATAATGGTTAAGAAGGCTTTTGGGGAGGCGGGAAGCAGTATTGTCATCGAGCATTTTCTTGAGGGGCAGGAGGTATCGGTAATGGCCTTCACGGATGGAAAAACGGTGAAAGTGATGTTGCCATCGCAGGACCACAAGCGTGTCGGGGATGGCGATACCGGCCCCAACACAGGCGGTATGGGAGCATATTGCCCGGTCAATTTTTATGATGAAGCAACTATGCAGGTGATTAAGGAGCATATTCTCGAGCCGACCGTATGGGGATTGGAAAAAGAAGGGAGAAGCTATCGCGGTGTTCTTTATGCCGGATTAATGCTTACGCCCGCCGGTCCGAAAGTTATGGAATTTAACTGCCGCTTCGGGGATCCGGAGACGCAGGCAGTTCTCCCTTTGCTGAAATCAGACCTGGCGGATATTTTCATCGCTATCGTTGATGGAAATCTATCCGTGATCGACGATCTGGCGTGGGATCCGGGCGCGGCGGTTTGCGTGGTGCTGGCGTCGAAGGGTTACCCCGATAATCCGGAGACCGGCAAGAGGATTTTTGGTTTGAGAAATTATAGCGACGTGAACAGTTTTCTCTTCCACGCCGGGACAAAACGTGAGGGGAAAAACTGGATATCGGCGGGCGGACGAGTGGTTGGAGTTATGTCCGTGGAAAATGACCTTCCCTCGGCCCTGTCCCGCGCTTATGAAGTAATTGAGAATATCAAATTCGACGGAATGATTTATCGGAGTGATATCGGCTCCAAAGGATTAAGCCGGTATAAGAGCTTTGGAGTATAGAAATGAGTAAAGTATTGATAATGATCGGGTCAAAATCCGACGCGGAATACGCGGAGCAATGCCAGACTATTCTTAATGATCTGGGGATAAAGAGTCAGATAGAAATTTCATCGGCACACCGTCAGCCGGAACGGACAGACGAACTGGCAAGAACCGCCGCTGAGGAAGGATATAGCGTTATAATCTGCATGGCCGGGATGGCGGCGGCACTGCCGGGAGTAGTTGCGGCGCGGACGATTCTTCCGGTAATCGGCGTACCTCTGCCGGCTTCGCTGATGGGTCTGGATTCCCTTTTGGCCGTCGCTCAGATGCCTTCGGGAGTGCCGGTGGCAACCATGGGAATAGGAACGGCAGGCGCAAAGAATGCCGCCTTTCTTGCGGCCAGAATATTGGCGCTCAAACATTCCGACGTTAAAGAAAAACTGGATAAGTACCAGAAAAAATGAGCTGGAACAATATCGGTAAGAATTGTAGAATAAGATAAATAACAACGAAAGGAGCCTTTGATGAACTCCAGAAGCCAAAAGAAAGCCATGTTAATTATTTTGCCGCTGGCATTTGTAGTGGTATTTCAGTTTGTGGCGGCACCGGCATTTTGCGGCGATCCAAATGTGGCAAAAGAGCACTTCAACAATGCGGTCAAGCTGATGACTGAGAAAAAAGATTCGGCTGCAGTTGTTGAATATAAGGCGGCTATTACGGAAGATCCTCAGTATTATGATCCTTATTTTAACCTTGGGTCCATTTATTTCAACACCGAGAAATATTCCGACGCCGAAGCCAATTTCAAGAAGGCAACAGAGATCGACCCCAAGAGCGCCGATGCCTGGAGCAGCCTGGGTTTGACGTACGCCAAAGAATCGAAATACGCCGACGCCGAAACGGCTTATAAGACCGCACTCTCAAATAAGGCTGATTTCGTTGATGTCTATAAATTCATGGGAATGCTATTATCAGGCTCAGCAAAAATGGGCGCCGATGATGGATAACATGAAACTATACACGGAGAAGAAGCCTGATGACGGCGAGGGGTTCTATCTTCTGGGGAAATCCTATCAGAGTCTTAAGAAATATCCTGAAGCCATTGCGGCGTTCGATAAGGCAGTTGAGCTGAATAAGAGCGATGTCAATGCTTACAGCGCCCTCGGAGTGATATATCAGAACCAGGAAAATTATGCACAGGCGCTAAATATGTTTCAGAAGGTAGTCAGTCTGAAGGCGGACAATTATCAAGCGCACTACAATCTGGCAATCGCCTATGAACAGTTGAATCCCGATAAGACTGATAGCGTTATCGGATATTGGAGCAAATTTCTCAAGGTCGCCAAGAATAACCCAAGAGCACAGCGATTAATTCCGCAGGCGGAAGAGCATTTGAAGGAATTACAGGCGGCGAAAGGGAACAAATAAATTTTTTGCAGGCGCGGTTGGACCCCCGGACGGGGGTTCAACCAGCGTTCAAGCTAACTGTCTCTTGGCTCTATTTAGAAAATTCAATCTTTTCAAATTCATCCCAGTCAACAACGACTTCATCCTTGCCGGTCTGGATAAAGATACCCTTATTCTCGCTGTTCACGTCATTGGAATCGCTGAGCTTGAACGATCGGCCGTCTCTCAGGTTCACCGTGCTGCTGCGCGATGAGATTTTTTCGATCGATTTTATGAGGCCAAATTCGATATCAAACTGCGCGTCCTCATAATTTCCATTCAACATTTCCCAGGTGGTACTGCTCATCATCATCCCATCTGATATCGCCGGTGTACTTTTCGCCGTCTTCAGTATATACGGTGCCGTGAAGTCTTCGACCACCGTCATAACTGCTGTACGGTTCACCGGCAGGAGGCTCCTGGAATTCGGCAAAGTCAAATTCATCCCAGGAGACAAGTATTCGCCCGAGGGCGGGATCGGTTATGGCCACGCCTCTGTTGCCGCTATTTACATCATTGGATTCTTCCAGCCTTATTTCGCGACCATCTTTCATGGTTACCAATGAAGATTGAGACGATCGGCTCTCTATAGACTTAATCTTGGAAAACTCGATTTTGCGATTATGCTGGCGATCTTTTCCATCGAGTATATCGGTATCGTAGACTTCATCTATATCCCAGCAGATGTAGCCTTTGTAAGACTCTCCGCGCCTTGTGGCAACGGTCCCATACAATCTCTTGCCGAACCTTGATTCGACTTTGGGCGTCGATTCGAATTCAACCTTTTCAATCTCATCCCAATAGACTTCCGACAGCCCCTCATCTTTTCCTTCAACGAGCAATTCCCGGATGTCGGCGCCAATATCGGTGGAACTGTTTTTCAGCTCCACCCTCTCGCCGGATTTCAATTCAAGAATCGCCTGATCATCACCGTCGGGAGTGAGAGTCCTTATATGCCCTATCCTGATTCCGGACTGGGCCTCATCGAATAGGCCCCAATCATTCCCGCTCGATTCCCTGAAGACGGTAACCCCAAGAACTCTAATAGTTTTTTCTCGCCGCGAGTTTTCCCTAGACCTCTGCGGTCGATCCTCATCAAGGCTTTTGTACCCATCGAGAATATCGTCCCATGATGCCTCATTCTTGTCCCATCTGATAATCCCTTCCAGAATTTTATCATCAGTGGTATAGATTTTCCCGTAAATCTGCCCCGGATCGGCGGCCAGCGCCAGAGTCCCGAAGACCAAAAATATCAATATCCCCAAAATGCCGATTTTTGGCATAAAATATCTCCCAATAATCAAATTTCGTTTCACTATTTAATTGGACGGAATTTTTGGTCTAATGTTTCAGGATGTCGGCGCTATTGGGATCTATATTGCCTGAATTTCGAACGAGTTACGGCGGCGAGGACTATTTGAGAAGGACCATTTTCCGAACCAGGACAGTCTCGCCGGCTCGCAATCCATAGAAATATATCCCGCTCGGGGCGGGTCGAGAGTCGTTCAATATGCCATTCCAGGCAAGCCGGGAACTTCCGGCAGGAAGAGTTCCCTCGTAAAGCCTGCAAATCTCCTGACCAAGCAAATTGAATATCTGGACGGTTACCGGCATTGCTCTCGGCAGGCAAATTTCAATGTCCGTTGACATGTTAAATGGATTGGGGAGATTCTGCTGAAGCGATATTTTTTCAGGAAGGGTCTTGATGGTCTCTGTTTGACTGATGGAAGTCGTCCTATTAATGATAAGAGATCCCGAGCGTACGATAGGCGTGGATTTGGTCATCCCGGATTGTATAGTATAGGCCGAAGAGCTATCCGATGAAGAAGTGTCGATCGCTGCGATTCCAGCATTCATCCCAGCCGTAAAGAAAAGCTCCGCGATTCCAAAATTGCCGCTCGGAATTAAGCTATCGTTATAATAAGATTCCGAAATTCGGAAACCGATTTCGGCTTCTCCGTTTCCAATAATGGAAGCGGTATAATTCACAAAAGAGGGAAATTGATCTTTGTTTAAGACGATGGAATCGAGCCGGGAAAGGGCTGTGTCATACTTAAAAGGAATGTATCCACCTTTACACTGCTCCACCAGTCTTATAGCGATGGGCACAATTCCTATACTGCCGGGGCTCGTGTTGGCGCTCAAAAACCGGACGGTGTCGGGAATTGGGGGAGGGGGTGGTTCTATCACCAATCCGCCGGAATGAACAATCGGCGTGTTTTTCTCAAATGAATCATTCAAGATATATGTTTGTGAGGTGTCCGAATGCGTGGTATCGATCCGGACATTGCCGGGAGAAACGCCCGCCTTAAGGAATAGGTCGGCGATATGGTATACTCCCGCAGGTATAGTGCTGTCGCTTAGATAGGAATCGGAAATTCGGAATCCAAATTCCGCTGTTCCTCTTTGACCGCTTCCGCCAAAAAATTCGACGAATGACGGCATTGCAGAATAGTCTGCTTTGATTGAGTCAAGATTTGCGTCAGCACCAGAGGATAACGGAATATACCCTCCTTTTCGCGGGCCGGTCAATGTGACCGACAAAGGTATGATGGCTTCGCCTCCCGAGTTGACGCTGTCTTCCCCAAAATAAACGGTATCGGGTTGTGTCGGAGGGATGATTGTATCTGAGGGAATCAGGTGCAGTGTGATAGGGACTTCGATGGATTGATTAAAAGATGAGGAGTCAGAAATTGTGATTTCAGAGTAATAATAGCCAGCAGGCAGCGAGGATGTCTCGAGACTGAAATTCAGGATTTCATTATCGGAGCCGGCTGGATTTTGCAGGGATATCCAATTATCGGCGACTGAGGCTTTCCAATCCAGAGCCCCATCGCCCAGATTTAATATCTGAATTGCGCCGCTTAATAATTCATCCTGCTTGCCTTCGATTGCGACTGAATCAGGGTTGGCCGAGAGGTATGGCATATTGCCAACCAGCTCCAGATGAACCCTGGCAGTTTCAGGCGAATTCGCGGCCTCAGGGGAACTGAATATCAGGGCTTCCGAATAATTGCCGTAGGTCAAACCTGCAATATCTATTGATACCGAAATAGAATCGGGGGCATTGCCCGACGATTTATCGACGGCAAACCAACTTGCATTTTCTGTCGTGGTCCATGACAGAGACCCGGTTCCTATATTACTTATTTGGAACGATCGCGAAGAAGGATTCCCCAGCGTTGCAAACACCTTGAAATATAATGAATCCGGAGTGACAGACAGAAGCGGCGCGCTGACTGTAAGTTTTACCGGTACTACAACTGAAGAATCCTGAGTTTCAGAATTAATCAGTCGGATTCCGGCAAATGAGTCACCGTATGGCATGCTTGAATTAGTCACGGAAACTATCAGAGTGTCGGGAGTGGTTCCTTCTGACGGCGCCACTGACAGCCATGCGGCGGTGGGTGATGCTGACCATGGAAGGGTTCCTATCCCGGCATTGGCAACTACGATTTGTTGGGGTGGAGGAAGCGATCCTGCTAACTCCATCGTAAAATTCAGACTATTCGGAGTAGAAAATAATTTCGGTTGATTATATTGGTACACAGTCGCATAAATGTCGAAATTTCCCGAGCGTGAGTCAGCCCAGGCAAAAAATAATTTATATCCGTCCGCGTCGACATCAGGTTGGAGTTGGCGCCCGGCCTGATTCTGATGAATCCGGAAATTGGTGCCGACGAAAGTTCCCGAATGATCAATAATCTGCGACATCGCGTCCCATTGTCCATTGGAGGAATCGGCCCAGACGAGAGCGAGATTCCCGAGCCAATCGGAGCATATTGAAACTTCCCGCTGAGGATAATTACCGCCGTTCAAATTGATTCTTATCGAGGCAATTAATGGGGTTCCGGTACTGTCGAACCGCCGGAAGTATATATCAGGATTTTGAGGATAGACTCCATTTCGCCAGTCCACCCAGGCGACAGAAATTCGCTTACTACCATCAGCGGCGACGGCCGGGAAAGCCTGCCTGCCGTTACCGATATCATCGTTTAGCTTTATATTTGCTCCGACGGGATTTCCAAGAGAATTGTAGATCTGCCCGAAAATATCATCATTGCCATTTCGATTGTCATACCAGACGATAACAAAGCCGCCATCGGAGAATGCGGCCACTCGTGGAGAATGCTGCTGATTGGCACCGGCATCGCTGTTTACCTTGAAATTCTTCCCGGTCAGGCCGCCATTGACGTTGAGCTTCTGCCCGTAGATATCCCAATTATGATTTCTATAATCCGACCAGACGACGATTGATGATCCATCGGGGAATAAAGATATGTCGGGCGATTCTTTGGTTGAATCGGGCGGCTCGGAAGTGACATTCAGATCACCAAATGACTGGGACGTGTCGACCCTTGAGAAATATATGTCGGGCTGAAATGGATATGATCCGTTTCTATAATCTTTCCAGACGGAAGCAAATTGGCCGAATTTATTTCCGGCTACCGCCGGTTCAAATTGCGGAACTGCCGCATCATCATCATTTACTCTGATATTCGCACCGATCGCCTGTCCGGAAGTGTCGTAAAATTGGCCGTAAATATCATTCTGGCCATTCCGTTTATCCACCCAGACAACCAGAAAATTCCCGGAGATGCCAGCGGCCACGCGAGGACTGAGTTGGTCGGTAGAGGAATTATCGTCATTGACAAGAATGTCATATTTATCGAAAGCAAAGAGAGGCGCGAATGCAATAAGCTGCACCGCCAGGAATCCAACAACCGTCACGAAAAATATTGCCGATTTCATCACGGTATGAAATAGCAATCGCTGTACCATATATTTAGTCCGGATCACATGAAAATCATAGTAAGTATCCTTGTCTGTGACAATAGGATAAGCGGCTGTAAAATTGATTGAGGGAGACTATTCGGAAGTCCGTACAAAAAAAGGAAAACCATTCCATCAGAATCAGGAATGATTTTCCTCTATGAGAATATAATATAAATCTAAGGTCTGGCTCAGACTATCTTATTTTCTTTTTGTGTCGATCAGCTCTTCTACGTTTTTTGCGCTTATGAGTTTTGATTTTTTGACGTTTCCTCTTCTTACCGCTTGGCATTCATCCTCCGAAATAAACTACCCGGCCTAAACGGGCAATTTGGTTATCATGTTTTTGAATTCATTTGAGGGTTTAAAAACGGGAACCTTTCGACCGGGTACCGGAACCACATCACCTGTACGAGGATTGCGAGCCTTCCTTGACTTCCGCACCTTGACTTTGAATGTGCCGAATCCTCTGATCTCGATGTTATTCCCGGTTTCCATGGCTTTTTTTACCGTATCCAGAAATGCATCGACAACCACAGCAACGTCAGTTCTCGTTAGGCCAGTTTTTTCAGCAACTTTTTCTACCAGATCAGCCTTGGTCATTACATCCTCCCTCGCTAACCTGCTGGTTTATATTTAAAATTGTTTTTATCCCAAACTTCAATGATCATTGCCTTCCGGCATTATTTTTAATCACCAGGCTCTTTTTAACCCTTTGATTGAAACGGCCTTAAACTATACAAAACTTCACGTAAGCGCAACAAAATTTATTGAATGCTAATATAAATACATCACCCGTGGACCGCCGAGGTCAATTTCGGCCACGTCTTTTACTTTATTCATCGTCGAGCCGATCAGGTCGAGTATCCCCGGTTTGGGCTTTTCGTCTTTTACGATCGTTGGTTCGCCCTCCAAACCGGCCAAACTCGCCGCATATCGAACGGCATCCTCAAAGTTACCAAGTGTGTCAGCCAGTCCCAATCCGACAGCCTGCCTACCGGTGAATATAGAGCCATCCGCCAGCTTATAGACTTTTTCCTTTTCCAGGTTCCGCCCGGTTGAAACCACGCCAACGAATTGATCGTAGGTGTCCATGACAACCGAAGAAAGCATCACCCGCTCGTTGTCGGTCAGTTTCCGGTCAAAGGAGCCCACATCTTTCAGCTCGCCTGATTTGACCCTCTCTATTTCTATGCCAATTTTTTCCATCAGTTTTCCCGCGGTATAGAATTGCACAATCACTCCAATGGACCCGGTCAATGTTCCGGGGTTGGCCATTATTTTCTCGGCTCCGCAAGCGATATAATATGCTCCAGAGGCAGCAATTGAGGACATCGAAGCCACGACGACTTTATCTTCGTCTTTCCGGATGCGAAGAACTTCATCGTAAATTTCCTGTGAGGGGGCAACGGCACCACCCGGGGAATCGATATGAAGGACTATCGCCTTTACCCCGGTTGATTTTCCCCATTTCTTCAATTGCCTGACAATCGACTCAGACTCGCTGATGGCGCCGTTGATTTCAACGACTGCGACCTTGGAGCCGAGGCCTCCGAAAGATAGGCCATCATCCGAAGCGAAAGCGCCGAAAAAGACTAATGCAAAAAATAGAATCGTGACAAGAAAGGAGAATCCTATTAAGACTCCAATTACAATGTCCCTCTTTTTGGCCATTTTTTAATCCTAATAGGAAAGCGCCCTGGATTGTGAACCTGAACTGCCGAATTTCTGAATTTCAGGAGCATCGGTATATGTATCAGAACTGCTGTTATCGGAATTCTTAGAGGAGATTAGCAGCTTCTGCCCCGGGAATATCTGGCTCTTGCTGGTGAGATTATTCAGCTTGAGCAGATTGCCGATGGAAATGCCAAATCGGCGCGCGATCTCCCAGAGAGTGTCGCCGTGTCGTACCACATAGACGCTGCCGCCAGAAGATTCTGTTCGAGCAGTCGTCTTTACGGCGCTACCGTCCGGTCTGACTGTCAGCCGCTGACCGACGTAAATTTTCGACTGACGGCCAAGGTCATTGAGCCGACGGATTTCTGCGGGAGTGGTTCCAAAGGCTTTGGCGATATCGGAAACGGTGTCGCCGCCGCGCACAACATAGGAATCGCCGTCCGCTTCACGGGCGCGACTTTCATCCCTGGATGAATATGAATAATCGTGATCGCTCGGCACGGGTATGATAAGGCTCTTGCCGGCGGATAATTTGGAACGCTGAGAGAGTCTATTGGCTTCAAGAATTGAGTATTCCGATACTCCGTATTTTCGGGCGATGGAAGCGATTGTCTCGCCGCGTCGAATTTTATGCTGAGCATAATTTGTCTGCCGGGCAGGTGACATTTCCTCATATGACGCCAGGAAAGTTTCTTTAGTACCTATTGGAATTCTCAGATTATACTGCTTCAAATTCGGGGGAGTAAATGATCTGAGGAGCTCCGGATTTAAGTCCTGTAGAGTTGCCACGGAGCTTCCCACCGCTTCGGAAATAGTCTTGAGGTCGAGGCTTTTGTTGATTCTAACCTCATCATATACCCATTCCGGTTCATAATTGACGTCAGTAAAACCGAATCTGGCAGGGTCTCTGCAGATCATAACCGCCGCCATGAAAAATGGGACATAATCCATCGTCTGTTTCTTCAGGCGTAATTTCCAAAAATCGTTGGTTCTCTGTTTTTTGGTTTCGTTTCGAATTCTCTGGGGGCCACCGTTATAGGCTGCCAGGGCCAATTCCCAACTACCGAATTCGTTATAGAGGTCCTTCAAAAATCGAGCCGCCGAGTGAGTAGCCTTGACGGGGTCTTTTCGTTCATCGTACCACCAGGTTCTCTCCATATCGTACAACCGACCGGTTGAGGCTATAAACTGCCACATACCCATGGCGCGCGCCCAAGAATAGGCATGGGCATTAAATCCTGACTCTACGAGGGCAAGGTAAGCCAGATCTGATGGTAAACCATATTCCTGGAAAATCTTGTTGATCGTCGGCAGATATCTGGTAGAGCGGCCAAGATATTTAACCACGGCATCTCTCGCAACGGTCTGATAATAAAGTATGCAAGTCTTAACCCGGTCATTAAAGACTACCGGAACATTATATCCGGTATTTTCCTGAGCGTAGGCTTCCAGACGAGTGAATTGAGTAGAATCGACTTTGATATGATTAATGTCGGAGAAACGCGAAATGAGAACATCCGGAGAAACATCGCTAGGAAGGCGTCCCAGCGAGACGAGAGTCGTTTTGTAATTGGCGACCACCTCAGCGAGAATCCGATTATATTTCACCGCCTCGGCCGACAAGGAATCAGATTCCGTATCGATATCCAATTCGCCAAGAATGGCGAGACTCTTTTCGAAATAGTATTCCGCTTCCTCCCAGACGGTCTCCCTATTGGCCAGAACTCCCATGTCGCAGTATTCAGAAGCCAGACTGAGCTGCCTCCATACGAAATCATTGATTGCTTGTGAAACGTCTTCAGAGGAAGTGTCGGATGAATCGGATTGGTTAAGTCCGCCGGAATCAGAAGCCAATATAGGCGTTTGATTTATCCTGTCGAGCTCAATTTGGATATCGCCGCTGTCGGTCGGGATCCCGTCCGGACTATTGCTTGAAGTTCTGGTTGCGGCCCCGTCCTCTTCCGCTGGCTTATTAAAGCCCGGGTTGGTGCAGGAAAGAGATAACAGCCCCCATACGAAGACTAACATTTCAGCTACAAAAATTTTTCTCATCATCACCCGGCAAATTACAGGTTATGTCCCTATCTAAGTTATCGACTTTTGAGTTAGACTTCTTTACATCGGCATTTGGCTAACTCATTGTCATATATACAAAAATGCAGAAAAGGCTGTCAAGTTTTAATTTTGGGTTGCCAGAATTTTCGAAGATATTGATGGGCGGAATCCAAAGAATCTAGAATTTTGACATAATTCATCCCTCGAAACCAGGTGATTTGCCGCTTGGCGAACCTCCGGCTGTTTTGTTTTATAAGATTTACGGCTGTCGACAGGGAAATTTGGTCGTCAATATATCTAAGCAATTCGTTGTACCCGATTACATTAATTCTTCTTATCCTCTCTGCGAGTCCCATGTTGTGCAATGATTCGACTTCCCCCAACAGGCCATCTTTCATCATCCGGTCTACCCGGAGATTAATATTTTCGTATAATTTTTCCCTTGGGGGAATGAGACAGACAATATCATAGCGATTCGACGGCTCGGATTTCCCTTCGGCCAATATTTTGGATTTGGGACGGCCCGTAAGATAGCATATTTCAAGGGCACGGATCACTTTTCTGATATTATTAGGGTGGATTTGTGAAGCTTCAACAGGGTCGACTTCCTGCAGTTTCTCATACAGGTATTTCGGGCCTCTGCTAATTGCCTCATTTTCCAGATCCCGACGGATAGTCAAATCGTCTTCAGGCAGATCAACGATCCCCTCAACAAGCGATTTTATATAAAGGCCGGTGCCTCCGCATATTATGGGGAGATGATTTGCGCTGAAAAGGGTCTGAATTAATGCTTTTGTCTTTTCGACAAAATCGAAAGCAGTATATCTCTCGCCAGGCATTACAAGATCCACCATATAATAATTATACATCCTGAGTTGGCTTGGCGTTGGCTTATCGGTACCAATATTTAAATGCTTGTATATCTGCCGGGAATCGGCTGAGATAATGTGTAAGTCGGGAATTTCTTCCAACAGGCGATCGATTACGGCGGATTTCCCCGAACCGGTGGGACCTGTTAGAACCGGGATGATCGGTTTACTTTCGTCCGAATTTGACATCCAGCTCACTGCGTGGGATTTTCAGGATAAAGGGACGCCCGTGCGGGCAGGTTTGCCGATTCTGACAACTCATAAGCCTTCCGAATAAAGCCGTGGCCTCTTCCCCATTTAATTTATCACCGGCCATGACCGCCGCCCGGCAGGCAATCGATTGAGCGATTCCTTTTTTCATATCGTCGCCGGTCCGGTCGGAAGTTTCAATATCATCAAGAATACTCAAGAATATTTTTTCCGGCGAGCGGCGCGCAAGAATGGAAGGGACGGCCGACAGGAGAACGGCGCTTGGTCCAAAAGGTGAAATATCAAATCCGATCGCTTTGAAAATCTCCGAATATTCCTCAAAGAGCGAAAATCTTTCTATTGAGAGCTCCAGATTCACCGGAAAGAGCAGGCTCTGCGAAATTCCATTTCCCTTATCGATAATTTGAAGTGTCTCTTCGTAAAGAATTCTTTCGTGGGCGGCGTGCTGATCGATTATTAGAATCTCATCCAAAGTCTTAAACAGCAGATACAGATCGCCGAACTGTCCCAAATATATTGCATCATGGGGCGCTGGGGAGTCAGTCTCGACCGGCGTTTCCACTTGCATCACCGCCATATGGGGCGGTTGGGACGAAAGTGGGAATGCTTCCTGCGTCTGGGGTTTATCCGGATTTCTGCTATCGGGGCCGTATAGTTGATTCATTATTTCCGGAACGGACAAACTCTGCCCATGTGCAACTTGAAACTCCGAATGATCGGCCGACCTTGGGAAATCCCGAGTGGGCAGGGCCGTGTTGGTTTTCCCATGGAAATCAGCGGATGGAATATAGGAAGCTCCCCGCACCGATTTTTTCACGGCCTGATAGAGCAGGTCGTGCACCATTTTTTCTTCCGACAGCCGGACTTCTGCTTTGGTAGGGTGAACATTTACGTCTACTTTCAGCGGGTCAATATTCAGAAAAACCGCTCCGGCAGGAAAATGTCCGCGCGGAAGTAATTCCCCATAGCCCGAAATAACCGCATGAGTGAGACTCTGCGATTTTATATGTCGATTATTTATGAATAAATATAGCCCGTATTGATTTTGACGGCAATTTTCGGCGAAAGTCAGATATCCCGAGATATTCATGTCGGAGGCTTCCGAGCTGAGCTCATAGAAGTGGATATTGCTATCGCCAAAGAGCAGGATGCCAATTCTCGCGCCCGGATTTGAATTTTGGTCATCGAGTGAGAATAGTTTACGCTCATTCAGAGTATAAGTAAATCGCACTTTCGGCGCGCTCATCGCCATAGCGATGGCGTTGCGGCTGAGGTGGCGCGCCTCGGTTGTTTCAGCTTTTAGAAATTTCCGGCGCGCGGGTGTATTGAAGAATAAATTTTCCACTTCGATTTTTGTACCGATCGGAGCCGCTACCGGCTTCAGGCTTTGATGCACTCCCCCTTCAATCACAATTCGCATCCCGTTTTCAGCGGTAGCAGTTTTGGTGATCATGATGGTTCGTGACACTGAGGCGATTGACGGTAAAGCTTCGCCGCGAAAGCCGAAACTCTGCAGTTTCTCCAGATCCGAAAAATCATTTATCTTGCTGGTTGCATGGCGAGAGAAGGCGACTTCAACCTGTTCTGGTTCTATGCCACAGCCGTTGTCGGTTACGCTGATTAGTTTCGTCCCGGACTTTTCGATTATAATTTCAATATTGGTGGCGCCGGCATCAAGAGAATTTTCCACCAGTTCCTTAAGAACCGCGGCCGGTCTTTCTATAACTTCTCCGGCGGCGATTTTGTTGACCAATCGCTCCGGTAGCGGTCTGATCCAGCGTTTGTTCTTGGCCGACCTGTCACTTGTCATCAGTCTTTTCCTTCAGCTTACTCAATATACGGAGGGCATCGAGGGGTGTCAGGGAATTAATATCCAGCCGTTTTAATTCCTCTTCAATCGGGGAAGAGACGCGATTCAAAAAGAGAATGCTGATTGATGCTCTTGTGAATTCCTCGGGCGAGTTCTGACTGGGAGAATTTTCCTGACTCCAGAAGTCTCAACAATTCCTTGGAACGCGATACGGTCGTCTTTGGGATTCCTGCCAGACGAGCGACTTCTATGCCATACGAATCATCGCAGCCGCCGGGAATAATCTTATGAAGAAATATGATCTGGTCTTCCCATCTTTTGACCGAGACCTGGAAATTAACGATCTTATCATATAAGGCCGCCAGTCCGGTCAGTTCATGATAATGAGTTGCAAAGACAGTCCGGGCTTTGATCTTCTCATTGATATATTCCACGACCGCCCAGGCGATTGACAGACCATCGAAGGTGGAGGTTCCGCGACCGACTTCATCGAGAAGGATCAGCGATCTTTCGCTCGCATTATGCAAAATATTGGATGTTTCGATCATCTCCACGAGAAAGGTCGATTGACCGCGAGCCAGATGATCGATGGCTCCGACGCGGGTAAATACTCTATCGACCAGACCGATATGAGCGGATTCCGCGGGTACAAAAGAGCCGATCTGGGCCATGATGACTATCAGTCCGATCTGGCGCAGATAAGTCGACTTGCCGGACATGTTGGGGCCGGTCAAGATCATGATTCGCTCTTTCTCAGACGACAGCGATAGGTCATTGGTGATAAAACTGCCCGGCGGAAGAATATCTTCAATTACGGGGTGTCTGCCATTTACAATACTGATGGTCGTAGTTTCGTCGATCTCCGGACAACAGTACATCTTCTCCGCAGCCAAGTTCGCCAAGGAGACTATCAGGTCAAGCTCGGACAGGAAGCTGGCGGCAAGCATTATATCTTCAAGCAGACCGGCAATCTTATCAACCAGTTCATTGAATAGTCTTTCCTCGAGCGAAAATATTTTCTCTTCGGCGGCAAGGATCAAATCCTCTTTTTCTTTCAGTTCCTGAGTGATGAACCTCTCGCCGTTAACCAGTGTCTGCTTTCGAATATAATCCCCGGGAATTTTATCCAGATGAGAGCGGGTGATTTCGATATAATATCCAAAGACACGGTTATAGCCGACTTTAAGAGAAGGTATCCCGGTTCTATCCCGTTCGATTTTTTGCAATGAGGCTATGTACTTCCGCGCCTCTTTAATGGAATCTTTCAGATTATCCAATTCCAGCGAGAAACCGGCTTTTAATACCCCGCCCTTGTTGATCGTAAGGGGAGGTTCATCGGTAAGCGCGCCGGCAATCAAAGATGTTATCGCCCTACAATCAGGATAGGATTTGGCCATGTCCACAAAGATAGGAGCGTGCAAATTTTTGGCGGCATCCATAATGTCAATTCCAATCCCCAGCCCGTTACCGATTGATGCTAACTGTCGGGGATTGATTTTTCTCATTCCGATGCGGCCGGCCAGCCGTTCCAGATCGGGGAGTTTCCGGAGAAACTGTAAAATGGTCATCGCTGAATCGCGTTCCCGATAGAGTTCGTTGACTCCCTGACGGCGATACAATATCGGCTGAAGCTTGAGAAATGGCCTGAGAAGATTGTCTCTCAGTTTCCTGGCACCGCCGGCGGTCGAGGTGCGATTTACCGAATGAAAAAGAGAGTCCCTTTCAGTTCCTTCCGCAAGATTTCTGACAAGTTCAAGATTCCGAATCGTGCCGTAGTCTAACTCCATATATTCGCCGGAGCCGGCCGGCACAATTTTTTTTATATGATCGAGTTTGGTACGATTGTTCTCACGAAGATACCGGAAAATGGCGCCGGCGCAGGACAGACCGAGTCTCTGACTGCCGACGCCGAAACCCTCAAGGGTGCTGACACCGAAAAATTCGGCCAATTCGCGTTCTGCGGTTTTGTGATCAAAATTCCATTCTTCAAAAGGGGTGAGGCGCCGCTTATCGTATCTTTTCAGGAAGTCATAGACTGCCGCAGGCTCCGGGGCCTGAGGGTATAGAATTTCCTGAGGCGAAAGGACTTTCAGGCGTTCCAGAATGATTTCGAGCGGACCTTCATCGAGGCGATAGTCGCCGGTCATAAGATCGATATAAGACAGTCCCAGTCGCTTTGAGCCATCGGCAAGAATGGCGGCCAAATAGACAGGAGTGGTATCACCGGTGATGCCTTCTATTGTCGATGTACCCGGCGTCAGAATCTCAACCACTTCCCGCTTGACAACTCCTTTGGCCAGTTTCGGATCCTCTACCTGCTCGACAACGACGACTTTCTCCCCGGCCGCCAGAAGACGGGGAAGATATTTTTCGAGGGCATGGTACGGAACACCGGCCAGCGGGATTTTTTCTCCGTTGATATTTCCCCTCGAGGTCAACGCGACATTCAGAATCGGAGCGGCCTTGATGGCATCATCGCCGAACATCTCATAGAAATCCCCCATGCGGAAAAACAGAATTTTGTCGGGATATTGGGCTTTGATTTTGGTGTACTGGCGCATGAGCGGGGTCAGATTCCCGCCCGCGGAAGCTCGCGATTTCATCTGGCCACGACCTGGAAGGCCTCTTTTTCCGACGCCTCAAGACGCGCTTTGAATGCCATAGCTTTTTCCATGGATTGGAACTTGCCTACATACACCACATAGTACTCTTTTCCTGAAATCATTTTCCGATCCAATTCCGTCGGTTCTCCATACTGCTTCAACCGCCCGGCCAGATTTTTGGCATTATCTTTGTCGGAAAAAACTCCCGCCTGGATTGAATAGCTGGTGCCGGTGATTTTTTCGGCCCGAGAATCGTCGCTCTTTTTTTCGATACGGCTGACATCGTCCATCAAGTCATCAAGGCCTACGGCATTGGGATATCCTTCTTTCAGCAGATTGTACCTGAAAATGGCATCATCGACACGGTTCTCTCTTAGGGCACAACGGGCCATCATAAAAGTCGCGGGGGCAGAAATATTGTCATGCTTCGAACTGACCAGTTTCTGATAAATCTTGGTCGCCTCACCAAATTTTTTCGAACTATATAATTCATCGGCCTGATCAAGCTTCCCGACTTGCCCAAATTCTGTATCCGGATTTTCCTTGGCTAATTGACTCCGTAATTTAGTGGTTCTTTCGATTCCGGCTGGTTCGTTCATACGCGATCGCAGCCATTCGGAGGACCTCCGCTCGGTAATGTCCATTTTCCCATTTTTTTAGATATGACTCCGCCAGCGACACCACATCATCATAGTTCCCATTCGTAAATTGGAATAATATCTTCAAATGGACAATCTCTTCCTGGTATTCGGGGTCGACACCGGATTTTTCCGCGGTCTCGAGATATTGCAGAGATTTGTTCCCGTCGGATTCAAGGAGGGCGCGCGCAAATAGAAGTGTTCCGTCGCGGTGTGTCGCCGATGAGGACTTTTCCATTTGGCGCAGAGCCTCATCGATGTCGCCGCGGTTAATCATATCCACAATTTCCGTCGCGGCACAAAAAGGCGCCGTGGCCAGCGCGAAGAATATCAAGACAATTATGCGAAGCATTAATTTACGAAACTATCAACTGCCTTGCAGGTTGGACAGAACCATTTCTTGCTTTTCGATTTACTGCCGCACCGGGAGCATTTGTATTCATTCTCTACCGCCTCCCGACGTTCATCCAGCCGGTTGATAAGCTCGCCAAGTTTTTTCTTATCCCCGATCATCAAATATAATTTGGCCAGGTCGAGTACGGGCAGATATGAATCAGGATGGTCATCGGCCGCGTGCGTCAATTGTTCCACGGCTACGGAATATTCACCCTTTTTATAATGATATTCGGCAAGTGTCAGCCGGGCGTCAAGATTCTTCGGAGAGGTTTCAAGAATTTCCACACAGATGCTCGCTATCTCTCCAAACTTTCCGAGATCGAACAGGGCACGCTTGAGCCGTCCCAGCACGAAATGTGACGCCTCGGGTACTGTCTTTATCAATTTTCTCCAGAATTCGACAGCATCCTCTTCCCGGTTTTCGGCCAAGTAAGAATCTCCTATGAACAAATACGCCGGGATGCATTTGGGATCGATGCTTAGAGCCTCTTTGAAATGAATTCTCGACTTGTGGTATTCCTTGTCATTGAAAAGTTTCTCCCCCTGAAGAAATTTATATATCGCTAGCCCGGCTTTGGATTTATTCCCCTCCTGCTTGATAAGCTTTTCCTTAATCTCAGAAGCCTCTTCCCACTCGCCGGTTTCGGAATATATATCGAGAAATTTTTCCAGAGCCCATCGATTGTTGCTCTCCAACGATAGAATCTCTTTCAGGGCGGCTTTGGCCGACACTATATCTTTAGTGGCAGTGAAATCCTCGGCCAGTGATCTCAAAATCAATTTTTTCTCGTCGACGGTCAATCCGTGCCTGATGGTGAGATCTTTATGCACCTGCAAAGCTTTATCGGGTTTGTTATACCTGCGAAGAATATCGCCGATGCGGACATAGGCATCGACATTACTGCTATCCTCGGCTACGACTTCGCGGAATTTGCTGAAGGCGATATCATCATACCCGTCAAGTAACGCCTTCAACGCTTCTATATAGGCGGTCGGATCCTTGACCTTTTTTTCCTTCTTGAAACGATCATAGTAGATGTAAATGAAGATGAGGGCGATGATGGCCAGAAGAAAGACAACGACAATGGTTTCCATAGATTACTCCGGAAGCTCTTTCTTTTTATCCAGCAGATCTTTGGTTTCTTCGATAGGTCTGTTTCTGAGGGCGGTAACCTCCGCCTGCAATCCTTTGATCGCCCGGGCGGCATCGCGCAGTTGATTGGACTGCTTGAGATAAACAGATATGAAGAGCAATAGAGATACCAGAGACCCCAATATAAAAGACCAGAAGACGACGGTAATCACCGGGACATCGAACCGCTTGGCCCAGACAAGGTCGACGTTGACTGTTTGGGTCGGCCCGCTGTTATAGACTGCAAATCCCACTATTACGGCGATAATGACAAGGATCAGGATTGCCCTGAAAACCCACATACTTCCTCCTTGGAAGAGCCCAAAAGAGCTTTTATCGATTGTTCACGATTCATCATATTAGTCTGCATCAAGAAACCCATGACTATCTCTTTGTAGTGTCAAATAGAGCCCGGAAAGTATCATTATGGTCGTTGCGGACGTTCGCGCAACTTTTCACTTTCCCTCATCGCTCTTGACGATCTTGAATCCATTGACGATAGCGGCGAATTCCTGGTCGATAGTCTCGAAATAGCGCCACTCGCAAATCAACTGAGTTATGACTATGTTATTCCCATCCTTGATAAAGAATGTCGAGCCGCCCCAAAAATCGGTGACCACGTCGCCCTTGTCGGATTCCGATCCTGCCCTTTGTAATTCAATCGTATATGGGGTTTGCCCCGAAATTCTTACACCGGTCAGGTCGCCGAGCGGGATACTGGACCGTTTCTTGAGCTGGAAATCGCCATAGAGAACTTTAAATTCCGACAAAATATTATTCTTTTGTTTTGATTTGAATTTATTGGAGAGAAGAGAATCGACGAACTGTTCAGCTGTCAGCGACGAAGTATCGACATAGACAGTAATTTTGGGCACGGTCGTGTAGCTCGGGGCGTGCTGGAACTGTTTGGGAACATCAAATTGTTTCTTAATCAGCACCAGTCGCACGGGGCTTTTGTCTTTCTTTATGTTGAAATCCCATGCCTCGGGTATGGTCAGCGAGAAATTGTAACTGTCGTCGGTATAGACACCATTTTCCATCTTACCGGCCAGTTCTTTTTTTCGGGCCTCGGATGTGCCAAATAGCAGTACCGATGCCATGATTATAATTAGAAGCTTCTTCATTTTATCTCCTCCTCGGAATACTGATAACTATTTATCGATTATACAGTTGGTAGTCAAGGAGAATTTCAAGAAAAATCCCGCATAAACGAGTTATCAAATTTTGTGATAATTGCCTATTCGCTTCCGGACCTGTCATTTCGGCCCTTGAGCCGGAAACCAGCCACAAATGGAAAAAACCTCTTGACCATTTTCTATTTCATTCTATACTGAAGCATATCAAAGAGAGCCACAAGTCCCTTTTTCGTCGGGCAAAAATGGATTTGTGCAAATCGGATTTCTGGGAGAAATCGGGGATTTTTAAGGCACGCCCCAAAAAATGAAATCATTGCTAATTTCTATAATCTGTTTGGAGGGAAAATTATGAAACGAAAGTTAGTGGCGCTGTTAGGCATTATCTTTTTAATCACAGCTGCAACATCAATTGCAGGCGACTGTGGGGATGTTAACAACACGGGCAATATCAATGCTTTGGATATAACCTATCTTATTAATTACCTCTACAAACACGGCCCCGCGCCAGACTGCAGAGAAGTGCCAGTGGTAACGACCACTGACGCTAGCGAAATAACGCCAACAACGGCAAAATGCGGCGGAACCGTTACATCGGATGGCGGAGCATCCGTAACCGCTCGCGGGGTATGCTGGAGCACAAATCCAAATCCTACTGTGGCTGATGATAGAACCATCGACGGTGCGGGGGCAGGTAGCTTTACAAGTTCTATCATGGGCTTAACTGGCAACATTCTTTATTACGTTAGAGCTTATGCCACTAATAGCGCCGGCACAGGCTATGGCAATGAAGTATCATTCACGACATTGTCTTCCTCAGGCACAGTAACCGATATCGACGGCAATATATACCAAGCGGTGACTATTGGCACGCAGGTGTGGATGGCAGAAAATCTAAAAGTAACTCACTTCCGTAACGGAGATACGATCCCCAATGTCACCAATAATACTACATGGTATGATCTGACGACTGGAGCATATTGCAGCTATAACAATGATACAGGTTTTGTTGGCACATATGGTCTCTTGTATAACTGGTATGCAATAGACGACAACCGCAATATAGCACCGGCAGGGTGGCATGTGCCAAGTGATGCCGAGTGGCAGACATTAGTTGATCATCTCGGTGGCAGTGGGGTTGCGGGAGGGAAGATGAAAGACACTGGAACTATGAATTGGCAGAGTCCCAATACTGGCGCTACCAATGAAAGCGGTTTTTCCGCCTTGCCCGGCGGCTTTCGTGGCTATAGTGGAAATTACTACTATACGGGTAGCAACGCCGCCTTTTGGTCTGATACGGAGTATGATAGGTACGGCGCATGGTATCGTTATCTTTATTACGATTATTCAGGAGTCGACCGCTATTACTACGGTAAGCAAAGCGGTTTTTCGGTTCGCTGTGTCAAGGACTAGATCCCAAATCGCCCAGTGTTCTTTCCTGCAACTACCGGAAGTGCCCCGCACTTCTTATGCGCTCGCAAGACAACGCCGCCGACAAATCTGGAGCATTTGGTCCTGATGAAACGTCAATGCTGAATCCAATGAACCTGATCTGCCTGAAAAAACCCTTGTCGGTTACCTTTCCAGCGGAAAGCCTCAATTGGTAACTTAATATCGGCAAATGTATTATGAATAACTTCAAAACGCGGCGTCGGTTTTTCGTTGAATAGACATACGGCACTAAGACAAGTGTTTTTATCTGGACGGATTTTCGCATTTTCTCCATCATGGAATAATTCAGCAGAACCTATATCGTGAATGGGGATTTTCACAGTAGAATCCCCAAACATTGCCTGTTCAATATCATCACATTCTAGAAAGGGATCATTATTATAAATTATCAAGACCTTCGACCGGCTATTGTCTTCAACAGCTTTCAATTGTGCAATAGATTTTTTCATTCGATCCCTAATGCGCTCTCTATTTTTTATATGCAAAGGATACGTGCTTATATGAACGTCATTTTTATATTCCTGACAATAGGGTTTGGTAATTAAGGTATATATTCGGTTCTTATGTTGATATTCCATTGGTAATTCGCTTTTATTCATCAGTTCAACATTATTCTGAAATATTTTTGACTCGCTGACAATTTCATTTGACAGCCTGTCAATTTCCTCTTCATCAATGGTAAGCATTTGCGGTACCTCAACTGTCAGATCCCATTTTGCTCCGATCTTCGGCCTAAATTCCCGCTTAATGGTGTCCTCCAATTCTCGTTTCGTATCAAATTCTTTCTGAGGATTAAGGCTTTTTATTTCAACGTAAAAATATATATTTCGCGATTCATTCGAAACAAGACAGTCCGGATGTTTTCCCCCCGAGCTATCCATATCCAATTTTTCAACTTGATAACCCTGTTCTTTCAAACATGAAATAATGATTGATTCATGTTTCTCCGATTCGCTTTTTCCAATCATTGCAGATGCCTCCGTTTCTATTGGTTTAATCGATCGCCAACCCACGCAAGAGGTGGGATTTTTCGCACAAGCTGCATATATTCAGTTTCTTCCCCGCCTACTGAATTCCATAGTTCATGATGAATATGCGCAGTTTTGTCTCCAAGCAAATTCAGCATCAATTCGACGCTGAATTATACAATGGGTCTATTCAAAGGATAATAAAATTTTGCCTATTTAAATTGCGCGGGGTCTTGCCCGGCGACTGCAGGATGTGACCCTGCGCTATTGTACAAGTAGTAAATTGTGCGGGGGCAATAATCTATTTCTTCTTGTATTCCTCGAACAGGCGGCCCCATTCGGTAGCGGAGAATTTGCGGATGATTGATTTTCCAACGATTGGGTACCAGAACCAATCGTGATAAATATTGCTCGCCATTGGCGCCCAGAAGACAAGCGGCGAATGCAGAGCGACCCCTTCCATAAATTTCAGCGGTCCCTTTCTCAGCAGTTGATCGCCCCAGATGACAAATGATTTCTTGGTCTTGAAGCCAAAATCTATTTCGGAAATGTCATGGCCCAGAATTTCTATTTCTTTGGGATCTCCCACCCCTAATCCTCTCTCGTGGCACATTCTTATATAAGGAATAGACATCGGGTCAAAACCCATCAGCTTTGCCGCGATGGAATCAATCGCCACCGAATCGCCTGAGGCCAGAATTAAATTTTTCGCGCGAGGAATCATCGTTCGCGGGCCGGCGCCGTCGCCGCAGACCGTGCCATCCATCACCGCCAGAATCCGCGGATGCAGTTCTTTCTGCATGATCATCAGGTCGACCAGAACTTCATGCATGTACTTATGAGCATAATGACGGACTTCCTTAAGTAGGCCGCCGAAGGCATTTTTGATCGCGCCGGTCGTGGTCGAATGTCCGTGCGTCTTTACGGTCGGGAGATGAATAATCTGCCTGCCGATGTACATTTTAGGGATTTCGATCCCTTCGGGGAAAATATCGTTCAGCTTCAGCAGTTTTTCCTTGAAATTATAGACTGTCCATTCGACTTCGGGAAGGGCGGTGAAGGTCAGACCATATTTTTCGAGCACCGGAAGCCAGCGATTGTTTTTCGCTCCTTGCCAGGGGTTGGTGACTACGGTCTTGTTCTCCAGCGGAAATAATTTATCGCGGGAGTAACCATCCTCAACAAGAGTTTTGACCACCCCTTCCACCTGCCAGGGTTGTGACGAACAGGCGGGGAAATATTTTGTCCAGGAAAGATTGAGCTTGATAATCGTGTCCTCTTTGGGATCGATAATCGAGCGATAATTTATCAATTCCAGGACCTTGCGATAATCATCGACAACATGAGTCGAGTCGGTTTTTATAATGGCTACTTTGCTTCTATACATCTCGTTCAAATCCGATCGGTTTTCGTGTCAATTTTTCAACATAAGCTCCGGCCGGGCCAAATTCAAATTCGCTCAGGAGTCTTTCGAGCTTTCTCATGAGGGTCGAAATTGATCCGTACTGGCGATATCTTTGAAACATGGTCAGGCCCTTCAAGCGAGGCAATTCCATATCCAATTCCCAGGGATGCACATAAACCACCGCCGGTTTGTTCTCACGGTTTAATTTATCTATCACTTTGCAGGTGTACCAGAGAGGCGAATGGCGAAGGTACCCTCCTCCGCAAATAGGCAGATTTTTCCCGAATATATTAATAGTGGATGCCGGAACCTCGAAAAGGAGGCGTCCGCTTTCCAGTCTCATTCTGAAAATCTCCTTTGGGCCCATCGGGTCGCCATAAATATCATGTTTTACGGGAAAAATTGAGGAATCGTAGGTAAATCCCAGTCTGGCCAGAATTTCAAAAGCCCACGGGGTGGAGGAATCAATCGACCAGCTCGGAGCGCGATACCCTGCCGGGGCGATACCGCATGCCCTCTTGATGGCCTGGATGGCCATCTCGGTGTCGGATTGAAAAACGTCCTTCTCCACTTTATTGACCATAATATGCCGGAAACTATGACAGGCGATTTCGTGACCGCTCAGGGCGATATTCTGAATCAGGTGAGGGAATCGATCAGCCACCCAGCCTAAGACAAAAAAAGTGGCCCTGACCCCATGGCGGTCAAAAAGCTCGAGCAGACGCTCGGCGTTTCCGACGACTCGGGAGGGAAGTTCATCCCAATCGCTGTATTTTATATTATCTTTAAGATTTTCAACGACGAACCACTCTTCGAGATCAACTGTCAGGATATTATTGGCCATTTCATATTCAGAGATTGCGCAAAATTGAGGCGGCCGCTGTCATTGTTGAGTGGGTTTATAGTTATGGCCGTAGTAATTATAGTTGTAATAATACGGCAAGGAGTGGGTTAAATTATTTATGACCACTCCCAATATTTTTCTCCTCTGGGGCGTCAACAGGTCGATGGCACGCTTTATAATACCCCGCGCGGTTACACCGGCCTTGACAACGATAACCACACCGTCAACCTCTTCCAGAATGATGAGAGGATCGGACACGGGTATCAAGGGGGAGGAATCAACCAGTATCAGTTCATAATAAAATTTCATCTCTTCGATGATTTTGTGGATTGCCTGGGCGTCAATAAGGTCGGAAGGATTCGAAATTGCCCGTCCGGCGGTTAGAATGTCCAGCTTCTCCATTGGCGTGGTTTTTATCACACTCCGAATGGCTTTGCCATCGCTCAGGACGTCAGATAGTCCATTTTCTCGGTTCAAAGAAAAGAGACGGTGGATGGTCGGCCGTCTGAGATCAAAATCGATCAGCAGAGTCTTTTTATCCTTCTGACGGGCCGCAGTCATCGCCAGAAATGAACTGATAATCGATTTCCCCTCGGATCCCATAGCCGATGTGACAAGGATGGCGTGTTTATTCTCCTCCTTTAGAATCCCATTGAGATTATGCAGCAGGCGTCGAAATTCGGAAGCTTCGGGAGCTTCCGTGTTATAGAAATCGATTAATGATATGCTCGTTTTTTCCTTTACCAAGATACACTCCGATTATATCTGTTTTTCCGTTATATCGTATACGGCATCGCTCAGTTTCAGGAAATATTCCTCGGCCAAATCCAGAGAGCGGCGCGTTTTTGACAATTCAGAATTGATCTCCAGTGCATGCTTGAACCGATCGATTCCCTTCTGCCAGTCGGATCGAGCCTGATACAGGTAGCAGACGGCCAGCTCATTATAAAGATCAATATAGCCCGGGTTTTTGTTTATTTCTTTTTCCAATCTCTCAATCTGTTCGCCGATATCATTGGATACAAATCCATCAGCATGCATCAGAAATCTATTTGAGTGGGTCGATTTTTCCTGTCGGAGAATTTCCTTTTTTTCTTCTCTAACCGCTTTAAGCAGCGTACAGGCCCGTTTGAGTTGCCCCGATGCGAGCGCGGCCACCGCTTCGTCATAGGCCGAGGTTTTATAGTTGGGATTGATCAAAATCGCCTTTTTGAGGGTGTCGGCCGTTCGACCCGCGAGGTCGGGGTACATTTCGAAATCCTCACGATTGACGGCATTCAGGATATAGGCGATCGCGAGGTTAAAATAAGCATCAGCGTAATAGATATTCAGCTTGATAGCTTCTTCGAGCTCCATCACGGCCCTTTTGCAGGAACCGGCGGCCAGGTATATTTCACCAAGCAGGTTGCGATAGTCTGCAAATTGCGGCCGCAATTCCACCGCTTTAATCCCGGCCTTGACCGCGGCATCTATACGACCCGAGGCCAATTCAGATTGAGCCAGGAAGAAATAGGCTTCGTGATAATCACGCCGCTGTTTTACCGTTGCTTGAAATAATTGGCTTGCCTGAGGGTACATACGCCGGTAGAACAGAGCCGTCCCGAGATGATACATCATTTCGGGCTTGCCGTCCGCGATTACTTCCTTGAAGCTTTTCAACAGACGCTCGAGTTCAGTTTTCTTGTCTCCATGGGTCGATTTGACGAGATTGAGAATATCGTTTTCGGCGAGGTTCTCGGAATGAGGCAGTATTCTAGAGTCAAGCAACTCACCATTGACAAAGAAAGAAGTTATGATGACTCCCTCTTTTGAATCGTTGACCGTTTGAATCAAATATTCCTTGTTGTCCTCAAAAATTTTACTGTCGAGTTTATATGATTCCATCAATATTCTCCGTCTTTTCGTGTCAAGAAATGCTGCCGCTCGATTTGAATCCTTTCAACGCCCGGGGGTAGCAGTTCGACCCGGCCCAAACCACCCAAGCTGGTCCACAACGAGAATAACCGTAGCCGCGCCCCCCAAAATGGCCACCCAACCGGTCAAAGAGGTGATCCCCAGAATTCCCTGGCTTCTCCGGGGGAGAATGATGGTATCTTCGGGACGCAGGAAATATCTTCCCGGCGCACCATTCTCCTGATATTTTTTCAGATTTATTTTCATGGTCTGAATTTTCCCGCCGTCTTTTGTCAGCACTCGCACATTTTTAAGGTCGGCATTTTCGGAAGGACCTCCCGCCAGGGCAAGGCCATCAGTCAAATCAGTATTCTTTTCGAGTTGAAGCGAACCCGGGCGCATAACCTCACCCATGACATAAAACAGATTTTTCAGAGTTGATTGATCGGCCAGGGCAGGCGCCGGCAAACCAGTGGGAGTACGAGGAATTTCAATCGTATCACCGGCCCGCAATTTGGGAAGTTCATTCATCTTCCCCGACGACACCAGGGCAGAAACGTTAACCACTTCAACCTTACCGGCATCGGCTCCGCCTCTAATAATGAGGACCCGGCTTAAATCGCCGACCTCAGTGGCTCCCCCCGCTTCATTGATAATAGTCCAAAGGTCGGGAATATTTTCAAAGGTATATTTCCCGGGGGTGCGCGCCTGACCGGAGACAAATATCTTACGGCTATTAAATTCCGTTACTCTGACCACGGCCTGCGAGATGGCGTTATTGTATCTTGATATCTGCTTGACAATTTTCTTTTCCAGGTCGGTAGTAGTCAGACCGGCCGCATCAATTTCTCCAGCAATGTCCAGTGAAATTTTGCCGTCCTGTCTGACTTTGACAACGGCGTCAAGGGTGCGATCCTGCCAGAACTTAATCTCGAGAACATCTTCCGGGCCAATCTGATATTCAGGAGACGACTGCGAAAAGGCTATTACGGGAAGGCCCAAGAAAAATAGCAAAGATATCCAGAATACCCACAAACCATATTGAAAATTGCGTCTCATATATCCTCTTTCTAACTTATTTATCCTAATAGTCTGCCTACACTATTGATTCGGCATGCTTCTCCTGCAGGTTTAGGTCAATAATCGCAACCGCAATCTATTATGTTGATTTCTATATCTTTCCCGCATATTCCGGCGAATACAATATAGAGCGGTTTCTTCCTTCCGATTTGGCTCTTAGCAATGCCATGTCTGCCGCTTTTATCAGGGCCTCCACAGTATCGGCATCGAACGGATAGACAGCTCCACCGATCGATACGGAATATTTGGGCGATTCAGGAATCCCCTCTAATTTCAGCTGCCCGGAGGCTATTTTCTCTCTGATTCTTTCCATGAATAGTTGCGTATTTCCACGATCGGCCTCCGGCATAATCAGGCAGAATTCATCCCCGCCATATCTCGAGATAACATCAATGGATCGAACAGACTCCAAAAGAACACTTCCGAATGCGCGCAACAAATCGTCTCCGGCGAGGTGGCCATATTTGTCATTGATGATTTTCAGGGCGTCGATATCGAAGATCAAGAGAGCCAGATTTCTGCGGTAGCGCTTTGCTCTTAAGAATTCCTCGCTGACCCTTTTCTGGAAGAAACGGAAATTATGTAATCCCGTGAGCCCGTCGGTGTAGCACATTTCCTCGACTTTTTCAAATTGAGTGGCATTATCTACCAGGGGGATAGCTTCTGTCTGAAATCTCTTAAGACGCCGGGTTACGTCATCGACATTCATTTTTCCATTCCACGCCAAAATCGCTTTCTTCTCCCCCGGCCAGGATATTGAAGTCAAATATTTTACTTCATTGTCTTTCAACTTTTGCATTTTGTCTCCCAATGGAGAATCCCCCTTTTTCAGCTCTTCAAGATTGAGAACCCGGTCGACTTCCATTTTCCCCGCCAGAGCTGAATAATTATCCTTCAAAATTCTGTCAGCATCCGGTTCCAGATTCCAATTGATCGATATTACTTCTTTTCCGGAACTCTCCGGTTCGACGTAAAAAGCCATTCTGGAGAAATTGCATTCTTTGCGAAGCATGGTTATTAGCTCAGGAATCAATTTACTGCTGTTCTTTATCTTGAGTAATCTTGCCACTTCGCCCGAATTCTGCGGTCCTTGAGCAGGCAGTTTCGGTTGCGCGGCCATCAATCTCTGGACCCTGTCCTCATACTTTTTTATCTGCTGTTCCTGCACACCGATATGATAAGCTGTCGACAAGCTGAAGGCTAAGGCAGTCGACAGAAACTGGAGCGCCGGACTGCTAAGGGGAAGTTTGGTTCTTATAAAATATAGGCCATAGAGATTCTCTCTCAAATAGACAGGGAAAAAACAGCCCAACGCAAGATTATCGAGCCGATTCAGATATTCAGCGGAGAGAATCGATTTCATTTCGTCAATGGGGGTGATCCTATTGAATGATTTTAGCCTGTTCTGAAGATCGGGCGAGACTTTGATCTTGAGCTTTTCCCTTTCAGGGTTTTGAATACCGTGATAATAATTCAGCTCCAGCGTGCCGCGGTAATATTTCAGGAAGAGAATCCGATCACAATTCAGAAATTCCTTCAGTACATAGGATACTTTTCCTGCTATATCCTGAATTCGGCCAGTTCTCGTGCCGCTGAGCATTGCTGTCACAAGCTCTTTGACGGCGGCCTCACTCAACTGAATAGTCCCTTTTGACCGACGATGCCTTACGAAAATAGACGTCGACAGAAGCAAGACTAGTATGGCCAGCACTGTGATTAACATTATCTCCAACATATGTTTAAAATGCCTTCTTGAGACCAAATTATTCTTTTAGCTGACGCTGTCAATCAAAATATCCCTCACGTTTGTGCCTATCGCGAGCATAGAGAAAGCGAGATCGAGGCCATACCAGCCGATGCTTTCTCAAAATTCTGAACACCTCCCACCAACCAAGGGGGGGCGATTGTGAGTTTTCACAAGTAACCATTCTTAACTCGGATATAGTGCAGAAAGGATCCTCCCTGATCGCTTTAAGAATCGCCTCCTCATCCTTCGAAGCGGAGACAGTCGCTCTGGATTTGACCTCGAAATTGCCCTTCGGCCTCGATGCTGACTCAAAGCCGACCGGCAGCTCCTCAACGGTGGTCTTTATTCCTGGCGCCTGGTCTTTTTTTTTTGCGGGCGCCGTTCGCGGCAACCCGTCAAAGGACGCTTTGGCAGAATTGATACTCTCGAAAGCGCTCAGAATATTATCAAACTCGAGCAGTTCGTATATCTCCAGAACGTTGGGTACCATATTGGCCAGTTTAATATCTCCCTTGCTCTCCCGTATTTCTTTGATTCGGGAGATGAATATTCCCCATCCGGCGGAGGATATATAGTCCACCCCCGCCAGATCAAGCACGATATTAAACCGGTTTCTCTTCAGAAGACGCTCCAGAACTTCCTCGAGCTTCACGGCTGTGAGCGTGTCGATTACGCCGTCGACGCGCACAATCGAGACGCTATCATTTTGATCGCTTTCAGAAACCGAGATTCTGATATTTTCCATATTGTTAATTATAAACAAATTTGATAAAAATGGGGAATTAAAAAAAAGATGAAATTAATCAATCATATAACCCCAGAGAATATACTCAGGCCCATTCTAGCTATGTTTTCGAGATTCTATATTCTCTTTTTGAGACTCGGCTCTTTCGTCTACCGAACAGATGGTTATAAATGTGATATCGTCATTTTGAACGGCCGCTGCCGCGTGCTGATCGACGTCGGATAGTATAAGTTCGGAAATCCGTTTTGGGTTGGAACATTCATCCTCAAGAATTCGCTCGTTGAAGAAAGCCAGAAGCTTTTCCATTCCATATTTCTGGCCGGATCGATTCATTGATTCCGTGATTCCGTCGGTATAGATAAACAGAAGATCGCCTGTTTTCAGATCAAGGCTCTCTTCTATGAGCCTATTCCCAAAGTCACCGTCTTCTGCCAGAGGCAATCCCAGCGGAACGCCGGCGGGATTGATGAGATCCGCCTTTTTCGACGCATGGCGCAGACAAATAAGCGGGTTGTGGCCGGCCGATACTAGATTCAGCCGTTGAGTCTGAGTGTTATATACCGCAAGAAAGATGGTTATGAATATTCCCCGCGGAATATCGCCTTTAATGAAGTCATTGACATCGACAAGAATTTCATGGGATGAAACCTTCCCTCTGGCCTCAATCCTTATCACCGTTCTGACGACCGACATCACCAGCGACGCCGGAATTCCCTTACCTGAAACATCGGCTACCAGTATGCAATAATTGTGATCATCAATTTGAAATACATCATAGAGATCCCCGCTGATCCGTGAGGCCGCTCGATAGAAGGCATCAAGTCTTAACCCGGGAATCTGTGGCAGGTTAACGGGAAGAAGCATCTTTTGGATCTGACCGGCCACCTCGATTTCCTTGGCAACCTTCTCCCTCTCCACGATATTTTCGCGGTCGCGGCGGAGCCGACTCATCATTTCGTTGAGAGCGCTGGTGATCTCGAAATACTCTTCAACTCCCTCGGGTGGAAGTTCCGTTTCGATATCGCCGCTGCTGAATTTCCTGACTCTGTCCGTGATTCTTATGATTGGGCTCACAAAATAATTCGACAGAAGATAAATTCCACCTATCCCGACCATCAATCCTATCAGGGTCAGAAAAATAACTACACGCCGCTCCGAAGCGATCTCGGCCAGATATGATTTGTCCGTATAGGTAATATGAATCTGGCCGTAAAGATTCTGCCCTCCGATTATTTGCTTGATCAGGTAATATTCATTTTCGCCATTAATTAGGTAAATCTGTGGCCGTCCGGTTTTCTTGAGGTCGATTCCCTGGGGAGGAACATATATTTTGTGAAGATTTCTTATATCCCGAGTGTCTGCGAGAATGTTGCCGGAAGAGTCGGTTATGATCAGTGTGAGAATCTCGGGGTTGGCTTTCATGTAACTGATAGCTAATTCATCAAATTCTACATCCGAGCGGTGATTCAGTATATATCCTGCCGACTGTGCCGCTACGGTCTTTGACAAAGAGCCAATCGTATCGTGAAGATGCTGGTAGATTCTCTTGACGCTCCGGCTGTTTATAAAAAGGTAGGACCCGGCGATTATGGTCAGCATTATGATGAAAGTGTATATAGAGAATTTGACCCTAAGAGTGAACATCCGGCCCATGAAGAGCCCGGTTTTCTCTGTCTCCGGGGAGATCATCTTGGTCATCCGTAGTTCATTCAGCCCGGGCGTTGATATGTACTCGACTGAGTCCATAATCTTATTTATCATGTAAAATCCCAGGCCGCCTTTTCGTCCGGATTCGACAAGCTTCTTAAGGTCAAGCCTTGCCCCGCTCCTGGGATGGAAGGATCGACCCTTGTCCATCAGGGAGAAGATAATTCGCTTGCGAAAAATGGCGATTCGAATTCGAACCAGCCCTTTTTCGTAGAGATAGGCATGACGGATTATATTGGTGACACCTTCTTCCACTGCCAGTGTGACAGCGCTGACGTCTTTGCGAGATAAACCCGCGGTTGTACACGCTTCGCGCACGAGGTTCTGGACGGACGGAAGGAATTTCTCTTCCGCCTGGTATTCGGCGTCTATTTCTTTTATGGGTCTACGGAACATCCTGAGAAAAGTACTATCACATATAGATTAATCCAACAGAAAATAACCCCCCTCAAAAAAGGAAAATTTCATTCCTTTGTCTTGAGACGTAGTCTGGCCTGTTCGATATTATTGATCGTATTCTTGTTGCCGGGATAGCTTTTCAACACTTCTTCCCAGAGCCTGATGGCGGTTTCATAATCGCCATTACGGAAATGCTCCAAAGCGGTCAAATAAGTCTTCCAGACCGTTTCGTCTTTTTGAAGTTCTTCAAGGTCGGAGGCTTCCTGCATCGCGGTCGATATTTTGCTCAGATACTCAATTGCCACTCGATTCTTGGAATCCTCCTTCAAAGCTTCCTCAAATTGATGTTTGGCCTGGGTCAGATTCCCGTTAGTGTATAGTTCCATTCCTTTACTGACCAACTGCGCAATGTACAGCTCTGCCGATGTCTGAGATATCAATTGCTTGACTGCCGTGTTATCGGGCGATAGCTCGAGAATTCTATTATAAAGGGTTAAGGCGTCGGCATACCTTCCGTCTTTTTCCGCTCGCGAGGCAAAATCCATCAATTTTCGGATTTCAGTTTCCCTGATTTCAATCGTCCTAGCACGAAGCGAGACGAATCTCTTATCACCCGGCGACACCTCAAGGGCAAGATTAATCAAGTCAAGCGCGGACGCATAAGAGCCTTTATCGGTAAATGATTTGGCCTGGTTATAATAATCTTCCAATATCGGTTGAATAATATCTTTTTCGCTTTTCTGCCGGCGGGCCTTTTCAAGTAACGTCTTGCGGGTTTGGTCAATCTGTTCAATCCTGTCGTGGCTTTCGCGGTCGTCCTCATTGAATGCCAGCGCCCGGTGATAAAAGATGTATGCCGAGTCATAGGAATTATTTCGGTAATATGTGTCCGCCAGATCCTTGAAAAAGTGAAATTGCCGCTTACGTTCGTCGAGGATAAGAGTGCTTCCTTTGGCGCTCTCTAATTCCTCTTCCTGTCTGATCTGATCCGAAACCGATGTGCCAATATCAAATGAAAGCCCCAGCCGGTGCGAATCGGTTAAGCCGTCCATAAATTTGTAGGCATAATCCAGACGAATCCGCTTGTAGTATATTCCGAATCCGAAGGTTAGATTATCCCGATCGTATCCGGCTCTCAAGGCCAAATATTGGCGGTATATAGATTCCGCGCCGAGATGGAGTTTAAGAGAACGCTCGTCGGTTTTCTCTAGGCCGAGCCCTATGTTGTGTCGAAAACCACTGCCCAAGCGCAGATCTTTGATTCCCAGACCGGCGAGCACCGTCGTGGGGTAAACTTCCGGAGTCTCGCTTAATCTCAAATGTGGCGCTACAATATCCTGAAAATTAATGCCGGCGGAGATTTTTTTGGATAGCGATTTGTGGAATGAAACGTCAACTCCAACTCCATTTGATGATTTGTTATCCAATGACTGACCGACTATTTTCAAGGCCGACCCTAGTGAAAAGCCACCGTGCAATTCTCTGCCGTAACCCACCAGTATCTGCCAGGCGGAATATGAGAATTCTCCCTGGTCGCTCCAATCCTGACGCCTTACGATATCGCTTGTCCCCAGCCGCATAAACGAGAAGCCGAACCCGCCCACCCGCGCATTTGGATATACATAGCTGGCAACATCAAATATAGACCCCTCGAACAGGGTAACATGCATCAAATTTATTTCCTGATTGTTAAGACGGGCCATCGCCGCCTGATTCCAGTAAATGGATGAAGCATCATCGGCCAGTCCTACAAATCCACCACCCATACCGACCGCGCGAACACCGGAGCCGATGGAGAAGTGCGACTCACGCCCGGCGTCACCCGCATGGACGGAACTGCCGGCCGAGATAAGAATCATAAGAGCAATACAATATTGTCTGCAGAACTGTCTTATCATTTCAATACCGCCAGCTTTAACTTGTACGCCTGACCAGTGCCGCTATCCCGGATGAGAATAACATAGACTCCATTGAGAACAAGATCGCCATGATCGTTTCGAGCATCCCAGGTTATCAGATTGGTTCCCTTCTGACCACCTGCCTCGCCGGAATGGAAGTCGGCTTCAAATACTTTTTCGCCTGCAATGGTGAATATTTTCATCGAGACATCCGAATCGGTCTCGAGATTATAGGCAATTTCGGCCTTCTCAGTATTCGGGTTAAAAGGATTATTCTTCACCATCAGAGACTGTCCCAGCGACGGGGGGGTCACGGTGAAATTTCCCGCTATACGGAAATTATTATCATACTTCCCGGTCACCGAAACGGGCTGATTCAGCCTCGGACCGGATACAAAAATCGCCCGGATGTCTCTGTTTTCAATTTTCACGGTAAAAGCCGGAAGATCGATCTTATCATTGAATTTAGTGCCAAATAAGATCTTTCTCTCCGCTCCCGGATCAAGCCGGAAATTGGGGAAATTCATTCTTAATATATCATCAACAACTTCGGCTGAAGCTTCAATCTGGTCAACCTTCGAAGAAATGGGTCTCCGGCACCGACAAAACCAGGTCCGGGGAAACCAGATTTCCCTTCGCATCATTCAATTGAATATCGATTGATTTTACGCCCACGATATTCAAGGAATTTTGTGTATTGTTCTTAAATTCCAGCTCAAACAATCGCCTCGTGGCGCCCTCTATTATCAGAGGCGCGCCGGTCAGAACGCCGTCAACGATCAAGGCGGCCTGGCTCGGCTCCACAGTGATTGGAATTTGGAGCGACGATATTCTTACCCTTGCCGGGAGGCCGGTATTTCTATCCGTGGGAATCCCTGTAAGATTGACGGCAATATTGGCGGCGACCGATACCGCCGGCGCTGACATAGACCAGAGAATCAGACTATCCGGTTCGATGGCGACGGTCGACGGATCCGGAATGCCAAAATCGATTCCTGCGGTAGAGACAGTTATTTCGCCCGACGAAGCTTTCGCCTCACCATCATTTGTCATTCGAACAGAAAGGCTGAATGGCTGTCCGTATTCAACATACCCCTGATAAGTACCCACCAGAGAGTATTCCAGTGTAATTTCCGCGGGCGACTGAATGGTAACCGCGATGGAGTTGTCATCCGACGGCAGGATTTCGGCATTTGGAGCTGAAATCGCCACTCGATATATTTTGGCGGGAATTGAAATTGAATCGGCGATAAGCGGGACGTTAACGTCAATTTCACCCGTCGGCAATATCGTGTGGCCAGTACTTATCGCAACGGTATCGCTTGTACCGTCCGCAAAGATAAGAATAGAGACGTCCGTAACCGTATCAGCCGACAGATTTATTGCCTTAACTTTGGCGATAAACTCCTGCCCATAGTTCACAAACGGCGGATTGATTGTTTGAAGCTCTGTGGAAGCAATTTTAATCTGGGGCAAACCCGGAGACAGAAACACGCTCGTTGCCGAATAAAATTGTGTCCATGCGGTCAGCATACAATTCCTTGCCTTTAATGATAAGCCGTGGGGAAGCCTTGTCATTAATCAATCCCTCAGGGATATGAATATCTCCTGTCCGGATATGATTAACTCCCGGTACAAGAATCTGTGAGTCCGGAAATATCCCGGAATATAATATGGTATCTTCGTCAACAAGTTGGAAAGCCGAATCATTTTTGAGTAGAGCTGAATCCAAGACTATGCCTACTTTGCCAGCGAGATCAATATCGAAATCAAAGGAGACTGTCCGGTTGGGAAAGACAGTTTTGGGTTTTATGGAATTTGGCGCATAGGACAGTTGTCCTTTGAATGCAAAATAGACGGAATCGAAATTATATAGTTCCTTCCAATAGTTATAGCGGCCCACTCTATCACTTACATAGAGCCAGCCATTTAAAGGTCTAAAACCTTCCTCAAACCATCCATTCTTCATCATGTCAGGGATGTTTATAATGAATATTTTCACGGTAAGAACGCGTCCGCTATAATAATAATCACTAAAAAGGCCTTCCAGACTTCCATAGTCGTCTCCATCTTCATCTCCGCTCGAATAATAATAGGGGTGGAAATTGATCGTATATCTAGAGGGATCTAAATCCTCATTAGCTTCAAATTGCATGGAAATCGACGGTATTGTTGAGGGCGAAATTATAGTGTCAATAGAGAAAGAACTTTCTGCATATTTCAAAATCAATCCCTGAAGAACAAGCACGGGAATATTGCGTTTGCTAGTCACAACAATAGTATCGAGGCCAAATAAGTATTTCGATCTCATGAACAAATTGAGAGTGTCCTGGGCATTCAGAGTCAATGAATCAATCATCATTCTCATATAACTGCTGGCCGAATCGCCCGGGGAAGGCGGCCTGAAGCAGAGAGAATCATAGCAGGAATTGGGGCACGACAGGAAAAGTCCTACAAGGTCCACACAATGTACAGGATTCAGATTTCCTCTATTGAAGACTTTAAAGCCAAATGCGGCATTTTCCCCGACATAGACCGTATCAACTTGTCCCGCTTTGTCCGGTTCAAACTCAATTCCATTATAGTACAATTCGACCGATGCCGAAATGCTATCGCTTGAAGCAGTTAAGTACTCTTTCCCCGGCGTGACCATCATAGATAATATTCAGTTTGCTGATATCAGCGACGCCATTTATGAAGCTTTCTTTTGATCCTATCCGCAAAGGATTGAATGTTCCTGAGTCAGCAGTTAATTCGATTGGGGTCTTGGAAGCATCAAAATCGGTCTTCAGATTTCCATACTTATCATAACAAGATATCGTGGCCGGACCCAGAATAGGATTGCCGATAAATTGAGTCGGCTGAATGTCGAGTTTCAATTCGCCCAGTTCCGCCGGATTGACCATGAATGAAATATCGTGAGAGATGCCGTTGGATTCAGATCGAAGGACCGTCTCACCGGTAGCAAAAAGATATTGTTCCGCCGAACCGGCGCCGTTGCTGACAAGTATATCATTCAAGACCGGAACAAATCCCTTGGGAGACTGCCCTCCTGACACGAAAGAGATAGTGACGATCCCATCGGCCGGATTGCCTGACCTGTCTTTTGCATTGATCACGGATACGACATAAGGCATCCCGGCAATGATTGAAGGCTCTGCTGATATACTAAATGATGCTATGGTTCCTGCCGTGACGGATATCGCACCGCTAATGCCGGTATGGATGCCGTCGGTGACCGTAATGGTTTGATACCCGAGCGTGCCGAGTCGGAAATTCGAGCCTGCAAAGGTATGTTTGCCGGAATCGGACGCAATAAACTGATACTCATTAGAATCGTTATAGTGCAATGCGGCTTTGGGATCCGAAGATGTAAAATATATTGAGCCGGGATAATCAGTCTTGATATTATCAAACTTGTCAAAAGCAGTGACGGTCACATCGGTCGTCCATGATATGCCCGCCACGGCAATTTGGGGATACCCCGAAAGTACGAAATGGTCGATCTCGCCGGGAAGAACGGTTATCAGTCCCGAAACAGCAGATAGACCATTGTAGGAAGCTTTCACTTTTCCCTGGCCGACGAAAAGAGCCAACAGATTCCCGCCTGAAATGACACCGATGGAATCATATCCCGGCGCCAGCGACCATGCTATATTAAGACCCGGGACCTGATTACCCTGTGCATCATACGCCACGGCAGCGAAAGTTGCGGTGGATCCGACTTTCATTTCAATAGGTCCGGCCGGTATGATGGCGAGCGAGACAGGCGGAGACGGTACAACATGAACTACGTCACCACCGAATAATATTGTGTCAATAGCTTTGTGTGTCGCCAGGATCAGGCGAGGAGTAAGAATCGCTCCCCCCAAATTCGAAGCGATCAGAACATTCTGACAGTTCAAGTGATTATCACCCGGCGCCAATGTTATCGGGAGTCCCGCGATGGGGGTCGAGATGGTATCAGTTCCGGATATCAATTCAAAGCCGGTGCCGGACGAGTCAATATTAAGTGATTTATTCCCACTGAGATGAATATCAAATGCAAATGAATATCCAATCCCGGCTGTGACGGTATCAGGTGTGAGAGAGCCTGAAACATAGGAGAGATTGGCGGAATCAGAAACGACGTCAATTGGATCGCTTGATCGCGAATGGATACCGTCGGTGATGGTTATCGTCTGAGACCCGGCCGTATTGAGAACAAACATCGATCCATCAAAAACATGCCGCCCTGAATCGGACGGAGAAAAATGATACTGATTGGCGTTGCCGTAAAATAATTCTGCCAGCGGGTCGGAAGAGGAAAAGTAAACATCGCCGATAAAATCGATTTTTATATTGTCATAACGATCAAAAGCGGATACTGTCACTCCCGAAGGAAAAGGGTCGCCTGCTGTGATGGACTGTGGATATCCTGTCAATGAGAAATGATCCATCCCCCCCGGCAGCACGGTGATCAATCCCGAAAAGGCGCTGAGTAGATTCATACGATGCTTTAACCTGGCCGATGCCGACTTTAAGCGCGAGAAGCTGACCGTCGGTTAATATTCCAATCGAATCATGTTCGGGTGAAAATGACCACTGGATTTGAAGACCGGTGATTTCGTTTCCAAGGCTATCGTGCGCGGTAGCAATGAATCTTTGGCTTTCGCCCGCCCTTAAGACCAGCGGCTCCGATGGTTGTACCTCAAGAGTTACCGCCGGACGGGGAATAATAGAGAATCTTTCGGAGGGAGTCGGTCCCGCAACGACGACGATCGACTTGTTGAAAATCACTCCGGCAATTTGATATGTTCCGGCATGAGAATTATTTGTGATCGAATGAATCTTCAGCGTTACAATGGTACCCTGAGGTGGGGAGATTCCTTTTTTGAAAAAGATTGAAAAGATGCCATCAACGACGAAAACATTTTTTATGGTGAGATCCGGACCTTCGTAATTATCCGAATAATCTACGCGACTGATGCCGCCGAGATTAAAACCGTGAGGGAATCCAAATGCCATCCCACCCGAATACGGAATTCCGTCTTTGGGCAGAGTGATGTCGATTCTATATACGGATGTGTCGCCAGCGACACTCGATTCGGGAGTGACAACAATAAGGGGAATGGGATGCGGGCCGCCGGTTGAATTTTTTCCAACAAACTGCCCTGTATTATTCCAGAAGCGAAGGTCCTTCAGGCTGTCTGGCAAAGAAAATTCGATATCAGAGGAACTCGCCAGGGCGGGTATCACAAAAAATAGCGCAAAGAGCACTAATTTTAGTATGCGTTGCCTACTCATTTCTTCATTCAAAGCAATCTGAAAAGAGCAAAGGTTATGCCTTATTTTGATTTATAGACGAATCTCCTGCCGAAAAATAAAAATTTCCGAAGGACGCATAATTTATTGCATAATCATTTGCAGTACAAGCAGGTAGTGGCCACAAATAAACCACAGGTTTAGGGGTATTTGAGAGAATTTGACGCCTCATCAACGCGGATTAAATGTAGCCGGATTGAATATGAATAATTATGCGCAATATTAGCAGGAGCATGCAATGTTGGCTTTCAGCGTCTCCTGAGTCTTCTCTCTGCGGAATGTACAGTATTGGTGAGGAGCATGGCGATTGTCATCGGTCCGACCCCTCCCGGAACCGGGGTAATATAGGAGGCCTTATCTTTACAAGTTTCGAAATGAACGTCCCCGACCAATTTGTATCCCTTTTCCAGCGACGTGTCCGTTACCCTGTTTATTCCGACATCGATAACAACCGCCCCGTCTTTTATCATGTCAGCCTTGACAAATTCGGCCTGCCCTATCGCGGCAATCAGAATATCAGCTCGCCGGCAAACTTCGGAGATGTTCGCGGTTCTCGAATGGCAAACGGTCACGGTGGCATTGGCATATTTTTCTTTTTGAATTAACATTGCGGCCAGAGGTTTTCCCACGATGTTGGAGCGCCCCAGGATGACAACTTCTTTTCCAGCCGGATCTATTTGATATCGCCTCAGCAATTCGATTACTCCGTACGGGGTGCACGACCGAAATATCGGACGGCCCAGAAGAAGCATGCCGACATTAAATGGATGGAATCCATCAACATCTTTTTCCGGATCGATCAAGAGGGTCATGGCAAGTTCGTCGATATGCTCCGGCAATGGCGATTGCACCAGGATACCGTCGATGTCCGAACGATGATTCAAGTCCTGAATAATCGAGGCCAGCTCATCCTGACTCGTGGCCGCATCTTTTCGAATCACTTCCGAGAAAATGCCGACTTTTCCGCAAGCCTTGGCTTTGCTGCTAACGTAGGTTTCAGACGCCGGATTATTTCCGACCAGTACTGCCGCCAGTCCGGGGGTTATTCCCCTGCTCTTAAGATCATTGATGCGTATTTTTAATTCAGCTTTTATGTCATCCGAAATCTTCTTGCCGTCGATCAGAATAGCCGCCATGTACTCATGTTCCCTTCATTTCAGATTCTTCCGGTTTTTCGCCGGTGTAATCTATCCGAAACCGCTCAATAGTTTCGGCTCCCCCGTCGGAACTGTCCACGGTAATCAGAGCTCCCGAGATTTTGAGATCATTGGTGGCGCAAGTGAATCTTTTTGGCATGCCGGTAAGGAATCTATCCAGCGACGGGATTTTCTCCATCCCGATTATAGAATCATGCGCACCGGTCATGCCGACATCGGTGATATAGGCGGTCCCGCGTTCCGAGACAATCTCGTCGGCGGTCTGAACGTGCGTATGAGTCCCAATAATCGCCGAGACTTTGCCATCAAGAAAATACAAGAGCGCCTGCTTTTCAGAAGTTACCTCGGCATGAAAATCGATGATAATAATTTCGGTATTCTCCCGAATTTTTCTGATTTCCCGATCAGCGACCCGGAAAGGACAGTCAATTTCTTTCATATAAGTTCGGCCCATAAGATTCATGACCGCGAATTTCACGCCGCCGATTTCATCGATGAGAACACCCGAACCGGGAACACCCGGCGGATAATTGGCGGGGCGAAGCAATTTGGGCTGTTCGTCGATATATTTCTGGATATCCAGTCGGTCCCAGATATGATTGCCGGACGTCTGACAATCAACGCCGTAGGAGAAAACTTTTCGGGACATCTCGGGGGTGATGCCAAAGCCTCCGGCGGCATTTTCGACATTGGCGATAACATAATCGGCGCCGAATTTTTCTTTCAGCGGCTTGCAATACTGTGACAAAATAAATCGTCCCGGTTTGCCGACCAGATCGGCGAAGAATAAAATCTTTATGAGCGGCATCGGCGAATCCTATTTGGCATATTCGGTCGCCCTCGTTTCCCGAATAACCGTAACCTTGATCTGACCCGGGTATTCCATCTCCTGTTCGATTTTCTTTGCTATATCTGCGGCAAGGATGGTTGCCATCAGGTCATCCACCGTTTCGCACTCTACGATGACACGTATCTCGCGCCCGGCCTGAATAGCGAAAGCCTTCGAGACACCCTTGAACGAATCCGCCAAATCCTCAAGCTTCTCCAGCCTCTTGATATAGGCCTCAAGCGGTTCCCGACGGGCGCCCGGTCTGGCTCCGGAAATAGCATCGGCCGCCTGAACCAAGATAGGGTAAGGACTTTCGGCGGGGATATCGCCATGATGCGCGGCCACAGCATTAATAATTATCGGGTTCTCGCCAAGGCGAGTCAGGAAATTGGTACCGATTTCGGTATGCGTGCCTTCCGTCTCACGATCGATCGCCTTGCCCACGTCATGAAGAAGGCCAGCCCTCTTTGCAATATTGGGATCAAGACCCAACTCGGTGGCCATCAACCCCGCCAGCATGGAAACCTCTTTGGAATGCTGCAGCACATTCTGCCCGTAGGAGGTACGATATCGAAGCTTTCCCAGCAATTTTATGACATCGAGATGAAGCCCCTGCACGCCGACATCGAAGCAGGCCTGCTCGCCAGTCTCGCGAATTATCATCTCCATTTCTTTCTGGGTCTTTTCCACTACTTCTTCAATTCGAGTTGGGTGTATCCGGCCATCAGAAATCAATTTCTCGAGCGCCATCCTGGCCACTTCCCTTCGGACCGGATCGTATCCCGAAAGAATCACCGCCTCGGGAGTATCGTCCACGATGACATCGATTCCGGTGGCAGTCTCGAACGAGCGGATATTGCGCCCTTCACGACCGATAATTCGTCCTTTCATTTCCTCATTGGGAAGATTTACCACCGAAACGGTAGATTCCACGGCATGATCGGCGGCACATCGATAGATGGCGGAAATGATAATCTCGCGGGCCTCTTTCTCGGCGTCACGTTCCGCGGTATCTTTTATTTCTTTCATGATGGCGGCGGCCTCACGCTTGGCTTCGCCTATAAGATTTTCTTTCAACTCCCGTTTGGCTTCGTCGGCGGTCATCTGGGCAATTCGCTCTAATTTTTCATTTTGCGCCTGCAGCGCCTTATCCAATTCCTGCTCTCGTAAGGTGATTCCTTTTTCACGGCCGCTTAAAGTTCTCTCGCGGAATTGAATATCTTTTTCCCGCTTGCCAAAGGCCTCGATGCGCTTGTCAAGGCCGGATTCTTTTTCCTGGAGTCTTTTTTCTACTTTCTGGACTTCATTTCGTCTATTTTGAAGCTCGCGTTCGAAATTGGATTTTACTTTATACCATTCCTCCCGTGCTTCCAGCAGGGCCTCTTTTTTCTTAATTTCGGCTTCTTTTTCAGCCTCGGCGATCAGCCGCCGTGCGGTTTCCTCTGCATTGGAAATCTTAGTATCTGCTATTCGGCGCAGAATCAGCCAGCCCGCGCTGAAGCCAACGACTGCGGCCAGCGCGGAGAAAAGAACAATCAGAAGAGTGCCATTCATTGGTCCTCCTCGCCCCGGTTGATTCGGGACAATCTATCTAAAAAGTTGCCTCAGTAATAAGAAGATAATTTTGAGAGAAAATGAGAAATCGGCTATTCGCTTTCAGATGACGACAGTTTACTGTCTATCAGTTCCAGAATATTCCTGGCCCTGTCCTCCACGCTCGAAAGACTGGTCGCCCTCTGCTCATCCAGATCAAACAATTCCCCGGCAATATTCAAGGCGGTGAGGATAGCTATTTTGTCGAGGGATTTATATTTTGATTTGGAAGCTATTTCACGCATTTTTTTGTCGACGTAGTCGGCAACACGCAAAATATATTCAGGATCGGCAATTCCCCGGATAGGATATTCTTCACCAAAAATTATGACTTTAACTGTCTGACTTTTATCCGATATAGCCGTCATTGAAAAATGTCATTTCCTCAATTTAATCTCAATTCATCTTCCCGCATCATCTATGGACAAATAAATATTTCAACAATTTGAATCTATTTGTCAAGTACAATATAACGGAATTAAATCTGTTCCAGTGCCCCCAATTTCTCAAGAATATTGTTTAATTTGCCTTTTATCTTCGCCGACCGCTCTGTTTCAGCCAGTTCCATCTTTTCAAACCTGGATTTAGTGTCGTTTAATTCTTTTTTCAGAGCCTCATTTTCGGATTTCAAGAATTTATTTTCTTCAGTAAGTTTTTCTATCAAAGCCAAAGCCTTATTTATCTTTTCTTCCAGTCTTTCAAGGGTATCCATATCCCTCAACTTTCTCTAATTTCCACGTTAAAGTATTTCTTTATATGACCTATTATTTTATTTTGGAATTCAATGACTTCCTCGTTCTCAAGACTTCTTTCGCGCGACCGATAAACCAGTGAAAAGGCAAGCGATTTCCTACCCTCTCCGATCTGCTTGCTTCGATACATATCAAAAAGCTCCACGCTTTCAAGCAAATCTCCCCCGGCTTCTTTGAGTCGCGCCAGGATATCACCGACTTTCACGGATTCATCAACGACGATGGCAAGGTCTCTCGGCGCCGCAGGAAAACGGGGTAAAGCTGCATATGTCCGGTCGTGCTGTTGACCTGCCATAATCGCCCCAAAATCCATCACCGCCGCGAAAACAGGTAATTTGACATCAAACGCCTTCGCAATTTTGGCCTCTATCTGCCCCGCATACCCAAGTATTCGGCCAGCGGATATTAGCTCGTATAGCTAATTCGTCCTCGAAGGCGTGATGCTTTGCAGGTCGATATTCAATCGCCGCATTATGGGTCGATTCGATCAGGGAATCTAATGCACCTTTCAATTCATAGAAGTCGTGCTCTCTTCCATGTTCGAACCATCTATCAGTGGATTTCCCTGAAATTGCAATGCCTACTTCTTCAATTTCGCGCGGTCTTTTATCTGCATTATCCGATGGGAGAAATGCCTTCCCGATTTCAAAAAGGCGAAGGTCGGTATTTCGCTGAGCGTAATTATTCGCTATCGCCTTTAAGAGGGAAAACAAAGAAGTATTCTGAAGAACGGAGAGATCTTCAGCAATAGGATTGAGGACTTTAATTCGGCTTTTCTCGGGGCATAGCACATCAAGTAATTTGGGATCGGCCATGCTGGAACTGTAGATTTCGTCGAATCCTTGAGCGGTCATCGCTTCTCTAATCGATTGTTTCAGCCTATCGTCGGCGTGAATATGTGTAAAAAGCGGCCCGATATTTCTGTCGGCGGTCGGGATATTGTCGTAACCTTCAATCCGAGCGATTTCTTCGATCAGGTCAATTTCGCGCGTTATGTCGGGGCGAAAAGTAGGCACAGCAACTTCAAGTATTTCTTTATTTATGACCCCAAACTCTAATCCTGTCAGTATATTAGCCATTCTGTCAGTACTGATGGAAGTGCCAAGTATGGCATTGACGCGCGAGGGTCGGAGCCGAATCGTCAGCGGTTCAATTTTTCTTGGGTAGCAGTCGACAATCCCTTCAAGAACTTCACCCCCCGCATATTTTTGAATCAAGTAGGCGGCGCGGTTCAGGGCCTCGGGTACAATATTTGGATCTGCGCCTTTTTCGAATCGTATAGATGATTCTGAGGTCATCCCTAGTTTGAGTCTGCTCTTCCTGATCGTGATAGAATCAAAATAGGCGGACTCAAGAAGGATATCGGCTGTGTCAGCCGACACTTCCGATTCCAATCCTCCCATTACACCGGCGGCGGCCACCCCTTTTTCGCCATCGGTGATTAAGAGGACGTCGGGAGTTAATTCGTGCTCTTTGCCGTCAAGAGTGGTAAACTTCTCTCCGAGCTTTCCCCGTCTGACCAAGACTTCTTTCTTCCCAAATCGCCGAAAATCAAAGGCATGAAGAGGGTGACCCATCTCCAGCATAACCAGGTTGGTGATATCAACCACGTTGCTAATCGGCCTAATCCCGGCCAGGAGCAATTTTCTTTTGATCAACCACGGGGATGGGCTGATTTTTACCCCTTTTATAATTCTCGCCGCATATCGCGGGCAGGCTGAGGAATCGTCGATTGATATTTTGACCAGATCGGCAGCCTTTAGAGCTGATTCTGATAATTTGTAATCAGGTCTTTTGATTTTCGCTCCTGCCAGACAGGCGACATCTCTGGCGATACCAATCGCCGAAAGTGAATCGGGGCGATTGGGTGTCAAATCGAATTTGAATATATGATCGTTAATCCCCAGATATTCGTCGGCAGGGGCGCCGAGAGGGGCGTTGTCTTCCAGAACCATTATACCAGAGTGATCGTCGGAGATTCCAAGTTCTGCCTCGGAGCAGATCATGCCAAAAGATTCGACGCCCCGAAGTTTCGCTTTCTTGAGTTCGCCTAATCCTTTGAGTCTGGCCCCGATTTTGGCAAAGACTATTTTTTGACCTTTGGCCGCGTTGGGTGCACCGCAGACAACCTGAAATTTATCACTGCCGGTATTGACCAATGCTTTTTGAAGATGATCGGAACCTTCGACTCGCTCCAATTCCTCAATTTGGCCTATTATAATATTTTCAAATGTCTCCTCAAGGAATTTGGAGGCCTCGGCGGCGGTGCCGCAGAGGGTCAGCCGACCGGCCATTTCATGCGCCGACCAGTTGACATCGGTCAATTCCAATATCCAGCTGTATGGAATCTGCATTATTTAAACTGCCTTATGAACCGGATATCGTTTTCGTAGAATAGCCGAACATCGTTTATTTTATATTTCAACATGGCAATTCGTTCGACGCCAATGCCGAAAGCATACCCGGTGTACTTCTCAGAATCATATCCCACGTTGTCCAGCACGTTCGGGTCGATCATGCCACAGCCAAGAATTTCCAGCCAACCTTCATGTTTGCACAACTGGCATCCCTTGCCGCCGCACAAGAAACAGGAAATGTCGACTTCCGCCGATGGTTCCGTAAACGGGAAAAAGCTCGGACGGATACGCAGTTTAAATCCTTCACCGAAGAAATCACGGCAGAATGCCACCAGCACGCCCTTAAGATCGGCCATGGTGACCCCTTCATCTACAAGAAAGCCATCAACCTGATGGAAGACACAATAGGAACGGGTGGAGATCGCTTCATTGCGATAGGTTTTCCCGGGAGTGATAATTTTCACGGGCGGTTTTGATTTTTCCAGTTCCCTCACCTGCACCGGGGTAGTATGGGTTCGGAGAAGAAGACCTCCCTCAAGATAGAATGTATCCTGCATGTCGCGGGCAGGATGGTCGGGAGGAAAATTTAATGCCTCAAAATTGTAGTAATCAGTTTCGATGTCGGGACCGCGCGCGATGGTAAATCCCATTCCATGAAATGATTGACAGATTTGTTCGATTACTTTCGTGACAGGATGTACGGCGCCGACGCGGTGGCTGATTCCGGGGAGAGTCGGATCGAATGCGGCGCCGACTTTCGGCGACTGCAATTTCTCTTTCGCCTCCAGAATAACCTGCTCGAGTTTCTGGCGGGCGTCATTGGCCGCCGCTCCCAATTGCTTTCTCTCCTCGATCGGGAGATCTTTCAGGGATTTTAAAATGGTCGTCAACAGGCCGCTTTTACGCGACAAATATTTTATATCGACAGCCTCTAATTCCTTTGCCGAAGTAGCCGAGGCGACCGCCTCCAAAGCTTCCGATAAAAGGGAGGAAATCTGACTGGTCCCGGACATGATATTTCCGGGTTACGCGTTCTTTACCATTTCAGCCAAACGACCGAATGTGGCCAGATCGCGGGCCGCAATGTCGGCCAACGCTTTTCTGTCTAATCCGATCCCGGCCTTCTTGAGACCTTTTATGAAAGTCGAGTAATTGGTGCCGAATATCCTGGTAGCGGCAGAAATCCTGGCAATCCAGAGTTGCCGAAATTCCCGCTTTTTGTTCTTCCGATCACGGAAGGAATAAGCCATTCCCTTATGGACAGTTTCGACGGCCGTCCGATAGAGGCGGGACCGTCCGCTGAAATTTCCTCTGGCTTTCCTTAAAACCTTTTTATGTCTTTTATGAGCGGCGACATTATTCATTGAGCGTGGCATTTTTCAATCTCCTGAATTCAATCGGTTAGAGTCATCAATATGGGATAAGCTTGCCGACTCTTTTTCTTTCAACCTTGCTTACCATACCGGCCTGGCGGAGTTTTCTTTTCCGTTTGGTCGTCTTTTTCGTCAGTATATGCGAATGATACGCTTTTTTTCTTTTAATTTTGCCGGTGGCCGTCTTCCGGAACCGCTTGGCCGCCGACCGGTTTGTCTTTATCTTGGGCATCTTCTTTCCTCTTTTGCTGTTTGGGCTTCACCGCCTGCGGCTTGGGGTTCAAAATCATCGAAAGATTCCGACCTTCCAGCTTGGCGTTCTGTTCTACCGTGCTTATATCGCTTAACTCCTGGACAACTCTTTCAAGAAGCTTGAAACCATATTCGGTATGCGCCATCTCGCGCCCGCTGAACATCACAAAGGTCTTGACCTTGCTTCCGCCCATGAGAAATTCCCTGACATGCCTTGTCTTGAACTGAAAGTCATGTTCATCAATCTTGGGACGATAACGCATTTCTTTGAGTTGTACCACATGCTGTTTCTTTCTGGCCTGTTTGGCTTTCTTGGCCAGCTCGTATTTATATTTCCCGAAGTCCATTATCCGGCAGACGGGCGGGCGACTATTCGGGGCAACTTCAACCAGATCGAGGTTTACTTCTCGTGCCCTTTGAACAGCTTCCCTGACCGGGACTATTCCAACCTGTTCGCCATTAGCCCCTATTAATCTTACCGGAGATATATTTATCTGCTCGTTTACCCGGATTCCTCTCTGGACTATAATATCCTCCCTTACGCTAATTTTGACTCTAAAGCCTTTTCTTTTATCTCGGCTTTTAAAGCATCAATAAATTTCTCAAGCTCCAAAATGCCCTTGTCGCCTTTTCCGTGCAATCGCACCGAAACGGCGCCGGCATCTTTTTCCTTAGCCCCTATTATAAGCATATATGGTATTTTCTGCAACTCAGATTCACGAATTTTATGCCCGATTTTCTCGGATCGCGAATCCAGTTCAGCCCGAATATTCTCATCTTTCAGCCGCCGCAAAACCGTTTCGCCATAGGGATTGATTTCGTCGGTGACCGGCAGAATCTTAACCTGGATTGGCGCCAGCCAGAGAGGGAAATTCCCGGCATAATGCTCGATCAAAACGCCAAAAAATCGTTCAATCGATCCCAAAAGGGCGCGATGAATCATATATGGCCTTTTCAACTGCCCGTCTTTGTCGGCAAAAGTCAGATCAAATCTCTCCGGCATGTTGAAATCAAATTGAATCGTCGAACATTGGAAACTTCGACCAAGGGCGTCTTTGATCTTGATATCGACTTTGGGGCCGTAAAATGCTCCACCCCCCTGATCCACGGCATATTTCAGACCGAGAGTATCCATTGCCGCCCGGAGGCCATTTTCAGCCTTATCCCAATCGGCCGGATCGCCGATAGCCTTCTCCGGCCGCGTGGACAGATAGATATCGTATTCCTTTAGATGAAATGCATCCAATAGATGAATGCAAAATTTCATGAGCCAGATTAGCTCAGCTTCCATGTTATCGGGGGATACAAAATGGTGAGCATCATCCTGAGTGAAACCGCGGACACGCATCAGTCCATGAAGCACACCCGGCATTTCATAACGATAAACTGTCCCAAGTTCCGCCCAGCGAAGCGGCAGTTCCCGATAACTCCAGCGTCGTGATTTATACATCATTATATGAAACGGACAATTCATTGGCTTTATCTGGTACAGAGTCTCGTCGATTTTCATTGGTTGATACATATTTTCGGCATAGAAACCGGTATGCCCGGAGCGATGCCATAAATCAAGATTGGCTATATGCGGAGAGAAGACAATGCTGTATCCGTTCTTCAGATGTTCCTCCCGCCAGAAGTTCTCGATTTCATTTCTGATTATCGCGCCTTTGGGCATCCAGAGAACCAATCCGGCGCCAACCTCATTGGTGATATGGAATAATCCCATCTGTTTTCCAATTTCTCGGTGGTCGCGCTTCTTGGCTTCTTCAAGGCGATGCAGATAATCGTCCAGCATGCTTTTCTTCGGATACGAAACTCCGTAAATTCGCTGAAGCATTTTGTTTTTCTCGCTCCCGCGCCAATATGCTCCCGATGAGGCCGTCAGCTTAAACGCCTTAACAATCCCGGTATTGGGGATATGCGGTCCGCGACAGAGATCTTCAAAATCCGAGTGTTTGTACAAGGTTACTTCCGGATCGAGAATATCCTGCTCCAGCATTTCCACTTTATAGTTTTCACCCTGCTTACGAAATTTCTCGAGCGCTTTTTCGCGGCTGATCTCTTCCCGCTTGAATTCCGCTTTCTGTTCGACAATCTCGGTCATCCGCTTTTCGATTTTCTGAAGATCCTCTGGTGAGAAAGGCTTCTCCACCTCGAAATCATAGTAAAATCCCTCATCAATCGAGGGCCCGATCGCCAGCTTCACGCCGGGGAAAATATCCTGCACGGCCTGAGCCATGATATGGGCGCTCGAATGCCAGAAAACCTGCCTTCCCTCCGGCGAATCGAAGGTCAGAATCTGAATAGGAGAATCCTTCTCAATCGGACAGGAAAGGTCTTTAATGGCGCCATCGACCTTAATAGCGATAGCATCTTTGGCGAGGCCATGAGAAATGGACTTGGCCAGCTCATATCCGGTGATCCCTTTCGGGAAGTCTTTTTGATTTCCGTCGGGGAATTTGATTTTTATTCCATTATCACTCATTTTCTTAACTCATAACTATAAGCGGGCATAAACCGCCTTCTCTTATACGGCTTATATCCCGCCGAATATGGTGGGCGATACTGGGATCGAACCAGTGACCCCTTGCATGTCAAGCAAGTACTCTAGCCATCTGAGCTAATCGCCCAAATCTTTATCGGAATCTGCTTTCAACTCAATCAGTTCCTAAACCTTGTAGAATATAAATGATTGCCGATTCTGTCAAGGAAAATATTAGCTCGAGACTCTTCTAGGGTGCATGCTGTCAGATCTCACAAACGAAGAATTTCGCCTCTTCTACCTCACTAATATTTGACCCATATATCCCCATATCCTCCCAGATGCCGCCAAATCTGATAATAGACTCTGTATACATCCGGGCATAACAACTTCGTACCGCTCTCAGTCTCTCAGATCCCAAACAAATCTGTGCAACGCCAGCTTCGAGAAATAATTCGTACAGTTCTCTCAATATTCTATAATTGCTCATCGACTATCGCAACATGACACTTATGGTGTAGAAGGCAACAGCGAATTCAATCGTAACGCTGTCATTAGTCGGGATTCGGAAAGGCCCGCAGCACGTATGGCCGCTCCTGCAAATACAACTTCATCAGTTCCATGCCGCTAATTTCAATCGTCAAAGGGTCAGGAAATGATCAATAGGTCCGAGATTGCCAATCAGTTGGATCCTCCTACCGGGCCAATCTGATCCATCATTGGCAGTCCTTGTAAGTTATACCTTTGAATCCATCATTAATCGTGGTTGGATCGAATCGATTCCGTCGTAGGAACACGGACAGAATCATCAGGATTGCGATTATGATAATAATTCCATATTTCATGTCTGCCTCCTGATCAAAAGTAAAATCGAGCAGTCAGGAATCCAGCAGTTGCGACGCCGAATGAGTCTCGAGGGAGGAAATTGGGAGAATAATCCTTGTCGGTAATAATGAACTTTAGATCCATATTCGCCTGCGATGGAAACGTGTTTGTTAACAAAATATTGCGTACCGAAAGAAGGTCCGAAGAGAATGTCACCATATCGTCTTGCCATTGGCAGCGAAGGAGAGTCGAAATGCCACTCCTGAGTACCGAAAAATGGCCTGAATTCCTTCCCCGACGATAGATGATATCCAAAACCTATGCCCGGAAGATATCGCCTGAAGGAATTATTGAATGATGAAAGACCAAATGAAGGTTCGATGGTAGTATCTTGTCGCTTGCCCAGATATGTCAGAGCCAGTATTGAGCTTGATTCGGTCAATGAAAGGGCGATACCCGTCTGCCCCTTCTGTCCGCCGGCATTGGCCGCTCCATAAGCAAAGAATAAGACGAGGAAAAGTGATAGAAACATGAAATTAGATAAGCGCATAACAATCCTCCCCGAAGGCATTTTGGATTATAGTTTTGCTTTAAGCAAAATATCAAATATGATTCGAAATTTCAAGATCAAAACGTCGTCCCGGTGGCTCGGGTCGGGGCGTTGAATGCTGATTTGCCTCGCTATCTTTAATTAATAAAAAGCCTTGCCCTGCGGATGCCGATGTATATATTATGCCTGTTTTGTTACTTTTTTCACATGTTGCCAAGGAAGCATAGTATGCCGGCAAGTAAGATAGTCATCATTGGAGCAGGGGTCATGGGTCAGGGATTGGCAGAAGCCATTGCCAATACAGGCACCGAAGTAGTCCTCCTTGACCGAACAATAAAGATAGCCAAACAGGGGATCGACAAGATTCGTGATAGCCTGGATCATGCCATAAGCCGCTGGGCGCTGACCGAAGCGGATAAGAAGGCAATCCTGTCTCGCGTAACTCCATCCGCCGATTTGCAAGTTACTCGCGAGGCTGAGATTGTTATTGAATCGATCCCGGAGAATCTTCGGTTGAAAAGGGAGCTTCTTCAGAAGCTTGACGATCTCTGCCCTGAAGAAACCATATTCATAACGAATACCGCTACCCTTTCCATCACGGAATTGGCGGCAGTTACCAATCGCGCCGATCGAATAATCGGAATGCATTTTCTGAATCCGGTGCCAAAAATCCCGGTAGTTGAGGTAGTTCGCGGTCTAAAGACATCTAACGAAACCTATAAGAAAGCTCGTGAATTCGCCGATCTGCTGGGGAAAACGCCGGTTCTGGTGTATGAATACCCCGGATATGTGACCACTCGTATCATTGTCCCGCTTCTTAACGAGGCGATGCATGTCCTGATGGAGGGGGTTTCCACCGCTGAAGATATCGATACTGCCATGAAACTGGGGTACGGATTCAATCTGGGACCGCTGGCTCTGGCTGATGCCATGGGGCTCGATGTAGTCATGTCCTGGATGGAAAATCTCTTGAGTGAATTATCCGAGCATAAATATAACCCGTGCCCATTGCTGAGAAAGATGGTGCGCGCCGGACATCTGGGCGTAAAGACGGGACAGGGTTTCTTTCTATATGACAAAGAAGGAAATCGGATTCCCGGCGAGGTGCCATTAACCGATAAAATCCGGCCTGCTGTCGCCGGAGTTGATGGAAGAAATAAATGAACATTCTTGTATTGAATAGCGGTTCCTCCTCGATCAAATATCAATTTTTTGACATGGATCGAGAGATGGCTTTGGCCAGAGGAATGGTGTCTCGGATTGGAATGTCCGGTGCAGTCCTTTCTCATAAGCCGTTTGATCGCCCCGAAGTCAAAGTTTCCGGGGAAATTCTTGATCATATTGAAGCCACAAATTATGTAATATCAATTCTTTTATCCACCAATCACGGTGTGATTAAGGATAAATCGGAAATCCATGCGGTTGGACATCGGGTGGTTCACGGAGGCGAGAGATTCACGGAATCCGTTCTGATAACCGCCGAAGTTCTGGCGGAAATCAGAAACCTAATCGACCTGGCGCCGCTACACAATCCCCATAACATGCGCGGAATTCAGGCCTGTAATAAAACCTTGCCCGGCATTCCTCAGGTCGCGGTATTTGATACCGCTTTCCACTACCGGATGCCGCCCGCGGCTTTTGTTTATGGAATCCCGTATGTAATGTATAAGAAATATGGCATCCGGCGATATGGGTTTCATGGGCCGTCTCATTTCTATGTTTCTCGTCGGGCCGCCGCTATGCTCGGCAAGCCGATCGAGGAATTAAAGATAGTCACCTGCCATCTGGGCAACGGAGCGTCGGTGTCGGCTGTCAACGGTGGAGTTTCGATCGATACATCCATGGGATTTACGCCGCTTGAGGGGCTTCTTATGGGGACCCGTTCGGGCGACATGGATCCTGCCATCATATTGCATATAATGGGGCGTGAGGAGCTGTCCTTACATGAGGCCAACACTCTACTGAACAAGCATTCCGGCATGATTGGTGTTTCGGGAGTCTCTTCGGACATGAGAGAAATTATCGAGGCCGCCGATTCCGGCCACTCCCTCGCCAAACTTGCACTTGAGATGTACTGTTACCGACTGAGAAAATATATCGGCTCCTATGCGGTGGCGATGCGCGGATTGGATGCTGTGGTCTTTACGGCCGGCATCGGCGAAAACTCACCCCGGGTTCGAGAGCACACTTGTGAGAAACTGGATTTCCTGGGCGTCGAACTTGATAAAGGTCGAAATGAGGCCGCAATTGGGAAAGAGGCTGATATTTCGTCGGATAATTCCCGCGTTCGGATTTTGGCGATTCCCACTAATGAGGAATTGGTTATTGCCCGCGATACCAAGGAAATCGTAGGCAAAATGATTTCTCATTGACAAATAGATATTCCAAATCCCCGATTTTTTTATTATATTTAGATCTATGTATTTTGTGATAAACCGGAGGAAAATTGTTTAGAATACTCGACAAGAAGGAATTGTGCGAAAAGGTTCACCAGTTCAGGATAGAGGCCTCGCATATCGTTCAAAAGGCGAAAGCCGGTCAATTCGTCATTCTGAGAAAGGACGAGCATGGCGAGCGGGTACCGATGTCTATCGGCGGGCTGGATAAGAAAAATGGGATTTTGACGGTTGTGATACAGGAAGTCGGAAAAACCTCGGCAGCTATGAATAGAATGCAGGTTGGGGATTCGTTTGCCGATGTGGTTGGTCCGCTGGGAGTTCCAACCCATGTGGAAAAATTCGGACATTGCGTCTGTATCGGAGGCGGCGTCGGTATACCTCCAATTTATCCTATCGCGCAGGCCTTCAGGGCGGCCGGCAATAAGGTCACTACAATCATTGGGGCGAGAAGCAAGAATCTGCTCATCTTTCAGGAGGAACTGGCGTCAACTTCCGACAACCTTCTTATTACGACCGACGATGGTTCTTTCGGAACCCATGGCTTTGTCACGACCGTGCTCCAAAAATTAATCACTGATGGAGAGAAGATCGACATGGTGATTTCAATTGGCCCTGTCCCGATGATGAAAGCAGTCGTGAATACCACCCGGGCGCCGAAGATAAAGACCTTTGTCAGCTTGAATCCGATTATGGTAGATGGTACCGGCATGTGCGGCGCCTGCCGCGTAACTGTTGGTGGAAAGACGAGATTCGCCTGTGTGGACGGTCCTGATTTTGACGGCCATGAGGTCGATTTTGACGAGATGACCAAGAGATTGAAAATGTATGGCAGATATGAAAAAGTAGCCTATGAGAGATTCCTCGATGCGGAATGTCGACTGGCTAAAAAAGCAGAAGAGTTGCGTTAACTATATAAGAGTATCCTATGACAGACGAAAACAAGAACAAGCCCCTCGATAAAAAAGAACGCATTAAGATCCCCCGGCAGAAAATGCCGGAGCAGGATCCCAAAGAGCGAATCAAAAATTTCCGTGAGGTGCCTCATGGATTGACGCCTGAATTGGCCATGCTGGAAGCCCGCCGTTGTCTGGCCTGCCCGAAACCGGTATGCATTAGCGGCTGTCCGGTTGAGGTTGATATTCCGGGATTTATCAAACTGGTCACCGAGGGCAAATTTGCGGAAGCGGCCAGAGTTATCAAGAGAACCAATGCCCTTCCGGCGATATGCGGACGTGTCTGCCCTCAGGAAGAACAATGCGAAAAAGTCTGCATTATGACCAAAAAATACGGCGCGATCGCAGTCGGAAACCTGGAGAGATTCGTCGCCGATTATGAACGAACACAGGGTGAAATCGAAATTCCCAAACTTCCAGAGTCGACCGGCAAAAAAATCGCCGTGGTCGGAGCCGGCCCGGCCGGCTTGACTGTCGCCGCCGATCTGTCAATTCTTGGACACAAAGTTGTCATTTTTGAGGCCCTCCATAAACCGGGCGGCGTGCTTATATATGGCATTCCCGAGTTTCGTCTTCCCAAATCGATTGTCAAATCGGAAGTGGAGTATCTTCAGAAAATGGGGGTCGAAGTTCGCACCAGTTTTGTCGTTGGGAAACTCGATACGGTCGACGAATTATTCCAGCAGGGTTTCGATGCCGTATTTATCGGCACCGGCGCGGGGCTTCCCAACTTCATGAAAATCGAGGGCGAAAATCTCAACGGCGTTTATTCGTCCAACGAATTTCTTACGCGCAGCAATCTTATGGCCGCTTATGATTTCCCCAATGTGGATACGCCGATTTTCGTCGGTGAAAATGTTGCCGTACTCGGCGGTGGAAATACGGCCATGGATTCGGTACGTACTTCATTGAGACTGGGCGCGAAAAACGCCTATATCGTCTACAGGAGAAGTCGCACTGAGATGCCCGCCCGAATCGAGGAAATTCATCACGCCGAGCAGGAAGGGGTACAGTTCATGTTCCTGACCAATCCGGTCAAGTATGTCGGCGATGAAAATGGCTGGGTGAAAGCGATGGAATGCATTAAAATGGAACTGGGTGAACCTGATTCCTCGGGACGAAGACGCCCTGTCGAAATCCCCGGCTCGAATTTTGTACTTCCGGTCGATACGGTGGTAGTTGCCGTGGGAAATTCATCCAATCCGTTAATTCCCCAAACGACGCCCGGCTTGAAAGCCAACAAATGGGGCAATATCGAAGTTGACCCGGCCACCCAGATGACCTCCCGACCCGGTGTCTTTGCGGGTGGCGATATCGTAACCGGAGGCGCCACCGTGATTCTGGCCGCCGGCGCTGGTAAAGTTGCCGCGAGATCGATACATAAATATGTCATGGGCATCCCGCTAGACACTCCGGTAAAAGAAGAGGCCAAAGCGGCGGCCAAATAATTTTCATAAATTGAGATAATTCTGATTGCAGGGGTCGACTGTTGGGTTGACCCCTTTTTTATTTGCATCGCTGCGATTTCCTCACCGGGGGATCATTATCTTGCCCGAGGATAATTTCTCAACTTCGCCAGCGCAAAACATTTGATAGATGAATCAAATGAAGATTTCGGCGTCCAATCGCGCGAGAAAACGCTTGGAGCGGTCATATGGGGTTATGTCCACTATGTCTCCCCGTTTCAGACGCTTCTTGATCTCGCTCCAAAATTCGATAGTGTACAGATCAGCGTGAACTACTTTGAATATTCCCTTGAGAGGTCCCGGCAATCCCGAATATCGATCCAATTCGTCGATAAAAAAATCGACCGGCGAGGCAGTTATCCAGTTTTCTTCCGGCTCCAGTATCGACATTTCGTCCAGCGGCTGTGGTTTCACCCTGAAATTAATTCTTTCGAGCGGTTGTATATCATCATAGTCAAATAAAACCACGCGGGCGCGCTGAGTAACCCCATAATTCCAGGTATTGAACAGGTCACTCGGGAAAAGTCCGGTCGCCGCCAGATCCTTGAAAAAATAGCCAAAATCCAGAATCACCTTCCGGATCATCTCCGGATCTTTCTCGGAGAGCAGGAAGAGAGGGAGCGGCACGACTTTGCGTTGGACATAGAGATGATTGATTATTACGTGTTCTCCCTCCAGTCGCACGTTCTCTTTCGCGGCGTGAAAAAACTCATTCAGAAGTTCTTTTGAGAAACGTTTTTTTCGGAAGCGGAGATTTTCAAATTCCTGCGTATCAACCATCCGGCCGACCCGATCACGGTGACGAATGAAATTGTACTGCCTTATGACATCATCCTTGGTAACCATCTTGGGCGGAATGCTGTCGGATCGAAGAAAGCACGGACGATCTTTTATTACTTTGAAAACATAATTGAAATCGGGCAGAGTGAAACCGATAATGATGGCGCCTTCCTTCCCGGGGGCAATCACATATTTTTCCCGCGATTCATGGACAAATCGGTGGAGGCATCGATAAAATTCCGTCTTGCCGTGGTTATTGTACCCAATCGAAGTATAGAGGTCGGTTATCGGCTTTCGCGGCAGGATGGTTACGAGGAAAGCTATCAGATCCTGATGACAGGTGATCTCGACATGAAAATAAGAAAAAGCGAAACTGAAAACCGTACTGACGTCAGCCTCGGACATCAGCACGGTGTCGGCAAAGATGCCTAATTGGCCGTTATATAACGGTATGACGAGCGGGATGAAATCATTATCGATCACCAATCGTCCGACCATATAGGCCACTTTATTCCGATAAAACATTGCATTGATTATGTCTATCGCGAAATCCTTCTCATATCGACAGTATGGCCAGACCTGGAGATCAATTTCGCGGGCGACGTGCGCGGAATCGCGTTCGATATCCTCATAATCGACAGCGAACCGGTGGTCTTCAAAAATATCCTGAACTATAAGCCTGGTATCTTTTGAGTTGGTGTACCGTTTGAATATTCCCTCGTGCTCATGAATTGCGGAAGGAGGGGCCTCCAAATAGAAAAATTCTACTTCCCTGTCTATCCCATACGGTTTCAAGATTTTCTTTGTGACTGAATTGTAGAAGGTCTCTGCCAGCTCCCGATCATCCCTATCCTCAATCAGTCCGGCATAAACGCCTTTTATCCGAATCCAGATTGTTCTGTCACTCAACTGCTTGCCCATCAATCGGGACAAAGCCCCCACTGACTTCGTCAATGATTTCCCGTACAAGTCAAGACGTTCGAGAGCGTCCTTGTGACGCCCAGGCCAGTCTCTTTTCTCAAATCTGTTTTTTGCGCGCGCAGTAATTCGACGAAATTCAGCCCTGTGGGCGCTGAACCCACTGAGAATTTGTTCGGCTATTTCACTGATTTGTTTGGCGTTCATAGGCGTGATTTTTATCCATTTTCCGATATCTCAAGATCAGCATAAGGGAAGATTTCCTCTTTGGCAAGCTGTTTCTTGTCTTCAGTTTGCCGCCCAGCGGCCACCATAAAACTTAACTCATTTAGGTTCAATCGAAATTGGAACTCGTCGGCGGGAACCTAAAAAGGGAAAATGTGTTGTATACAGGCAAGATTTCCAGTGAAGCTGGGGATCACAAAAAGGAGATATGTGATATGAAGAAGATTTTCGTGATTGCGCTGGTCTTTGTAGCGGCAGTTTCCGTTTCGACTACTCTGCACGCCCAGGCCACCCACGAGGGTCATAGTGCTAAGGCAACCGCAATGGCAACGACAACGACATCTACACTTCAAGGTGAATTGGTCGACATGGGTTGCTATCTGGGGATGGGCGCGAAGGGCGCCGACCACAGAAGCTGCGCCCTGAAGTGTATCTCCGGAGGCATGCCGATGGGATTATTGACTGCCGATGGAAAACTCTATCTCTTGACGGAAAGTCATGACAGCGCCGATCCGTATATTGCGGCAAAGGCAATGGCAGCTGATCAAATTACCGTCACCGGTCAGGTATTCGAGAAGGACGGAATAAAGGCCATCGAGGTCAAGGAAATAAAGGATTTGACTACCGCACAGCAGAAATCTGCGAAGGGCACGAAGGGTTAATAAACGACGGAGTCAATTGAAAGACAACGACCCCGGCTCTCCCTGATAATCGTTGGAGGCCCAATCATAGGCGCATTGTTTGTGCTTATGATTTGGCTTTGGGTGACGCGGCCCAATATTCCCGGCCGCAGAGTCGGGGCGCAGAACGGCGGAGGAGTACGGTTGCTTTGGTTGTCATGGTCCGGGCGGCATTCAAGGAGTTTTTAATCCCGGACGTACCGACATAACCGTACCCTCCTTCACCGGCGACCTGATGATGTTTGCGTCGTCGGAAGATGATATTCGTTCCTGGATTCGCGATGGCCATTCGGAAGCCAAAGCGAAAAGTGAATCCTGGCAGAAAGAGCGGGAAAAAGGGGCTCTGAGAATGCCTGCTTTCGGGAGAAAGCTATCCGAGAAAAAAATCAACGATTTAGTTGCCTATGTCCGGGCGATCAACAACTGGGATCGACCTGCCGATTCACTCGCAAATTACGGAATGAGTCGAGCCGATTCGCTCGGTTGTTTCGGATGTCACGGCCCCGGGGGAAGATTGGCGAGGCCGAATCCCCGATCATTTAAGGGATATATAGCATCATGGACAACTAAGGACTTTCCCGAACTAGTAGAGAATCGTGGTGAGTTTAACGAATGGGTCAATGACGGCGCGGCTAAACGGATTTCGGATAATCCCCTCGGAAGATTTTTCCTCAGGCGCGCGACAATAAAGATGCCGCCGTACAAAAATCATCTGCAGCCCGGCGATCTTGATGCATTGTGGGCGTACGTGCAATGGCTGCGAAGCAATCCCGTGAAATAGGATTGACCAGCCAAAGCTTGGGTGATCGTACGGATCACCCGACTAAATTCCTTGGAATATTTCTTTTTAATAGATATACATTTCTTTATTTTCTGGAAAGGGATGTTTATGAGAATCATTACTAATAAGAACCTTAGCTATCCTCCTGAAAATACACGGATCTGGCGATATATGGATCTAAGCAAATTCCTGGACCTAATCGTTGGCAAACGTCTCTACTTTACAAATTTAGCAAGACTGAGCGATCAATATGAAGGGGCTATCCCTCAAGCAATTCTTCATCAAAAACGTTCTGAGCTTGAAGAATCGGGCCTTATTGAAGAAGATATAAACTTTGAACTCGCCGTTTTCCAGCATTACCAATCAGCTATGCCTGAATTGACGTTGGTAAATTGCTGGTCTATGGGTGAAGAACAATCCTATGCATTATGGAAGATTTATCTGGGCGGGCAAAAATACGGTGTGGCGATACAGTCCAGAGTCAATAAGCTATTGAAAGCTATAGAAAATGGTGAAGATCCATATCCCGAGGACTTATTTGTGGGGACTGTGAATTATCAAACTGATTCTTCAAAGGAAGCTTTGCATCGATTACGTTTGATCACTCACAAGATGCCTTTTTATTCATATGAAAATGAATTAAGACTCATTATTTTAAATTACCCTCTGTCTGAAGGTGGTACAGAGCCCTCTTATTCTCTAAGCCATGGTCGCCATGTTCAAATAGATCTGGATCAGATGGTCGAAAAAATATATATTTCTCCATTTGCGGAACCATGGTTTCACGAGACACTTGAGGCAATTCTGAAATTCTTAAATCCTCTGATGGTTACAAGACTGCATATATCGCCGATACGTGATCGCTAAAATCCATATTGTAACTGGCGCATGACAGGAACTTTGCCTATTTCATCTGTTTAAATAAAATGAAAGTTTCAAAATATTGTAGGGGCGGTTCGCGAACCGCCCCTACAATTACCATAACCGATATTGCCCTACGGCATGTTGTTGATTATCTGAGTCGCGAATCCGGACGTGCCGACTTTCGTCGCGCCTTCCATCTGACGTTCCAGATCGTAGGTGACGGTCTTGTTCCTGATCGTTTGTCTCAAGGCCGCGTTCGATCATCTTCGCCGCTTCATCCCAGCCCATATATTCGAGCATCATACAGGCCGAAAGAATCAGCGATCCGGGATTGATCATATCCTTGTCGGCGTACTTGGGAGCGGTGCCGTGAGTCGCCTCGAACAGCCCGACAAAATCGCCGATATTGGCGCCCGGGGCCATTCCCAGCCCGCCGACCTGCGCCGCACAGGCATCAGAGAGATAATCGCCATTCAGATTGGGCGTGGCGATAACCTCATACTCGTCGGTGCGGGTGAGAATCTGCTGGAACATCGAATCGGCGATGCGATCCTTGATGACAATCTTCCCTTCGGGAGCCTGCCCGTTGTATTTGCTGGTCACTTCCTCTTCGGTGACAATTTTGTCGCGGAATTCGGTCGTCGCCAGCTTGTATCCCCAATCGCGGAAAGCGCCCTCGGTGTACTTCATGATATTGCCCTTGTGCACCAGCGTAACCGATTTGCGCTTGTTGTCGATCGCATACTGAATTGCCTTGCGGACCAGACGCTTGGTGCCGGTCACCGAAATCGGCTTGATTCCGATGCCCGAATCGATTCGATATTGCTTTGAATTTCTTGTTCAGAAAATCGATAACGCTTTTGGCTTCCTTGGTGCCTTTCGCCCATTCGATACCGGCGTACACGTCCTCGGTGTTCTCACGGTAAATAATCACGTTCATCTTCTCCGGATGCTTTACCGGAGCGGGAACGCCCTCAAAATACTTAACCGGACGGACACAGGCGTAGAGATTCAGGACCTGACGAAGCGTCACATTGAGCGAACGAAACCCCCCGCCGACGGGTGTCGTCAGAGGGCCTTTGAGCGCCACGATATACTGCTTGATAGCGTCAAAGGTTTCATCGGGCAGACCGTTCGCCATAGAGTTTGTCAGCCTTCTCGCCGGCATAGATATCCATCCAGGCAATCTTCTTTTTTCCGCCGAATGTTTTTTCCACCGCAGCATCGACCACCCGACGGGTCGCTTTCATGATGTCGCGGCCGATGCCATCTCCCTCGATGACCGGAATAATCGGAAAATCGGGGATCACGAGCTTCTTGTTCTTTACTGTTATCTTCTCCCCTTCTTTGGGAATCTGGATATGTTTGAATTTTGTGGCCAATTTGATCACTCCCCTTTAGTAGCCGATTTCCTTAAGGAATCCCTTGTAAGTTTCACCTGATTTCTGGAGAGCATCGAGTTCCTTCTTCTGGAGTTTCAGTTCAATGACTCTCTCTACTCCCTCGGCGCCGAGTACGACCGGCACACCGATGTACAGATCTTTCATGCCGTATTCACCGTTCAGGTAGGCCGACGCGGGGATAAGCCGCTTCTCGTCGAGCAATATCGCGCGGGCCATATCGACGGAGGCTGCTCCGGGGGCATAATAGGCCGAACCGGATTTCAGCAATTTCACTATCTCCGCGCCACCGTCGCGGGTGCGATCGGATATCGCCTTAATCTTTTCCGCATCTATCAACTCCGAAATCGGGATACCACCGACGGTGGTGTAGCGCGGAAGAGGGACCATCGTGTCACCGTGCCCGCCGAGCACCATTGCCTGCACGTCGCTCATGGCGACATTCAGTTCCATTGCCACGAAAGTGCGGAAACGGATGGAGTCCAGAATTCCCGCCTGGCCGCAGACACGATTGGGGGGGAATCCGGTTCTCTTGAAGGCATGATAGGTCATGATATCAAGAGGATTGGTGACGACGATGACAAAGGCCTTGGAGGCATGCTTTTTGATATTGTCCGCCGAGGCGCCCACGATGTCGGCGTTCATCTTGAGGAGATCTTCCCGTGACATCCCCGGCTTGCGGGCCAATCCCGCGGTGATCACGACGATATCGGATCCCTTCATATCCTTGGGATCATTGGTGCCCGTAACACGGCAGTTGTACCCGCGAATCGGTCCCGCCTGAGTCAAATCCAGAGCCTTCCCCTGCGGAATACCCTCAAGAATGTCGACCAGCAGTACGTCCGCCAGATTAGCCTCGGCGATGTACTGCGCCACCGAGGCGCCGACGTTTCCTGCCCCGATTACTGAGATTTTCCTGTTCATGGTTCCTCCATAAAGTTAATTGATTACTTCACCACTTATTCTATTGTCAATACTGTATGCCCGGCATCATGCACCAGAGCCACATTCAGCCTGGTATCTTTTTCCGTCAACCTGTCGATTATCATCTGCGGCTCAGGCGCGGATTTGAAATATACTTTGTCGGGTGTTCCCTCATCCAATTCCGAATAGAGGTAAACACTAATTCTTTCGCCGATTTTATTTACTCGATACAGCTTGTGAATTCCAAAGGAATCATTGGCATCAGCGGCAATCAGATCGCCCTTCTTCCAGCGATCTGCAAGTTGATAGAAAGCATCGCTTCCTATCCCCTCATGGCAGGGTGAAAACAAGAGAACAGTTCCGCCATCCTGTGCCGCCGATTGGCAATTTTCCAAAGCCTTCTGAAGCTGATATAAATTACTGTCGAGCGGCGGCCTGACCTCGGCCAAAATTAATTCGTATTTATTCTTCACGGTCTTTTCGAATAGCTTTCTCGATAATTCGGCCGCTTTTTCAAAGGCGGGATCTAATTTCCCACAGATGATCGCATTGATAGATCCCTCGTAACCGCGAACGATCTGAATAGCCAGAATCGGCTTTTCTGAAACGAGGGTCATCAAAAATTGGAGATGTTCATGCACCGGATTGCCGTCAAGCCTGTCCGGCGAAGCATTGAAGCTGATTCCGAGATTATGATTGCGAACCGTCGTTTCGTAATCGCAAAGCCCGGGGAATATCGATTTTCTTCCGCCGGTGAAACCGGCGAAATAGTGAGGTTCTACCGAGCCGATAACTACGACTTTTTTGGCATCCTTGAAATGCCGATTGATGAATATTTCCTCACCTGTTCGGTCGACACCTATCTCGACCATGTTCTGCCGATCCTTGGCATCATGGATGAATATTCGGTCGCGGAATCTTTCGAGGAATTCTCCAAAGATTTTATGCAGTTGATCTTCGTTCGGACGCTGGTGACATCCGGTAGCGACGAGGAATTTCGCTTTTCGATCGAGTTTTGCCGCACCGGTGAGCCATTTCAGAATTTGTTCGGTCGGGGTGGGTCGATAGGCATCGTTGACGATAAACAGGTCGGCCGATTCGACCGGGAATAAGTCATTCTCTGCGGTTCTGAGTTCGTGCAGGAATTGATCTTCACGCACTTCCCCGGAGGAAGTGACAGGGCCATATTCATCAATAATGGCGCTGGTGGGGACCTTTAAGGTCAGCTTGTCCTTCCCATAATTGATAGCAACAGGCATGCACTTCAACCAAAGAAAAATTTGATTTCACTTACCGCATTTTCGGGTGAATCGGAGGCATGCACGGAATTCTCCCGAACATTCAATGCGATCTCCTGTCTCAGCGTGCCGCAGACCGCCTTGGACGGATCAGTAGCGCCGATCAGCGCCCGCAAATCCGAAACGGCATTTTCCTTCTCCAGCAGGATAAGAGTAACCGCACCCGAGGACATAAATTCCACAAGAGCGTCAAGAAACGGTTTGCCCTCATGGACGGAATAGAAACTTCTGGCCTTCTTCGGGGTGAGTCGTTCCGTCCTTATTTCAACGATATCAAACCCGGCCCGCTCAAGCCGACCGACGATATGACCGATCAATTTTCTTCTGACGGCGTCGGGTTTTATAATTAATAATGTCTTCTCCAATATCCTTCCCTATTTCTGCTTCTTCACCTTCCGGGCGATGGAGAATCCAAGCTCAAGGGCCTTTTGATTTTTCTCCTCGGTGCCGCGCGGCGCCCGCCCCGTTACGACTTTTTTCAGCGATTCCTGGGAGACAATTCCCGACAATTCAGCTATGGCGCCGAGAGCGATAACGTTGGCGACCATTACATGTCCGATTTCCTCTTTGGCCAGACGCATGAATGGGAAGCTGTAGTACTTTTTGGTCGGCACCTGCGTGACCATCACCGAATCGACCACGAGCATTCCATCTTCTTTCAGATCGGCGAAATATTTATCGCAGGCTTCCTGGGTTAGAGCCAATAACAAATCCAGCTTCATCGTCTTAGGATAGTAAATCTCGCCATCCGAGATGACCACATCGGAACGGCTGGCGCCGCCGCGGGCCTCCGGACCGTAAGACTGAGTCTGCACGGCATTTTTTCCGTCGCCAACGCCCACTGCCTCAGCCAGCATAACGCCGGCAAGAATCAGTCCCTGGCCTCCCGATCCGGAAAGGCGAACCTCGTAGCGATCTTCTTTCTTCTGAATGACCTTCGCGGTTTTCATTTCCCCGCCTCCTTTGCAGCCAGGCGCTCCACCAGATTTTGATACTCTTCACAGAATTCGGTGGCGTCGGTTTCATGGATAACGCCGGTTACGAACTTCCCGACCATCTTTTCGGGCGGGAGTTTGGCCGCCGCCTGAATCGGCATGGCGTGATCTTTCATCCAGCTTATCATAGCCACGGCATCTCCTTCGCGATTGAGACGACCATAATAAGTATGGCAGTTGGAGACTATTTCAATCAGGGCGTATCCTTTTTTCTTGATGCCGCCTTCCATCAGTTTCTCCATCTGCTGGACATGATACACTGTGCCGCGTGCGACATATGACGCTCCGGCCGCAGACGCCAGCTTGACGACGTCGAATTGCTTCTCATAGTTGCCGTACGGTGCGGTAGTGGCAAAAGCGCCGCCGGTCGTGGTAGGCGAGAACTGACCGCCGGTCATTCCGTAGATCTTATTATTTATAAGAATGGTAGTGATATCGATATTCCTGCGGGCCGCGTGGATAAAATGATTTCCACCGATGGCCAGAGCGTCACCGTCTCCGGTGATGACGATAACTTTCATGTGCGGTTTGGCCATTTTGACACCGGTCGCAAAGGCCAGCGCGCGTCCATGAGCCGTATGCAATGTATTAAAATCGAGATAGACCGGCAGACGACTGGAGCAGCCGATGCCGGATACCACCGCCACTTCATTTTTATCGAGACCCAATTTGTCGATCGTGCGGATGAGGGCGCCCATAACTATGCCATTGCCGCATCCGGCGCACCAGACATTGGGGAATTTTTTCTTGGGTCTCAAATAATGATGAGTTATATCCGAGTGTTGAAGCACTTCCGTAGCCATCATTTCACCTCTTTTATTTTGTCCAAAATCTGCTGAGGAGTCATAACTTCCCCGTCGTACCTTCCCAAAAAGAAGACTTCGGTATGTTTCGGGGCAACTCTCCTGATTTCATGTACCAGTTGACCCATATTAAGTTCAGCCACGATCACCTTCTTAACATTGGCTAACATATCGCGAATTTGATTATCCGCAAAAGGCCAGATCGTCAAAGGCTGAATTGTGCCGACGTGCACCCTCTTTTCGCGGGCCATATTTGCAGCCTGATGAGCCGCACGAGCAACGGTACCATATGAGAAAACAGCAATTTTGGCATCATCCATCATTTCCGTGCGCAGTTTGAATATCTCGTCGGAGAATCTTTCTATCTTATTTTTTAACTTATCCAACTTTTCTTTTATCTCGGATGCCACGTTGGTAGGGAATCCTTCCTGGTCATGAGTGAGTCCGGTCACATTGTACCGATAACCTTCGCCAAAAGATGCCATCGGGCTGACGAAAGTGGATGTAAGTTCAAAATGCTTGTACCAGTCGCTGGGGACATCCGGTCTTGTCCGATCCTTCACCTCCAGCTCTCCCGGCGCGGGCATAATCATCATCTCTCTCATGTGACCCAAAACCTCATCGGTGAGAACAGTAACCGGCGTCCTAAAGCGCTCGGCGAGATTAAAAGCTCTTACTGTTTCTTCAAAAGTCTCTCTTACCGACGACGGAGCTACCGTGATTGAAGTGTAATCTCCATGCGTTCCCCATCGCGCCTGCATCGTATCCGATTGGCTTATTTTGGTCGGAAGACCGGTGGAAGGTCCGCCCCTCTGAACGTTTATAATGACACACGGGGTTTCGGTCATATAGGCATATCCAATATTTTCCTGCATCAGAGAAAATCCCGGCCCCGAAGTGGCGGTCATTGCTTTACACCCGGCATTGGATGCTCCTATCACAGCGGCGATGGAGGCGATTTCATCTTCCATCTGGATAAATTTGCCGCCTATTTTCGGGAGCGCCCGTGCCAGCCCTTCGGCAACTTCAGTTGAAGGGGTTATGGGGTAACCGGCATAAAATTGGACTCCGGCATAAATGGCGCCTTCCACGCAGGCTTCATTTCCTTGCAATAATCTGGCTTTTCCTGTGAATTCTTTCTTCATTCCTCTCCCCCATCCATCACTTATAATTGGAGGTTATGGCGAAATCTGGACAATGTAGCCAGCAGATTGCGCATTGTGTACATTTTTCCGGATGAGCCAGTATCGGCTTTCCGTCACGATCCGGCTCGAGAACTCTCTGAGGGCAAAACGCAATGCAGATATTGCACCCTTTGCACCAGTGAAGGAAAATATTCAAAGGGGGCAATTTCCCTTTGTACCTATCAGCAGTATCCTTCGGTTCTACCTCCGAAACTTCCGGTTTCGGCTCAGAATCAGTCATACTAAATTCTCCTTGGAGATAATCTATCTCAAGTTGTCTGCTATTTCCTTTTCTTACTTATACCCTTTTTTGTTTTGCCCGACGTTTTTGCCGATTTCGCTTTTACTTTTTTTAGAGCAGCGGGTTTTCTCTTCGAGACGCCCTTTGCTTTTGCCGGAGTCTTCTTAGTCGAGATCAGCTTCATTTTCTCTTTGATCAGCGTGGGAAGCTCAGTAGGTGAATTGGCCACCGGTATTCCCGCCTTATTAAGAGCTTCGATTTTTTCACTGGCCGTTCCCGATCCGCCGGAAATTATGGCGCCGGCATGTCCCATTCTCTTACCCGGAGGAGCCATTCTTCCGGCGATAAAGCCGACGACCGGTTTGGTCATCTTAGTTTTGACAAATTTCGCGGCCTGTTCTTCATCGGTACCGCCAATTTCGCCTATCATTACCACCGCCTTTGTGGCGGGATCAGCCTGAAAGAGCTCAAGCACATCGAGGAAATTCGTGCCGATAATCTGGTCTCCGCCGATTCCTATACAGGTGCTTTGGCCGATTCCGGCGCATGTCAGAGCCCAGATCGCTTCATAGGTCAAAGTGCCTGAGCGGGAAACTACACCCACCGGTCCTTTCTTGACAATATTGCCCGGCATAATTCCGACTTTCGATTCTCCGGGAGAAATCAGGCCCGGGCAATTCGGCCCGATCAACCTTGCTCCTTTCGCTTTCACATAATCATACGCTTTGAGCATGTCGTTGGCGGGTACCCCCTCTGTGATGCAAACAATAAGCGATATACCCGCGTCGGCCGCTTCGTAAATCGCATCGGTTGAAAATGCCGGCGGGACGTAAATCACCGATGTATTAGCCTTTGTTTTAGCGACCGCCTCGGCGACGCTACTAAAAACCGGTATGCCGTTTACCTGCGTACCGCCTTTTCCCGGAGTTACGCCACCGACCACATTCGTGCCGTATTTCTTCATCTGTTCGGCGTGGAAAGAACCATCCCGTCCGGTAATCCCCTGGACTATCACTCTGGTCTTCTTATTGATCAGGATGCTCATTATGCTCTCCCCCCTTCGGCCAGTTTGATAGCCGCTTTGACGACATTGTCGAGCGTGTCGGCTGATTCAAGGTTGACCTTCTTCAGGATCTCCTTGGCCTTGTCTTCATTGGTACCTGTCAGGCGAACTACGATAGGTATGGCAGGTTTCAGTTCGTCGTATGCCATTACAATTCCATTGGCGACATCGTCGCATCGGGTAATGCCGCCGAAAATATTGATCAGAATTGACTTCACATTTGTGTCGCGAAGAATAATCCGCATCGCGGTCAGCACCTTCAGCGGATTGGAAGAACCCCCAATGTCGAGGAAATTGGCCGGATCACCGCCATAATATTTCACCAGATCCATGGTTGCCATCGCCAATCCGGCGCCATTAACTATACAGCCGATATTGCCATTCAGCTTCACGAAGGAGAGGTCGCCCTCACGAGCTTCAACCTCGGCGGGGTCTTCGGAGTCGAGGTCGCGCATGGCGGCAATTTGCTTCTGACGGTACAATCCGTTGTCATCGATATTGATTTTGGCGTCAAGCGCGACAACTTTCCCTTCGGGAGTGGTAATTAAAGGATTTATTTCTACCAGCGAGGCATCGGCTTTCCAGTAAACATCATACAATTTCATAATGATATCAGTGGCCTGTCGAACCATCGAGAAATCCGAATAAAGCTTCATCGCCAGATCCCGGGCCTGATATGATTTCAGTCCGGTGACAGGATCTACGGCCAGCTTGATAATTTTCTCAGGCGTCTTTGCGGCAACTTCCTCAATATCAATTCCGCCTGCGGCCGAAACCATTATGACCGGCCTCTTCTGAGCCCTGTCAATAATAATCCCGACATACGATTCGGAAGAAATATCGGCCGCTTCGGTGACCAGCACTTTCTTCACCGTCAAACCCTTAATATCCATACCCAGAATTTTCTCCGCCCAGCCGCGAGCCGCTTCGACATTTTCGGCATACTTAATGCCACCAGCTTTGCCCCGACCACCGACGTGCACCTGGGATTTAATCATGACCGGTCGTCCGAATTCTTCGGCAATGCTCACGACCTCGGCCACGGTTGAAGCCGCCTTACCTCGCGGAATCGGGATTCCGGCCTCCGCAAAAATTTCTTTGGCCTGATACTCATGTATCTTCATTCAGCCTTCTCCATTTATTTATCAGTTGTTTTATTTTCATTACCTCTGTTGGCCATATACGACCGCGCGAATTCTGTCAATTTGTCTCTGGTATTGTCAGCCGGTTCGTCCAGCACCTTTTCAAGAAGGTAATCCAGAATGTCTCCTACCAGTTTCGATTGGGGAACGCTGAAAAGCTCCATTACATCATCACCATTGATGGCCAGATCAGTAACACTGAATGGCGGCTGTTTCTCGAGCTCTTCGCGGATTCGAACTTCAAATTCGTTGACGTCCTCGCCGGTACCGCCTTTTCCCTGCGCGACAATGTCGGCCCGCCGCAATTCTAGAAGATCAAATATCAATTCGGGCGTAACACGACGGATCAGACGACGCAATCCCTTATCGGTACCTGGGACCGTATACATATGTCTATCTACAAGAAGATAAACATCGTCGATTATTTCATTTGAATACCTCAGACGTCGCATGATTTTTAATGCTTTTCGCGCACTGATTTTCTCATGGCCGTAAAATGTAGCGCCATCTTCAGTCAGCTGTTTGGCCTGTGGTTTGGCAATATCATGGAACATGGCCGCCAGTCTGATTTTTAGCGATCTCGGAGCGGCATCGATGGCGCGTAGAGTATGTTCGAATACGTCATAAGCATGGTACCCGCCGGGCTGGTCGACGCCAACAGTAGTTTCCAATTCGGGGAGAAAATGTTTCATGAGACCCGAAGATTGCATGATGCGAAAACCCTCCGAGGGTTCATCGGCCAAAAGCAGCAGCTTATTCAACTCCTCTGCAATTCGCTCCGGCGAAACAGAATCAATCAGATGAGCATGCTCTTTTATAGCCTCGAAAGTTTTCGGTTCGACCTTGAAGCGAAGGCGAGCCGCAAATTGGATCGCCCGAAGCATCCGCAGGGGATCTTCAGGAAAGGAATTGGGTGAAACCATCCGTATGAGTTGATTCTGCAGATCCACCAGTCCGCCGAGTGGATCGATCAGCTTTCCGCCGTCAAGCGGCAGAGCCATTGCATTGATCGTAAAATCACGCCGCGTAAGATCGTCTTCGATTTTTAGGAACGGATCAAAGGAAACCTCAAAATCCTTGTGGCCGACCCCGGTGGAAAATTCTTTTCTCGGTAGGGCTATATCAAATGTGTATCTCTTCTCGCCTCGCGCCTGAGTGAATTTTATTACGCCAAAAGAACGCCCGACGAGGTCAACCTTGCCATAGTTCTTTAATATCGCGGACAGCTCCTGATACGGTATCCCCGAGACAAGATAGTCTCTTTCTTTCACGGGTCGCTTAAGGAAACTGTCGCGCACCGCACCGCCAACCTCATAGATTCGGCCCTTCTGCAAAATGGCCTTAATAACCGTGTCCGAGATATTACACATGATTAACTGCGTACTATCCTCGTTCCGGCGGCGCCATCCAGCGCCCGCCCCGCATTATTAAAGGAAGTAATAATAACTTCCCTGCCTCCATTTTCTATGAATTGCACGGCCGCCTGAATCTTGGGTCCCATGGAACCGGCGGGAAAATGTCCGTCTTTGAGATACTTTTTTGCATCGGTGACAGTCATCTTATCCAGCCATTGTTCGTTGCTCTTGCCAAAATTGATGGCGACTCTATCAACAGATGTCAGGATAATTAAAATCTCCGAGCCTATATCCTTACCCAGTACGGCGGAGGCCAAATCCTTGTCAATAACAGCATCTTCACCTTCGAGATTTCCTTTGCCGTCGATATAGACCGGAATACCGCCGCCTCCGGCGGTTATCACAATCGTACCTTTATCGACCAGAGCCTTGATTGTATCCGACTCCACGACCGAGAGCGGTTGAGGTGATGCTACGACCCGGCGCCAGCCGCGGTCGGAATCTTTCTTGACCACCCAATTTCGTTCCAGTGCGAATTTGCGCGCGTCGGTTTCGGAATAAAATTGGCCCACGAACTTTGAAGGATCGGCAATCTGCGGATCGTTGTGATCAATCAATATCTGAGTAATAATCGTCACTACCGAACGATTGATCCCTTCTTTCTTAAGCCGATTCTGGAGCGATTGCTCTATCATATAACCCATCCCGCCTTCGGTGTCGGCGACACAAATTCCCAGCGGAAGAATAGGCGCCTGGCCGCGAGCCAGTTCCACTCGTAGGATAGCATTTCCTACCTGCGGGCCATTGCCGTGAGTAATGGCCAGTTTATATCCGGCACGGACCAATTCGATAATTCCATCCAGGGATTTTCGAGTATTTGCGAACTGTGTGGCAATAGTATCTTCTATCCCCGGCTGGGTGATGGCATTGCCCCCCAGCGCTACGACCGCCGTCTTACCATTAAGTTCCGACATGGATGCTATCTCTTCTTTGCCTTTCCCTTGTTCTTGCCTGGCGTTTTAAAGGCATTTCCCAATACCTCGACAAGATCAGGATGCCCGATTTCCTGAAGGTCGTAGAATACTCTGACGGAAGGCTTCTTGATTTTCACTACTCTTCTCAGATCAATCGGGGTAGCGATAATTACAGAGTCGCATTCGACCCGATCAATGGTCTTTTCCAGGTCGATCAATTGCTTGCCGAAATATCCCATTGCCGGAAGCAGAGAACCTATATTGGGGTATTTTTCGAAAGTCTGGGTTATTGTTCCCACAGTAAACGGTCGAGGATCGATAATTTCGGCTGCGCCGTATTTCATCGCCGCCATCATTCCGGCTCCGAATTTCATTTCGCCGTGAGTCGTGGTCGGGCCGTCTTCAATGACCAGGACTTTTTTACCGCGAATCAAATTCTCATCTTCTACGCTTATAGGCGAGGCGGCGTCGACAACGATAGCGTCGGGATTATAGTACCGGATGTTATCCCTGACTTCGTTGATACCCTCGGGGGAGGCGGTGTCAATTTTATTTATTACGATAACATCAGCCATGAGAAAGTTATTCTGACCCGGATAGTAGCTCACTTCATGCCCCGGTCGATGAGGGTCAACTACGGTGATATGAATATCCGATTTATAGAATGGCATATCGTTGTTTCCACCATCCCAGAGAATGATGTCCGCTTCCTTTTCGGCCTGGCGGACGATCATTTCATAGTCGACGCCGGCATAAACGATAATACCCCGATCGATGTGCGGCTCGTACTCTTCGCGCTCTTCGATGGTACATTTGTGCTTCTCGAGATCGCTGTACGATGCAAATCGCTGGCAAGCCTGCCTGGCCAGATCGCCGTACGGCATAGGATGACGGATCGCGACGACTTTGAATCCCATGTCAAGCAGTACCTGAGCGACCCGGCGGGTTGTCTGTGATTTGCCGCATCCGGTTCTGACGGCGCATACTGCAACCACCGGTTTCTTCGACTTTATCATGGTCGGCTCGCCGCCCTCGAGTGCAAAGCGCGCACCGGCGGTCGTCACATAGGCGGCTTTGTCCATCACATATTCATACGGCACATCCGAGTAAGAGAAAATAACTTCATCAATCTTGTGCTTCTTTATCAGTTCAAGCAGTTCCTCTTCGGGGAAAATAGGTATTCCCTTGGGATACTGCGCTCCGGCAAGCGCTCTGGGATATACCCGCCCCTCAATTTCAGGAATCTGAGTCGCCGTAAAAGCCACTACCTCGACTTCTTTATTATGCCTGTACAAGACATTAAAGTTGTGGAAATCTCTCCCGGCCGCGCCCATTATGATTACTCTCTTCTTGTTCAAAATCATGTCTCCTTCAAGTGGTTGTTGTTCAGTCTAACTTCCTTCCGGTAATCAGCCGGGAGTTTAGATGGAGGACAACAACCAGATATAAACGATGAGATATACGACCGGAATTATCCTGTCAATTTCGCGTACCAACTTGAGTCCTGTCATATTCGTCCAGAATCTTATCCAATTGAAGGCACAGCGCCCGAATCAATCGTCGATCTGTGCCCTCTGAATCTTGCCCGAAAAGTCTATATAAATTGACTTCCATTCCGAAAAAACATCCAGCGCCGCGGTTCCGGCCTCGCGATGGCCATTGCCGGTCTCTTTAGTGCCTCCGAACGGGAGATGCACTTCCGCGCCGATGGTAGGAGCATTTACATAGAATATGCCGGTAAATAAATCGCGCATGGCCGTAAAGGCCTTGTTGACGTCCTGGGTATATATCGATGAAGATAAACCGTAGACGGTATTATTGCCGATTTCAATGGCCTCTTCCAGTGAACCGCACTCGGTTATACTGGTGACCGAACCGAAAATTTCTTCGCGGAAAATGGTCATATTGGGAGTGACCTCGCCAAAGATGGTCGGCATAGTGAAATATCCCTTATCATACCCGGTCCCTGACATCCGCCCGCCGCCACACAGCAATTTGGCTCCGTCTTTATTCTTGCCGATGTCCATGTACTTTAAGACCGTTTGCATCTGGCTTTCATTGACGGCCGGACCCATTTCACTCGACTCGTCAAGCCCATTCCCGACCTTAAGCGTCTTGGCGCGAGCGACCAGTTTCTCCGTAAATTCCCTGATTACTTTCTTGTGGACTATCATACGGGACGAGGCAGTACATCTCTGTCCGGTAGTACCGAAAGCTCCCCAGACAGCACCTTCTACCGCCAGATCGACATTGGCGTCATCCATCACCAGAATACAATTCTTTCCCCCCATTTCAAGATGACAGTGTCGAAAATCGGAGGCACAGGCCTCGGAAACTTTTCTTCCCACGTCAGTGGAGCCGGTGAAACTGATTACAGCCACATCCTTATGATGCATCAATGGGTCTCCGACATCCTTACCACTTCCGGTAATCAGATTGACCACGCCGCCGGGGAGTCCTTCTTCTTCCATTATCTTGACAAAATTATAGACAGAAAGCGGGGTATCGGTGGCCGGTTTGATGACTACCGTATTCCCGCAAACCAGAGCCGGCATCAATTTCCATGAGGGAATTGCCATCGGGAAATTCCATGGGGTAATCATCCCGCATACTCCGAGAGGTTGGCGGATGGACATCATAAATTTATTGGGAAATTCCGAAGGTGTGGTCTGTCCGAACATCCTGCGCCCTTCACCCGCCATGTAGAAGCTCGTATCAATTGCCTCCTGAACGTCGCCACGGGTTTCCTTGAGAACTTTCCCCATTTCGCGGGTCATATCATTAGCCAGTAGTTCCTTGTCTTTCATCAGACGATTAGCAATGCGATAGACAATTTCCGCCCTCTTGGGTGCGGGCACAAGGCGCCACTTCTTGAAAGCCTGCTTGGCCGAAGCGACAGAATCATTCAAGTCTTCAGCGGTAGATTTTTGGAAGACGCCTACTACTTCATCGGTATTGGCGGGGTTGCGATTCTCGAAAGTCTGTCCGGAACGCGAACTGACCCATTCGCCCCCGATATAATTCTTGTATTCCTTCACCGATGACATCTGCGGCTCCTAAATTGTTGATACCTAGAAAATTCGATTTATCATTCAAATATCACAATGTGAAATTATTCACAGTATTCCAATGCAAGGAGTCCAATATATTTTGCCAATCCTCACTTGTCAATTTCTTTTACGGCGCCCTTATTTAACTTTATCCAAGTGTCCAAAAGGAATCCGCGGAAAGCGGAAAAGCGTCGGCCCCGATGACTCGAGCGCGAAATCTGCAATCTTGTCTATCGAGACCATAACTCATTGAATATTAAACGAATATGACGCCCCCTAAGAAAATCGAACATTATAAATAACGAGTCTTTGAGGGTTTGGCGGGAATCCCATCCGGCCTAACCAATTGACATAAAGTGCAAAGCATATTTAAGGCTTGCCAAATGGGAGATCATAATTTATTCTTGAGATAAGAGTGAGTTTTTGTGGTGGAATTTCGGGAGTGGCGATTGCAGGCTGATAAGGATATGGGCGTTTAATTGCCGGAGCAAATCATGAAAAAATATGAAAAGATCCTGGTCGTGCTCCTTCTCGGGTCGTTGTGGGGCGCGCTGGAGTTATTCGGACGGGATTTATTTCGTGCCATGGGGATGCCGCAGAAATCAGTCCTGCTCTTTGGGCTCGGCATCATTATTCTTTACGCCTCCAAACGGCTGGTCGATTTCCCCGGCTCGGTAGTTGTCATGGCGCTGATCGCCGGCCTGTTCAAGACCGCCTCCAGCAACTTCTTTCCCTGCCAGTTCGCGGCGGTGATAATCAATGGGATCGTTTTCGATATCACATACTCAATATTCAAAGCACGCCTTGATTCCAGCCCAATCTATAGAGCCATCGCCGCACCGATCATAGTCTACGCATCGTATTCGATATTCGCGCTCTTCGCTACGTACATTCTGCGCGAGGGATCATGGGTTTCGGCGGGTTGGGAGGGGATTCGCTCGTATCTTTTCTCCGACGCCGTGGGCGCATCGCTGGTCTCGATGGCAACTATAAACCTCGGATATTACCTGGGCAATGCCATCCAACCCTATACCCTGCTGCGCACATTGCGGATGCCGGCTGTCATGTTCAGAATCGTTTCTTTAGTTCTCGTGGCCGGCATCTGGATTGCCGGACAGATATATTAGATAGGGTAACATTTATTCAAGGATGCTATGGCAATAAAGAGAATTAAAGTATCATCGGCCAAGTGCAGCGGATGCCGCCTATGCATGCAGATTTGCGCTATCAGCCATTATGATGAAATTAATCCCAAAAAGGCCAGCCTGAAAATCGAGGCCCATTTCCCGCAGCCGGGGATATACAAACCCAGGGTCTGCACGCAGTGCGGCAAATGCATGGAGGTTTGCCCTGAGGATGCTATCTATCGTCGCGACGACGGCGCCTACATAGTGCTGAAAGAAAAATGCACTAATTGCGGGGAATGTATCCCGGCCTGCAAACCCGGCGTGATTTTCCAGCATCGCGACATAGCGCATGTCATTATTTGCGACAATTGCTTCAGATGCACCGAGCTGTGTAACACCGGGGCAATCACAGTCCATACGAGATTGGTAAAGGAGAGTAAGTAATGGCAAACGGCCCAACGAGCTCCGGAGGACTGGCCGGCACAACGCTGCGTATTAATCTCTCCACCGGAGAGATCAAGAGATATCCCACCGATAAAAAGCTGATGCGCGAGTGGTTTGGAGGACGAGGTGCGATCGCCAAGATTCTATACGACGAGGTTCCGCGCGGCGCTGATCCATTTGGGCCGGAAAATCTTTTTATCATGAGCGCCGGAGTCATGAGCGGTTGCTTTATCCCGGCGGGCGCCAAGATCGAATTTGGCTCGGTCTCTCCCCTGACCAACGGTCATGGTGATTCCAACATGGGCGGCCATCTGGGCCCGGCCCTCAAATTTGCCGGTTACGATATGGTTATTATGTCCGGCATCTCCCCCAAACCGATTTATCTCCTTATCGATGACGATAAGGTTGAGCTTCGTGATGCCTCAAAATATTGGGGACTGGGGTCATTGGAGTGCGAACCTTTGATGAAACAGGACCTGGGTGAGGATTTTGAAATCGCCACTATAGGGCCAGCCGGCGAGAATGGTATTCGCTTCTCGTGTATCACCCACGATTTCGGTCGCCAGGCAGGGCGGACAGGGCAAGGGGCTGTCATGGGCTCGAAGAAGCTCAAGGCGATTGCCGTCAGGGGTACCGGAGGGATCAAGGTGCACGATCTCGACAAGCTGACCGAACATGTAACGGCCATCATCAAGCGGACGCAAACCCATCCTAATATGGATCCATGGCAAAAATATGGCACTGCATTCTTCATGGACTGGTCGAACAAGAATGCCGTCCTTCCGACCCGAAATTTCCAGACTACATATTTTGAGGGGATTGATGGCATTAGCGGCGAGGCGTTGGTGGAGAAGTGCCTTATCACGCACAAAGCCTGTTTCGGATGCTGGATGAACTGCGGCAAGTACACCAAGGCAGTCCTGCCGGGCAAACAAACGGTCTATCTCGAGGGACCCGAATATGAAACCGGCGCGCTGTGCGGCTCGAACCTCGGCATGACCGACATCAATCAGGTTGCCTATCTTAATTGGCTGATGGACAATGTCGGCATGGACACAATGTCGGGCGGCGGCGTGGTGGCGTTTGCCATGGAATGCTTTCAGCGTGGGCTAATCACTACCGCAGATCTCGAAGGGCATACGCTCAACTGGGGTTCGGTGGAGGATGCTGAGCACTTCATTGACATGGTAGTGCATCGCCGCGGGATCGGCGAGTATTTTTCGGGGGGGACCAAGCGGGCCGCGGAGAAGATCGGACGAGGAAGTGAGAAATTTGCCATGCAGGTCAAGGGACAGGAAATGTCGGGATACGATGGTCGCTACGCCCCGGGGATGCTGCTCTCGTACATGACGTGCGATATCGGCGCACATCACAACCGCTCCTGGACAATCACGGTCGACATGGCCGAGGGGCGCGACAAGATTGAGGGGCGCGCAAAAGTGGTGGTTTACCTGCAGCATATCCGGCCGCTGTTCGACTGCTGGTGCATCTGCCGCCTCTTCTGGGGCGAGCTCGATATTGAGCCGGAGGAGATTGTTGAAGCGCTCAATCATATCACCGGATGGGATATCGATGCGGCCGAGGCGTTCAAGACTTCGGAGAAGGTCTGGAATCTGGTGCGATGCCATTACCTCGAACGCAATAAGGCCAATGGCCGGACGTTCGATTACCCGCCGGCTCGATCCTGGGAGGACAAGATTCCGACTGGCCCCAGCGCTGGCAAGGGGTTGACCAAAGAGCAGATTGAAGCGATGCTAGATGAATATTACGCCTGCCGTGGATGGGATGATAACGGCAACCCCAGCCGCGAGGTGTTACATGATTTGAAGCTCGATTTTGCGGCGGACAATATCGAAAAGATCGGGCTCCTGGGAAAGTCGTTACCTAACGGCATTCCGGCCGTCCGGGGCGAACGATATAAGCCGAAGGCATTCTAGCAAGTGCCTCGCTCGCGATGGCACTCATTTCGATGTAATGAATAATGATAATCTTTCTTAGAGCCGGGGGCCAACTTCGGGCAATGCTTAAGCCCGATGTCGATCATTATACCCGTAAGATCGAGATCGAAGGCGAGAAGACTATCGGCGAGATCCTCAGAGATATCTCTCTCGACCCTCGCTATGTCGCGCTTATATATGTTGACGGCAAAATGAAGGACCTGTCATTTAAGCCATCCAACGGCCAGACAATTACTCTCCAGCCGCCCGTTTCTGGCGGCTAATGATTACGTCTCATGCCTCTATCGAAATCTGAAATCGAAAGGTACCAACGTCAACTGCTGGTTGACGGCTGGAATCAGGAGAGGCTCAAAAGCGCTCGGGTTCTGATAGTCGGGGTTGGAGGATTGGGCGGAATCAGTGCGACATATCTCGCCGCGGCAGGCGTGGGGCATCTGCGTATATGCGATACTGATAAAGTTGAACTGTCCAACCTGAATCGCCAGATTTTGTTTACTGCCGAGGATATTGGCAAGCCCAAGGCGGCGCTGGCGGCAGAGAGGCTCTCGGCACAAAATCCCCAAATAAAAATTGAGGCCATATCGGACAAGATGATCGAAATCAACGCAAGCGAGTTAGCCTCGGGATGTGACCTGATGATCGACGGCCTGGATAATCACTCCGACCGTTTGAAATTGAACAAGGCATCATTCGATCTTAATATCCCGTTTATCTACGGGGCGATAAACGAGTGGCAGGGACAGCTGAGCTTTTTCAATCCGCCGATGACTGCCTGCCTGGCGTGTCTCATGCCCAAGGAGCTGCAAGATCCCGGGCCGACACCGGTGTTCGGCGCATTGCCCGGTGTGGTAGGATCTCTTCAGGCGACGCTGGCGCTGCGGTACTTGATGAATGGTGAAGCCCCCATTTCCAATGCTCTCCTGATCTTCCGCGCCAATACAATGGCATTTGAGAAAGTGACATTTGATAGAAAGCCGGGGTGTCGGGTATGCGGAAATACCATACCATTTGATACAGCGGTCAGCTAATCTCGTCATTCTATACGAATCCGCAGGATTTGCACGTCTGCCCGGAAATAGACGCGTCACACTAATTCCTTAATCTCCTTACAATTACGCTGGCGCAGGAGACATCACATAATCTCGGCATAATTTTTGTATTACGCATAAATGATGAGATCCAATGAAATTTGTTATTGGAAGGGAGACATTTCACAAATTCTTAAGATAAATGTCTTATACTTGGGTGCATAATGAAGTCATATTCTAAACATATCGTTCTGATCGCCATGATTGCATTTTTTGTCGGGTGTCGCAATGAGCCGATAATTGTTGGCATCCCTGAATCCGAGCTTGATGTCAAAATATTCGTGACTGACATAAATGATAGACCCATTGAGGGCGCCGAAGTTCGCCTGGGCCCGCCCGGCCTCAGCCGATATATTGCCGACACGTCGAATCAATTTGGATTGACACACGAGTATTCAATTCCTACCGTGCCCAGCGTGCCAATCGAAGTGGACGTCAGAAAACCTGCCTATGTACCATCGATCGATACATTATACACATCCAAATCCCAATCCAAATTGATACACGTCAGATTAGAAGACGACTCTGGATTTCTTGCTGGAAGACTCTCATTCAGCGTCCAGGATACCGCCGGCAAGCCGATTCCCGGAGCCAAATTATATGCAACATGGTATCCCGGGCCAAGCTGGAGTTCTAAATGGCTTATTATAACTGAGTGCGACAGCCTCGGCCAGATTGCCGACCGGAGTTTCATCGTCGATTCATCACGCAATGTCATTTCTGCCGGGTTCAGCAAGATCGGGTATCAAACATTAGTTGATACGATCTCAATTGAAACAAGAGATTTACAGGAAGTCTTGATATCGTTGAAGTCAAACTAGGGGGAATTCTAAAATGAAAGTGCTGATCTTGGCATCAAAAACCTTGCCTTATTCCGGAGCAAACAAAATAGGGTAAATGAAATTATGTCTTAAGAGTGTTCTATGAGGCTCATTTCTAATGTTGTCCATATTCGGGTGTCATGAGAAACCATCTGGCCCGACTTACAATAATAGGACGGGCAATCATATTGTGATCATTGTCGCCGACTCACATCATTACTCAATTGACAGCGCCAGAGTCAGCGTATGGGGTTTAGACCCAATCTCAATAGGGCAAATTATCGATCCCATAGAATTTGGAGACAGCACGGGCCCCTATATCGAGAACCGTACCAATACTGGTGCTCAGGGGATTCGACTGATCGCATCCAAGTGGACGTTAGAAAACCGGGATATGTGCCATCGATCGATACATTCTTCATTTCCAGTTCCCAGCCTCAGATAATACATATAAAATTGGACCATGACTACGGATTCCTTAGCGGAAAACTCTCATTTATTGTCCGGGATACAACTGGTGAGCCTGTCCCCGACGCAGAATTATATGCAACATGGTACCCGGGGCCAAGCTGGGGTTCGATGTGGTATGTGTCCGTCCATTTTGATGACCCTTGGTTATATCATGGCGCAGACTTTTATCGTGGATTCATCACGAAATGCGATATTTGCCAAATTCAGCAAGAGCGGGTATCAAACCATTCTTGACACTTTGGCAATCGATACAAGTGACTTAATGGAAATTACTGTAACGCTGAAACCGAAATAGCTGCAGAAAAAAGGCGGGCACTAAGACCCGCCTTCTACAATATTGCCATGGTGCAAATTTCTCAGACCTCCATGATCTCCTTCTCTTTGACGGACATGAGGTCATCGACCATACTGATATAGTGGTCGGTCAGTTTCTGTATCTTTTCGGCCCCTTTCTTGTGATCATCTTCATTAATCAGCTTATCTTTCTCGGCCTTTTTTAGATGCTCGTTGGCATCGCGGCGGATGTTCCTGACTGCAACTTTACCCTCTTCTGCGATTCTGCGGCAATGCTTCACCAACTCTTTCCGCCTCTCTTCATTAAGGGGAGGGATGGGAAGCCGAATAATGTTCCCTTCAATTTGCGGATTGAGCCCCAGATCGGCCTTCTGAATCCCCTTGGAGATTTCGCCGACAACTGACTTATCCCAAGCCTGTACGATGAGGAGCCTTGCCTCGGGCACTGAAATCGACGCTAATTGATTCAGGGGCATGATGGTCCCATGGTAGTCGACCCGGACCGAATCCAGTAAAGATGATGTCGCCTTGCCTGTGCGCAGAGTTGAGAATTCTCGCTGAATCGATTGGTAGCTCTTCTTCATCTTCTCTTCGGTATCGTTATATATCTTTTCAGCCATCGGATTTCTCCTTCGGTAAAAGTTGAAATTCCAATTTGGTCAAGTCAAGAGATGAAAGTTCCAATATCCTCGCCAAGAACAACTTTTTTCAAGTTTCCCGGGACATTGAGGTTGAAGACGATGACCGGGATTTTATTATCATTACATAAGGTAATCGAGGTCAGATCCATAGCCCGGAGTTCTTGCCGGACAACTTCCATGTAGCTCAGGCGAGATAACAATTTGGCCTTGGGGTCCTTTGCGGGATCGGCTGTATATATTCCGTCAACTCTTGTCGCTTTAATGACGACTTCCGCGCCAATCTCCATCGCCCTCAGAGCCGCGGCGGTATCAGTCGTAAAATACGGCTTTCCGGTACCTGCCGCCAGTATCACCAGCCTTCCTTTTTCCATATGACGTATAGCTCTTCGCCGGATATACGGCTCGGCAAAAGACTCGATATTTATGGCAGACATAACTCGGGTAAAAATTCCCAATTGCTCGAGCTTATCTTGCAGGGCGAGAGAATTTATTACTGTGGAAAGCATTCCCATACTATCCGCGCTGACTCTATCCATCCCGATCTGAGCGGCGGATAATCCCCTGAATATGTTCCCCCCACCGACCACGATCCCAATTTCCAACCCCAATTCCTTGATCTCTTTTATTTCATTACAGATATACTCGATAGTTTTGAGATCTATGCCGAATGGCTGCGGACCAAGGAGCGCCTCGCCGGAAAGCTTCAGGAGTATTCGATGATATTTGGGGCCTTTGCCCGCCAGAATTTTTGCCGATCCTGGATTAATGCCCGTCTGACTTCGCCCCTGATCGCCAGATTTATTCATTTGTTCAGGGGACCCGGTCTTGATTGGGCTCGCCTTTCGGCGAGCTTCTGACGGGTCATTTTCCATTCTTACTCACCCAATCTAAAACGGGCAAAACGCCGAATAGAAATATTCTCGCCTATCTTGGCAATCATATTATTGATCAGATCGGAAATTGTTTTCTCGTTATCTTTTACAAACGGCTGTTCCAGCAAACAAGTTTCGGCATAGAATTTATCCAGCTTTCCGCTGACAATTTTGTCCAAAATCTTCTCGGGCTTCCCCTCATTCAGAGCTTGCTGGCGGTAAATGGCCGATTCCTGCTCAATAGTCTTGGCGTCCACATTCTCCCGAGCGATGGCAATCGGATTAGTGGCCGCGACCTGCATCGCGATATCCTTGGCAAAAATCCTAAATTCATCAGTGCGAGCGACAAAATCAGTCTCGCAGTTGATCTCAACCATCACGCCGAGTTTATCACCCGGATGTATATAAGAGACAATAATTCCTTCTTTGGTGGCCCGACCGGCTTTTGAGGCGGCCTTGGCGATACCTTTTTCGCGAAGATAATTCGTGGCTTTTTCAAAATCCCCGCCGGTTTCGGCCAATGCTTTTTTGCAGTCCATCATTCCGGCGCCGGTTTTTTCGCGAAGTTCTTTCACCTGTTGCGCAGATATTTCCATAAAATTTTCCTTCTTAGATCTCTTCGTCCTCGGATGTAGAATAAGTCGTAAGTTTGTTGGCGGATCCCGCCTCAACCGATTCCATTATCTCTTTGTCGGTAACCGAATGTTGAGCCTCGATAACGGCATCAACGAATGTCTTGGTGATTATCCGAATCGATTTTATGGCATCATCATTGGCCGCAATCGGGAAATCAATCGGGTCGGGGTCGGCATTGGTATCAATAACACCAACGACTGGAATACCAAGCTTAGAAGCCTCCGCCACCCCGATTTTTTCCTTTTTGGCATCTACGATGAATACCAGGCCGGGGAGATAATTCATATTTTTTATTCCACCGAGTACCTTATCGAGTTTTTCCATATCATGAGTATAATGGGAGATCTCTTTCTTGGTAAACTTTTCCATCTCCCCGTCTTCTTTCATCCGTTCCAGATTTTTGAGCTTCTTGATGGAAGCTTTAATAGTGGAAAAATTAGTCAACATTCCGCCCAGCCATCTTTCGGTGATGAAAAACTGATTGCACCGGATAGCTTCTTCTTTGACTACATCCTTTGCCTGCTTTTTCGTGCCGACAAAAAGAATCGCCTGCCCACGTCCGACAATTTCTTTGGCCTTCTGGCAAGCCATCTTGATGGCATCAAGAGTCTTGTTCAGATCAATTATGTATATGCCATTCCGTTCCGTGAAAATGAACGGTTTCATCTTGGGGTTCCATCGTCTGGTCTGATGACCAAAATGCACCCCGGCCTCAAGCAATTCTTTAATTTCCGGTGTAACCATCAGAATTCCTCTTTAGACTGGTTTTACTTCGACGCCGCCAAATTATTCGGGCCTGAATAGGACCCCCGAAGTCAAGCGGCGTCTGTTTATTTTCCGACCGAGTCGGAATTTTCAAAAACTATCTCTTGGAATACTGGAACCGCTTGCGCGCTTTGGGACGTCCAAATTTCTTGCGTTCCACAGCACGAGGATCGCGGGTCAAATATCCTCTTCTTTTCAGAATGGCGCGAAGATCGGGATCCAGCTTGGCAATGGCGCGCGAAATCGCCAGCCTGATTGCCCCGGCCTGGCCGGACAATCCGCCTCCATTTACTTTGCAGTCAATGTCAAGCTTTCCGACCGTATCGGTATCTTTCACGGGTTGATTGACGACGTCAACCAGCACGCTGCGCTTTAAATAATCGGTGGGGGATTTGTCGTTGACGACGAAATTCCCGCCTCCAACCTTCACAATTGCACGGGCAACCGATTCTTTTCTTCTGCCGGTCGCCGCAAAATATGTTTCGTTCATTTACCTTACTCTATCAGGATTCAGCTAATTTCAATAACTCAGGCTTCTGCGCTTGATGCGGATGCCGGTCGTCAGCATAGACATGAAGCTTCTTCATCAGCTTCCGCCCCAGACGATTGCCGGGAAGCATCCCTTTCACCGCCAGGGTAAATACCTTCGCGGGCTTCGCCAAGATCATCTTCTCGTAAGAGGTGGATTTTAACCCGCCGGGATACCCCGAGAAGTGATAGTACAATTTCTTCTTCCCTTTATTGCCACTGACAACCATCTGGGAAGCATTGATTGCAACCACAAAATCTCCGGTATCCAGGTGAGGGGTATAGATCGGCTTATTCTTCCCTCTAAGGATTCTTGCCGTCTCGATCGCCGCATGGCCAAGGGTCACACCCTTCAGATCAAGAACGTACCATTTCTTTTCAATTTCATTAATCTTTGGTATAAAAGTCTTCATCTTTCCCCCGGATCAATCCGGTTAAAAACATATCGTTCAACTAAAAGCCTTTGAATATAGCCAAAAATCAAAACCTGTCAAGTCCTTTTAGACCAATAAATTCATAAAAAAATATAATCTGTCAGTTTGTTCCCCCTGAGCGCGATGAATATATTTTGGCTAAGACTTACCTTACGTTTTTGGCGGCACGCTTTCCTTGTAAGTCGTCGCATTTCAATAGCTTCAGCTTGCAAGCCATATCGAACCGGCCTCCTTTGGAACAGACCCCGCAGGAAGCCATCCGCAGCCTTTTCCTTCTTGGATAGACTTTGCCGCAAATCGGGCAGATGTAAGAATATTTTGTGGGAAGCCTGAGATTCGGGTGAGATTGAGCCCTAAGCGATGCGCCAATCCGGCGGGCAATCGACTTAAAATTTCTGCCATGCGAGGAATCCAGAATATGAATCATCTCGTGCTTGAGGGTGTCTTCAAGTTCGTTGGGAAATATCCTATGATACTTCACCCCAATCCTGATGGTCTTCTCGTTAATAGAGTAGGAACCGGCGATCAGCATTCTTTTGGAGTAAATTATTTTCGCCGGCGGCAGAGCTCCCTCAAAGTACTTCGCATTAAGGTCATTAAAAAGCTGGTAAAGCTGTTCAATTTGGGGAAGTTCATTTCGGCCAAAATTGTGCTCTCGTGCATCGTTCTCGATTTTATGGGCAAGAGGTGGTAGAATAATGGCAGACTGAAACAGATCCAGATTAGCCTGTCTTAGTGCATCGATTTTGTTTTTGGCGGCGGATTTCTGCATAAATGAATCAGTATATTGCTGCAATAAACTCCATCTTGAGGCATTGTCAAGTTAATGTATTATTCCTGAAGATCACCCTGATTAAGTGGAGCCGGGGGGAGTCGAACCCCCGACCTCTTGACTGCCAGTCAAGCGTTCTCCCAACTGAACTACGGCCCCAATCAAAAGGTGACTCAATATATTGCTCTGACTTCGGTTGTCAAGAAATTTATTAATATGATTGGCAGTCCGGCGCCTGATGGAACGGGCTTTGAAATAAATTGATGATGCTTAATAAGAAGGGATATTATCCCAGATGAAACATCTTGCCGGCGGCAGTTTCGCGGTAATGGATAGTTTCAATTTCCTGAAGTTTCTCGAACACCGATTGAATTCTGACAGCGGCCGCCTCGATTTGTTTGATTTTATCCACGAAGTGAGGAGGCAATTTATCGCGGCCTTCAAGAAGGATTTCAATTGACGCGGTTATGGCCATCAGCGGATTGTTGACCTCATGACACAAGGTTGCTACGGTCTGAGCCAGAAGATCCTGCTTGGTAACCCGTTTCCATGACGCATCGCTTGGCTTTCTCCGCCAGACTAATTTCCTGTTCTCTTCATCCTTTTGGGATTCCATGCCAGATTTTTCGGCGACCGAGCAATTTGTATCGAGAATTGACGAGCTCATTCAGAGAATCCTAACCTTTTTGAATATCTCCGACGAACCGAAAGAGAGCGTTTCCGATAAACCGTGAAGCTCGCAACAGTGTCTCTTCGATGCTCAGGGAATCCTTATCGACCACAAATCTTGCCATCCCCCAGCAGCTCTCGCCGTGCATAAGGGGATAACAGACCTCCGTGAAAATTTTCCCCGGCAGGGCGCCTGTTTCATCAGTCATGGAGTATTCGGCATTTATATAAGGATGATTATTCAATACGGCGTCGAGATGGTACTCGTTGACAGGCGACATTTCCGCATTTGTGCCTGATTTCGCGCCGCTCGAATCGGGAATAAGAATCAGCGATTTGTCGTGGTATTGATAGATTCCCGCTTGACAGATTTCATCGAGCTGCATCATGATTTCCGCCAGTTTTTTCCAGACCTCGCCGCCGTCATCGGTTGACACCAGCTCAAAGAGAAGCGCGAATAATTTCTCCTGACGGGAAAAATCCGAAACCGGATCGACCGCGGTAAGAGCCGGGATAAGTACAACCTGATAATTAGCCGGATTTCCCGCGATGAAGTTTAACGATATTACTGCCATCAGGGTCTGCTTTTCACTGTTGGGACTTGTAAACTCGAGCTCCAGCGCCTCAAAGGAAGTCTCGTAATGACGGTATCTCTGGAATATGGCCGACAGGGTGGACCAGGATTGTTCGGAGAGGAAGTTTCCCAGGCTGCGTCCAAACAGCAGGTCCTGCGGACGTCCGAGAAGCCTTTCGGTCATTTCGTCAACATAGACAAAACGACCTTTAAGGTCTATTTTGAATAAGGGACATCTTACAATTCCTGAATCGGCTGTACGGCGTTCGGCGACTGAATTCAACATCTAATTTATATCAACAATACTTTGATCTTTTGTGTCAATCTATCTGTCCTTACCAAAACAAAATAGACTCCGGGTGCTACTCGCTGTCCCTGGAAGTTTGTTCCGTACCAAATGACTGTTGCACTTTGGCTACTATTATTATCGGCGGATATTTCCCAAACTTTTTCTCCGGTGGGCATATGAATTGAAATATTCTGCAAATTTCCGGAATTTGGACCGAGAAAAATAGTCAGAGAATCGGAAAATGGATTAGGTCCGGCGGTTATTCCATCCCCGGCAAGCACCGAGAAGTCGATCCGAGCGGAGGCGGTTCCTCCGCCAAAGGAGGCATTAAGCTGGATTACCCTCGTTCCAATGTCTTCAAGGACTGCCTTATAGCGAAGCTCCCCATCACTAGTGAAAACCGCTGATAACGGCAGATTCTGAGCCGAAAAGACCACCGCGGAATCCTCAAATCCCGGGACAGTTACTTTGAAATTCAAAGAATCCCCGACCACCAAACGAATTGGGCCTATTTGACTTATAACGAAAATACCGGCGGCCTTGAAAGCGTCAAAAAGACCATATCCGTAAATATTATCAGGATGATTATATCGATTGGCGGACCGGATCATCGCCTCCCGTAATTGCTTCGGTGACCAATCGGGATGAGCCTCCAAGATTAACGCCCCTGCCCCGGCGGCAAGAGGGGTTGATAACGATGTCCCACTGGCGTAAGTATATCCCCCCAAATAGAATGCCGACTTTACGGTTACTCCCATGGCGACAAGGTCAGGCTTGATTCTCCCGTCGTAAGTCGGCCCGGCGGAGGAAAAAGAGGCTATTTCGCCCAGCGAATTGACCGCCCCAACCGCGATCACCGACGGACCATCGGCAGGCGGGTTTATATGATAGAAAGACAACTGGCGTTCATTCCCGGCGGCGTTGAAAACTGCAATCCCCCTTGAGGATGCCAGTTCCGCCGCTATGGTCACGACCGCAGTTTTTCCGTCAAGGTCTTTGTAGGTGTACCAATCAAAATACCCGAGCGACGATGATATAATATCCGCGCCTATTGAATCAGCCCATTCTGCCCCCGCCACCCAGTTGTCCTCCTCGGCTTTCACTTCATGCCAAGCTTCTTCAGTCATGGCGACAATATAATCAGCCTTGTATGCAGGCCCGATTAATTCTCCCGGCGCGAACCCCCCGCAGGCGGATAGAGTGAGTGTTCCATGACGAGGCTGATCGGGCGCGATAGTATTGCCGAAAATCGTGTCATTGACAGTCGTGTCATTATTTATGAAATCGCGCTTCGCCAATATCGTCATACTGTCAAATGCCGGATGATCCAGCCGATATCCGGCATCGAGGAAGGCGATCAATACCCCCTTGCCGGTGTATCCGAAATGGTGCATCCTGACAACATCAATTTGGTCGAGCTGAGTGAACGATGTCCCATAGATCGAATCCTGAGGCCCGGCTCCATTTATCTTGTATGCCTTCTCAGGTTGAGGCTTTTCCACCGCTACCGCGACCGGTCTGATTTCGGATACAAAAGGGAGCTCCGATATTTTCTGCATGATTTCACTATTGGCGTATCCGGAAACCGCATTCAGCCATCGTGACTGATTGGCGATCTTGAACCCGCTCTCTGTCCAGCCTGCGAATATAATTACTGCTCACCGGGATATCGTAGAAATCGAATTCCTTGTTTTCGCTCCGATTCCGGCGACGGGCGATGGCTTTAGCCGTAAATCGGCCTTCCATGTCAGTCAGGGCTTTTTTATAGGCCGGCTTGTCGAATATTTCCTTATCGGTAAAGAAAACCCAGATTTTGAAAATCTTTGCCGGAGATGCAACATTGATTGAATCCTGAAAGGCAGGCGCGATCTTGGGGAGGCTGGATTCGATTTTCAGGGGAGGTTCGGCGCTCATCGCCAATGAGACGAAAAAAACTATGAATATTGATGATATTATGAATTGCCGCATCTTTTGTCCTTTCCGGGCCTATATTTATAACGTCCAGACCGGCAAGTTAAGTTTAATCCCTCTGAAAGGTCAAGGGTATTATTGGATTTTCCCCCCATTTTCATACACCAACGCTCGGAGGATGTCATTCCCGCGAAGTCAGGAACCCAGATTCGGGTCGTATGGGCATCTTGATGATGCTATTTACCTTAAAATCTCTGATTGACAAGTCAAATATCAAATTGTAGTATTGATTCAGAATCAGTCCCGCCTCAGGCGGGACAAGGGACAAATGCCCCCGTGGTGTAATGGATAACGCATCGGCCTCCGGAGCCGGTAATCCTGGTTCGATTCCAGGCGGGGGTAATGATAAAATGCAGATATTATAAGTGCCGTTAGGAGTCGCACCTGACGATGCATGAATAAGACAATTTTTGCAAGATTACTTAAAATGAGGATGCTATTCATAAGCATGAGCCTTAGAAGTATTTTGAATAAACCCCTCGTTTCGGTTTTGCTATCACTTTTCATCATCTCCCCAATTTCGTTCAGTTCAGATTTGAAATCAGACACTCTTGCGTTAGGAAAAAATTGGATTAAAGATTCAACAATCCCTGACAATGGATATGCCTATGCACAATATTTTTACCATGAAGAGATACAGCCATTGGATTTGGGTGTTTCTATGGGAAATTTGTTTTTGAATGGCCACGCAGAGCATATTTTTATGATGGGGGGGGTCAGTACAGTAAAACAGGGGAAATATGCCAGATTTAATTTCAAATTTCCTTTGTCCATGCTTACTATCGGATTGGTGCAAGGTTTGGATTATATTTTCCTAAAGGGAAAGTACAAGGGCAATGATTTTAATTCCCCTTTCTACAATATTTTGACGGTGCCAAATAGTATTTGGAGACTGGAACTGGTAGATCATTTCAGAATCTCAGCAGGAATGCTGACTGATTATCTATTATATCGTCACCATGGCCTTGATCCAGGGATTCTTTATACGTCAAATAAGATTACTCTGGCAAGAGGGTCCAGTCAGGCTTTAAAGAGGGAATCGAACGGTTCTATTGGTCAAAGAAGAATGTGGTCAATATTGTTCTTTGCACTTCTGGGGCGCTGCTTCTCTTTTCCATCGAATACGCGCAGTGTCAAGTATATTGGAAATGCTTTCCAGTTTTGACTATGATACATATGTGTTTGAACCTTATTCGCTAACCATCGAACCATCGGTATCTGATGAGAAAATGGATAGTCTTGTGCACTATAGTTCTAGTTATAAAATAGTTACACCTCGATTTCCAGAACCTTGGAGGGATAAGCACGCAGATTCCCAAGCCCATTGGCATTACTCTTATGAGTCTCTAACTTCTCTGACTGATCACCAGGCGACTTCAATGGCCCAATTTAAGGGTTTAGAATGGCCCTAAACGGCCTGAAACAATTCCTATTATCAATTGGAGTCAATCTGTCGCGCCGATGTGAATAATCTATGGCTGAAATCCTTGACGTCATTAGATACCAAGCAGGCATCCATTCTGGCTGAATCAAACGCTGACGCAATCTATCTTGATGGCCTAAAACAAATTTCAGATAGCGTAGCACTTATGCTTTCGCGGGGAAGATTCATAGTGCTTTCTTTATCGGGATTGGACTCCATAAGTGATGGCGCAGCCAGAGCATTAGGCTCATTTCATAGCCAAAATGATTATGCTCGCGCTTATGATTCCCTTCTCAAAGCCTGTTTGAATACGGACTCAGTCATATATCTATTGGGCAAGATTGGCCGGGTAGCAGGGAGACATGATGGCGGAATCATTCTGGACGGACTTACTCAAATTTCTGACAGTGCGGCGGCCGCTCTTTCAAAGTCCAGAGGACAGCACCTTCAACTCTGGAACCTGAAATCACTGACTGAATTCCAAGCCAAAGCTTTTGCGGAGTTTATAGGAGCCGATATCTGCTTCGGCAATTTGGATGATTCATCGAAGGCGATGTTTGAGAAGTATAGAGCAGATTATCGCAAACGGCTGGGAGGTACGCGTTAAGGCGTGCGGATCTTCCGGCCGGGGTATCGCGCCGTCAGCCCGCCGTTGGCGGATTCCTGACGGGAAACCGCCTATGAAACTTTGGGCAGTCCCATCGGATGGACTTCTTGGCAGCATTAAAAAATTCATTTCCACTGACGGCATTTGTCAGCCTCCCGACCGATATCTTCTTATAGGCTGATCGCAAAAATTAGATGATCGACTTATTTAAATCGAGAGGTATCCTATGACACAAGAATTTACCGGCAAGAAAGCCCCGACAGGTCTTGGCGGATGGCTGATCCTTTGGGGCTTCGGCATGATAATTGCCACGATACTCTTTGCAATCCAATTCATTCAGGCAGTCCAGTCAGACGCTTCTATTGAGATGATTCTTTCGGCCTTCGCAGTGGCTATCACACTCTATCTTATTTATCTCTATTTTGCCAAAAAGAAGGCATTTTCAAAATTTGCCATCACTCTGATATCATTAAGCCTGCTTTTAGCTCTTTTCGATTTCTTGACAGAACCGGATACTTTTCGAGAATTGTTTCGGGCGTTCGGGCAGGCCGCAATATGGATACCATATTTGTTGATATCCAAGCGAGTAAAAGCTACTTTTATTAATCCCGGTCTGATGCCGTGGCGCAAAGTATCACGCCCTGTAATGGAAATAAGGAGACAATTCGACGAAAGGCAAATAAATCAGTAACCCTTCAAACCGGTAACCCGCCCACGGGTGGGATATTTCAGCGATAGTTCCGAGCATATTAAATAGCCTATATCATGCTGGCACATAGATAAATGCCAAATTCCTCATCCGTATATCAAATTCTGCCCGCAATTTCGCCACCAAATCGATGTTGATTCGGACGCAGGCCTATATATGGAAGGAGTAGTCTGAATATGCATATACGAAAACCTCAAAATATCGCGTCTGAAAATCCATCAATATCGTCAGGGCGGATTCGGAGCAATTATAGGCCACAATCCGACAAAATCACTACCAGACCGATACAGCGAAAGTCAAAATGACAAAACGAACCCACCGGGGGAACATCCGGCCTAATTTGATGCTCAGAATTCAATCTATTGCCGGACTGCGCCATACACGCCTGTATTGGAAAATCGGGCTATGCATATCAAACAGCCCTCCCCCCCATTTTTCTTGTCCCGGATAATACAAAAACCATATCTTGTTTGTAGCATCCAAACTATTCGGGAGAAAAATATGAAATTAAATTCATTAATAATCGCCATCATGATTTTCCTCATCGCAGGCGTAGCCTGGGGGGCGGCGTCCGATCCGTTGCTCGTTCTCTACGCCTTCTCGGCCGAGGGGGAACTGCTGGCCAAACAGATGACAATCGAGAAGACCGAAAAGGTTCTGGGGCGGACTGTGCATATCGGTAAATTATCCGGCAAAGATATTATCCTCGCCGAATCGGGGGTCGGGATGACCAACGCCGCCATGACCACCCAGAAGATGATCGATCGGTACCATCCGAAAGAGATAATCTTTTCCGGGATCGCGGGCGCTATTGATAGCACGGTGCATATCGGCGATATAGTGATCTGCCGAAAATGGTTGACTCACGATTATGGCTATTACGGCGCCAAAGGTTTCGAGCCGGGTGGAATTGATATTCATCCCGCCGGAAAAGACACCCTGATCGAAATGTCATACTTCCCGGTCGATAGTTTGCTTTATGCCACCGCCTCCCGGATGCAGAATGTCGCCTTTTCGTTCGACAGCATCGGCCCGCGACTTCCTCGCCTGATAATTGGCGAGGTCGGAGTCAGCGGCAACAGTTTTATCGACAATGTCGAAAAGCGGCTCTGGCTGTCGAGTAGTTTTCAGGCGCTGGTGACCGATATGGAATCGGCATCAGTGGCGCAGGTATAGTACGGTTAACGGCATCCCGTTCATAATATTCCGTTCAGCCTCGGATTTGGCCGGCGGCTCGGGATCGGAATCGGCCGTGCCGCAGATGAATCAATTTTTCAAAGTCGCCGCCTCCAATTCGGCTAAAGTCGTGATGGAGTATCTGAAAGAATTGAAATAGAGACCGGACGTGCCTGATCGGATAACCAACATATCTATTTAAACTTGAGCTTGAATATCAGAATCGCGCCGGCGATTATTAATGTAACCAGGTTGGCCAGGATTATCGGCAGGGAATCGATCAGTATCCCGTAGACCAGCCATAAGGCAATGCCGGTGCAGATCACGATAAACATCAGAAGCGAAATATCTTTCGTGGATTTTGTCTCGATGACCTTAATTAATTGCGGCAGGAATGCCAGAGTCGTTAGCGCTCCCGCCATATATCCGAGTAAAGTTATCGAATCCATTTCGAGAGGATAATGAATTAGCGGAAAAAAGGGGATTAAAAAATAAGGGGCAACCCACGCCGGGTTACCCCTATGAAATTTCGATGCAGTTCTACCAGCTGTAAGTATATGAATCAGTCGTAGTCAATTTCAGGCCGACCGTATCGACACCGTCCAGAACCGGCTGAACTTGATAAATAATAAACCTGTCGCCGTTAAGCCATCCTCCGGTTATCGGGGCCTTGGGATTATACATAATCCAATTTCCGGTCGCCCTCCACGACCAGGCTCCGTCCGGCGTATTGACCGTGGTAACCGGGTCGTTTATACCTTTGTAATTGGAGGGGGTATTGGAGAGATCGTCAAACGGATTATGAACCGCAATCGGCTGGCTCTTGACAAATTGCTTGGCGGTATATGTCGCCAGAGCCGATTCCAGGCTCCCGACCATATTGCTGACCGCCGCTCTTTCGGCTTCCTCGGTTACGGAAAAAAGTTTCGGAATGGCGACCGCGGCCAGAATTCCGAGAACGACAATTACCACGACGAGTTCAATAAGTGTGAAGCCCCTTTGCCCGAATGAGATTCTGAAGGCCATAATATTCCTCTGATATCAAATAAATTAATAGTCACCAAAACCATTTTGGATTATTTCTGTCTAATATTTCGGTATGATAATAAAAAACTTGATACTCTATATGCCATCAGTCAGGGACGAAATTGTTCAAAAAATGAACAGCCTGAGCTCAGATACCCCCGGATTTTTCCCCTTGCAGATTAGCGAGTCCGGCCTTAGATTTTAGGCTTGAAATAATTTGACTGACGTATGACTAGAGACAGGAAGGATCAATAGATGGACTTAAAGAAAGCCTTGATAAAAGCGATGCAGGCGGAGAGATATGGGTACAGTTTCTACATGATGGCGGCGCGGAGCACCGATGACGCCAAAGGGCGGGGCATATTCGAAACCCTTGCCGCTGAAGAGCTCGATCACATGCATTTTTTGAATGACCAGTACAAAGCGATCATCGCCACCGGAAAAGCCGATTCTTCAATTAAGCTTGGGGATAGACGCGACCTCTCCGGCATTTCTCCCATCTTCTCGGATAATCTTAAATTGCGCATTAAAGACGCGCATTACGAGATGAGCGCACTGGCGATAGGAATTCAGCTTGAATTGGATGCTATGAATTTCTATAAAGCTCAGGCGGCCGAAGTAACCGACCCTGAAATAGCAAAATTCTTTACGGAATTGGCCGAATGGGAAACCGGCCATTATAACGCGCTTCTCCGCCAACAGGAATCATTGAAAGACGATTACTGGTCACAGGCCGGTTTTGCACCGTTCTGAGATCGACTGACTGGTGCGGTCATTGGCGATGCGGCGCCAGGATGCGCTTGTATAAGATGCTAATCTAATCATTACTGACGCCTATTTCGCCCTATATCGGTTGGGCGAATCGAAAATATCAATTACATTGATATGGACGGGAAATCGGGCGGAATGGACGGCGCCGTCCGGAATGAAATAGCAATCCCCTTTGCGATATATATTAGCTTCACCTGCGATAGTCAATTCCATCTCCCCTTCCAGCATAATCCCGAACTGCGCGCAATGCGTGTGCGGCGGAACTTCGGAGCCGGCCTGAATATCAAAAAATACAGTCTGCTTTTTGTCCGCTTGCATCAACCACCCACGGATTCCCTTAAGGCTTATATCAAGCTCCGGCAAGTTGCGAATCATGTCGGGATAAATGGTATTGTCCAAATTTTTCGAGAAACCAGTCAAAACGATCCTCCATTTTCTTTCTATTCTAGAATGGACGCATTGAATCTGAACCTATTATATGTACAGAACCTTGATCATGTGACCGGGATTTTGCCGCCGGTCATTATACTGATAATGCTATATACTATCCCACCCACTACCCCACCGATATTCGCCAGCATATGAACTCCGATGGCGGGGATAAGACTTCCGGACTTGGAGCGCAATTGTCCCGCCAATAGACCGAGTGAAAAAGTAAATAATAATATAATGACGACTGTCTTAATATCAGCCCCGCTTAGAATTAGCGATAGATGCAATGATGCAAAAAATAGGGCGCTGATAAAAGTCGGGACATCGACCCGCAGGAAAGGAATCTTTTTTTTGGCGTCAATTGCTCTGGCCAAGTGCCCCTGAAGAAAGCCTCGGGTGAATATTTCTTCGATCGTACTCGATAAAAGCCAGATAAATAAAATGATTTGAGGAAAGGTCAGTTGTTTGACAATCGGATTCCCGACCGCTCCGGTGATCAGAACGGCCACCGTTGCCAGGGCTCCCAAAATCAAAGCCGCAACTCCAAAAATAGCCCATTTGATCAATCCGGCATACTGACCAGAATTCAATTTGGGCAGACAGAAACCGTATTCGGCAAATCGTCCCTTCCCGAATATCAATATGGCCAAAAGTGAAAGCGCCAATTCCAAAATTTGGGTGGTGGATATTTTTGCGATCGGATCGGAAATGAAAAATTTGGGGAGGATGATAGCGATCAAAAATATAAAAGCCCCGACGGCGAGCGCGGTTATGATCTGAATCTTTCCCTGCGAATTCATTTATTTCCCCTCCCTCTGAATTCTATATTTCCAGCAGGAGAATCGCGATCTGCTGGACATCATGAAATTATCGTAGCCAGAGGGTCATCTCCTCATGGTCGATATAGCGGCCATCGGGAAGTTTGTACCCATGCAGGTTCAGACCGGTCGTGAAAAATCCGAGTGAAGTATACAGTGTGCGAGCGCCAGTCTGGGTCAATGAAACGGTAAGAGTCAACATCTCGAGGCCGTCCATATTGCCGGCTTCGTCGATCAATCGCTCCATGAGTTTCCTGCTTATCCCCTTCCCTCTCCCCTCGGGCCGAGTGTAAACCGACCATATCCAGCCGCGGTGACGTTCTTTGTATGAATCATCCCGGCGGAAGGCAACCGTGCCGACAATTTTATTTTCTTCAAAATAGGCCAAAACGAATTTTTCCGGGAAATGATTATCGGGGGACGCCCAATCAATGAATTTGTCCTCAGTCATAGCGGCGACTTCCTCGGGCGTCTGGCCGAAGGCTTCAGGATGAAGGCGGCACATTTCGGCACGAATCTCCCGGAAAGCGGGCGCGTCGGCAAGGGTCAATTTGCGGATAGGCATGGTTCGAAGATAAGTTGCGTTTGCGGATCGCGCAAGGATTTTGGGAGGTTTATACGGCGCAGGATCTCGCCTTCGATGAAGTAAGGCCAAGACCCTGCGGAATTTGGAAATGGCGTGAGGTCTAGGAGTTTATAATCTAATCTTTGACACAGCGGATCGAGAAACCGTATTTCTTATCGCCGCAGAATTGATCTACTCCCCCGGCATCGTTGGCAAGGGCTCGGTACCATGCGCAGGTAATATCATACTCCGAAGAAGACCAAAAGTCGGCGAAGAATCGCATAGCGTGGCAATCGCCTATGTAGAAATCGCGGTATCCGGCAGGCAGCGCGGAAAAGCCGCTTTCGTTGGTAGCCCCGGTATTAGGAGGAGACCAAAGTCTCGTTCCAGTTTCTTTCATCATTCCACCGACAATTGAAGTGTCGCCAAGAAAGTTAACTAATGTCTGCCACTCGGCATCAGTTGGCACATGCCAGCCGACCGGCGCCACATTGCGGCTGTCGTTTACAGCATACCAGTTGTACAAACGGCCATAAGTGCCAACATACCCTTCATCATAATTATAATTGCAATATGCTCCCGTAGAAAGCCCTATCCAGGTGGGCTTGTCTGTTACATTCGGTATGGGATCGCCATTGCGGTAGTGGGTTACTTCCAGATTCTCAACCGTCCACCATTGATTGCCGATTTTTACGGTCTGATAAGTATTGCCATCAATGTCGGTTACCGTTCCGCAGTTCGGCGAAGCGCCGTGTTGGACAAAAAAGTTAATAAGATAGGTAATGTCCAGCGCATTTACGGTGCCGGAGTTGTTGACATCGCCGCAGTCGCTTGCAAATGATGTTGCTGTTGTGATTAGAATGATGATGCCCAATAGCGCCATTAACATTCGTCTCATAGTCCTTACTCCTCATAAGTTGTGGAAATAATTAGATATGCTTTACTTTCGATAATTCCATAAATCTCAATGATCGGGCGAACCTCACACTCTTGCTGTTGTAGCCAGAGATAATATAATGGACTAGCCGTTCAATGCAAGACAAATTTTGTCGGGATTAGTATTACGTGCCACAGGGTTACGGCCTCCTTGAGGGATCGGGGAATGGGGACCAGAGAGTTCAGGAAACGCGTGAGTTATTAGTTTGGCTTGACAACAATATTCCCTTCCCGTAAAATTCGATGGAAATATTAGTGAATTTTATAACCGACGGAATTAAGGAGGTAAATATGACAAGGAAGTATTGGGCATTATTGGCGCTTATGCTCGTGGCGTTTAGCATCTTTATTTCGTCTGCCACGGCGGAAGATCGGCCGATTCAGCTGGCGTTATTTTCCCCGGTACAGATTTTCCCCCCGAGTGACGCTATAAGCGGCATCCGCCTCAGTCTGATTTATGGAAAGAATGTCAGTGTCACCGGATTAGACTGGGGACTGGTAAGTCATACAACTGGGGGCAAGTCAGTGGGAGTTCAATTCGGATTGGTTGGTCTGTCGGACGCTGATTTTTTGGGCTGGCAGGATAACGCCATAAATATAGTGAAGGGGGATTTCGAGGGATTGCAGTGGGGATTTGTGAATTACGCCAATAACGCCAATGGTCTACAGTTCGGTTTTGTGAATTATGCCAGAACTCTAAAGGGTCTGCAGATCGGATTGATAAATATAATCAAGCAGGGAGGCGCCTTCCCGGTCTTCCCGATCATCAATTGGTCATTTTGACGATCCGTTGTTAATTTGGGTTGACCGAGGAATCCCATGCGGCGCCCGCCTCCAGCGGACTCTGGATGGGGACTATATGCCGAGGCATCGGTCTTAAGACCCCCCGAGGAATTTTGAAAGATTACCACTGAAGAATGTTTGGATTCCCAGGATGCTCTGAAGCATGACATCTGGGGCAAAGAAGCACAAGATTATCCAGTTGATGGTTGCCACCCTTTGAAATGGCCACTATATGATGGACATGCCCGTCAATTCTCAAGTGTCGCTGCCGATCGAAATGAAATTTCCATATGACCACTGCCCTCCTTCCACACTGCACACCGCATTTCTCACAGATGCCGCGAGCCCGCTTAATTATCAAGGCGCGCATTAGGCCCCAATCTGGCGGGTAGCCTCTATAATTTCGCAACTGCCTTTCATCGTGTCGTTCCCATTGATTCCTGTTTGCACGCGCCCTAATGCGACGGGAAGTATATTTTATAAGACCCACTATTAAGGGGATAAAAACAAAAAGGAAAAAGAGCAGGATTTCGAATATGTTTTCTGCTGACAATATGTATACCTGTCATTTCACGCGCCATCAGGAATCAAAATCGAACTATAATAGCTTGTCAATATCTTGGATGCGATCCGCAAGCCTTTTGGACAAATCAATGAGCGTCGATTCGGCTTTAGACAAATTTCCAGAAACTATATTAAGATTACCCGAAGATAAACCTGGTTCGAATGTCATATTCAGATATGACCTGTGTTCATCGACAAGCTCATTATAGTCGCTGAGCTGATAAAGAACCCCCAATAATTCACGTGCCAAGAGGGGTTTCAAGTGCAATAGCGTGCCAATCCCAGATTGTAAGCTCACTAAATAATACTTCCTAAAGCTAGTACGAATCGCTTCCGGCTTCTTAAGCTGGCGTAACGCTGCAGTCAATGTTTCATCATTCCACTTTGACATATTCTTAAGAAACAGCTTCAATTCACCTTCTATAATAGACCCGTCATAAGTCGATAATTTATCATTAATCCAATTGAGGGCATTGCGATCCAATATCCCACGCTTTGTCCCGATATTATAATAGCCCAGAGCTAGGCGGATCTTCAGATCCTGCAGTTCAAGCAAAACAGTCCTTTTCAGCAGTGTCGCTGCCCGTCTATTTCGTACCGTGTCAGTTAAAATTGACCCCAATAACCCCAGAAGCCAACCAAAGCCTATATACAATATCTCCATATTCACCGCGGCAATTACGGGTTAATATCTTTCATGAATTAATATATCATGAATTACTCCCTATCACTAAAAATAATAATGACTTTAGAGTACGAAATTCAAGCCCGGAATTATAAGAGGAGAATATGTCAACAAAAAAACCCTCTTTCGAATTTCTTCAAAAGAGGGCTTTTTTATTTAATCCCGGCGGTTTTCTACTCTCCCACACGGTCTCCCGAGCAGTACCATCGACGCCAGAGGGCTTAACTTCTGTGTTCGGAATGGGAACAGGTGTTTCCCCTCCGCCATCACCACCGGAAAATTTATTGGCGGCATATTGCAAGCGTAAGTCAATGATGCATATCTCACGTAAATTACGGGCATCTCTCAATAGGTTGCAGAGAAGTCTCTTTGGGACTTGAACAGATTTCGATCCCCCGCTTTTGGCGGGGAACAAATTTTAATCGATCAAGCCGCACGGCTTATTAGTATCACTTGACTGAATACCTTACGGTACTTACATCTGTGACCTATCAACCTGGTAATCTTCCAGGAGCCTTTAGATACCTTGTGGTATGGGATACCTAGTCTTGGGGTGGGCTTGGCGCTTATATGCTTTCAGCGCTTATCCCTTCCCGACGCAGCTACCCTGCTATGCCGCTGGCGCGACAACAGGTGCACTGGCGGTCGGTCCAACCTGGTCCTCTCGTACTAAGGTCAGCTCCCCTCAAGTATCCTGCGCCCGTATCAGATAGGGACCGAACTGTCTCACGACGTTCTAAACCCAGCTCACGTACCGCTTTAATTGGCGAACAGCCAAACCCTTGGGACCTTCTTCAGCCCCAGGATGCGATGAGCCGACATCGAGGTGCCAAACCGCGTCGTCGATATGAACTCTCGGACGCGATAAGCCTGTTATCCCCAGAGTACCTTTTATCCGTTGAGCGACGGCATTTCCATGCACAACCGCCGGATCACTAAAGCCTGCTTTCGCATCTGCTCGACTTGTAGGTCTCGCAGTTAAGCTCCCTTATGCTTTTACACTCTACAGCCGATTACCAACCGGCTTGAGGGAACCTTTGGACACCTCCGTTACATTTTGGGAGGTAACCGCCCCAGTCAAACTACCCGCCTGGCAATGTCCCCGAGCCCGATTCAAGGCTCTAGGTTAGAAATCCGATAAAACAAGGGTGGTATTTCAACGGTGGCTCCACCGATCCTAGCGGACCAGCTTCAAAGCCTCCCACCTATCCTACACAAGTCTGACCAAATACCAATGCCAAGTTATAGTAAAGGTTCACGGGGTCTTTCCGTCCCGATACGGGTAAGCGGCATCTTCACCGCTGCTACAGTTTCGCCGAGTCCCATGTTGAGACAGCGCCGCAGTTGTTATACCATTCGTGCAGGTCGGAATTTACCCGACAAGGAATTTCGCTACCTTAGGACCGTTATAGTTACGGCCGCCGTTTACTGGGGCTTCGATTCAAAGCTTCGCCACATTGCTGCGACTGACCTCTCCTCTTAACCTTCCAGCACCGGGCAGGTATCAGTCCCTATACATCGCCTTATGAGGCTTAGCAGAGACATGGGTTTTTAGTAAACAGTCACCACGGCCTCTTCTCTGTGGCCACTTTCAGCCTGACGGGCGAACCGTCTCACCTACTAGTGGCACCCCTTATCCCGAAGTTACGGGGTCATTTTGCCTAGTTCCTTAACATGGGTTAGCTCGCGCACCTTAGGATATTCTCCTCACCTACCTGTGTCGGTTTGCGGTACGGTCGGCAGAGTAACTTCTATAGAGGCTTTTCTTGGCAGCCTGATTAGGGTCAGTTTGCGGACCGAAGTCCTCCCCATCACCTCTCGATGTTAGGAACGTGGATTTGCCTGCGCTCCCCATCTACTGGCTTAGATCCCGAAGACCGTCTCGGGACTGACCTTCACTTCTGCGTCACCCCATAAGTATAACGCGACTCTACCGGTACAGGAATATTCAACCTGTTTTCCATCACCTACGCCTTTCGGCCTCGGCTTAGGGACCGACTAACCCTGGGCGGACGAACCTTCCCCAGGAAACCTTAGATTTTCGGTGGGCAGGATTCTCGCCTGCCTTCTCGCTACTCGTTCTGACATAATCTCTTCTGTACTGTCCAGCCAATCTCACGATTAACCTTCAACCCGTACAGAATGCTCTCCTACCATCCACCATGGGCGAACCCATGATGAATCCGCAGCGTCGGTGCCGTGCATAGTCCCATACATTTTCGGCGCAAGATCACTAGACTAGTGAGCAGTTACGCACTCTTTAAATGATGGCTGCTTCTAAGCCAACATCCTAGCTGTTTAAGTAATCTCACTTCCTTTGACACTTAGCACGACTTGGGGACCTTAGCTGGCGGTCTGGGTTGTTTCCCTTTTGGCAATGAAGCTTATCCCCCACTGCCTGACTCCCGAGGAACAAGTGATGGCATTCGGAGTTTGATTGGGGTCGGTAGCCTTGTGGGGCCCCTAGCCCATTCAGTGCTCTACCTCCATCACTCTATAACTCGAGGCTAGCCCTAAAGCTATTTCGAAGAGAACCAGCTATTTCCAGGTTTGATTAGCCTTTCACCCCCATGCACAGCTCATCACCTAACTTTTCAACGTTAGTGCGTTCGGACCTCCATTTCGTTTTACCGAAATTTCATCCTGGCCATGCATAGATCACCTGGCTTCGGGTCTGCTCCCTGCCACTTGATCGCCCTATTCAGACTCGCTTTCGCTACGGATCCGCCAGTGTTTGGCTTATCCTTGCGACAGAGAAGCAACTCGTCAGATCATTATTCAATAGGCACGCCGTCAGTCCGGTCACTCCGAAGAGTAACCTTTCCTCCGACAGCTTGTAGGCATACGGTTTCAGGTACTATTTCACTCCCCTCCCGGGGTTCTTTTCACCTTTCCCTCACGGTACTTGTTCACTATCGGTCACGGGATAGTATTTAGCCTTACCTGATGGTCCAGGCAGATTCACACGGACTTCCACGTAATCCGTGATACTTGGGAGATCGGATTAGGAAGCTGTCAGCCTTTTGCCTACGGGGCTTTCACCCTCTATTGCTAATCGTTCCAGACTATTCAGCTAGACAGACAGTTTGTAACTTCCCGGCCCGACTGCAATCGGACCGCACCCAATTCCCTCGACACCGATAGCGCAACGCAAGCAGACTTTAACGCGCAAATCGGTTTAGGCTATTCCCCGTTCGCTCGCCGCTACTAGGAGAATCACTTTTGTTTTCTTTTCCTGAAGGTACTTAGATGTTTCAGTTCCCTTCGTTCGCTTCAACCGCCTATGTATTCAGCGGGTGATATCCGTCAATGACGACGGATGGGTTGCCCCATTCGGAAATCTCCGCCTCAAAGGTTGTTTGCACCTAGACGAAGCTTATCGCAGCTTACCACGTCCTTCATCGCCTTCCCGTGCCAAGGCATCCACCATATGCCCTTAGTAGCTTGATCGAAACCTATTTGTTCGAATTCCAAAGGTATCTTCTGTGCAACCTATTGGAAGATGCCCGTATGTCAATCAGGGGTCTGATTGACTTACGTTTACAATATGAAGTTGTCAAAGAGCAATTATTAAAATCTTCTATTTGCCAATTTTTGGAGATGACCGGGATCGAACCGGCGACCTGTGGCTTGCAAAGCCACCGCTCTCCCAGCTGAGCTACATCCCCGGTAAAAACTGGGCCTAAGTGGAGTTGAACCACTGACCTCGCGCTTATCAGGCGCGCGCTCTAACCAACTGAGCTATAGGCCCGAAGCCTCTAACTCCCCTTATCGGCCAAAGATTTTATATTGATAGCAAACGCCGGCAAAAGTCGAACTGTTGCCGATAATGTGTCGACCCTGCGTCCGATTCTCCCTTAAGGGAACCGGACACCAGACTCCTTAGAAAGGAGGTGATCCAGCCACAGCTTCCGCTACGGCTACCTTGTTACGACTTAGCCCCAGTCATCGGTCTCACCTTAGGCGCCGTCCTCCTTGCGGTTAGACAAACGACTTCGGGTGCTCCCAACTTCCGTGGCTTGACGGGCGGTGTGTACAAGGCCCGGGAACGTATTCACCGCGACCTGCTGATTCGCGATTACTAGCGATTCCAACTTCATGGAGTCGAGTTGCAGACTCCAATCTGAACTGAGACCGGTTTTGGGGATTAGCTCCACCTTGCGGTATTGCGACCTTCTGTACCGGCCATTGTAGTACGTGTGTAGCCCTGGGTGTAAGGGCCATGAGGACTTGACGTCATCCCCATCTTCCTCCAGCTTATCACCGGCAGTCTCCTTAGAGTTCCCAGCATTACCTGATGGCAACTAAGGACGAGGGTTGCGCTCGTTGCGGGACTTAACCCAACACCTCACGGCACGAGCTGACGACAGCCATGCAGCACCTGTATACCGGTCCCCGAAGGGAAAACGACCTTTCAGTCGTGGTCCGGTACATGTCAAACCCAGGTAAGGTTCTTCGCGTTGCCTCGAATTGAACCACATACTCCACCGCTTGTGCGGGCCCCCGTCAATTCTTTTGAGTTTCAACCTTGCGATCGTACTCCCCAGGCGGGGCACTTAATGCGTTAGCTCCGGCACTGAGGGGGTCGAGACCCTCAACACCTAGTGCCCATCGTTTACGGCCAGGACTACCAGGGTATCTAATCCTGTTTGCTCCCCTGGCTTTCGCGCCTCAGCGTCAGTATCGGTCCAGAAAGCCGCCTTCGCCACCGGTGTTCTTCCAGATATCTACGCATGTCACCGCTACACCTGGAATTCCACTTTCCTCTCCCGTACTCAAGATTAACAGTATCAGATGCAGGCCCCGGGTTAAGCCCGAGGATTTCACATCCGACTTGAAAATCCGCCTGCACGCCCTTTACGCCCAGTAAATCCGAACAACGCTCGTTCCCCCCGTATTACCGCGGCTGCTGGCACGGAGTTGGCCGGAACTTCCTCTGCGGGTACCGTCAGGACCGGGGCAGTTACTACCCGATCGTTTCGTCCCCACTGACAGGGTTTTACACTCCAAGGAGCTTCATCACCCACGCGGCGTTGCTGCGTCAGACTTTCGTCCATTGCGCAATATTCCCTACTGCTGCCTCCCGTAGGAGTCTGGGCCGTATCTCAGTCCCAGTGTGGCCGTTCACCCTCTCAGGCCGGCTATCCATCATAGCTTTGGTAGGCCGTTACCCCACCAACTGGCTAATGGAGCGCGGGCTCATCCCCAAGTGACAGGTTACCCCGCCTTTGATCTTTCAATGATGCCACCAAAAGATGTTATTCGGTATTAGACCCCCTTTCGAAGGCTTATCCCAAACTTGAGGGCAGATTGCCCACGTGTTACTCACCCGTTCGCCGCTTTACTCGTCCCCTTGCGAGGACTTTCTCGCTCGACTTGCATGTATTAAGCACGCCGCCAGCGTTCGTTCTGAGCCAGGATCAAACTCTCCGTAAATATTTCATCGTTTTATTTCAACGTGAATATTAACGAAGGTTGTTCCCACGAAACACTTCGTTATTCGAATTACGATCTCAAATCATGTCTTTCGACATATACAAGAGACCCACACTACCGACAAGATTCTATTCTCTTGCCGGGCGTCTGCTATTTAGTTTTCAAAGAACATTCGACAAAAAACTGCCTGCAAATAACCAGGCAGAGAAGGATAATAATAAGTCGGATTCCTCATGTCAAGCAAAAATTTGAGGAAATTCGAAAATATTTTTTTCGTCTCATATTATTAAACCCCACATGACATCTTTTGTTCCTTCTTAACGGGTAATACCGCCTTTAATGGGTGGAGCCTGAAAATGAGACGGCTTGACGGGACTGTCCGCTCCATTCGCATTGTCCATTAATATTCCCGCATATACGATTGCTGAAATGGTGAAAACGTCGAATTCAAGGGGTTCAATCGATTGCAACACAATTTGTTCAGTCAATATGCGGAGTCGGCCAATCTAACGTAAGCCCTCTCCCCTACATCTTATTTTCGGGCAGATCTGGCCACGAGCGGCCTAGAGGTCGATGGCCTTGTAAAAGATTGACTATATATAGATGGATACTCTTTGGCTGCAGGTTCTACATTATTATATAGAGCTCTATGATTGCCAGATCCGCAGATTTCTCCTCCGGCCAATAAGTTTCGCGTTTCTAATGAGGGAGCGCCGATTTATTTCATGAGCAGAAGTCTGCACCAAGGGAAATTATCTCCATAGTATTCAGAATAAAATTTGTTGTATTTCCACTGGATTCGGTTCAAATTAGATATTAAGAGGAATAACTATCATTGATTCGGTGCAAGATGGCGAAGCTAACAAGAATAGATCTCGGCCTGACCAGATATGAAGAAGCACTGAAATTGCAGAAGAGGCTGGTTTCATTGCGTCACCAGAAGAAAATATCCGACTGCATTTTATTCACAGAGCATTTTCCGGTCATCACCAGAGGGAGAAAACTCTCAGGTGAGAATCTTCTGATTTCCGCGGACGAACTCAATAAAAGAGGAATTGAGTTATTTGATGTGGAAAGAGGCGGAGATATCACTTTTCACGGTCCCGGCCAAACTGTAATATATCCAATCATCGATCTTAGCAACCATGGCCGCGACACTCATGCATATTTGCGAAATCTGGAAAATGCGGCAATTTTGACGCTGAAAGAGATCGGCCTCGAAGCCGGAACAAAAAAGGGGTTCACCGGCGTCTGGATAAATGACTTCAAAGTCGGAGCCATTGGCGTGGCAGTCTCCCGATGGATCACATTTCATGGAATTGCGTTGAATGTTTCTGTCAATCTTGAATATTTTAAGTTGATTATCCCCTGCGGAATAAATAATTTTTTCGTAGGGTCATTAGAATCATTAAGCGGAAAAAAAATGGATTTGGATTATATAAATAATACTTTTGCGGAAAAATTTTCCCACATATTTGGATATCAGATTGAAAGCATCAAGGATATTTCTCTGCTGATAACAGAAGAGAATGTGACCTGAGAGGGGTGTTCTTCGAAATATTTTCAGAAAAGGAGCCTGATATGCAGATCACCGAACCTCGAATCAATAAATACATCATGAAGATTATGCCCGAGAGGGACGCCGCTCTTAAAGAGATGGAGGCATATGCCCTCAAGCATGATTTTCCCATAATCGGTCCAATGGTCGGGAGACTTCTGCGCCAACTGGTCATCATATCAGGAGCCAGGAATATTCTGGAGATGGGCTCAGGGTATGGTTATTCGGCCTATTGGTTCGCGGGGGGATTGCCGGTCGACGGTAAAATTATATGTACTGACAAATCCGAGGAGAATGCCCGGCGCGGCATGGAATATATGGAGAGGGGCGGATTTGAGAAGAAAGTTGAGTATCATATTGGTGACGCCATCGATACCGTGAAGAAACTTCATGGCCCTTTTGATATAATCCTTAACGATATCGACAAGAAGGATTATCCTCTAGCATTTGATCTGGCGGTGGCACGTTTAAGAAGAGGGGGAATATTTATCACCGACAACGTGCTGTGGAGCGGGAGAATCCTTCATAAGAATGTCGCTCCTGTAGGGCGGGCGGTGCTCGAATTCAACCGTAAATTATTCGAATCAAAAGAAGTATTTTCCTCAATAATCCCCATCCGAGATGGACTGGGAATAGCAGTTAAGATGAATTGATCGGCAAGCTTGATACTGCCGCTTTAAAGAAATGACGGGGTGGGGCGAATCGTAATAGTGAAAAAATATAGAGGCAGAGCCATAGCGACTGTTTCAAAATGGTAAAAGGCGCTAAAATATTTTGCAGTCTTGCCGAAAGATTATTAGTAACGTGGTAGTGTGTAACGAACAATCTGGAAATAAGTTCGGCGTAAACAATATGAACAAACGAAAAAAAGCAGAATTTATTTGCAGATTGGAAAATTGCTGACTATGTCCATCAAAAGACGCGGGAAATTTTTTATAAGTAAATATCTTTCAAATTTTTGCTTGACATTGAAGGCGCAAAAATTTACACTTGGCCAAGTTTTTGATTACGGGTATTGCGACCGCTGATATGAAAAAAAATTTTTCCCTTGATTTTATGTTGATGGAATATTTACTTAGCAGGATTACCTGAGGTAAAATTTGTCTCTAGATAAATAGCTTTTGATGCGATAGAAAGTTTTCTGATTATGGATGATCTGCCGGTCTGGCCGGCAGTAAGCGCTGATAACGGATAAATCGGCACCTACGCTAAGGAGAGGATAATATAAGGCTCACGGAGGAGGAGAAGAGGGGATCGTTGTCGACGATTCATTCCGTGGACTTCCGGGAGAGCTACCAACAAACATCAAGTCAACGTAGCGAGCCTATGATCGGGGGATGATTGGTTATCGTTTATTTTGATTTTGTGAAAATAAAAACTTGACTTGAATTTTTGAATTTTGCAATGTTAACCACCAGTTAGGATTAAGGATGGGATTAATTATTGGGTGAGGTAATTTCGCCTCATAAACGCCGGAGATGGGAATAGGAATATGATAAGCAGAATAAAGAAACAATTAAATATTAATCACAAACCTTTTGATTGCCTGAAAGGAGGCACGATTCAAGACATGAATCTAAAATCAGACGAAAACAAGAACCTTAAAACATCCCAACCTACGACAGGGGGTTGTCGAATGAAACAGATTCGCAGCTTAATATTATTCCTGTTGGCGGGGACCTTTTTAATTGCGGGATTTTCAGGGCCAAGTGCGCTGGCGATTGTTACAGCTCCTTTCTCTGATAGTTCCACTGTTGAAGTAACGCTAATTCCGATTCTGGACACTGTCCATGTTGGAGCAGATTCAATTTACATTGATTCTGTGAAACAGGTGAAGGCCGGAAAAGAAGGTGTCGTTGCTTACAAATTCAAGATTCTCAATGGTTCCGCCGTAACAGATACTTTGACTTCAATTACCCTTAACAGCTTCAACGACAGTGCGAGTGTCTTCTCCAAAAGTCGCGCTATGGAAGGGCGACGAGACGGGGCCGGCCGATATGTTGAAGGAGAACACCGATCCCGGCACCTTCGGAAGTGAAGAAGAACTCACCCTGAGTGGCTTCAAGGATGCCATCGCTGACGGTGAATCAACCTTCTACTATATCGTCGTTGATATAGCGGCAGAACCTGGCGATACCCTCAACGCCACATTTGCCGGTATTCGGATTTTGACCGATAATCTATCGATGACTCTTGCAGGCACCGCGCCGAATGGAGCAACCGATACCCTTCGCTATACAGACGCCGAAACAAATGATCGTTCCGACCGGCGCGGAAGGATTGGGTCGCACCCTGCAGTTGACCTCGTTGCACCGGTGCTTAATCTTGCCTTCGACCTCACCCCGATGACGGTGGAGGATGCGTCGGCAATGGTGACGTCAATATTGGCGATTCGCTGATGTTTTTCGCCACGGATGACGACGGGAAATACCTCACCGAGGTATGGTCGAACCTGACTGTGTTCGATACTTTATCGGATAGCACGGCGTACGATAGCGTCTGTGTCGGTTCGGGCGGATCCGAAAGGTATTTTGGATTAAAGATTCCGGATACCACATTGGACGGCAGCTGATGATATTCCACTCGGTTTCTATTACCTGGTTGTCCATGCCACCGACGCCGCCGGAAATGATGGCGACCGACTCAATTCAGGTAAACTACGTAATCGATACTAAGAAGCCCGTCTATGATGAAACGGTCTCGCTGACCATTGACGTATGATGCCAATGGCGATGGTGTTGCGGCCGTCGGCGATAGCATCATGGTACATGCCAATCTGACCTCGGAATCCGAAGTCGAGATCGAAATCGGTTGTCGCCGATTTGAGCAACTGGGGATTGGGCAATGTCGACCTGGCAGACCAGGGCTTCAACAGAAGATATACTGCTACCGTAGAGATTCCTGAGGGCGCGATTGACACGACCGAAGCGGACTCCACACTGATATTCTATGTAACGGCAACTGATGATGCCTGCAATCATACGGTTGATTCAGCCCTCAATCCATTTGCGGTCGACAATCAGCTGCCGGTTGGAACCGCTGCCTACGCGATGCAGAAGGACGTTGATGTCAATAACATTGCCAACATCAATGACTCCGTCAAGATGACAGTTACGATTGATGCTGGTACGACCGATCTGGCGGCGACTTGCCCGGTGATGGTCGACCTGCAAACGTCCGGTCTCGGTGGAAGCTCAGTGCAGTGCATCGAGACAATCGTAGCGGATGATTATGTCTATAAACATAAGATCATCTACAACCCGCAGTTCGCCCAGTATGCGGTCGAAGAGGCCGCCAACACGCATCACGTTACGGTCACTTTGACTGACGATGCTGGTAATACCAATGAAATAACCAGTTCTAACCTCCTGCAGCCGATAGACACCAAGCCTCCTCTGGCAGTGATTCTCAACAACCCCGAGAAGGGCGCCTGCGCGATTAACCTTTCGTGGACAGGACATGCCGGAGATCGCACCTACAGGATTTACTCCGATGGTGGCGACGGTTCATGGGAAAGCAGCGACACTATCAATTATGTCGGAACTGCCCTTTTCCCAGCGACTACATGGTCAACGGATGAAGCCGATACTACCCGGCTGGTCGTTGAAGACGGCATGACCTATCAGTTTGTCGTCAAGGTTATCGATGAATCTGACAATAAAGAATATTATACTAATTTCTTTGCTCAGGTAGTTTCAAGCGCCGTTGATTGCCAGGCCCCGACTGCTTGCGTCGATACGACCAAGACCAAGTCCGGTGGATATTATGGCAAGGTCAACGGCCTCGACCTGATCGTCACGTCAACTGACCCGGATATTCAATCCGTGGCCGTCAAAGTGCGTGATGCCGATCTAGGCTCAGGCATTCCCGGCCCGTGGCACACAGTTGTTGCCAGCATGACCCAGGTCGGTGGCGGCGGTACATTTACCGCTCATCTTGATTCCGCGGCACTCCACGATCTTGGCGTTTCCAGCGGATTTCTTGATGACACCTATGAATTAATCACGGTCGCCACGGATGAGTGGGGCAACACACAGACCAATGCCGCGGCGCTTGAGGCCTGCGTTTACAGCAGTCCTTTCACCTTCCATTGGTTCTGGCAGAATCTGCCCTTAAGGCTGGTTACTGTTAATGATACCGTGTCCCCGCAGAACCCGAGTTGCGGCTATAATGTATTGCGCGACGATTCAAACGTGATCGTGATCGACGTGGACAATTTTGTCGCCGGCGACTCGTTTACAGTCGACGTTCAGGCTTTAGGCACTGGCGCCGACTATCGCGTCTTCTACAAGGAAGGCATTGCCACGATGCCTTACACTGTTTACCTGAACGCCACCAACTTCCCGAAAGGAAGTCAGGATGTCTATATTTTCGTGACTCGGAACGACGGAAATGATGCAGAACTCAATTTCGAGATTTGCGTTCCGGATCTGAACGCTCCGATGGCGACTATAGTATTTCCGCTTGATGGCGAGATCGTCCCGCGGGTATGCAACCATCTTGATATGCTTGAGGTCGTCGCCGAAATCAATTCCGACTCCTATGACCCGAATAATGTTACCCGGGTTGAGTTCGAGGAACTGATAGACGAGACCTGGACGAGATTTGACATTGTCACTACTGAGGTTGATAATGATTACGTCGCCGAGTGGTTCAATTGCGCATATAATCATGGCGATACCGCAAGGTTGCGCGCTGTAATTTTTGACAATGCCAACAATACTTTCACTACCGATCCCGTCTTCGTGACCATTGATACTCTGGCGCCGGATATTTCTCTTTCCGTGCCTCAGGTCAAGACGTCATGTGGCGTAGAGAAGATCGGCGGCATAATTGATTTGGCCGCGAAGGTCAACACGGTCTATGAAGATGTCGTTAGCATAGACTTCTATTATGCTTCTGCCGATGACCCGGATCTGGTCGATGAATATTATCATCATATCGGTCGAGGCCGAAGCGGCCACATCCGATGGGATTTATATTTATCATGGATTCGACACCCAAGAGGAACTGACAAGCAATAAATATTACCGCTTCCGAGCGATTGCCACGGATCTTGCCGGTAATGTGATGTGGGATTCGGACCATGATGGTGTTTTTGATGATAACACTTTCTCGCTGACCAAGAATTCTGACAAACTCTATTATGTGGATAATGACGCAGTAAACGGCATAGTCCGTAATGTGATTGTCACGAATGCTGCCGGCGATACGGTCCATGTGTTTCCGACACCGATCCAGGAGTTTGAAAAGTCTGTCGCATATGCGGCCATGGGAGACAACATTACGGTTGAATCCCAGACGTTCCCGATTTCAGACACTTGCGATCTCGTCAGCGTTGTCTACTATTGGGACGGCACTGAAATCGGCGTTGCTTCGCCGCATTACCCATATGCAATCACTTTTAACCCGGTTGCACTTGGGCTGATTAATCCTGAGGATATCGCCAATGATTATGTCTACGGTGAGCTGAGCGTCGTATTTACCGACATATTCGGTAATACCGATGATGATGCCATCGATGTTTATATTCTTGATATCACGCCCAATCAGGCTCTGGTGATCCACCCGATCAACAATGAGTGTGTCTCCGGCGATATTACGCTTAGGGCGGCGGCGCTGAATGCTTACGATCTGCACGATGTCACATATCAATATCGGGCCGTTGGCGGTACCACCTGGACTGTGATTGGCACTTCCACCGATTGGGAGTCTGATTTCCCGATAACGTGGAATACTGTCAATGCCGGTGTTCCTGATGGCCAGTATGAATTGGCCGCGGTAGCGACCGACAATTCGCTTAATGTAGACGCCAATCCGAAGATTATCACTGTAACAGTTGTCAATACACCGCCTACCGTAGTCCTTACGGCTCCTGCTGACTCGGCCTTTATTAATCTGCAGGCGACTTTCAAGGCCGACGTAACGGCCGGTGCTGCAGTGCACGTTGATTTTTCAATAAAGCCGATTCTAAGCGACTCCTGGCAGTCAATCGCGCCGGGAGACAATGAGGCTCCGTGGGAAGCCACTTCTGATTTTGAACTCGAAGATGGCTGGTATAATATTAAAGCCACCGCTTACAACTGCGCCGAGGAGTCTTCCGATTCTCCGTGGCGTACCGTTTTCATCGATGGTACCCATCCTTATGCTCAGCTGACGACTATCGCCGGTTTTGACGTTGAGGGCGATAACGACCCGACCGTCGATCTTACCGGCCAGTCTGTTGTCGAAGTCGCCGGTATGTTCCGCGACGATCTTAGCGAAACTGGATATAATTCCGGAATCGCCAAGGTTGCCTTCTATTTGACGGACGACGAGGGAAATGTTGTTCGGGTCAAGTTTATTGATCCCGCGACCGCAGGTTCTCACTCCGTCAAATTCGATATCTCCGGCCTTAGCCAGGGTGATTATCGTTTCGCCTGCCGCTCTTTCGATAACGTCGGCAACTGGACTACTTCGGCGGAAGTCGAAGTCACAATTTCTGATGTTGAAGTTCCTGTCACTGCCATAGCCGGTTTCTATCCGGGAAGAATCTATGGTTATGACTGGTCAGGCGACGCTGATGCCGTTCTATTCGAGTACCTGAGTGGTACCGACTGGGTCGGAATCGGAATAGGATACTCGGTTGGCAATGGCATTTGGTTTGCCAATTGGGCCCCTGCCGCCGGAACTTATACGGTCAGAATGAAAGCGACCGATACGACCGGTAACTACACAGAATCTATCACTCCTCTCACGGCTTCTTTCACTCTGAATGTTGATGGTACATTCTCCTTTGCCGGCACCGGTCTCGGTACCCTTGCCGCTCAGAAGAACTACCAGAGCGATGATATTAAGGGCGTAGTAGGAATCAATTCAACTCTCGGCAGCCCGGTGGTCATAGGTATCTACAAACCCGCCGGTGAAGCTTTTGAGTACGAAGTGGTTTCCTTGCACGCCAACCTTGATAATACTAACAATTATTTCGGTTCCTTCGACGCGAGTGTCCTGAATGGCGGCGGCATAGCTTACTTCTTTGCCTCGGCCCCATCAGAAGGCAATATTCTGATTCAGCAGACGACGGTTTCTGCTCATCAGATCTATGCCGATCTCGGAACCAACGGAACGGTTAAAGGCAACGACAATACTGTCAGCCTGTCAGTTCCTCCGGGCGCCGCTCGCGACGGCATGGTATCCGTAATAATGAAGACTTGGATGCCCGCTGCAGACGCATGGCAGGATCATGTGTACGCAATCGGCCCGAGCGCCGGATATGCCAATTATATTGGCTGCAACGACGTTGTATCCGAGGGTTCGACCTATTGCGAATTCCACGAAGGGCAGTATGCGACCATAACGATGCCTTACGACCCGACCACGACCACTCCGCCGGAATCCCTCGTTGTAGGCTGGTGGGATGGCTCCGATGATTGGGAAGTCAGTGGAATAGTTCACCCGGTGTTCAATGCTGAAACACATACGGTGACATTCCAGACCGACGCACTGTTTGGCATCTTTCGCGGTCCTTCGCTATCACCTGCCGGTTGGCCCGAGCCCGATTACAATCGAGTTCCTGCCCAATTCATGCGGGTATTACGATAACGAGCCGACGATCACGGCGCGTGTGAAGGATATCTATTCTCACATCGACCAGGATTTCTGGACTGTTATCGTCGATAACAACCCTATAATTCTCGAGGGTTCCGCAGGCGATGGCTACTCATACGACTATGATGAAATCACCGGCATTTTCAACATCTTCTGGCATAGTCACTACGATTATGAAGACTACCTCGCTGTATTCTTATGCCGACGCGCTTTCCTGCGGCCAGCATACTCTGCTCCTGATTGTAAAGAATAATCAGGCACAGTTTGACACTGCTTCTTATCTGTTCACGGTTGACTGCCAGCCTCCTACGGTTGTCTTCAACAACAGCTATGTCGGCAAGAATCCGACCATCACTTTCAACGTATCTGATAATCTTTCCGGCGTGAATACCGGATCGATTCATGTGGACGTCCTTGCGATGCAGAGAATGGATACACTGTCGGGTAATCCCGATCAGAACCCATATCTGTTCTTCCTGCAGACCTTCTTCCCGCATCAGATCACTGTTGCCGAGAATGGTGATGTCACTATTCCGACGACATTCTCGCTGAATGATGAGCGCGCCATAGTGGTCGCAATCTATAATGGCGAAAGAGACGGCTCAGAATATACGCAGGGTGATCCGCTCAGATATGGCGAATGGGCGTCCTACTATGACGACGACGACGGTATCTATGACTGCGTCGGCAACAGCCAGAACCCGGTGATTCAAATACTGGCGGTCGATTATGCGGCTCCGAAGATTACAATCCTCGGCGTCAACGATAATCCTCCTCTGGCATTTCTACCCGGCGGAATCTGCCCGTTTGAGATTCAGGTCGCCGATGGTGGTTCAGGCGTTGCGGCATCAGGTGTTCAGATTTACGAAAACAACACCCTGCTGACCCCTGTGGCGGCCGATCAGGTCGATGGTCCGGGCAAATATTACTATAATTCCACGACCGGTATTATCCGGTATTGCCCGACTTCTGGCGCCACCGTTATGATAGTTGTAACCGACAGATCTGGCAATCAGGTGAAACGTCTGTTCCAACCCGGCAATTTCGAGAATATCGTGAATGCCACGGTTGACCATACTCCTTGGGATCCGTCACAGGATGGTATTTTGACCATCAGCTTTGCCGGATTGGCAGGCCCGACCACGGTCAAGATTTATGACTTTGGCGGTGACCTTGTCAAGACCCTGTCCAGTTCCTCTCAATTCGCGACTTGGAATGGCAGAACCGAGGAAGGCGTAATGGTTGCCGACGGTATCTACTTTGCGCACATTGCGGTCAGTACGGATGCCGGTTCCTTCTCAACGACGGTGAAGATAGCAGTAATTGAACAGAAGTAACTCACACTTTGAGAGGTTCCCCGCACGAACGGGGAACCTCTTGAAATAGAGCTTTCTTAAGAAAGGAAAGAGGAAATGATGAAAATAATGAAGAAACTGGCCCTGGTGGCATTGACAGTTTTCTTCTGTGTGATGGGTTACTCGCAGGTTTCTTTGGCCGGTGACAACCATGCCTTTCCGATGTTGAGGATGGGAGTTGGCGCCCGGGCCCTGGCGATGGGCGGGGCATATACCGCGGTCGCTTCCGATGCGACAGCTGGTTACTGGAACCCTGCGGCCCTTGCACAGGTTGAAAAACTTTCGATTTCGACCATGATTGCGGCCAATATGGCAAACGATAGAAAGTACAATTATGCCGCGCTGGCCTATAAGTTCAGCTGGGGCGCCGTGGGATTCTCCTGGATGAATGCCGGCACCAGCGACATTAAATATGGCACCAGCGAGAGCAAAACGGGAACTTTCGACGCCAATGATCATGTGTTCCTGTTTTCTTATGGCACGCAGATGGAGAAATTATTCGTTGGCGGCAATTTCAAAGTCATCGCCAATAAGATTGAGGAAATCTCTCATACTGGAATTGGCTTTGATGCGGCGGCCAAGTACAATGTCAACGAAAATGCGGACCTGGCCCTTTTTGTCGGCGACCTCGGCACCAAGGTTGGTCGGAACAACGTTCCGGTTGTTTTCCGCCTTGGCGGCTGTGTGAAGCCGATGGAAGGATTCAGTCTGCCGGTTGAAATCGAGAAGATTCAGAATCGCACCAATTTGAAACTCAGAATTGGCGGCGAGTATTCCTACGCATTTGCTAAAGATTACGCCGGTTCTCTTCGCGGCGGTGTCAATGATGGCCATTTCGCCATCGGCGCCGGCTTGAAGATTATGAACCAATTCGTAATCGATTATGCTTATGTTTCAGAAGTCACGAATGTTTTCGACGAAAACCATAGGATTTCTCTGAGCTTCAACTGGAAGTAATCAGAGGCTTAATCAAAGAACCGCCCGGCTTGTTGCCGGGCGGTTTTTTTTTGGTCGAATTATGCGATATCTCTTCTTGACACATATATTAAAAATTGATAAAATTGTCCGATAATAAGACCAATATTGTTGGGATTTTGGGATAGTGACTTGTGATACGGCAATCGGATTCCAATCCCGCAAATACTGATGCCCTTAGGATTGACAGACTGGAAACCATAAACAATAAATACTGCAAGCCTGGAAAGTTGATCGCAGGTCTTTCTGCATTCAACAAGATTCTTGGTGATATGGGGATATAATGAACAAAAAAACAATATTCAAAACGACCCGGTATGTTTTGATCGCGATCCTGCTGATTCCGCTGTTTTCAATGGCACCGCTTGCGAAATCCTATAGCAATCGGGAGATGATCGAAAAATCCGCCGCTTGTCTTGATTGCCATGAAGACAAAGTTGCATCACTCGAAGGAACCGCCCATCGAATGGGTGATAAAGACCGGATAAAATCTGTTATGGTTGCCGGATGTATCGGATGCCATGCCGGCTGGGAAAAGCATCTTGAAGAACCATCAAAGGAAACCATAAGTATTCTACCTTCCCTCTCGGCTCTGGATCAAGCAAAGGTCTGCGGAGAATGTCATCTGGGACAACATCAGTCGGGAATGGTTTCGACCGACCCTCATCTTCGGGCAGGAATCGCTTGCCTGACCTGTCATTCGATTCATGCCAATAGCAATCCGAAATTGCTCAAAGAGGCCGGTGCGAATTTCTGCATAACCTGCCATCCGACGGTTGCCGACGAATTCAAACGCCGCTCTATGCACCCGCTCGAGTCCGGCAATGTCACCTGTGTCGATTGCCACGCGATGGCTGATATGAAGGATCCAACTTTGGCGAGAGGTATTGACTGGACCTGTCAGAATTGTCATTCCGAGCTATCCGGACCGTTTATTCATGAGCATCCCGTTAATGAGAGCTATCTGGTTAACGGGGGCGGGTGTAGTGAATGTCATGAGCCTCATGGATCTCAAAATGAGAGGCTTCTAAGGCAGCCTGTCAATGGTGTCTGCGTTCAATGTCATGCTATCCCCCCAAGACATCGCAGCGAACATAGCGGGCTTGGAGCCAAAGCTGACTGTGTTCTTTGCCATACAGGGATTCACGGATCGAATACCAGTAGAAAATTTCTCGACCCCGATCTGAGATTAAAATTCGTAGCTGATTGCTATCAGGCGGGCTGTCATAACCCGGATAATTGAGGAGGCGACCATGAGAATTCAAAGTATCCTAATCGTATGTCTGGTCGCCGGTATGCTCTCCGTGGCGGCGCTGGCCGGCAACGGCTCAGGTAACGTCAGACTCGGTTATTGTTTCATCGATCAAGAGGGCAATCAGTCGGTTGACCACGCAACTTTCAATGATTATGAAGGAATCGGACTCTCTCTGGAAAAATTTCGATTCAATCTTCGAAACGGCTTCTTGATCAATGCCAACTTGAGAAATATGACCCTTAATAATCGCAATATGACTCTTGGAATCTCCAAACCGGGATTGTTTGGAGTGGAATTTCTTAATAATCAATTTCGCCGGATTTATGATTTCGACGGTGGAAGTTTTACTCGCCGGAACCGAACCGACGGTTCCATCTGGCTCTACCCGATCCGATATTTAAAAATTTTCGGCGGCGGCTCTATTATAAACCGCTCGGGCACGACGGTCGATTTGTTCAATACCACCGGATTCGGCTCGCATATTGAATCGGATTACGGTCAGAAATCATTTAATGTCGGACTGCGGGGAAATTATCAGGGAAGAATGCTACAGGCCGAATATCGCACCCTTGATTATAAAGATCATAAGTTGTCGAGTCGTGATCAGAAGCGTAATCAAATTCGGCTGGACGGCCTGATGCCTCTCCCCTATTATGAAAGGCTGGTTCTCACTGGGGGATTCAGGCACTTCGAAACCAAGTATATCGATAACAGCTTCAAAATCAGCGCCAACACTGTCTGGGGGGAGCGCGCGCGAAGATAATGTCTTATCTATATGGCGGGTACTCTATCTTACTTGACCGCGCCAGTTCCGACAGCGACCGGGTCGCCACAGACAATCTGGCCCAGGCGGTTTATCTGACTTACGAGAATCCCCTGAGGGCAGGCGTGACCGGAGGATATCAATTTGACGCCAATGATGATTTCGTAAGCGAAGTGAAAGCCAACTCGTACTTTTTCTCGGGCTGGTGCAAAGCCGTCCGCGATTTTGAATTCCGCTTTGAATTTGGCTCCCGCCTTGAAGATGTCAAGGATGGCGCAAGATTGCTTGGAAATGAAGACCGCACCCGATTCAAAGCCGCTGCGAAATATATGAAAGCCGATCTCGGCGCTTTGTCGCTGAAATATGAAGGGAAAATTCGGAAGAACGATGACATAGGCAGCAAGGCCGATTTCAACAGCATAGCCGCTGACTTTTCAATTCTCAAGTGTCAGAAGTATTTCGATTTTTCCGGCGGGTATTCATTTTCCACCGGGAAATATGAAAATCGCGAGAAGAATTTCGAGTTCAGGGACAACCTGCTTTATGGAAATATCCAATCGAGAGAATTTTGTAATCTTTCCGCCGGCGTAGGAGGACAATATTATCGAAGCAAGCGCGACGTAAATGTCGAATCTTTCTCTTTGCATTTTGAGGCCGCTTATCGTTTCTTCAGAACTCATCGAATTGAGGCAATATATAATGTCTATAATTTCGATGATTTCCTGGTACCGGACGATTATTCAACTGAAAATTTAGTAGAAGTGAACTTAATAAAGGAACTATCATTCTAAGAGGAGCCAAACTATGAGGCTGAATTATTTGATCGGACTAATTGCCTTACTGGCGCTCATACTGGTCGCCGGATGTGAGCGGAAGGTGGTAAACGAGACCGCCTCCGACGAGAATCTTCAATGTTTCACATGCCATGGCGATCAGGATTTTGAGCTAGTAGCCGCGAAGGGCCAGTGGGAGCATTCCATTCATGCGTCAGGAAATAATGCTGACCGCAACCGCAATTACCAGACGTCTTATCAATCGTGCGAGCAATGCCATACCAATGAAGGATTTGTCGCCAATCTTACCGGGGCTCAGGCCACTGGTGACAATTTTAGCGCGATAGGCTGTTTTACCTGCCATGCCCCGCACACCAATGGCACATTGGCGCTCCGTGTTACCACGCCAGTTACTCTTCTGGACGGCACAGTGTTCGATAAAGGCGCCGCAGATCTTTGCGCGTCCTGCCATCAGTCAAGAGTTGATGTCAGAACTTATGTGGCCGACAGCGTGAAACTCTCTTCGCGCTTTGGTCCTCACCATGGCCCGCAGGGAGATATGCTGGTAGGTGGCGGCGGATATGAATATTCCGGATACACCTACACCAACTCCGCTCATACTAATGTCACACCAGACGGATGTATTGACTGCCATATGAAGGGTAATATTGCGTATGCGGTCGGCGGCCATACTTTCAGAATGGCGGACGCAGAAAGCGGCCACGATAATTTCGGCGGCTGCAATGTCGGCACATGCCACAACGGCACTGTTACGTCATTTGATGTCGATGGAGTCCAGACAGAAATGCTCGCTCTTCTCGACACCCTGAAGACTGAACTGGTCACTGCGGGCTTGATGACCGAATCTGGATCGCCGAGCACTGCCATCGTAAAGCACAAGGACTCGACAGGGGCCGTATTCAATTGGACGTTTGTCGAATCCGATCGCTCCGAAGGCGTTCATAACACCGAATATGCCAGAGGATTGCTCCGGTCCTCAATCAATTTCCTGAGAAGTGGCAATCCAAACGGCGTCGCTGACAGGAAAACCGACCCGTTTATAGCGCGATCTCATTGATTTTCATTGATTTATGAAAATAGAAGGCCCTTGCAAGAGGGCCTTTTTTTATGAGAAATTAGCGGCAATAATCAAGTCAATAAATGTCGGGATTTTTTGAAAAAAGGGTTGCTACGGCATAGTTTATTTTGTATAAATAATATGATTGCTGGAAACTAATTAAACTTATTAATATTCGGTCTATCTTACAGGAGGTAAAAAAATGAAGAGGTTTGTGATTACTTTCACTATCATGGCACTCGCCGTCCTCTTTACGTTGCCGGCGTTCGCGGCCGACTCAACTGCCGCCGTCGCCAAGCATCAGTATGTCGGCGCCAAGAAGTGCATGATGTGCCACAAGAAGGATAATGTTTATCCTACCTGGCTTGAAACCAAACATGCCAAGGCCTGGGAAAGTCTCAAACCGGAAGATCAGAAAAATGATAAGTGCGTCGGTTGCCATTCCTCCGGCAAGGACGTGGCTGGGGAGCTTCTCACGGGAGTCCAGTGCGAGTCCTGTCATGGGCCGGGCGCTGATTACATGAAAATGAATGTCATGAAAGACAAGAAACTGGCGATGGAGAATGGACTCATCATGCCGGATGAGAAGGTTTGCAAGGGCTGCCACAATGAAAATGTGCCTCCGCAGTATGCTTCAAAGGAACCCTTTGATTTTGCTAAGATGAAAGCCAAAGGCGTTCACGCTTTCGCCCCGGCGAAGACGGAGACCAAGACCGAAGCCAAACCGACTGAAACCAAGTAGTCAATAAGCTTATTAAGCTTACCTAAATTAAAAGCGCCTCCTGATCAGGAGGCGCTTTTCTAATATCTTCACAATAATCAAAAATTTACTGAAGTAGTATCCGGTTTTTCTCTTGTGTCCTGCAATCTAAAATCTTATGGCTGAACTCCTGAGTGACATTCGTAACATCCCATCTCCTTCCAGGCCTCTCCGGAATTTTCATCGGGATGGGCGAAATCAAGCCCTTCCTGGGTGGTTGCCATCTGCCGCCCGCGCGCCGCTTCCCTGCGATAGAATCGTGTGGCAGGTACGGCATTCCCGCGTTATGATAAGCCCATCGCTGCTCTGATGTTTCCCTTCATGGCATCGCATGCACCCCGGGTAAATAAAATGCCCTATATTATTAGGGTAATCCGCCCAGCGGACTTTCATCTCGGGGAAAATATTCTGCGAAAAGACGTCCTGAGTACCTTTAATCGCCGCGTCAATCGTCGTGCGCCTCTGCTGATATAATTCCGGCATCTCTTTTCTATAAAAGCTGGTGATATAACTGGCGATCTCGGCCATAGCGGTATCTTCGGTCTCATATACTTTCGCCATCGATTCGACGGCTATTTTCTTTATGAAAGGGATCGTATAGTCAATCCGCCCGGTGAGTATGGCTACATCTAAGGCATGATCGGGGGAGTTGTAGATATGACTCGGCCGATTATGACAATCCATGCAGTCCATCCTGCGTACCGTGGCATTCTTTATTTCATCCTCGGTCAAGCGGCTTTTCGGTATTTTGATATACGGTTATCCGGCCGGTTTCTTTATCGGTAATCTTGACCCATGGAATATCCTGCCTCTGTTCATCGCGGGGTATATACTCCACAAGGACTCCGATATTCATATGCCAGTGAATCCCGGCGGTCTGGCCGGTTTTCGGATCTCCCCCGCCGGTTTTGATCAGCATATTTATCGGCCAGTGGGTATTGGTGCTGTCATACATATAATGATTAAATTGCCTTTGCTGGGCGCCAAAGAATTTATCCGGCCAATGACATTGCTCGCAAGTTTCCTGAGCGGGACGAAGGTTCTTGATGGGCGTTGGAATCGGGCGAGGGATATTTGTCGAATGTCACCGCATAAACCTGATAGGCGCCGGCGAGTTTCGATTTGGCATACCAGCCCGCCCCCGGGCCGACATGGCACGCGACGCAGGCGACACGGGCATGAGGCGAATTTTGATACGCCATATACTCCGGTTTCATCACCTTATGACAGATCTTGCCGCAAAAAGCAACCGATTCGCTGTAATGATAAGCCTCATAACTTCCCACCGCGCTGACCGCCAGAAAAAGAATGGTTCCGAAGAAGAAGATGATCGTCGCATTTCGATGGCTTCTCTTATTGAAATCGATATATGGCCATTTAGGATAAGATTCTTCCCCAAGTCTCTTGCCATCTTCTCCATGGCGAATCATGCCGATCGGAATCAAGAGCAATCCGACCAAGAGGAAAGGCGGCAGAACCATGTACAGGAATATGCCGAAATACGGATTTCGCCTGCCCGGTGAATCGAGATACCCAGGAATATCAGCATCAGAAGGCCGGACATAATGGCCAGAATAACGCCGGCGGTGCTTATCCAGTTATAAACCAGTCGGGGAAATTTCATATTCTCTCATATATTAATAAACCTTATCGCGCAAGATAGTTTTACTTGTTTTTTCCGGCAATTGGGATAATTAAGGAGATTTTCAATTTTTTTCAAGGTTCTTATCTTGAAATAGAAGGCAATCACAAGAATAGTTATAAGAAGAGTGGCAATTCCCAATCCTTTTCGCCGGAAATAATAATCATCAATTTTGCTCTGGCCGGATCTTGTAAATTTTCTCCGCCGTGGCAATACCATCTTTCGGCCACGTGCCCGCAACCCGGCGGCGTCGAAAGTATGAACTTCCTTGGCTGCTCTGAATTATGGCCTGCTTGACCTCACTTAAGGCGAATCTTTCATCCGTAACCATCATTCCTTTGTCGTCGGCCTTCTCAATTTCGTCGTCGTCCTGTCATAAGTATTATATAACTCGTCAAGGCCTGAGATTATCGAATCGGCTACCGCAAAGCCACGGGTTCCGTCGTCTGCGGCGTGACACTTGACGCATAGCGAGGAATCGGTTGTCCCCACCCAATAGAGTTGCGGCTGCTGCACATAATGATTGGAATGGCAGGTTTCGCATTCGGGATAACCGGTCGCATTAAAGGCCTTCTTATGAGGCGATTTGGCAAAATTATCGGCCACCAGAGCATGACAGAGTGCCGCAGACGGCCCCCAGCGATGTCACCCCCGGCGGAGTAGCGCCATGATTCCCGTGACAGCTATTGCAGGCCGGTGCGCCGTTATCTTTATTAACAAGAAGGCTATGCCATGAACCGATTTGACATATTCATCATACTGATTGGTCGGAATTCCATATTCTTTCATATAGCTAGTATCGGCATGGCATTTGGCACAGGTCCTGGGGACATTCTGAGGATTGACCGTCGAAGTCGGAGTATCGGGCGGTTGTATATCGTGAACAGAATGGCAGGAAACGCAATTGGCGACTTTGACGTCGCCTCTTTTCGATACAGCCTTTTTCCATGAATCGAGGTCTTATATTTCTCCAGCTGATCGGTCGGAAGCGCCGGATTATGCTTGACCATATAGCCGGGATTCGCTGTGACATGAGGCGCAGAATTGGGGTATTTTGGCCGGATTTGGGACCCCTTTAAATCCTTTGCTTTTTCTGACGACATCCATATCCTCCAGATGCAGCATCGCCACCGTGGCAATCCGAACACCCCAGTCCGGCCTTAAAATGAACATCGCGCTGGAAAAACTTCGATGAGGCCTTCTCGCCTTCTTCCCAATCTGTATGACAATCAAAGCATTTATCGCAAAGGCGATACCGGATATCCAGCCAGTAACTACCAGCAAAGATTACTCGAGTGCGCCGCCGCAAATATCCTAGTCATAAATTACATTTTCATTCCAATATATATCCCAAAATAGTCATGTGATTATGAAAACGCACTACCAACCAGCCAAAGGCAGTCAACAATGCTCGGGTTTCTTCCCTTCCTTAAAAGAACTCGTGCCAGGAACGGTACCAGAACCAGATCAGCCCGCCACCGGATAACATTACAATCCCGAATAATTCCCCCTCCATTATCAGAATATGAGCCGGCAGGAATTTCAGGGCCTGGAAGGCAAACATGAAATACCATTCGGGTCGAATAACCGGCGGAGGCGGCGCAAACGGGTCTGCCTTTAATCCCAGCGGCCAATGGACAACACCTATACCATCAGGGAAGAAAACTGCCAAAACCGCCAGAATATTGAGCATAATCAACCAAATCAGCAAGTTCCTGCATGAGAAAATTCGGGAAAAAGGGAATATATTTTTTTGCAGCATTGGGGTTTTTAACCCATTCCAGCGGCTCCGACATTCCCTGCCTCTGGATGAAGAAAAGGTGAAGGGATAACAGAACGGCAAATATCCCGGGCAAGACCGCCACATGCAGCCCGAAAAATCTCCCGATCGTGGCCCCGGTTACATCATCGCCGCCCCGCATTAATTTCATGGCGTAGTCACCGACAAACGGTAGCGCCCCCGCCATGCCGGTGCCTACTCGGGTGGCAAAAAAAGAGAGCTCATTCCATGGCAATAAATATCCTGAAAAGCCGAATAGCAGCGCCAATGCCAGGAGAATAATTCCGGAAATCCAGGTCATTTCCCTCGGTCGTCGATAGGCATGAGTAAAGAATACCGAGAACATATGTACGAACGCCGCGAAAATCATCAGATTGGCCGACCAGGAGTGAACCGCCCGGATAAGCCAGCCGAAGGAAACTTCGGAAATAATAAATTTGACTGATTCGTAGGCGGAATCGGAACCAGGTCGATAATATAAGAGCAACAGAATCCCTGTTACAACCTGGACTATGAAAAGGAAAAGCGAAATCCCGCCGAAATAATACCAGATGGAGTATCTATGCTCGGGCACCGCCTTATGAGACATGTAGTCGACAAGGGTGGCAATCTTGAGCCTCTCGTCTGTCCAGGTATATAATTTATGCTTTAGAGACATGAATATCTATCCTAGCCCTTGATTTGCGCCACAACGATCTCTCCGCTACTCTTGTCGACATGAACCGAATACGATTCCAATGGACGAGGCGGGGGGCCGGATACATTCCGTCCTTCCAGGTCATATCGCCCATTGTGACAGGCGCACCAGATCAGTTCCAAGTCATTGCGATACTGAACCGTACAACTGAGATGGGTACAGACGGCGGAGAAAGCCTTTACCTTGTCATCAGGTGTGATTACAATTATTCCCAGGCTGCGCCCGAACTTGAAAAGGCGCGATTTCGTCTTGTCCTCTTGCAGTTCCTTTAGCTTAAACGGCAATTTTACCTGCGAGACATTGGCCTCGCCTGACGGCGGAGGGATAACATATTTATAGATCGGGTAGAACACTGACCCGAGAAGCGCCACTACTCCCCCCCGATAAGCCAGTTTATAAAGTTTCGCCGTCCTTCCTTAAATTCTTCCAATCTTACTCCAGATCAAAACGGGAACTATTGTTATCCATTTAGCCCATGATATTAATAAATTCTCGATAAATTAGCAAACAATTCGTTGATGGACCTCCCAATATTTCATAAGTCGTCAACCCATAGTAACTTACTTCCCATAGCGGTCCTGATAGAATTTTTGCATTTTTTCAAGAGCCTCTTTGCTCATTCCGTCTCGATACCATAAATGCCCCGGCTGAGTATAGAGATATTTGTCAAGAAGCTTATTTGCCAAATCCTCCCCGGCCGCTTCCTTCAGTTCGGGAATAAAGTCATTGTAGAAAGTGTTTGGAAACCTCATACATTCCATGCCACCAAGCGTAGTCGGGCCCCTGCATGGCGGCACCGTGACGCCCTCGACGTCCTTCATGATGCCAGATTTCATACCACGTCCACTCAATCCGGTCATCAAAATCCGGCTTTGTTATTTTGCCGGCAGCCTTTAATTCGTCGATTATTGCCTTGGCGGGTTTGGCGAATTTGTCATTATAAAGATTCACAAAAGCGTCAAATTGGGCATATGCTCCCTGCACAAGAGATTTTTCGTGACACTGGGCGCAAATTTCCTGCATCTTATCGCGCCGCACTTTCCAATCCAAAACATCTTTGACTTTTTTTGCATCGCTACCTGTTGACGTATACATCTCCCCCGGCTTGGGAAGGGTTACCGATTCACCGAGGATATCATCCTTTGTCCCATCTTCAAAGGCCACCATATTCAATTTCACGGAGACGGCGGGTCGCAGTGTCCATGAAATTCTTTCTCCCACATCATGAGTAACAGCCTGATTCCCCCCTGCGCTCATATGACAGGACGAGCATGTTGGACCTGTAAAATATTCCTTACCGGCGCGCCAGGGATTGCTTCCAAGATTTAAGTCCTCCCTGTTGGCATGATAGAGAACACCATGCTTCGATTCATTCCAGACCTCAATCTGCGGATGATCGGGTCCCAGATGGCATTTGCCGCAAGCCTCCGGCTGACGGGCTTGTTCAATCGAGAATTCATGCCTTGCGTGGCACGCCGAACATGAACCCCATGAACCATCGGGATTAATCCTGCCCATCCCCGTATTGGGCCAGCTGTCAGGTGTCGGATGGCCATTGGCATCAATCATGACCACAGAACCGTGGCACTGCCGACAGCCCGCGTCCACGGCAGGTTCTCCACCTATGACTTCGCCCAGATAGTTGTCCAGCGAACCGAGAATCTGACCCGCTTTGGCATGATGCGAGCCCTTTTGTTGGCTGAATTCCTCATCGTGACATTGGGCGCAATCAAGCGGGGAAACAATAATTGCGATCCGCTGCCCGTTGTGCATAAATCCATCGGGGTCTTTCTCCGCCGCCTGATGGCAATTGAAACAGTTGACGCCTGCCTGATTATGTTTTGACTTCTCCCACTGCGCCACAATTCCCGGAGAAACCGTTTTGTGACACGAAATGCAGGCGGCTCCGGGATCGGTCTGCGCTTGCGAATATGAATTTGATAAGATTATCGCCAAAGCCAGCAATGCAGTTGAATTTTGCAATTTTTTGATTGATTCTTTCAGCTTCACTTTTGTCCTCCTCGGGCATATCCATTGGCCTTTTGAGCTGTTGCCGGACACCGAACCTAAAAGACTGCTATTCCTCAGAGGGCACTATCCGGCATAGCTGAAAAGACAATCGATCTGCCCCGAAAAGCATTGATCTGAATCAGAAACTATTCTTTTTGAAATTTTCAGTCAAGAAAATCTTGAAAGTGTATCCTCGACCATTAAATCGCCCAGATTCGGTGATAAATCAGACGCCGCGTCCGGAACCAGATCGATATTCCGGTGTTTTTATGGAAACAACAATACTGGATAGCAAAAGAGATAATTTAGACTACAATGGCACAGAGAATTAATTAATATTCTAATTAATGAGAGAGGAGACATTTATGCAGGAGAGAAAAGGCGCGGTCACGTTCTTGGGCAATCCGTTGACATTAGTAGGGACTGAGCTTAAAATTGGCGACCCTGCTCCGGATTTCACAGTCATTGATAATGATATGAACCCATTCAAGCTTTCTTCTGTCCGGGGGAAAATTTCTATAATATCCGCGGTCCCCTCGCTGGACACACCGACCTGTGATATTGAGACCAGAAGATTCAATATGGAAGCGGCCAAGTTAGGCTCTGACATAAACATTCTTACTATAAGTATGGATCTTCCCTTTGCCCAGAAAAGGTGGTGCGGCGCCGCAGGGGTGGATAAAGTAAAAACCCTGTCTGATTATCGTGAGGCTGAGTTCGGACTTTCCTACGGGGCATTGATCAAGGAACTCAGACTTCTGTCCCGGATAATTTTCGTGGTTGATCGCAAGGGAATCATCCGGTATATGCAGGTTGTCAAGGAAATCAGCCACGAGCCAAATTATGACGAGGTCTTGGGGGCTGTTAAGAAAATTGCTTGAAAAAAACGAATAGTTGAAATACTTTATTTTTGGAGATATCAAAATGATTAGCGAAAAAGTCAGCAGTGCGCTTAATGATCAGCTCGGGGAAGAATATTACTCTTCCTATCTTTATTTGTCTATGGCCGCCTATTTCGAATCAAAGAACCTTCATGGTTTTGCCCATTGGATGAAAGTTCAGTCCGAGGAAGAAAGGGGTCACGCCATGAAGTTTTATGGGTATCTCAACCAGCAGTTAAGCCATGTAACTTTGAAAGCCATAGTTAAACCGCAAACGGATTGGACTTCCCCCCTGGCTGTCTTTGAAGACGCCTATCGTCACGAGCAGAAAATTACAAAATTAATCAACGATCTGATCAGTCTTGTTATTACGGAAAAAGATTACGCCACAAATATTTTCCTCCAGTGGTTCGTGACTGAGCAGGTTGAAGAAGAATCCAATGCCTCAGAAATCGTTGAGAAATTGAAAATGATCGGAGAATCCAAGCAGGGATTGATGATGCTGGATAGTATTCTCGGGCAGAGAAAGTAGGACATATACTACCGTCGCCAAACAAACGTAAGGGCGCCATTGTTCACGCGCCCTTACGACCCTTCGACTACAGAAATTGGGAATGAAACCCCATTGTTCATAACGAGGATCGTTCATGCAAAAGAGTCGAGCCGAAGAATTCAGTGACAGCCGTGAAAAGCTCAACAAGATTGTAATGAAATACGCCGGCATCAATACGAAAAGATTTTATAATATCGACTCGCAGGCATATAAAGCCGGGGCTCTTTCGGCAAAAACCAAAGAACTTCTTGGTTTGGTTTCCTCGCTCGTATTGCGTTGTGACGATTGTATTATGTACCATCTTATTCGATGCCATGAAGAGGGGGTAAGCGATGCGGAATTGGAGGAAACATTCTCCATCGGACTTGTCGTTGGCGGTTCTATAACAATACCTCATCTCAGGCGCGCCTGGCAGGCTTGGGACGAAATGAAAAACCAAAAATATGCTGAAGGCGCTGACAAGAAATGATCGACATGGCCAAATTATTTCGCGATTTATCCGTGAAGATAAACCAGATAACTCAAGAACGACTGCCGACGTCAGACCGGCTTAATAGGATTTGCAGAATCCTGAAGGAAATGATCCCGAATTATGACTGGGTGGGCTTTTATATGGTCAATCCTGAGGACAAACGGGAGTTAATACTTGGCCCGTTTGCGGGGGCGCCTACCGAGCATATTCGCATACCGTTCGGCAGAGGAATATGCGGACAAGCTGCCGAAACAAAGCGGACATTCATTGTCGCCGATGTGTCCAGCGAAACCAACTATCTTTCGTGTAATCCAAGCGTCAAATCCGAGATAGTAGTTCCGATATTTAAGAATAATGAAATAATCGGCGAGCTTGATATTGATTCTCATACTGCAGGGATTTTTAACAAGGAAGACGAGACCTTTCTCGGTGAAATCTGCAAAATGGTTTCAAAAATTCTATAATAAATGGGAGTGTCCGAGCATGGATGATCAGATTGATCGGATGGCGATGAGAAAACTTAATTACGGCCTCTATATTGTTTCGTCCATAAACGATAAGAAATTAAATGCCCAGGTGGCCAATACAGTTTTTCAGGTGACTTCTACTCCGCCTCGTGTCGCGATAGCCATAAGCAAAAATAATCTTACTCATGAATTTATTTCAAAAAGCAGTCTCTTTTCGATATCGGTAATCGCCGAATCAGCCCCAATGACTTTCATTGGACTGTTCGGATTCAGGTCTGGCAGAGTTATCGATAAATTTTCGCAAGCGACTTTTAAGATTGGAGCTACCGGTTGCCCAATCGTCACGGAAAACATCGTCTCGGCTGTAGAAGCGCGGGTGATTGACAAATTGGATGTCGGCTCACATACGCTATTTATCGGGGATATTTTAAAAGCTGAGATTCTCAATGAATCCGAGCCAATGAGTTATTTCTATTATCAAAAAAATCTAAGGGGAAAGACTCCCGTAGATTCGCCGACATTCATTGCGGGGCAATAAAACTGCGTGATATCGCCCGAAAAAAAGGCTGTAATTACCCATTTTAACCTCATTTGATTATCTGCAAAACAATCAATGACTTAGAGGATCCAAAAAAGCGGCTTGCAAAAATGGTCAAAAAAGGGATTTTAAATCGAGAAATATTTTGAATCGGACGGGAGTATGTGATGATTTTTTCATACAAGGATAAAAACTATCAAGTTGATTCGGAGGGATTTCTTACTAACCCCAGGGAGTGGGATGTCAATTTCGCGGAAGGGATGTCGGCGAAAGTGCAAATAACCAACGGTCTCTCCGCGGAACACTGGAGAGTAATCGATTTCATCCGGCGATCCTATCGGGAGTCCGGGAAATGTCCGCTCGTTTACCATACCTGTAAAATGAACAATTTGCACTACAGAGACCTGAAACGCCTATTTCCCACGGGTTACTTAAGAGGTGCATGCAAGTTGGCTGGAGTCAGCTATAAAGAGGAGTATATGGAGCATGCGCTTGAAGATGAAAAGGATTATCCCGATATCGACCAACTCTATCGGGAAAAAGTCTATAGAGTTGATGTTCACGGCTTCCTTATCGATCCGATGGAATGGGACGAGCAGTTCGCCTTGTTCAAGGCCTATGAGATGAAGATGCCGGAAAAGCTGACTTCCAAACACTGGCAGGTCATCACATTTTTAAGGGAGAGTTTCCTAAAGAATAAGGTCGTCCCTACCGTTTATGAGACCTGTGAGAATAATAGATTGGAACTTCAGGAACTGGAGCGTTTGTTCCCTGACGGCTACCACCGCGGCGCGGTCAAAATTGCGGGACTGCGAGTGCGGTAGAGCCGGAGGAAGACAGCAATTGCCCCGCCGCGAAGCGATCGTTCGATAAGACAGCCGCCGTTATTTGTCCCCCTCTCTTTCTTTCTTCTTTCTCTTTATGTCGATTATCTTTTCGCGCGCATCTTTCACTCGCGAGGAATCAAAAGCTGGGGCGACTTTAATATAGTTTTCAAGGGAGTTGACGGCGTCATCATATTTTCTCAGCCATTCATAGGTTGCCCCCAAGCCAAAGTAAGCGTTGGCATATTTGGGATTGATTTTCACGGCCATGGCATAGTCGGCGATTGCACTGTCATATCTGTTTGTAAAATAATCGAGATAGCCGCGATAGTAATAGGCATCGGCGTATTTTGGGTTGGCTTCAATCGCCCTCGTATAATTGGTCATCGCCCAGCTTGTATCCCCTTTTCCCAGATAAGCATGTCCGAGATTCAGCAAAGCTTTGTCATACCCCGGTTTTAGCCTGATCGCCTTCTGGAAGTCTGCAATGGCATCGTCGTAAAGCTTCTGCCTGAAGCGCAGAGTGCCCCGGTTATAGTAGGCAGCCGTATAATTGGAATCGATCTTCAGGGCCTGATCATAATCAAGCGCCGCTTTGGCTTCTTCCCTATTTTTTTCATAAGCCAGCGCCCGGCTGTAGTAGGCGTCCCGCATCTTCGGATCAAGTTCTATCGTCTTGCCAAAATCCTTGATAGCATTTGTATAATTTCCCATGGCTCCATAGACTATCCCTCGATGCAGATAGGCAGCCGCCACATCCGGGTCAATCTGAATTACCTTGGTGAACGCGCTTATCGCCTGATTTTGCTTGCCGGATTCATAATTTATCCGCCCCTGCTCCATATAGTAGTTAACTGAATCATCTTGAGCGTAAATCCCGGCAGCGCCCAAAATCAAAAGCAGATTCAGGATTAGAAAACTTTTCAAGACTCTGATCCTCACCGATAGACTATTTCCGTGCATCTTAAAGACTCCCTTAAATGAAATTCATTTCTTTATACAATTTTGCGCATTGGCCATTCAAAATAATCTTGAGCAATTATACCCTAGCCGAAATACTTATTTGACCTCTCTTTTGCCTTCTTGGCAAAAATATCCAGCGGTTCAGTAAGTTTTTCGCCCGTTCCGACTTCAAGCAGAAGATTCCCGAAATTCGAGCATCGGTCAAAATAGCCCCTCATTCCTTCCCAATCGATCATGCCGTCGCCTGGAATCAGATGGTCATCGAATTTCCCCCGATTGTCGGAGAGATGACAAGTAGTAAGTCGGTGATGGTACGCTTTTAGCAGGTGGAAGGGCGGGCCGCTGATATTTTCGTGGGAGCTATCATAACAGAAACCGTAAGCAGCGGCATCCAGGAGCTCCATCAGTCGCGAGAATATCCATGATGACTCTTCCCCCGGCAAATTTTCAATGGCAATTCGAACACCTGACGGTTTCTGTCTTTTCACCTTTTCGAGTGATGACAGCGCCCGTTCAAGACAGAATTCCTTCCCATCATCCGGAAAATGGTGCGGATGCAAAATGACTATGGGAATCTTGTGGTGCATCGCCTTTCCGCAGAAATCAATCAGAAAATCCGTCGCCGAGTCCCGCCTTCGAGGATCAGAAGAGGCAATATCATGTTCCCTGCCAAAAGGAAAATGAACTGATTCAATAATCAATTTGGATACCAGAGTAGCATCGATGATTCTCTCAAATCCAGCCGGGGCCAGGAATCCGCTATGTTCCATTCTGGCGCCAATCGAAATAAAATCAAAACCACATTTGGAAAATGTCGTAATCTGATCAAAAATATTAACTGAGTAGTCTGCAGTAGTCGAAATGCCAATCTTATAGCTGTTCTTCATCCAGCCAAAATACAAAATGCGGTTAGTTTCCCCAAGGGGAATAATAAAACAGTCCCGCCATATGGCGGAACTGTTTTTCACGCTGTCTGCTCGCTATGACCCCTGCGGATCCAAGTTGACAGGAGACCCGAAGGGTCGATGGCTGATTCCTAGCATCACCACCATCCTCACCCCCACTCCTTAAGCAGTGAGCCCCTGGTTGTCATTTCTAGTCGCAGAGTCCAGATATTCTAAATGCATTTTGTATGCCAAATCAGGACATCAAATAGCTCTTTTGGAGACATCCGATTACGATTGCTATACAATGACTTACGCGCTAACCAAAAAATTTGGCTTGATTGAATCCCCCTCCCTAACCTGTTACTGTTTCAATAAAGCATCACAATTTGAAACATCGTCCCAGCTTGAAACATTCAGCCCATCCCGGACCGCCATTTAAATCTCTATGTAGGTCGGCGTCGACAGATATCTCTCCCCGGTATCGCAAATAAGGGTGACAATCATTTTATCCTTATTCTCCTCCCGCGCGGCCATTCTGAGTGCGACGGCAACATTGGCGCCCGAGGAAATACCTGCCAAAATCCCTTCCTCACGCACAAGCCGGCGTGTCATACTAATAGCTTCTTCGTTGGTAACCTTTTCGATCCCGTCCAGAATGTCGAGATTTAGAACATCCGGCTTGAATCCCGCCCCTATTCCCTGGATGGGATGGGGGCCCTTTGGCCCACCGCTTAGTACAGCGGACGCCGCCGGCTCCACAGCAATGACTTTGATCCCGGGTTTCTTGCTCTTCAGGTATTCTCCGGCCCCGGTTATAGTGCCGCCTGTGCCAACCGCAGAAACCAGAATATCAATTTCACCGTCCGTATCCTGCCAGATTTCCGGTCCCGTGGTAGTTCGATGAACTAGCGGATTAGCCGGATTTTTAAATTGCTGAGGCATAAACGCATTGGGAGTTGCTGCGATAAGCTCCTCGGCCTTTTTCACAGCCCCCGGCATACCGTCAGGACCCGGGGTCAATATCACCTGAGCTCCCAAGGCCTTAAGAAGATTTCGACGCTCTATAGACATTGTTTCGGGCATTGTCAGAATGAGCTTATATCCCCGGGCGGCGGCGATAAAAGCCAGCGCTATGCCGGTATTCCCGGATGTTGGTTCAATAATTATCGTATCGCTCTTAATCAACCCCTTTTTCTCGGCATCTCCAATCATGGCAAATGCGATTCTATCTTTTACGGAAGAACAGGGGTTGAACGACTCCAGCTTCGCCGTAACCCTGCCCGGCAAACCCTTTGCCAGCCTGTTGAGCCATACGAGAGGGGTTTTCCCAATGAGAGCGGTTATGTCGTCAGCGATTCTCGGCATCTTTACCTCCAGTCACTACGCCCCTCTTAGATGAAATACATTTCCTTATCCAGCCGAACTGTTTCAAGGACACTGGATATATTCAGAGAATTCAGAAATTCAATCATTTTATTTTCCGCATCTCTCCATATGAATGACAAGGCCTTGGAATGTACGGGCGAATCCGTCGCTTCTTTTGGCTGAAAAAGAATTGCTCTCCCCTCAAAAGCTGTCACAACATCCCAAACGGTTATCTCACTGGGTTTCTTTGAAAGGATATATCCTCCGTTTTTCCCACGAGTTGCCTCCACCAAGCGCGCCCTTCTCAATTGGGATAAGAGAAGCTCCAGATATCGAACCGGAACCCCTTGAGAAGAGGCTATCTCCCTGGCCTGCAACGGTCCCTTCCCGTAATGCGCGGCCAACGATACAACCGCCCTCAAACCGTACTGTGCTTTCAATGATAGCATATTTCTTCCATTATCCTATCAAATAAATGTAAAAGGCCGAATGTTTTACGGAAATGTCGACAGAAAAAATAGAGAAATTTATGAATATTTTGTGATTAATACAGCGGGCCGCTATTCATCTTTCGATGCTTATTGATATCCGAAGATCTCCGCCCAAATAATAAGAAGAATCAAAGAGAGGCCAAGAGTGAGGGCTATTGCACCGAAGATTTTCAACCCCTTCACAACAATATCGGGCAAAGGCTCTGCCAGATGCCTTTTGATATCGTGCGTCTTTATCAGTTCCTCATATTCTCGCGGACGATCCACTTTGAGTTCCTCCAGAGGGACTCGACCTGTGAATATTACCGTGTCCATCGGAAATTTGTCCGGTCTGAAATGAGTATTAAAGAAGTGCACCGTAAATATAAAGGCCGTCGCCAAAAGGGCCTCATCGGAATGAACTATAGTGGCTACATTTATGAACCAGCCCGGTAATAGTCGCGTAAATAATTCGGGAAACCACAGCATCAGCCCTGTCGAGCCGATTATTATGACGCCCCAGAAGACGGCAAAATAGTCGAATTTCTCCCAGTAAGTCCAGCGACCATAAGGGGGGCGGGGGCCGAGCCCGATGAACCACTTGAGCGTTCCCCAGGCTTCGTCCAAGTCGGCTTTTCGCGGTATCATGGTATTAGGCCCCAGTAGAAATTGCCTCCAGGTCAATTTCTGCCGACGCTTGCGTCGGATAAGGTCAAAAACATGCGCCCCGAAATAACCGAAGGTGATTACCGCGCAAACCCTGTGAATATATCCGGCCGACTCAAATCCGCCCAGGATTTTCGACAGCCATTGCGCCCAGCCGAGATAAGAAAACTTCAGAGTCATGCCGGTCAACGCCAAACCAAGAAAACTGATAATAACCAGTATATGCAACCTGCGCGGGAAACTTTCAAACCTGATATATTCGAGCTTTCCCTTTGCCTCTGATCTCAGTTTCTTGTGTTCACGCATCGTCTGAAAAGAGCGCGGTAACCAGAGAAGCGTGTGAGTCCCCGCCACTGCCAGAGTACCGGTAAGAAGAATAGTCATGAACCAGAAGGTGTAGAACAGTATCGGATATTTGGTCCGATCATGATGAGTGGCATGGGTAAGATACCCGGCAAATCGTCGATGCGATCCCGCATGGCATTGGCCGCAGGTCTTAACGATATTCTGACGAGAGAGGGTCGACCTCGTATCATATGTTGGAAATATATTATGAGAGCCATGGCAGTCATAGCATTTGGCGGCGGCAGTATAACCCAGCTTGGATACTTTTCCGTGATAAGTTTCAAAATAGGTGGTTGTCACATCCTCGTGGCAGCGCCCGCACTGGTCGATAATCGCCAACTTGAACCCTTCCGAATCGGTTCGTTTAATCTTATGCGATTGATGACAATCACTGCACGAGGGAAGCGGTTTGTCCCCTTTGTAGACATTTGGAGAATGAATACTCTGCGAAAATTGCTCATAGATGCCATTATGACATCGCCCGCAGGTCGCAGGCAGATTAACATGATTTACGCTTGACAGAGGATTATCCCGGGGAAGCTCATGATGGGGAGTATGGCAATCGGTGCACATGGCGGTAACCACCAGGCCGCTCTGCAAAAGCCCTTTTCCATGAATACTCTCAGTATAGTTTTCAAGAATGTCATGCTGAGGACCGACATATCTTATTGCGGCCTTTTGGCCCTCGCGATGGCATTTGCCGCAAAGATTCGGAACATTGGTGGGATAAGTGGGAGAATTGACCTCCCGCCGCGCCCTGATATTGTGGACTCCATGACAATCGAGGCATCTTGGAGCGTTTGGATCCCCTCTATCCTCAAGCATCCCATGAGTGCTCGTACTATAGGTTTTCACCACCTCGTCGTGGCATACCGAACAATCCACCTTTGAGGTTATCGTGGCGCACGGTCTCTCAAGAGATGGACTTACACCCGTATGACATTGCGCGCAGGCAACCTTGCGATGAATGGAACTCTGGGCCTCAAGGGAATCCACAAACATCGAAACTGCCTGACCGTCCCGCGTGACGCTCAAATTCGGTTTGGAGTGGCAGGTCAGGCAGTCCTGATCGGCCATTCCCTGAGTATAAAATATTTTTCTAATTTTATGCGGAGAATGGCAATCCACGCAGACGGGCACCTTATTCGGCTCCTTTTCCCATAGCTCGCCACGGACGATTTTAAGATGCACCTGCTCGATTCTGCCATGGCATTTTTCGCAGGTTTTCGCCACATTGCCGCGAAATATGGTAGATTTCGGGTCCGTGTGGGGCAGAACGTCATGGGCCGTATGACAATCCGAGCAAACTGCTGTGACCGTTAAGCCACGCTTGAACAGCCCTTCGCCATGAATACTCTCCGAATAATGGGCGAGGATACTGTCCTGAGGAATATTATATGTCTCGCTGACTGCGGTTCCTTCTTTGTGACAGCGGCCGCAGACAAATGGTATGTTGAATTTGGCAACTTTCGATTCCGGCGAGGAAACCGGGACTATATCGTGGTTCCCATGGCAGTCGGAACATCGAGGGGCAAGCTTCGCTCCTGATTTTGCCGCTTTCCCATGAAGACTGGCTTCATAGATCGCGGCGATCTGGTCGTGACAGGTCCCACATTCAGCGGGAGCAACATTCTCTTTGTGAGGGAATTCGGAATCGGTCAGATCGACATGACATGAAATACAATCCAGCTCACCATGGACCGATTTCTTGAAAATATTCTGGTCAACATAAAGAGAAACCGGCTGTCCTTCTCGCTGGACGGTAAGAGTCTTATCCCCATGGCATGAAAGGCAGTCGTCGACAGATTGTCCCATCGCCACCCCACCTGACAACAATAATATCAGCCCCAGCAGATACCGCAAGATAGATCCGGTCATTTCCTCGTTAACCGTCCGCTTCCGCAATAATCCGCGCCGCTCTATTACCATCTTTTCCAAATTTCCTTCAGCTGAACCGGATATATCATCCCGCACAATCAACGAATCGGTCGATACAGCCTACAAATTGATTATAGCCAAATTCAAGAAACTTTGCAAAGCCAATCGGATGTCAGGCCTATTATTCTTTTCTATTTCTTCTCCGGGGTCGTGTCTGCCGGATGCTCATGCTTGTACCATTCCGCCGGCATTTTCCCGTTGAGCCAGGATGGGTTCATAGGATAGACGTTGGGGCTGAATACCGTAGAATACATGTGCCATATTAAGATCGACAGAGCCGCCAGCCAGGCCTCATAGTAATGAACCACGAGCATCACGTCCAGAAAACCTTTTGGGAACCATTGTACGGCGACGTTATCAAACCAGAGGAAAAACCCCGATATTATCATCACCGCTGTACCCCACACGAGCGCCCAGTATTCAGCCTTTTCAACATAGGTAAATCGGCCGAACAGAGGTTTCTCCGGCCTTCGATCCAAATTGTAAAGAATCATTTGGACGAATTGTCTGAAGTCATCGCGCCGGGGGAAAATATCCCTTAAGAAACTGCCGGCCACGCGCCGATGAGATATAAAAAAGATGCCAGACAGCCGAAAGTAAAAATAGGACTGCCGCGACCCGGTGGATTATTCCCCGAAGAGGGAATCCACCCTCCCAACCAAACAGTATTTGCACCCACCAGGACTCGGAAAATCGAAGCGAAAACCCGCTCATGACGAGGACTATGAAAGTTACCATCAGAAATGTATGTTGCCAGACTTCGTTATAGGTCATCCGAACCATCGATTCTTTCAATTGAACCTTTTTGATCTGTTTGCGAAGATCAATCAGCCAGTGGATTACCATAAGACCGATAATGATAATTATGGCAAAGACGTAGATCCGCCCTATGAGACTTGCTATAGGTGTTTGAGAAATTCCCGGAGTAGTATGAATCGGCACGTTCGACATTTCAGCTGATATGCCCGGATGGCATTGGCCACAGGTTTTTCTCAGGTTAGCAGGATAGATTGAAGAAGTCGAATCAGTATGAGGCAGAATCCGGTGCGCTCCATGACAGGAAGCACAATTGGCAACGGTTAGATCCCCGGCCTTACTTTTCAACCCATGGTAGCTATCTACAAAGGACTGCAGTCGGCCGGTAGGAATACCGTATTTCTCGTTTAGATAAGCTGATTCATGGCAGGGGGCACAAGTGGCTTCGGCCACGCGAGCGGGGCTAACCGGCGAACGCGGATCGCTTGGGGCAATGATTCCGTGCTCACCGTGACAATGCGTGCAAACGGGAGAATCGGTCTCGCCGCGAGCGACTAATTTGCCATGTATTCCTTCCCAATAATCGTTTTCTATATTGTGATGGCATTTCCCGCAGGTCTTTGGAATATTAAAATGATTTATGGGCGATTCCGGATTCCCCGGAGGAAGGATACGATGGGCAGTTCCAGCTGAATGACAATCGTTGCATGTGGCCGCCATATAGACTCCACCCATGGCCGCCTTACCATGAACACTGCTTTCATAAACTTGAACTGCTTTTCCATACAAAATTTCGTGCTTCTTGATTAAATTCAAATCCTCGTGGCACCGCCCACATGTCGCGGGCAAATTCAGTGGATTGACTCTCGATTCTTTCATACTGGACGGAAGAATATCATGCTTTCCGTGACAGTCATGACAACCGGGAATATCTTCTCCGTCGGGCACCTGCATCCTTCCATGCCATTTATAGACCGATGCTTCCTCCGAATGACAAGTGCCGCAAGCAACTACTGGTAATTTTTCCTCGTGTGGAAGCGTCTTGATAGCAGTGTGACAATCAATACACGAAAGGTCTTTGTGTATTGAAAGAGTAAGAGAACTCTGAATACTCGAGGCTAGCTCACCTGAAGCTGTGTCGTGGCAAGTCAGACAATCCGAATTGGAGGGTGAGGTTTGTGCTTGAATTTGATTTGAGCTAAAGACAACAATGGTTGCTAGAAGCAGTAATATTATTCTGTAAATATTTTTAGATAGCATATTTGGTCCCTGCCAATTCTGTGTGTCGACTACAGCTCCTGCGAACAACAATATATCGCATCCTAGAGACATAGTGAACTATTTCACAATATATCATATTAAATAGTATTAAAAACATCTTCATTGTCCTAATTCGCCCAAATATACAATCGCAGTTTATCATTGGCAAGTGAAATGTTTCACTTTATTCATTTAATCATCACTCCAAATCTCATAAAATTATGGCCGCTTTCCGCCTCAAGTCCTATTTCCCTTGCTCCTGAAATATGCGATCATAAAACCAAGAAGACAGAAGCCTAAGCCTATGGCATACAACCAATAAAGGTATGGACTGGGATAAGTGCCCTTAGCTATTTCGTATCCGTCTCGCATAAAGGTGTAGAGAATTACTATTACGCCGATTAGTGCGGCCACCCAAGCTCCTATACCCGGACGGAAACTGATGCCATCTCGACTCAGTTTCGCAATAAGAAATCCGGATACTATCATTAACGCCGACACCAAAACGGGAGCAAGGACCGGACCCACCCAGGGCGTCGGAATCAGAAAGAGAATATCCGCATCAAAAAGTCCCCGGGGCCAGTTGATGGCGATTTTCAGCCAGAAATAATAGGCGATATCCCAAATGCCAAATATAAACATAAAGTGAGCGAATCTTGTCCAGAGGCCGCGCGCTGTCATGATTGCGACCGCAACCAGCATGATGATTGTTGAAGCTTCCCTCCCTATTTCCAGCATGGCCATACTCGAGGGCATATTCTTAAGCGGGTAGGCGAAACCCTCGGGATAATATAACTGCCGCAGATAAACCACGACAGCGCTCTCAAGATATCCCATGGCGACTGCAAAAATGGCGAGACAAATTATTCTATGCAGAAATCTTGAATCAGTTTTTTTTGTCATTATTGAGCTATAAATTCAAATTACATCACAGGCTCTCCCGGCCGTACCAAATTCCCCCAATCAGAGCGCTGTCCAGAAAATAATAACCATTGTCAATGAGGCCCACCCCTTTGGCATAAAACTCGTCATACGCGGTATCATTCGCGGGAGTATAGTGCAACTTCAGAACACTGCTGAAGATGCCTGCCTTAACCTCCCTCGTAACATAACCTAAAAATTCTATATGGCCCGAATCCTCCGCATAATAAGGCACCCCGCTCAATGTAAAGTAAACGGTGGTCTTGTACTTAAATGGTTTCCCTTGCTCAAGGTTGAAAGGTATCAACAGGGGCGGGTCGAAACGATATATGCTCTGCAATAGGTGTGTCTTGAATCCCTCGGAGTCGACAGTCCAGGCCTCAGTAGTGATCCCCTCATCAACCACTTTCTTGCAGACGACACCATTAATCGTCGTATCGCCTGAAATTATTCTCTTAATAATAGTTGATCCGGCGGAAGTAAAAAACCAAGTGTCGCCGTCCGCGACAGGGAAATACTTCACCCCTTCAGTAATCCTTGGAGCCGGAGTCGGCTCGTTGGAGGAACAACCTGCCAGTATCAACATCATCACTATGAAGTGCATTAATTTCATCGGATTATCCTTTGCTTATTAATATGTTGTTCCCCTGTCAGTCCCAAATGAGATCGAAACCCGGTGGAATCCTGACGAGCCAAACATCATATTTGCCGATTAAATTAATAATCCGAAGCGGATAAATCAAGCCCCCAATAGAATTAGACGCCCCTTGTGTTATCGCATCAAGCTGAATTAATTAACGAGCGATGTGCAAGATTGAATCTTACCCGACTCCGATCGCCCTGCATATAGAGCTCCCATGAATTTCGGGGCAAATTATTGTTTTAACGGCTAGCCGTCGGCCCAATCATTGCCGCCTGCGAATATCATTTCCCATTCGGGTGCATGATCTTATACGCCTTCTTAAACACCTCGCAGAAATCCAGGAAATCATCCTCGAAAACCATCACCCGGCTGTTTTTAAATTCCTTCCCCTCCCGCTTCGATTCGCTGATGAGAAGGTATTTCGTCCCGCGGATCGATTCCTTCACATCAAAAAAATATGTTCGCTGTCCGGCAGAGACTCTGTCGGTGAATAGACTTTTTCTTTCGGTCGTCATTTTTATTTCCTCCTGTCTTGCCCCCCACCTTTTGATAATAATGGTGACTGACAGGAGACGTCAGGGAAAAATAGACGGTTAAAGATCCTTTTGGAATTTTCTGGAGAACTTATCCGGGGGCTTGTTGGGAGATTTGAATCGTCTTCTATCTTGACTGGGTCTCTTTTTCTGATCTTTACGGACTTTAGACCGAAGTAGTCCTGAATATTTTCTGCTACCGGAGGGTTTTCGCAGCTCAATGTAACCAACTGACCATCCGCTATTTCAATCCAATCTTCCTGGGTCGCCGAGGGGTACTGCGAGGCCACGACAGAGTATGGGGTACCTGTCGAGTCATACTTATAGAACAGAGTGTTCCCCTCCCGGTAGGCCCAGAGTGTTGTTCCGTCGGTCAGATAAAAATTCAGCATCAGACTCCCTTCGGGTACAGCGAGACGCAGTTGCTCAATAACATGTCCCAGCGCCGGTTTTACCTCCCAATTGAAGTCCTCAAGAGTCTGCAGGATAAAAATGAAATAGAGTTCGCTATCAATCCAGAGAAGAGTATCATCTCCGCCATTTTGAGGGGGATTGGCGGCGAGATATTCGGGTCTTATCAAGCCCAGAATGACACCCTTGTCGCCGGACCCATTATGCGCCAGCAACCAGTGACGTCCATTTTTTATTCTTTCAAAAGGATGGGGGTCGGGAATGCCGCACAATCCCGACGAACATCGGCGAATGTGGGCTACTGCCACACTAGGCGACGACAAGGAAGTTCTCGCCACAGCAGTATCGAAATCCCCATCGGAATAAGCGGGCGGTCGCCCACGAAATATTGTTGGAATTGCCCTGCAGCCAATATAGTAAGCTATACCCCAGCCATCAATATTGACATGGCTCAGGTTTTCAAGAGAGCTGGGAAGAAAGGAAAGCTGTTCAGATATCAATCCATGAGGCGCCCTCTGCGAAACCATTCCCCACAACCGGCAATTGTGAGAAGAATCAGCTGAATCGCCGGCCACTGACGGCACATTGATCCACAAGACCAGACAGGAAATGAGAAGCAGGAGTAAAATATGACCGTGACGCGATGAATTTTTCATAAGTTATGATCAATATAAGCTATTATGGAGTAAAAGGATAGCAAATAGTTATGGTCTTTTAAATAATATTTGACTTTTTAATGAAACCAATATATACATATATGCGTATATGTGTATAGCAGTATGAAAAAGAAAGATGACATAATCCTGCCCCCGGTTTTGAAAGCCATGGCCGATATGACAAGGCTGAAGATTCTGTTAATGCTGGAGTCGAAACCGCGCATGGTTGGGGAGATCGTATCCTTCTTCAATCTCTCCCAGCCTACCATCACTCGGCATCTTCAGACCCTCATGGGGGCCGGATTGGTGAAGCGAACCCGTCAGGGTCAGCATGTCTGCTATGAGCTTAATACCGATAGCCTGCGTTCGACCTGCGCCTCAATTGTCGCCTGTTTTCCCTGCTGTGGAATTGAACTGAAAATGAATGGTGAATTGGCGGTTTGCGATTTGGATGATAATGAATCAAAAGATAAGCTCCGGGGATCCAAGGATACCCCTCAACAAAAAATAATCGCCGTAATCAAAAAGAAAGGAGGCAAAAAATGAGACGCTTTGCAATTCCCAGAACCGCTCATTGCTGCAGTGGCGCTAAACGATCGTCCCGGGCAGGACACTAAAAGGCCCATCCGAGTGTTATTGCCGGGGTCCTCAAAAGGGGCCCCGCTTTTTTATAAGCCTCAGGCCTATTATTTTCGAAGCGGATGGGCCACAACTAATATAATTTATTTTCCGTAATCATTCAAACATAATAATCTGTCGATCAATCCCCCTCGAATTGACACGGCATTATGCCGTGCTTAGAGATAGTACTTCGCGCAATTCACCGGTCAGTTTGTCGGACAGTTCCGACCTTCCGAGGAATTGAGCCGGCGTATTCTGAAATAGCGCAATCCGCCACTTCCCGCCCTGATAGACGGCCACGAGAGATTGAACCGCATTTACCTTCTGGTCGATTTCCAACTGCCCATGCGGCACCATGCCGGCGACGGCACGCAGAAGTGCCGTTTCCGAGTTCAAAAATCTCACTTCCCTGATTTTCCCCACGTAGGCGGCTGTTTGATGATTCGCAAAGATCCGGCCGACTTCCGATTCAATTTCTGTCCGTCCATTCATTTGACTGCCGTCGAAACCGATACAACTGCCGTTCTCTGTAAATAGTGAAGCCATTTTTTTGGCATCGCGCTCATTCCAGGCCAGGAGCAGCGAATTAAATAGCTTTCCAATCTGTAAGGCTTCCATAATATTCTCGCTAACAAAACCACCATTTATCATTTATACATTGCCTATCCTTGTTACGATTCGGGGCTGCCATTTTTTGCTGTGATTTCATCGGTGAAATATATTGACCGGAGCCAAACAAATCGCAAAATTGTTACAAAACTAAAGACGACTTGGATGCATGGCTGAATTATGAATGACAACGTGGCTTTGAAAGCGGAAGGATTGACCAAAGAATACGGATCGCTCAGAGCGGTCGATAATATATCCTTCTCGGTTGACCGCGGCCAGATCGTGGGATTACTGGGTCCAAACGGAGCCGGTAAATCAACGACCATCAACATGATCCTTGGGATTCTCCAGCCCACCAGCGGAGTAGTAGAGATATTCGGGAAAAATATGGCCGGGCATCGCTCCGTTATCAGTCAGGATATTAATTTCGCCGCGGTTTACGCCCATATGCCTCCCAATTTGACTGTCTATCAAAACCTCCGCGTCTTTGGCCTATTATATAGTGTGAGGAATTTAAAGCAGCGACTTTCAGATCTTTTGCGCGAATTTAATCTGACCGAATTTGCCCACATCAAAGCCGGTCTGTTGTCTTCCGGTGAAATGACCCGCCTGAGTCTTGCCAAAGCGGTCATTAATGACCCTCATCTGCTCCTGCTTGACGAACCAACCGCCTCGCTCGACCCGAGTGTCGCCATGCACATTCGCGACATGATTAAAGATTACGTAACCCGGACACAAACGGCGGTTCTGTGGACATCGCACAATATGCGGGAAATCGAGACTGTCTGCGATCATGTCCTATTCCTGTCGCGGGGACAAATTCTTCTATCGGGCGATCCACGCCTGCTCCCCTCCGAATACGGGAAAAAGGATTTGGAGGAATTATTCATTGCCGTCGCCCGGGAACCTTTGACCTTGAGTGAGTGATTACATGACCTTTTCAAGAATATCCGCGATTTATCTTCGGCAATTATTCCTGATCAGGAATAATCCAACCCGGCTCGCCAGCATGTTTCTCTGGTTGTTGGTCAATATTATCATGTGGGGATTTCATCAGCAAATATCTCGGATCGTTTGGTCAGGCGACATTCGGATTTGTCGCGATCATATTGGGCGCTATTATTCTTTGGGAGTTTGTCACTCGTATTCAGCAGGGGATTATGACAAGCTTTCTTGAAGATGTCTGGACGCAGAATTTCATCAATTTTTTTGCCTCTCCCCTTAAAATTGTCGAATACTTAACCGGCCTCGTCCTGACCAGTCTGACAACCGGGATTATCGGTTTTGCGGTAGTGGCGGTGATCGCCGGTATTGCGTTCGGTTATGATATTTTCAAGATTGGCGTTTTACTTATCCCATTCATGATAATATTATTCCTGTTCGGAATCGCCATGGGGATTGTCGTTTCCGGAATAATTTTCCGGCTGGGCCCGACTGCCGAATGGCTTGGCTGGCCGATACCTTTGGTTCTCTCTATTTTTTCAGGAGTCTTCTATCCAATTTCAACATTGCCGAGCGCGCTCCGGATTATTGCGAAGCTTATTCCAGCCTCGTATGTTTTCGAAAGCGTGCGCGGCATCGTTGCCCGGCCGATGTTCTCACCCGATATCGCTCTGAATCTTATCCTCGGCGCCATCTTGGCAATATTGTACCTGATTGGCGCCTATTTCCTGTTTATCAGCGTATATCGCCGTAACCTGCAGAATGGCGCCCTGGCGCGGTTCAGCGCCGAATCATTCTAATGATTTCTACAATCAAACATTTCGGTTTGTCCTGTCTCAAAGAGAAGATCGAGAACATGCAACAAATATCATCTTAAATCAGTATGACATACATGCGCATCCAATTCGTCACTTTCTATTTTGAGTGGATAATATAATATGATCGTCTGGTCGACTTTGCCGAAATTGTCGATTCTTATTTCCGCCGTATGGGCTGTCTCCGAAGTTCTCCTATCCCGGCTACTTCATTCCAAAAGCGATAGTTCAAACAGACTGGACCAGTCTTCTCTGCGCGTGCTGTGGCTGACCATAATTCCATCAATCATCGTGGGAATTTATTTGGGTTCGAGAGGAATCGGATACGTTACAACTGGTTCTTCCATAATATCAACCTGCGGTCTGGCGCTAATAGTCATAGGTCTGGCCATTCGCTGGACAGCGATTCTAACTTTGAAACGCCACTTTACGACTGACGTTAATATTCAGCACGATCACCAGATAGTGACAAGGGGAATTTACGGCATCGTGCGCCACCCGGCCTATACCGGAAGCCTGCTTTCGTTCCTGGGGCTTGGTCTGACTTTCGCGAATTGGCTGAGCGCTTTAGTGATCTTTGTGCCGACTCTTGTCGCTTTTCTTTATAGAATCAGAGTCGAAGAAGCCGCCCTAATAGGGCATTTTGGCGAGAGATATTTGTCCTACTGCCACCAAGTCAAGCGCCTGCTCCCGTGGATATATTGATTGCATAATTTCCGCTCCATAACCCGACATGTGAGTTCCGGAATTCAAGAGATCGCCACATGAGATATGCTTCCTCATCTTTTTACGCCGCAATTAAATATGGCGTATGCTCAAAATCATTGTAATTCTTAGCCATGTATACCTTTGTCTATTCTAGCCCTATTATGTATTGTGTGCTTGTCGTCGGGCACAGGCTGGCCACACATCGCAATAGCATTTTCCGGTGCCCCCATCAATGAATGAGTCGATTCCCCCGTCCGCTAAAATAGAGATACCCCTCGATAAACTATTGCCATAAAGGATCTCTTTGCTTTCGAGATGTTATTCGAAACGTCTGATGGCGCGCGGAGTTAAGTGAATAATATAGGTTATTATGCTCCATATTCGGCAGAAAGACATAAGAATATTTGCGCCAAAATCAGCCGCATAGGAAAATAATACTGCAAAAATACGATGACTGTCGTATATTTTTGGTGAATTGTTGGGTAATAATTTTTATTTTAGCCTCAAGGATTGAATAAAATTCCCAAACAATCGTCCTTGATGTATAAAAATACGACTAAATGAATCTTTTTTTCAACATAGGTGTAACATTATTAGTATCAAGGAGCTGGATATATTGTACCTCTAATGCTGTAACAAAATGGTCTTAAGTTTTGTACCTGTACCTACCGATTAGTGGAAGTAGCCGCCTGCAGGAATGATACTTAGACGCAGGCAGACCGGACATACATCAGGGCACACAATATGCAGATGAAATCTGCATATTAAGGAAAGGACTCTGTACAAGATGAATTCACCGCTGGTGACCACAGTTGAGCAGAAAAGTACAATAGGCTCTCAAAAACGCAGTCATCGCCGCCTGTTCTTTTTTCTGCTCTACTTTGTATCGCTTGGTATTCTAATCTGGCTTTTTACCAGCGGTTATTCGTATTATACCACTCCCCTGGCTCAACGCCCTCATCATCCGGACTATAGAATCCTTCGACCCGCCGGTTCCCACGGACTCATCTACGGAATCACCGGCGGATCGATGATGATTTTGATGTTAGTCTACTCCATCCGTAAGCGGACGCGGTGGATAGGACGAAAGATTTCTCTGCGGAGTCTGTTGGATCTTCATATCTATCTGGGAATTGTCGGGCCCCTACTTATTGTCTTGCACACTTCCTTCAAAGTTCAGGGGATGGTGGCGGTTAGTTTCTGGTCGATGGTCGCCGTGGCGCTGAGCGGCTATTTCGGACGCTATCTATATCTGCAAATCCCGCGAAATATTCAAGGCAATGAACTGACTCTTCAAGAAATAGCGCAGGAAGACAAAGAAATTACCGATAAGCTTAAAACCCGGTTTAATCTCAACGACATCGAAATGAACCGGGTCGATAATCTTTTCGAAGATTTCACTACCGTTCAAAGAAAGGGACTGGTCGCTTTATTTGGTCTGATCAAGGACGATATGATGCGCTGGCTGATGAAATATAGGATTAAAAGACGCATGGCCCGCATCCTGCCGCTGCCCAGATATCAATTTAACGAGCTGTTTGCGATATCTTTTCGCCGGGCGCTCTTGAATCGTCGCATCCAGACCTTATCGAGGATTCAGCAGTTCTTCCATTATTGGCATGCCGTGCATAAGCCGGTGGCAATCATAATGTATATCATCATGGGGCTTCATATCGGAATTGCAGTATGGACCGGCTATGCCTGGGTGCATTAATCGAAAAAAGTCGCATTGGCCGGTTTTGCTTCGAGTGGGGAGCAGACTGCCCGCGCTGCTTGTCCTCGTCCTGCTGGCGGCGCCATTGCGAGCTCAACTCTCTCCGGGCGATTTGCATAAAGCTCATGCTTTCCTCGAGGGAGTCAAAAATTGCACCAAATGCCACGGCCTTGGAAGCAAACTGGCCGTCGACAAATGCCTGGACTGCCATCGTCCGATCGAAAGCGAAAGGCGATCCGGCCAGGGTCTGCACTCGCGAAACGATTATCGCGAATGCCAGAATTGCCATGTGGACCACCAGGGCCGCAATTATGATCTGATTTATTGGGGAAAAGGACAGGATAATTTTGACCATGGACAAACCGGTTACAGGCTGGACGGGAAGCATGCATCTGTTGCCTGCCGGCTCTGTCACCAGAAGAAATATGTTAAGGACCAGGCCGTAATGGAAATGGATAAGATCGATCTAAATCGCACTTTTCTTGGGCTGGATACCGCCTGCGCTTCATGCCACATTGATAAGCATCGCGGACAGCTCTCCCCTTTATGCGGAAATTGCCACACTATGGGAGCATGGAAACCGGCGGCGCGATTCGATCATGATAAGGCCAAGTACCTTCTGGTTGGAAAACATCAGCAGGCGGATTGCGTGAAATGCCACCCAATTATCACTGACAATCGGAAAAGTGATGATACAGCATACGCCAAATATAAAGATATCAGCTATGACCAATGCCTTGATTGTCATAAAGATCTTCATAAGGGAAAATTGGGCAACACTTGCGAGAGTTGCCACAACACCGAGGGATGGAAAGTGATGAACAGCAATGCTAAATTTGATCATGGCCGTACTCGCTATCGGCTCGAGGGACGACATCTGGCGGTGACATGCGACAAATGCCATCTACCGCGACAACCGAAGATTGGGCTCAAGTTTGCTGCCTGCATGGATTGCCACAAGGATTTTCATAACGGAGATTTTGCCAAACGGGATAAGAAAGGCGCCTGTGAGGAGTGCCATACCATCGACGGTTTTACTCCGTCGCGATTTGTGATGGCACAACATGACAAGACTAATTATCCTCTCCGGGAGGCTCATCGCGCCGTCATTTGCGCCTCTTGCCACATACGACCCGGGACCAATGATAAGGAAAAGCAATATCAGTTCAAATTCGCGGCGACCAGATGCTTAAATTGTCATAAGGATCCTCACAACGGAGAATTGAAGAAATATGTTGATGCCAGAGGATGCGAGTCGTGTCACGTCGAAACAACCTGGCGGCAGGTGGTGTTCGATCACGGATTGACCACTTTCGCTCTTGAGGGAAAGCATGCAGCGACCATCTGCTCAAAATGTCACTCGCGCAAAAGTGCAAATGACGCCAAAGCAGAATTGACATTTGTGGGCGCGAAGAAGATATGCCAGGATTGCCATGATGACATTCATCGGGGCCAATTTGCAAAAGCGCCTGCCTTTTTCCTGCCCGGAGCATATTCCGTCGATTGCGGCAAATGCCATTCCGCCCGCAGCTGGCAGGCATTGACATTCAGCCACGACAAAGATTCGCGCTACAAGCTCGAGGGCGCCCACAGACAGGTGCCCTGCCAAAAATGCCATCAGACCAAAACAAGCGGTGAAATCAAGTGGGTGGTATACAAGCCGCTTGATATCGAATGCGCCTCATGTCACTCAGATACCAAGACCCTGAAAGGATTGGGTGAGTCATGAGACAATTGATTCTCCTTGTGACCTTGAGCGTCGTTGGCCTGGCGGCTCTGGTTGTCGGTCAAACCTCAAAAGCCAATCCGCACGGAAAACTCAAATGGGATTGCCAGGACTGCCACACTCCGGAATCCTGGTCGGCTCTAAGAGAGCCTATGAAATTTGACCACGGCGAAACCGGATTCCATCTGGCCGGAGCGCACCGTGCCGCGCAATGCATAGGGTGCCATAAGGACCCGATCTTTAACCACGTGGGAATATCGTGTAATGACTGCCATGCCGATCATCATGGTGGCCAACTCGGCCAAACTTGCGATAACTGCCACACGCCGCAGAACTGGCAGGGTCAACAGGATCTTTTGCAGCAGCACGCTGGGCAGGGGTTTCCCCTAATCGGAGTACATTCGGTCGTAGATTGCGAAGCCTGCCATCGGGGGCATAATCAGAGAATATATGCCGGTACTCCGATAGAATGCCAGGGATGTCATGCCGATGCATTTGCCTCCGCTACCAATCCCGACCATAAGGCGGCGGGATTTCAGTCGAAATGTGAACTCTGTCATGATGCTGCCTCAGGCTCATGGTTCAACGCCTCTTATATCCACCCCTCGTCTTTCTCTTTAACAGGGGCACATCAACAATCGGACTGCAATCTTTGTCATGCAATCGGGTACGCGACAAATCCCAGAACCTGCTATGATTGTCACTCCACCAATTTTACCGATGTCACCGATCCTGATCATGTGCAAAATAATATGAGTCACGATTGTGCCACCTGTCATTCGATCATTGCCTGGACGCCGGCGTCATACGATCATAATCTGTCAACCTTTGCGCTGACCGGGAAACACCAGACAACGCCATGCGAAACCTGCCACGCGAATGGATATGCCGGGACGCCGACGACCTGCGTCGGCTGTCATCAAACCAATTTTACTCAAACCACAAACCCTGATCACGTCAGAGGCAATTTCAGCCCGGATTGCGGCAAGTGCCATACGATCGATGGCTGGGCGCCCGCGGCTTTTGATCACAGCACCGTGTCATTTACCCTGACCGGCAAGCACGCCGCGGCAAGCTGCAGTTCCTGCCACGCCGCCGGGTATGTCAATACGTCGCCGGCCTGCTATTCATGCCATCAGACTGATTTCACGACCGCGACCGATCCGAACCATGTTGCCAATAATTATGCCCGGGACTGCGGCGTATGTCATTCAACCGACGGTTGGTCATCTGCCGGTTTTGATCACAGCAAGACTACCTTTGCCTTGACCGGCGCTCATGCCACGCAAACATGCGCCGCTTGCCATTCGACCGGATACTCAAACACATCGACAGCCTGCTATGCCTGTCATCAGACTGATTTTCAAGGCGCCGGTAATCCGAGTCACTTGACAAATAATTTTAGTCAGGTTTGCAGCGGTTGCCATACCACTACCGCCTGGTCGCCGGCAACCTTCGATCACAAAACCACTGCCTTTGCTTTAACAGGCGCCCATGCCTCCTTAACTTGCGTTTCCTGCCACTCCGCCGGCTATGTGAACACGCCAACGACCTGCTATGACTGCCATCAGGCCAATTATACCCAGACCAAAGACCCGGACCATATTCAGGGCAATTTCGGCCAGGACTGCAATAAGTGTCATACCACCAGCGGCTGGTCGCCTGCATTTTTCGATCACGCCATTGTTGGATTTGCGCTTACCGGAAAGCACACTACTGCGGCCTGCGCCTCCTGCCATTCGGCCGGATTCGTCAATACGTCGCAGGCCTGCTATTCGTGCCACCAAACCGATTTCACGGCCGCGATCGATCCCAATCACGTGACCGGTAATTTTGCTCAGGACTGCGGGATTTGTCATACAACCGACGGTTGGACTCCGGCGGGTTTTGATCACAATAAGACCGCATTTGCCCTGACCGGCGCACATACGTCGCTGACTTGCATCTCTTGCCACTCTGCCGGCTACGTGAACACACCCTCGACCTGCTATGCCTGCCATCAGACCAATTTTCAGGGGACCACTAACCCGAATCATGTCTCAAATAATTTCAACCAGACTTGCACGGATTGCCACAATACTACCGCCTGGTCGCCTGCAACCTTTGATCATAATACGACTGCATTCGTTCTGACTGGAGCACACACTTCGCTCACCTGCATTTCCTGTCATTCCGCCGGTTACGTGAACACACCGTCGACCTGCTATGCCTGCCATCAGACCGATTTTCAGGGGACCACCAACCCGAATCATGTGACTCAAATAATTTCAATCAGACTTGCACGGATTGCCACACTACCACCGCCTGGTTGCCGTCGACCTTTAATCATAGCACTACCCCCTTCGCCCTGACCGGAGCCCATACCTCGCTGACTTGTGTTTCCTGCCACGCAGCCGGTTACGTGAACACACCGTCGACCTGCTATGCCTGCCATCAGACCGATTTTCACGGCACAACCAACCCTAATCACGTGACCAATAATTTCAGCCAGGTCTGCACCGGCTGTCACACTACCACCGCCTGGTTGCCGTCGACATTCAATCATAGCACTACTCCCTTCGCCCTGACCGGCGCACATACCTCGCTGACTTGTATTTCCTGCCATTCTGCCGGTTACGTAAACACCCCGTCGACCTGTTATGCCTGCCATCAGACCAATTTTCAGGGCACTACCAACCCTAATCACGTGACCAATAATTTCAGCCAGGTTTGCACCGACTGTCACACCACCACCGCCTGGTTGCCATCGACTTTCAATCATAGCACGACCGCATTCGTCCTGACCGGAGCCCATACGTCGCTGACTTGCATTTCCTGCCATTCCGCCGGTTACGTGAACACGCCGTCGACCTGTTATGCTTGTCATCAGACCGATTTTCAGCGCCACGACCAACCCTAATCACGTGACCAACAATTTCAGCCAGGTCTGCACCGGCTGTCACACCACCACCGCCTGGTTGCCATCGACATTCAATCATAGCACAACCGCCTTCGCCTTAACCGGAGCCCATACATCGCTTACCTGCATCTCCTGTCATTCCGCAGGTTATGTGAATACGCCTCCGCCTGCTACGCCTGTCATCAGACCGATTTCACCGCCACGACCAATCCAAATCACGTGACCAATAATTTCAGCCAGGTTTGCACCGGCTGTCACACTACTACCGCCTGGTCGCCGGCAACCTTTGATCATAATACTACTGCATTCGTTCTGACCGGAGCACACACGTCGCTTACCTGCATCTCCTGTCACTCCGCCGGTTACGTAAACACCCCGTCGACCTGTTACGCCTGTCATCAGACCGATTTTCAGGGGACTACCAACCCTAATCACGCGACCAACAATTTCAGCCAGGTTTGCACCGGCTGTCACACAACTACCGCCTGGTTGCCATCGACATTCAATCATAGCACAACCGCCTTTGCTTTAACCGGCGCACATACCTTGCTCACCTGTATTTCGTGTCATTCTGCCGGTTACGTGAACACACCCTCGGCCTGCTACGCTTGTCATCAGACCGATTTTCAGGGCGCTACCAACCCTAATCACGTGACCAACAATTTTAGCCAGGTTTGCACCGGCTGTCACACCACTACTGCCTGGTTGCCGTCGACCTTCAATCATAGCACTACGGCCTTTGCCTTGACCGGCGCCCATACCTCGCTTACCTGCATCTCCTGTCACTCCGCCGGTTACGTAAACACCCCCTCGACCTGCTATGCCTGCCATCAGACCGATTTCACCGCCACAACCAATCCTAATCACGTGACCAACAATTTCAGCCAGGTTTGCACCAGCTGTCACACCACCACCGCCTGGTTGCCATCGACATTCAATCATAGCACAACCGCCTTTGCCTTAACCGGCGCCCATACCTCGCTGACTTGTATTTCCTGCCACTCAGCAGGTTACGTGAACACGCCGACAGCCTGCTACGCTTGTCATCAAACCGATTTCACTGCCACAACCAATCCGAATCACGTGACCAATAATTTCAGCCAGGTCTGCACCGGCTGTCACACCACCACCGCCTGGTTACCATCGACCTTCAATCATAGCACAACCGCCTTTGCCTTGACCGGCGCCCATACCTCGCTGACCTGTATTTCCTGCCACTCAGCAGGTTACGTGAACACACCGACAGCCTGCTACGCTTGTCATCAGACCGATTTCACTGCCACAACCAATCCGAATCACGTGACCAATAATTTCAGCCAGGTCTGCACCGGCTGTCACACTACCACCGCCTGGTTACCGTCGACCTTCAATCATAGCACTACGGCCTTTGCCTTGACCGGCGCCCATACTACACTTACATGCATCTCCTGTCATTCTGCCGGATATTTAAATACCCCTACCGCCTGTTACGCCTGTCACAAGCCGGATTACGATGCGACGACCAATCCGGATCATCAGGGAGCCAATTTCCCTACCTCATGCCAGACCTGCCATTCGACTTCCAATTGGACGACGACAACCTGGAACCACGACAGTCAGTACTTTCGGATTTATTCCGGCAAGCATAGCGGACGGTGGAATATATGCGCTGATTGCCACACCAATTCATCGAACTATGCGATATTTGAATGTATCTATTGCCATGCCCATCCGCAGGCGGCGACTAACAGCGATCACTCGGGCGTCTCGAACTATCAGTATCAGAGCGCTGCTTGCTATAGATGTCACCCCAGAGTATAAGGGAAAAGCTGATGAGAACCGTCTTATACTATTATCTGATCATGGTAGCAGCGGCTGTTTCACTGGCGGCTGCGCCGCTCAGGACTATATTTGAAGTAAAATACATTTCGGCCGAGGCGATATATCTGGATGGGGGCGCCTATGATAGCCTTACGGTCGGCGATAGATTAAGCATCACCGGCAAAGACAACAGCACGACTGAGATTGAGGTAAATTATGTTGCTCAACATTCGGTATCATGTACGGTTATCGGGCAACCCGGAAACATCAGCGTCGGTTCCCAGGCCCGCCTAATCATGAAGGCCCAATCGTCCGAGGCCATCAAGGATACCGTTAAAGTTGACACGACCAAAATGGTTTCCCATGCTGATTCATCATCTAATGCCCCGGCTCCGAAAAAATCATATATCCGTCCCCCCACTTCCAAAATGACCGGAAATGTTTCATTTATGCTTTACAACTGGAATGATCAAAGCGCTGCAAATTTCGATTTCCGCCAATCTACGGTAAGGCTTGATTTGAAAGCGCGTCGATTGTGGGGTAAAGGATTCACTTTCTCTCTGAGGTCACGCGGGAGGTACGAACAGCGTCAAAAATCCTATGTTTCGCCTGTCACCGGGAATGCCTGGGAATATCAGGCCTGGGAATTTTCATTGGCCTATGATGAACCTTCTGCTCCCATGAACTTCGTTGTCGGTCGCGTGCTCCCGCGACGGGTCAGTAGCGTCGGATATCTGGATGGATTCCTCGTGGAAAGAGCCTTTACGAGCCACCTGCGTGCCGGTCTTTTTGGGGGCGCTGAACCGGATTGGCTGTTTAGCGGCAGACAAATGTCCCTCATAAAAAATGGCGGGTATCTGAGTTGTACCTACGGCGAAAATAATAAGGTCTATTTTGAGCAGAGCATTGCGGGCGTGGGAGCATATCACGGTATGGATGTCAGCCGCGAATTTATTTCGCTGCAGGGTCGATTTAGCGTCGCCGGTCGCTGGGGAATAAGTAATATGGCTGATATCGATTTCTACCGAAGCTGGCGAAAGCTGAAGACAGGACAAACCTTTTCGCTCACCAATTTATACCTGAACGGTTACTATCGATTCGGATCGGCATTGCGCGCCAGCATTAGCTATGACAATATGCGCAGCGTCTGGACACTCGAGAACAAGTCGGTGGTCGACAGCATTTTCGACGATCATCTCCGGCAGGGTGGACATGCCCAGCTTGATATTACCCTGCCGCTCGGGATTTCTATTTCGTCCTCCTACGGGTATAATAAGCGCGCAGGTGACCCGCAGGCCACGCGTTCATACTCCTTATATATGAACAAATATGGCCTGCTGGGACGGGGGATGTCTGCGAACATTACAGCTGGCGGGATTTACCGGGCCTCTCGAGAACGGTCATAACTATTCCGTCCGCCTGAATGAAAACCTTTGGGGTGGCAATATGATCGGGTTGGCGTATGGAGTCTATTTGTACAAAGTGTCCGGAATTGGCACTCCCAGAAACAACCGCTGGCTGGAAACGTCGGTGCAAACTAATATCGGAATTCATAATTACCTGAGCGGCCTGGTGCAATTTGGCAAGGGCGACGATATCAACGGCGTCCGCATCCAGACCGAATTGGGATATCGATTCTAATGAGGCGCTAAGATATGAGTATTGAACAGATTCTTATCTGGACTGGTGTAGCGGCCATTTCATTGGCGGTTCTGATTCCATATGTGGTAAAATTTGCCAGAACCCGCCGCCTGATGGAACGTCGCAAGAAAGAGGCAATTGCAATGGGCTTCAATCAGCCTCGGGCGCAATATCCCTTTATCGACCGCGGATCATGCATCGGCTGCGGAACCTGCGTGGCGGCCTGCCCCGAGGGCGACGTTCTGGGGGTGGTGTGGGGCACATCTGAAGTCATCAACGGTCAACGCTGCGTCGGTCATGCCTTATGCGAATCAGCCTGCCCGGTCGGGGCGCTGAAAGTAGGCCTCGGCGATATTAGAAGTCGTCCGGACATCCCGATTTTAACCGAATGCAACGAAACCACTGTCCCGGGAATGTTCATCGCGGGCGAGCTGAGCGGACTTTCGCTAATACGTCACGCCATAAGGCAAGGCCAGATGGTTGTTGATGAAATCGACCGGCGCAAAATACTTCCGACCCACGGCGATGTCGTCGATGTCGTTATTGTCGGAGCCGGTCCCGCTGGTATGGGCGCCGCCCTGACCGCCGTGCAGCATGGACTCGCTTATGTCTTGCTCGAGGAGAATTCTCTGGGCGGAGCGATTCTTCATTACCCGAAATCCAAACTGGTAATGACTCAGCCGGTCGAAATACCACTGTACGGATGGCTCAAAGAAGAGGAATATTTAAAAGAACAGCTACTCGATGTCTGGCAGGAGATAACGCAGAAATTCCATCTTAATATTCGCGTCGGGCGCCGAGTTGAATCCGTTACCAGGACCCCCGAGTGGTTCGAGGTAAAAACTCAGCAAAGACAGTACCTCGCGAAAAACGTCGTGCTGGCCTTGGGACGTCGCGGCACCCCTCGAAAGATGGGAGTCCCCGGCGAAGAACAGTCCAAAGTCATGTATCAACTCGTTGACGCGCAGTCGTACACCAACAAACATCTCCTTGTCGTCGGCGGTGGTGATAGCGCCATTGAAGCGGCCATTGGTCTGGCAAATCAACCGGGAAACACGGTGACAATTTCATACCGCAAGGGCGGTTTCCTTCGGGCGAAGAAGAAAAACGAAACCAAGATCGCCAAATTAATCGCGGAAAAGACCGTTCAACCGATATTCGATTCGCAGGTCCTCGAGGTGCTGGAAAATTCCGTAACTCTCGCCACCAAGCAGGGCCGGACGGAAATTCCAAACGATTTTGTCATCGTGCAAATCGGAGGCATTCCCCCATTTGAAATGCTGAGGAATATGGGTATAGCCTTCGGCGGCGATGCACTAACCGTACCTGAAGTCGACGCCCGCATGGCAACCCCCAAGCTGGCCAGTGCAACCGAATCCGCATCCTGAACACAGGGTATCCGACAACCTCGCCTCTGCCATAAGGCAGAACTATGGGCTTGTCAATTCACAAATTTGGGCTGGGACCTGTATGGAAACAGCCGATACGTGAGTTGCTCTGATTGCCCACTTGGATAGATTATTCTATTCAAGTGACTTTGTCCAACTCATGGAAAATGGCCGGAACTCTATCACTGCCAAAGGATTGGAAATAAGCTATGATATTATCGGAGAGGCTGGGATTCGAACCCAGGGAACGGTTTCCCGTTCACATGCTTTCCAGGCATGCTCCTTCGACCAGCTCGGACACCTCTCCAGTCAAAAAATCATCCGGCATCGCCAACCGGAGAAGCACAAATTTAGTCAAATTCCCAACAAAATCAAGGAGATAATCAACTTATAATATCCGAGCCGGAGTCTGTTGCAAATACCTCCCTTTGGCCGCTCCACGAGTCTGATTAGATAAAGCGGTAGTTCCCATTCGAGGGGGGTTGACCTGCGCCGCCGGCTCGATTATCTTTGATCACAAGAGCGATTTAACATAACGGAGAATTATGACAAAAGCGGCGTGGATTAAAGAATCGTCGGCGGCAGTCACCGTCAGCGATGAGGCCGGAATTATTATCGACATGAACGACAAAGCGGTCGAAACATTCAAGAGCTATGGCGGAGCCGAGCTTATCGGAAAGAATCTCTATGATTGTCATCCCGGTGAATCCAAAAATAAATTGCGGCAATTGATGGATTCCCGCAAAGAGAATATCTACACGATCGAAAAGAACGGCATCAAGAAGATTATTTATCAAGCCCCGTGGAACAAGGATGGTCAATTTGGGGGAATTGTGGAAATCTCATTCGAGATACCATGGGAGATGCCACATTTCAAAAGAGAATAAGTCAGGCTGAGTGTGGAGACGGACTATTTTTTCGCTCTCCACATGATGACAATACCGACCAATAAGAATATCCCGTTTATCATCCACGCGGCCAGATCCGGGTCGAGCTTTTCATTATACCCAAACGATTGAGTCACTTTATAAGCGACGAAATATAGTAACGCAATCCCGGCGCCCAGTGCGAATGATACCGCTATCCCCCCGCGCTTGGGATTGGAGGCGATCGGAACACAAATCAGGATGACGATAAACGAGGAAAACGGATAGGCCAGCTTAATCTTCAAGTCAACCAGTTCCCTCTGGTACGGGCCTCCGGTTCGCTTCATCAGGTCGATATAATGCGCCAGCTCCCGGTACCCCATATCTTCAGGCAGACCGATCGGAATCTCGAAGTCGGCCGGCTTATCTTTGATATAATCGGCCGAGAGAGAGTCAAATGCGACAAAAGTCTCCCCGGAATCGGCGAAGAGACGTTTCACGCCGCCATAGAGCATCCAGCTGCGCTCTGTATATTTGATCTTCTGGGCGGTGATAATTTCGGCCAGCTTATTATTCTCAGAGCGATATAATTTAATATCGGTCCCCTCCATCTTGGGGATGTTATATGAATTGATTATAAAAAAGAGATTCTTATCAATCTGCCGGTAAATATTTCTTGGCGAAAGCGAGGATTCTTTCTCCCGGTTTTTCATGGTATATTCGATCATCTCCAGCCGCTTCCTGTTCGGCTCGGGAAAAATTTCTTCATTGTAGTAAATGTGGGCAACGCTGAGTAGAAAAGAGAATACCAGAAGCGGGGCGGCGATTCGATAAAGCGACAGCCCGCTACTCTTCATGGCAAGTATTTCATTCTTACGGGCCAGAATTCCGACTGTAATCAGGGCCGCCAGAAGCACAAAAACCGGCAAAAACGATTTTATGACCCATCCGACGAAATAGACATAGTAGGTCATGACTTCCAGTAATGGTACATGGTTGTCGATAAAATCGCGCAACTCTTCTACCATATTTATGGCGATGATCAAAAGCCCGATCCCGACGCTAATCGCGAATAACGACGTCAGGAAATATCTGAGCAAATATCTGTCGAGAACTTTGATCATTTCCGGAAAAAGGCAAATAAGGGTTTCTCAGTCACGACTTTCACAAGAAGATATATCCCGAGTAGACCAACAAGAATATTGGCCGACCACATTGCCAGAAAGGGGGATATTAACCCTCGATCGGCAAGGTCTTCTCCCCCGATCAGAAACGCCCAGTATAGGGTAAAGATAAGAAGCGAAATAGTGACAGCTAACCCCATCCCCCCGCGACGCGATAAAATTCCCAGTGGGGCGCCGATCAAAATAAATGCAAATGATGCCGCCGGTATCGAATATTTCTTGTAAATTTCAATGAGATATTTGTCCACCAGTTTGTCCTGCTCTTGAATCTGGTCCGATTCCCTCTGCAATTTGGAATAAATACCCCGCATCTCCACTTTCAAATAAGCCAGAGAGCTCGAATCCGTTCGTGTACTATCCTTCGGATAATTCAGCGTATCGCTGAACAGAAACTCGAGCTTATTCTTAACCGTATTCCCCATTCTCATCCTGAAAGGCGCCACGGCATTTTGAGCTTGAACCACCTCATCTTCCATCTGCGCAATATCCATTTCCCGATCAGTACGGAGCGACGATTCGGAACGTTTCAGTGACGAACCCACTCCGCCGACATTGATTACCTGCTCCTTAAAATCCACTTTTCTATAGTTCGAGGGATCTCTTGTATCAAGCATGTGCAATTCGCCGTCATACAGCGTGAACTGAACTGTCTGTCCATTATCGATAAATTTCATCAATCCCGCACGGGCGACAATAATCCTCGGATGCGCCGGATCTTTGGTCTCGCTTATCCGAACCCCTTCCACCTCTGAGGTTCTATGATTGATTTTATCGATAAGAATAATATATCCGGAAACGTCGGTTATAAAAACGCCCGGCCTGAAGGTCAAAGTCGGCCTCATCGACCGAATATCCCCCGTCAGAACCCGGGCCTGATGATTCAAATCGGGCAAAATCTTGTCATTAAATTCAATCATGGCAATTGTCAGAAGACCGGCCGCGACAAGCAGCGGAATCAGCACCCGAAGAAGATTTATCCCCGAGGATTTAATCGCAACAATCTCGGAATCCGACGTAAACCGCCCGAACGCCAGAAGAGTCGCCACCAGAACCGCCATCGGGACCGACAGGGCAATCATCCAGGCGAGGTTGAGAAATATCAATTCCAGAACGATAAGGACCGAAATTTCCTTATCTATCACCAATTCAACTATTTTGGGGATTGTCTCCAGAATCAGAATAAACGTGATAATAAATACGGAAAACAGAAACGGGGGGATATGTTCAAGCAAGATATAACGATTGAGAATCTTCATAACCATGGGAATATACGGCTTCACCGGTTTTGAATAAAGAAAAAATACTTTACCCGCCTCCCCAATCCTGTTATCTTAATGAGGCTATATTATTGCTGGAATCTTATGATAAAAGACTTCGTCCCAAACGAAACGGTGACCGCCTACCTGTCGGTTCGCAAGAGAGATATCCGCGAATACAGCGGAAGCAGTTTTATAACTTTCGAATTCGGTGATGCTTCCGGCCGTATTGCGGGGGTCTGGTGGGAGCCGGACAAATTCGCTCTCGAGGAGCTTGAAGAAGGGGCGGTCGTGAAGATCAAAGGGATTCTGGGCGACTATAAGGGTAATCCTCAGTTGAAAATAACCAAACTTCGCCTCGCCAAAGAAGACGAGTACGATATATCGCAGATAATTCCAAGATCCAAATTCTCTGAAGAAGACCTCAAATCCAAAATCCTCTCACTAACCGGCAAAATCGAAAACGGGAATATCAAGAAACTGGCCGATTCATTCTGGAATGATCAAGACCTTTCTGGAATCATATCTTAAAGCCGCCGCCGGAAAACTCTGGCATCATGCCTGCATCGGCGGGCTGGCCGAACATTCGATCAATGTCGCCGAAATCTGCATCGATATGGCGCGGCGATATTCATTTCTTGATAATGACCTCCTGATTTTCGGCGGTCTTTTTCACGACATGGGAAAAATCTCGCAATATAATATTACATCTTATATCGATTATTCCGACGAAGGGCGGCTGATCGGGCATATATGCTGGGCCGATCATGTCATTGCCAGAAAAGCCGAAGAAATCGGCGATTTCCCGCCGAATCTCCTTATGAAAATCAGGCACCTGATTATTTCGCATCAGGGACAGCTCGACTACGCCTCACCGATTGTCCCCCAGATGCCTGAGGCTTTTATTCTTTTTTATGCCGATGAGATCGATTCCAAGATGGGTGCGATAGAAAGAATCCGGGACAGAACCGGTTCCGGCTGGTCGGAGTATGTGAAACTCCTCGACCGGTTTCTGTACTTTGGCGAATCGGAAAATTAAAAAGTAGGGGGGCTTGTTAAACAGATGGCGATACTTGATCGTCTCGATATCGTAACTCACTTGGACGATTTGGAGGCGTCAGATCACACTTCTGTTGTCGCTTTGGGAGTAGGTGGGACCGAATATCAATCATGAAGAAGAGTATTCCAATAGTCTTTATAATGCTATTTTGGTCTTGCCTGACAAACCTATGCCTCGCCCAGATGCCTGTGCCCGATACATCTAAATGGATTAGGCAGATAATAAATGCAAACGAAGCTATAGAGCGCGCTTTAGAATACACAGGTTTTGAGAAGTCAATTAATTATACAAGCCAGAAAATATCGGAAACCTCTCAATCCTTAATGTTAATCGATTCAACATTTCCGGGGCCAATCGATTTCAGAGGTGACAGAATTGTCTGGTGCGTTGCATTTGACGAAATTCTTCTTGATTCATTGCCACATGATCCGCCCTATCCCAGCAACTTCGAAGTACTTATAGATTCCGAAACCGGAGCGCTACTCAAGATTCAATCGAACTATGTTTATCCCGATTCTATATTCAATGATTTCGCGCGGGAGGATCTTAATTCTGTTGAAACTGAAACCAATAAGTGCAATGCAATTCCTCAAAGGGGACCTGTTCACACCTTTTTGGAAATACTAAGACCTGATGCGAGGGAACAATTGATGTGGGCACGGCAATATACTGCCTATTATTCGATTTGCAGAATACCTTTGGATAGCATCACTAGGGAGTTTTGGTACCTTGTTTTCAGAGGCGGAGAAAACTACAGGGTGCCCAAGACAGTTACATTGAGAGATCGTCCGCGCTTTGGGGGCGCCAAAGACCGCAGGAGGTCGAAGACAGTTCCATCAAGGGAACCTCCGCGCTTTGGAGGCGACGGACCCCTTATAATCAGCGAGTCATTTATTCCTGATGATTCATCAAAAACCGGTTTCGTCAGAGTGTTATGCAGAAAATGGTAGAGTGTTTTTTGCTGCGCGGTCAGGGGCCTTTTCTGATGAAAATGATGAATGGAAAGAAAATGGCACGAGCCGCAAAGAAAAAATGCATCATTGGCTCGTGCCCTACAAAAATTCTTTTAGCGACAATAAATTCGCCTGATAAATTATCTTATACCGATCCCTTTATCATCACCAGCGTTTCCATCGCCTTCTTCTGATTGTATTCGAATGCCAGATTCTTATGGTTGACGATGTCAATTATCGTTCCAATCAGACAGATACCTCCGGTCAATAAATAGAGAAGCCCCATGCCTATTTGCTCGAGAAAGAATCTATGCACCCCGGCAATACCGACGAATCCAAGTAAAGACAATAGAAGCACTGTCTGGGGGTCTTTTCTTCTGGCGCGGTAGAGCGCCGCAAAACGCCCCGCATTCTGATCGTCCAGACCTTTGATCAGGCCGGAAACGTAGAGCATCTCATCCCCCTGAATTTCGGGCAGAAGTTGAAAAATATCAGCCATTGGTTCCTCCCTGTAAGGAAAATTTAATTTGATTCAATTTAAAAGATAAAGTAATAATGCGAAATAATAAAATCCCGAAGGCGATTATTCCCAGCGGATTGGAAACAAAAGAATGCACGAAATCGCCTCGATAGAAATAGGCCAGAGACCGCCCCAGCCCGCATCCGGGACAAAAGCCTATCCCGATATTATGGAAAAAACAAAAAGAATTATGCTGACTCCCCGGGTCAATGAAAAACGGCACAAGCAGAGCCACACTCCAGAAGAAAATTTCCAGTCTATACGGACGAAATATGTATTTTATTATTCTTTTCACCTTGCCTCACAGCTCCATTTAATATTACGGAAGATAATAGACTTAAGTTTCCAGAACAACAAAAAGCGGGAGCATATTGAAATACGCCCCCGCAAAAGCTTAGCAAAGAATCTATCAATTTACTATATGTATTGCCTTCTTATTCGCGTTCAACCCGGCCTCCATCAGAGCCTCAGACAGGGTCGGATGAATCGCCATAATATGCCCCAGATCTTCCGCGGTACCGTCAAATTCCATTAAGGCCGTTCCCGCATAAATGATATCACCTGAGTGCGGGCCGAAAATATGTATCCCCAATATTTCATCCGTTTCTGCGTCGGAGATAACCTTGGCAAAACCATCAGTCGCCAGAGTAGCTATCCCCTTCCCGACCGCCCGATATGGAAACTTGCCGATCTTCACTTTCTTCCCCATTCCGGCCGCTTCCTTTTCGGTCAGGCCAATGCCCGCGATTTCGGGATCGGTGAAGACGGCATACGGAACCGCTTTCCAATCAGCTTCCGAAGGTGATCCGGCGATTGCCTCAACCGCGACTAATCCCTCATGCGATGCCTTATGCGCCAGCAGCAAGCCGCCGCAGACATCGCCGATAGCATATATATTCGATATATTTGTCCGCATTCTCTTATCAACCAGCACAAACCCCTTGGCATCAAGCTTCACACCGACTTTTTCAAGATTCAGTCCCGGCGTATTTGGCTTCATTCCCGCCGCGACAAGGATCATATCGAAACTGAATCCCTTTTTGCCCTGTGGCGTTTCAACTTCAATCTCAATTTTGTTGCCGTTTTTCTTGGACGAAACCACTTTCGACGAAAGAAATATCTCCATCCCCTGCTTTTTCAAAGCCTTCTCTGACGCCGAGGATATTTCGCCATCGAGCATAGGTAGTACACTTCCCAATAGCTCTATTATAGTAACCTTGGAGCCAAGCGTATTATAAACTGTCGCCATCTCGACGCCGATCGGGCCGGCTCCTATCACTCCCAGAGTTGCCGGAACGCTCGGAAGATTGATCGCCTCCCTGGCGCCGATAATTAGCTGGCCATCGGTTTTGATTACCGGAAGATCAATTGGCGAAGACCCGGTCGCGATTATAAAATGCTCGGATTCGATTATAATCTTGGCGCCGTCTTTGACTATCTCAATCTCTTTTCCGGAAACAAATGACGCCGCTCCGTCATAGATTTTGATTCCATATTTGTCCAGCAGGAATTTTACTCCGCTGGTCAGCCGCTTGACCGTCTCGTCCTTATGCTTCTTGAGCTTATCAATATCTATTTCGACATTGCTCGCTTTGAGGCCGATTCGTTCTGACGCCAGAACCGTGCGTTTCAATTCCGTCACATATAGAAGCGCCTTTGATGGAATACATCCCCAGTTGAGGCAGACACCCCCGATATACTCTCTCTCAACTATTGCAGTCTTCATCCCGAGCTGAGCCGCCCGGATGGCGGCAACATACCCGCCCGGCCCCGCTCCTATTACAACCAACCTAAATTTATCAGCCATATTATAGTCCTTCATCATGCAGAGGCGTATTGCAATGCGCCTCTATGCAAATATCAAACCACTCCCAATAGCCAGCTATCGGGATCCTCCAGATATTCGATCATCTTGCGCAGGAACTGCACCGCATAACCGCCGTCGACTACACGATGGTCAAAAGATAGGCCAAAATTGAGTATCGGACGAATCACGATCTGACCATCACGCACGACCGGCCGTTCGACTATTTTATGCACGCCCAGAATTGCCACCTGCGGATATGCGATTATAGGCGTTGAACCGAGAGCCCCCATCAGTCCCGCATTGGTAATCGAAAAAGTTCCGCCGGTTATTTCATCCATGGACAATTTATCGGCGTTGGCTTTGTCCGCCAGCTCACGCATTTCTTTTGCTATCTGCAAAATCGTTTTCTGCTCGCAATGTTTTACGATCGGAACTATCAGAGAATTCTGACGCGCCACCGCCATTCCGATATTGAAATATTTTTTGACATGCAGCTTGTCCTGTTCATAGGTCGAATTTATCCACGGGAAATCCTTGGCCGCAAAAATTATCGCCTTCACCATGAATGGCAGAAAAGTTATTCGAACGCCGTGCAATTTTTCTATCTTATCGACATATTCTTTGCGCCAGGCAATGAGTTTGGTCATATCGCATTCATCGAAAGTAGTTACATGCGGAATGGTGAAGGCTGACTTGACCATATGGTCGGCGATTACTTTACGAACGCCGGTGATCGGTATTATGTCCTCAGGCTCGCCGTCAGGCCAGGCAAAATCAGGCTTCTTGACGTCAACCAGATGGCGGCTGTTGATGTACTTTACTACATCTTCCTTGCTGACTCGCAGATCTTTCCCCGTTCCGCGCACGAGGCGCAAATCGATAAAATGCTCCCGCGCCATTCGCCGAACTACGGGCGAAGATTTCACTCCCTTGATCCCGGCTTCAATGGAATCCGTGTCGGCATGTATCCCCATCTGTTCATGGTGAGCCACAGTGCCGACAAATTCCTCCGGAGGCGCCTTCACATCCTGCTCCTGCGGAATCTGCTCTATTCCGCTATCGGGGAGTGTCTGAAATGCTTTCGATACTGTCGCAGATCCTTCAATCTCCATTATAGCTATCTCTACTCCGATTTGCACTACAGTATCCACCGGGACAAGATGCTTCTTCATAACACCGTTATGTTGAGAAGGGATTTCGACATTTATTTTATCGGTCATTATTTCTACGATAGGGTCGTCGATCTTTATTTTGTCCCCTTCATTTTTGATCCATTTCACGATTGTCCCCTCGACAACCGATTCGCCCAGAGGGGGTACAACTATTTTATACTCCATTGCTCCTCCCCGACTTAATATTCCAGAACTTTTTTAACGGCACGGATGATTTTCTCGGCATTCGGCAGGAAATAATGCTCCATCGGCGGCGCAAAAGGCAGCATCGGTACATCCAGGCCGCATACGCGAGTCACCGGGGCATCAAGAAAATCAAAGACTTCTTCAGCTATGGCGGCGCCCACCTCAGCCATCACTCCGCCGGTTTTGGAATTCTCTTGTACGAGAACCACTTTTGAGGTTTTCTTTACCGATTCGAATATTGTCTCCCTATCCCAGGGCAATAACGTCCTCATATCGATCAATTCAACCGAAACACCTTCTTTTTCGAGCTTCTCTACCGCTTCCAGCGACTTATGGCACATCAGGCCATACGCAACAATCGTAATATCCTTCCCCGTTTTCCTGACAACCGCCTTACCGATCGGCACCGTAAAATCATCTTCCGGCAAATCTTCCTTTATTGATCGGTACAGCCTCTTGTGCTCGAAAAATATCACAGGATCTTCGCCCCGAACTGCCGATTTGAGAAGTCCCTTGGCATCGTACGGCGTGGACGGCATCAATACTATCAAGCCGGGCTGAGAGAAAAACCATTGTTCATTAATTTGCGAATGGTAAAGTCCGCCGCCGACTTCGCCGCCGCAGCAAACTCTTAAAGTCATCGGACAGGTCCATTGACCGCCCGTTCGGTACCGGATTTTTGCGGCCTGCTGGATAATTTGGTCCATCGACGGCGTGATAAAATCGGCAAACTGTATTTCGGGAATCGGCCTCATGCCGACCATCGCCGCGCCGACGCATCCGCCGACAATATAGACCTCGGAAATCGGCGAATCGATCACCCGGTCGGCGCCGAAGCGTTCCATCAATCCTTTGGTGGCCTTGAAAACACCGCCGTAGAGGCCGATATCCTCGCCAATCAGGAATACTCGCTCGTCGCGCTCCATTTCCTCGGCCATCGCCTCCGTTATAGCCTCGATAAATGTCGTCGTTTTCATTTATTCTCCTAAATTATTCTTCTTTCATACCGAATCGGAAACCCTAATATTCCACTCTCCTGACCGGAAATTTGTCCGAATAGACATCATTGTAAGCCTCTTCCGGTTCGGAATATTTCGCTGACTCAGCCTCATGAACCGCTTCTTCAATCTCATGATTTATCTGCTCGACCAGCGCCTCGCGTTTTTCGGTCGTCATCAATCCCAGGTCAAACAGAATCTTTTCCGCGATTAAAACAGGGTCTTTCTTTTTCCAGTCCTCAAGTTCCTCGGAGCGACGATAATTGGCCGGGTCGATTTCAGAGTGGCCGTACCACCGGTACGTCAGTACATTCTATCATGGTCGGCCCTTCGCCCCGGCGTGCTTTGGCTATTGCGTCAACCGCCGTTTTATGCACCGTGAATACATCATTGCCGTCGATGGTGACACCCGGGAATCCATAAGCTTTGGCGCGGTCAGAGAATTTCTCAATTCCCGCCTGCTGTGAAGACGGGACTGATTCGGCCCAAAGATTATTCTGACAGATATAGACTATCGGGAGTTTATGAATTCCTGCAAAATTGAGCGCTTCATGCCATCCGCCCCGTGATGTCGCTCCTTCACCGAAGAATGCCAGAGCGACGTTATCTTTCTTCTGAATCTTGAAAGCCATGGCGCATCCGGTCGCCACCACTGTCTGACCGGCAACCGTCGAAGCCGGAGTGATGACTCCCTTCGTTCGATACCCGTAATGACAGGGATGCGATTTCCCCTTATCGGGCGAGTTAGAGCGCGCGTAAACCTGGCCTATGATGGCGGCGAGCGGCACTCCCTTGGTCACATTGGCGCCTATTTCGCGATGTGAGGGGCCGATAATGTCTTCGTCTCGAAGACCGTACGTCGGGCCGACGGTGGTCGCTTCCTGCCCGACAGCGGAAAAATAGGTTCCGGCATATCGGCCCTGTCGAAATAGCTTCCTTAATTTTTCATCAAGCTGACGGGTTTTCAAAAGACACGTATATAGACCCAGAATTGTATCTTCAGGTAACCCAATCTGCTTCAATGACTGTTTATTGTTTGTCTGACTTCCAGCCATTTATCCTCCAATCCGGTAATTGTCCACCTATCTAATTATCGTCCATCTAAGTAGCAAACTCGACTACCCCTCAAAACGTTCCTAATAAGCTAGATAATTTATCGTCGCCCTCTTTCAAACCCTTATCTTTCGATAATCAATTACTCACGCAATTTAACACTCTCAAATATCTTCAGGAAAGGGCCAGGGAGGCAAATTGCATCTCCGAGGTTTGTCCCCCCGAAATCCAAGAGCATAATCCGCCTGCATTAATTTATGAATTTCTCGCGTACCCTCATAGACAGAGGCTCCCTTCGAGTTGCGATAAAATCTTTCCACCGGATATTCATCGGAGAATCCATAGGCTCCATGCACTTGAATCGCATCAGCCGAGGCTTTCTCCGCCTCCTGACAGGCAATCCATTTGGCCATAGATGTTTCTTTGGTCGATCTGATTCCCTTATTCTTGAGCCATCCGGCCTTCAGCCAGAGAAGACGTGAATATTCGTAGCCCGCCGCCATATTGGCAATCATCTCTTTGACCAATTGATGCTCTGCTATCGGTAATTCAAATGTCTTTCTTGTATGAGAATAGCTGACACTGGCGTCGAGGCAGGCCCTGATAAGTCCAGTCGAACCGGCCGCGACCGTGTACCGCCCCTGCTCCAGGCAGAACATGGCGATGCCAAATCCCTCACCCTCGCTCCCAACCAGATTTTCTGCCGGAACTTCAACATCCAACATCGAAATCCAGCCGGTGTTCCCGGCTCGCACACCCAAGCTTTCCGTGAATTGTCGCCAGTCGTCACTCCGGGAAAACTTCGCTCAACGATGAAACAGGAAATGCCGCCATGATCCCTGTTCTGCTTTTTTTCGAGATCGGTCCAGGCAAAAATGAGGATATTATCGGCCGAGTCAGCGAGGCTAATCCACATCTTCTCGCCATTTAAAATATATTTGTTCCCTTTTTTGACGGCTGTAGTCTGAATACCGACAACGTCGGACCCCGCATTCGGCTCGGTCAATCCGAAAGTCGCGATCTTTTTCCCTTTTACCTGAGGGATAAGATATTTTTCCTTCTGAAATTGATTCCCCCAGGATAGCAAAGTCAATGAATTAAGGCCGATATGAACCGAAAGAATAACCCGGGCGGAAGTATCGATATATTCAAGCTCCTCGCAGGCCAGACCGAGAGATATATAATCCAACCCCGCTCCACCATATTTTTCCGGAAAACAAAGGCCGAGAATATTCAACTCCGCCATCTTGGATAAAATTGAGCTGTCAAATTTCTGCGACCTGTCATTTTCTTGAATCCCCGGAGCTACGTGTCGGGCGGCAAAATCGCGGCAAAGCGATTGCACCGATTTATGATCATCAGTAAAATCAAAATCCATATTCTCAGCTCCTCATGGGTGTCTTTTCCGTCGCGTAGCCATAATCATAAGACCAATTGAATTTGATAACAACAAAAAAAACGCCGGGCAGATGAACCTCCAATCCAAGTATCACATTTATGAAAATTGCGGCGTTTTTGGCGCCGCAATTTTCAATTACCCCTCTACGCAGACCTACAGATACTAGATTCCAGCTGTCATTACTTCTGAAAGACTCTCTCAGGGTAGTTTACAGATTCGCGCTTGGTAAATTTATTGAAACGCTCGTTTATCCGTCCCCAGTGAAGATTCGCGATAAAATCGTCAATATACTTCGCTCGGGCCGGGCCATACTTATGGTAATAGGCATGTTCGAAAACATCCAGAGCGATCAGGGGTATTCCGCCCCAGACCGCACCATAATGATGCTCATCGACCAAAACATTCAGCAGGCGTCCGCTGTACAGTTGGTCGAAAACCAGCACCCCCCATCCGGAAAGTTTTGCCGATATTGCAGTTGCCTTGAAATCTGCCTTCCAGTTGTCAAGACTCCCGAATTCACCTTCGATCGCCGCGATAACCTCTTTTCCCTTGGACGGGTCGCCGTCACCACCGAGAACTGCCCAATAAAGGTCGTGCAGGACAGTGCCACCATGATTCCAGGTCATCCGCCTTTTCAATTCCCCAATAGCGGAATAATTACCATTGGCGGTCGAGCGATCAGCCTTCTCCAACTCGGTTTCTATTTTGTTGAGAGCCGTCACATACCCCTTATGGTGGGTGTTATAATGCCAGTCAGTCGACTCCGGAGACATAACATTCTTCAACAGCTTCTTGGCCTCTTCGTCTGAATAAGGCCTCTGATTAAATTTCCATTCGTATGACATAAAGATTTCTCCTTTATTTATTTAAATTTTACCGACCAAATCCAACCCGGGCCTGAGCGTCTTCATCCCCGGTTTCCAGCTGGCCGGACATACTTCTCCATCATTCTCCATAACGAATTTAGCCGCCTGAAGTTTGCGTAATATTTCTTTGGTGCTTCGGCCGATGCTGTTGTCGTGCATTTCCATAGTCTTCAGATTACCGTCGGGGTCGATAATGAACGTTCCCCGAAACGATAATCCTTCGTTATCGATATAAGTCCCAAATTGGCGACAAATCTTCCCCGTCGGATCAGCCAGCATCGGATATCTAATCTTTCCTATGGCAGGGGATTCATCATGCCATGCTTTATGCACGTACACAGTGTCGGTGCTGATACTCATGATTTCAGCCCCCTCCTTCTCGAAAAGATCATGATGATCGGCAGCTTCCTCTAACTCAGTCGGGCAAACAAACGTAAAATCCGCCGGATAAAACAGCAGGACCACCCATTTCCCCCTGAAATCCGATAATCTCAGTTTCTTGATTCTATCGTCATGATATGCATCCGCTTCAAAATCCATTACCTTTTCACCAATTCTTATCATTGTTTCCTCCATTGCAAGGCTTTGCAGGTCTTATGTCAATATTCTTTGTCTTCCCAGCTACTTCCTTAACTCGTTGAATATCATAGGATCTAACTGTAAACATTACTAACAGTATCTTAAATACAACCGCAAAATGATGATTGTTCCCGAGCCGCCCAAAAAATCATATAAAATTGGACTTATTCAACCTAAAATTGTGGTAAGAACAGCGGGCAAAAATAGAACTGCTTGCCGCTGGGGAATCCTATCTGTTCACCGAGGGCGCTTTAATCGAGAAATTCCCAGATAATGCCATAGTAATTGAATCGCCCTGGAATCGTGTAATTTTCTCGCGACTGATATTCCAGTGAGGCCAGATCCTGGAAGATATAATAGAATCGAAATGATTTAATTCTAAAAGATAATTTCATATTTATGATAGGCTTCTCCCCTAATTTTGTCCCGAGAGGGCCGTAATAGGGACCGACATATGTGCATTCTATGTATCCGTACAAGTGGAGATCGAGTTTTTGGACATGATTATATATTTCCAGGCCAGAAAATAATTGGTAGTGGGGCGAGTATGGTGGGCCGGCTATGCTGTCCTCTTTAATATAATGCCAGCTTCCTCCCGCCGACCAGTGCAACATTTCTCCAAATGAAAATCTCTTTTTTATACTCGCAGTCGAAAATGTAATATCCCTGTTCTCGGGCTTAAAAGCCTCGACCGCGTTTCCCAATGTATCAGAGTCTTTGCTCTGCCAGTCGATGCCATCAATTATCTTCCCGCCGGTAGCAGAAAGCAAAAGGTCAGAGCCGGCTTGGCCAATCCCGACCGTAAGATTCCCTGTCATCTGCTTTTCTGATTTCAGGCTCGGATTGCCTGATTCATAATAATCGGCATTATCGCCGGCGAGAATGCCGGTCATACGTGGGACAAGCCTGAGTTCATACTGGCGCGGAATCTTGGTCACATATCCTGCCGAAGCGCTCAAATAATGGGTCGGAGTATTTACTGTATATCCCATCGCCCCCGAGAATGCGACACCAAAACCATCTACTTTTTCGACCCTAACAATAGCGGCGGCAGGATGAGAATCGCCGCCTGAAACGATTCGGGCTTCAAAGCCGCCGCCAAAACGTCTCTCCTTGAATTCCGAATCATTAAATTCCTCACGGGTCAATTTGATAGAGGCCTTCAAATTGGCCTTACCCAATTTACTATCATGGGTGATGCAAAATGAATTATCGAGAAAATCAATATTGCGCTTGTATAGAGCAGTATATTCGTCAAGCGCCGATTCTGATCGTTGATGACGAAATTCCACGCGAGTGGTCCTGCCGGGAGAATTATAAAAGTCAAACCCCGCAGTCAGGTCTCGGTCGCGCCGATTTCTGTTAATCGAGAAGGATGAAATATCCGGCTGAACCGTATAGCTTCCAGTCCGATTATATAATCGCCCACTCAGATCAAGCCTGATACGCTCGCTGACAGGATAGAGAATCTCCCCCCACTGGTGATAGGAATTGTCATCTCGGCCGCTGGTCAGGCCATCAGTTCGGCGGTACTCAATGCCGGCGCGAAAAGATTGTCCGCCGAGAAGGCGGCGGGCAAAAAGGACTTTCGTATTTGCATACCCGAACGATCCTTTGTCCACAACCAGTCTTGACTTGGCTTGCGTGGTATCCGGGCGGAGAGGAATCAAAAAGATCGAAGATATCGCATTCTCGCCGCCAAGTATCATGCCCAGCGGGCCGTCGATATTATAGACCCTGTCAATAGAGGCGGTCGGAAGATCATTCAAGTCTACCCGATTATCCGGTTCCGGCAGATGCTCCAGAGGATGCAGTGATCGACTATTGAATACAAAATTTAATCTATTTCCGGGAAGGCACAACTGGCAGGGCCGTCGAGCGGAAGGGAGTCATCTGCTCTTCGAGAACAAGATTCGATGGATTCAATTTCATGAAGCCGGACGCGTCATGCTGAAATGAACGGGTAGCTTCATCGGCGAGATTCAGGCGATTTATTAGGAATCGAGTCGCAACTGAATCGTCAGAATTATAATATATCGTTGCCTTTCTTGCCGCTTTAACTGAGTCGCTAGCCTTCCCCGGAAATGTCTCAGGCGCGTAAATGGAATCTGTTTTGACGCCCGTACTGTCCTCCTCGATTATGATTCCCTTATCCTGAGAAAATGAATTAACCGATGATATGAGAAGTATCCCGCGATAAGGAAGATTCGCCATATTGTCATACGGCCGCTCTTTTTTCTCTATGATAAAGATATACCAGCGCCGGATAGAACATGGGAAATATTATACAATTTGATATGATTGTAATCAACGAAAATACAGTTCCTCCTATCAGTCTCGGCCAGAAGGGCTGATACAACCAGGCGTCAACGACATCGACAATCATATGATAAAATAATCCGGTCAATAGCCCCGAAAGGACCATGATTAGGGCGGACTTGATATTACGAGATTCCGGAGTCAAGGTCTGAGATGCCAGAACTCCGATTAGAGCTGAAAACGATATCCCGATTAATTGAGAAATCAAGAGCGGCGCAGGCGCGGGTCCCATCGGATTGAAATTTGACCACAGAAAAAATCCGATTACTCCGACGCCGATACCGGGCCAGATCCCCCAGAGAAATCCGGCAGCGAACACTATAAAGAAGGCAGGATTGACATTGGACAGGAAGACTGACAGATACGAAAAAATAAAAACCAGAGCCGCGAAAACTGCGACTCTGGCAATTATTCTCAAACTGGAGTTCATTTTATAACGGCCAGTTTATACTTCTGCACAATATCCGACGAAGCGTCCGGAAATTTAAGCTTACAGAGCGCCAGGTACACCCCCGGGGCTACTTTGACGCCTGATGAGTTGTCGAGATTCCACCGGATCAGAATCTGAGTCTGACCCTCAATCTCGGTCAGTTTATTCACCTTCTCACCGGCAATATCAAAGATCTGCACTTCGAGAGTTGCCTGCATAGCGGGCAATAGCGGTTTATTCGCGGAGAAAGTAATATGGTCGTCGCCGGAATTGACAACGATCGGATTAGGATAAGGATTGTTGAGCGAATAAATTGTGGTATCCGCAACCGACGACTCATTTACATAATATGAAAATCCATAAGTGGCAGGGAAGGAGGAATTTATCGTCGACGCGACAGTTGGTATGGCGATTATATTATAATAATTTCCCGTCGGCCAGACAGCCTTCAGATTCCCGCGCGGAGTCAATTCGCAATTCTGAACGTCGGCCGGCCCGCTGACCGGGAATGCCACCGTGGAAGCAGCCCAACTTATGCCCGCATAGGCGTCAGGAACCCCGAAGAAAATAAACGCCATGGAATCCGGAATTAATTTCACTGCCGTCAAATTTATATAATCCGCGCTGAGATTTTGAGGAAGCGGTGGTGCGAAATATTTGTTCATAGAATCAGGCCAGAGCATCCAAATCGGATACTCGCCGTGAGTCATAAAAATCGAATCGACCGGACGGTCAGAAGCCGTCGGGTAGTTCTCCGCTTCGGCATATTTATGACCGGCTGGCGCGCGTGATGCTCTGCTCCCCGTGAAAAGATTCCAGACCGCAAATTCCTGAAAGGCGTTGCTTAAATGATATTCGCCGCCCGACATTTCTGATATCGAGGAATCGGCCGCCCTTAAAAATTGAGGACCGACTCCGAAGTCGCGGCATTTCTCCCATATCTTCCGGACAATTACGGTATCAAACTTCTGTGTCAGAAATAGCGGAAATAACATCGCCCCATACGGATGAAGCTGATTAGTAACAGAAAAATCCTGCAAGCCTATCCACGGAAAATTAAGATACCACGGAAGGTAACCATAGTAGTCGTTAACAGAGGAATACGCCATCTCTTCCATCCACGTGGCAGACATCTCCCACCAGTAAAGCTTGGGATCTTGCTCAGTACCTTCATACTCCGTAAAATCCATGCCAAAATGGATGGCGTGGAAAAACTCATGTGCCACCGTGACTCGTACCGCGTCGAGAGGGCGATTAATATAGGGGAAGAAGTTGAAATCATTCTCTATAATAATAAAAGAAGTCGCCCTCTGTGCATCGAGGGCTTGCTCTCCGGGGGTGTAACCATAATAAGCCGAGCCAAGATCCACGACGTAAATATCATACAGCGAGTCCCCGCCTGTAGCATAGAAACCGTCCGACGGCGGAGCCGGGTAGCCTAAATGATTGATTTCAAAATCCCAAACGGAATCGGCGATCTGCCCCATCTTGTTAACATAATCTGGCACCCCATCGCCCCCGCCGATTGTATCCACATTTGGCTGATAAACTGCGCTGTCGCCAACGGTCGTATAATGAATCTTAAAGCGCTTCGCCGGGGAAACGTAAGCCTGCGGCAGAACCGGACGCTGTTCCGCCTGAGTAACCAGCTCCTTGTATGCGCCGGACAGGGAATCGCGGTTGATAAAAGCTTCAAACATTATCGACGTGCCGCAATGCGGGATTCCCGTACCCTTCTCATATGAAGCAGGCTGTGACCCAACTCCTCGCAGATAATTTAGTCTATCAAGCAGATCCTGCTGATATTTCGTGCTCAATTCCGCCGACATAGCCGATCCCATCAGCCCCAGAGATAATACGATCAGTGTGACACATGCTCTTTTCAAGTTCAACCTCTATGGATAATGTTGAGTTTCATTTTCAATCCTTCCAATAATTCCTCGGGCACGGATTGCGATCCGATCATCCCGAATCTTCCCTCGCGGCCATGGTAATCCGATCCGCCGGTCGCCAGAAGCTTCTTCTCCTCCGCAAAAGCCAGAAATTTGCTCCGCCGATAATAGGAATGATTCGGGTGATAAATCTCTATTCCGTCAAGTCCCAATTTGATAAAATCATCCAGGTGCAAAAATGCATTTCCGAGGCCCGGGTGTGCCAGAAAGGCCAGCCCGCCGGCACGGTGAATCAGGTCGATCGCTTCAGGCGGGGTGATATTTTTCTTTGGCACATAGGCACGACAGTTGTTCCCGATATACTTTCCAAAAGCCGATTCATAACTTTTTACGGCGCCGACCTTGAGCAGAGCATCGGCGATGTGCGGGCGACCGATCGCGGAATTCCCGGCAATCTCCTGCACCGTCTCGAGCGTTATCTCTATGCCGATTTCCTTCAGCTTCGCCAATATCTGTTCGGCGCGACGATTCCGCCGATCCCGGCATTCTTCCAATGCGCTTTCCAGAATGCTTGAAGCGGGATCAAAGTAATACCCTAATATGTGAATATCGTCATTGTCTTTTCCCGCCGATAGTTCCACCCCGGGGACAACCTCCGGGTCGCCATCAGTCATTAGCTCACGGATGGCAAAATATCCCTTGACATTATCATGGTCACATATTGCGAAGGCCGAAAGCTTCTTCTTGCGGACTATCTCCAAAACCTTGGCCGGGGAGGACAGCCCATCGGAATACGACGTATGAATATGCAGATCAATGCGACCCGACATCAAAATTTGCTTTCCACGATTCTTTTTATTTCATCGCCCAGTGAGGTACTTTTTTCCTGAAGAGCCTTTATTTCGGCGCGGAGCTTTTCCGCGAACTACTTTGTCTTCCATTCCGCTGATATTAATCTTCACATTATAGATCGCGCCTTCGAGAGCGGCCTTGGCCATAAGGGCCGAAACCCCGGCATCGGAAATGGAATTGACATTCCCTTTTTCAGCCACTTCTTTCGTAAGCTCCAAAATATTTAACGCCATTTTGGCGGTTTCCAATGGTACCAAAGCCGCGATTTTTGTGGAGGCTATTATTTCCGCGTCCCTCTTTCTGATCTCGTCTTCATTGTCTTTGGGAAGTTTCCTTGCGGCCATAACTTTATCGAAAGCCTCGCCATCTTTTTTTATCATCTCCGTAAGTTCGGCACGGAGAGCCTCGGACATATCGCGAAGCCTTACCATATCGTTCTCTACTTCCGCATATTTCTTCTTTCCGATAGTCAGCCGGCAGACCATCGAATCAAGCGCCGCCGCTAATGCGCCGGCGGAAGCCGCTACCGAACCGCCTCCCGGTGTCGGTGTCTTCGACGCCACTTCGTCATAGAAATTTGCAGTCGAGCTCTGCCCGCCAACACCTGATCGGCGCATCTTCTCTTCCAAAACCTGATTGGCGGAAAAATTCTCGAACCGCAGGTAGAAGTCAGCGACGTCCAGCAAAGCCTGCTGAGGCACCAATCCTATTATTTCTGACGACAACACATTGACACCATATCGCGCCGCTTCAGATTTGATCGTTTCAAATACCCTGAATATCGGAGTCTGCGTGTAGTTGACCAAATTCATGGAAACTTGCACCAGATTTCTTTCCTTAATCGAAAATCCCATGGCTTTCACGAAACGATAACCGCCTTTGGCGAAGCGAACAGCGTTGGCAATCTTGCGGGCGATAGAAACCTTGTCGGTATCCAAATATACATTGAATGCCACCAACGGGAACCGGACTCCGATCGCGGTCGCGCCGGCTCTGAGATTCATCTTGGCCGGCCCATAGTCCGGCCTGCGATCGGCGATTGTCTCAATCTCATCGCGAATTCCTTCGTATTCCCCCTTGCGGACTTCGGCCAGATTTTGCCGCCCAGGGCGGGTGGCGGCCGATTCATAAAGGTAAACTGGAATCTGAAGTTCCTCTCCGGCCCTCTTGCCCAATTGATGCGCCAGCTCAATCGCCTCGGCTTCGGTGAAATCGGCCAGTGGAATAAAAGGACATACGTCGGTGGCGCCCATGCGGGGATGCTCGCCCGTGTGAGTTCTCATGTCGATCACTTCAGATGCTTTCTTCATGCCCCGAAAACAAGCTTCGACCGCATCCTCCGGGGGGCAAACGAATGTCACCACTGCCCGATTATGATCGGCGTCCATCTCGCGGTCAAGCAATACAACGGTCGGTATCGATGTAATACTATTTACTATCTGGTCCAGTATCTCTTTTCTTCTGCCTTCCGAAAAATTCGGTACACATTCTACGAGTCTAATCATCAATCATACTCCATTAACTTATTTTCTTGAAGGAATATATGATTTCAGTCCCCATGCCAGAAGGGGAATCATTATTTCATGATGTCCGATAAAATTGTATCCCCGGCCGCCCGATTCGGTCGGACGAGTCACTACATTCATCATCGGTCGATAATGACTGATCATGTCAAAATTGGCCGTGGTTAGATTGCTTTTTTGTTTTTTCAGATTGCGCGCAACCGTCAAAGCCTTCAGAAATACTTCGGGCAAAATGACTGCGGAACCGAAATTAGCGACTACTCCACCCTTATCCGCCCGAATAAGCAAATCTGCCAGGATTTTGAAATCCCTGTATGATGCCTCCGCAGCCGGCCCCGGTTGAAAGGTAGGTTGTTGATGGACAATATCCGTTCCTATTACGATATGCACCGTAGCTGGAATATTATGCCTGTCGGCGCAGGCAAAAAGCGAATATTCTCTATGCCTGGCTTTCTTCGAGTTGATATAACGGCCGGCGGCCTCGCCGAGACCAAGGGAATGCTTATCAGCCAAATCCGTAACTTCCGCGAACCACTCCCCCGTCCATGATGCCATTCCGAAAGTCCCATCTCGAAGCCCTTCAGCGACATCTTCTGATGTCTTACCTATAAATGCCAGCTCCAGATCGTGAATCAACCCTGCCGAATTCATCGAAATCCCGGTCACGATTCCACTTTCGATCAGATCAATTATGATTGGCGCTAATCCCACTTTGATTACATGCGCCCCCATCATAAGATGAACAGGAAAATTATGCTTTCTCGCTGCGGCCACACGCTTAATAAACTCGATAAGGTCTATTGCCTTCAGAAATTTGGGAAGAGCCTCAAAAAATTCAGGGGCCGAATCACTCTTGCACACGCCCGCAAAGGAAGAAATTTCGGCTTTACTCCTGCGCTGGGAAAGCGACACCCCTTTCACCTTGCTTAAATCCACCTGCCTGAAACGACTCATAATATTCTCAGAAACCGAGAATCTCCCCCAGTTTATAATCGGTTAACTCGGCCGATATCGATCCAACCAGTACCTTCGATTTCATTAAGACCGGAAGCTTGAGCCGATCATCGGTCAGCCAGACTGTCAATTTCCCTTCATTCTTGAATATTCCCGAAGTCAGAAGTAGCGGTTCCACGACCAGGCAGTCGAATTTCCCCGCCTTGACTCTGATTGACTCCTTCCCGTTCACTTTCACTTCGAGGGGATATTTCTTCCCATCGGTAAAATTATCCACGAATACCGATTGACCGACTTTCAGCGGCAAAGTGCGCACGTAATACAGTACCGAGAGGGCATCCTGCACGTAGGGAGCGACATCAATCGTGTCCTTATCATAGAAGACCTTATGATTCATCTGATCGAAATCATAAGTCCTCCGCGCTCGATATGTGCCCTCACTCAGCTGCTTATCGAAGCGCCATGAATATAATCCCGCCGCATCCATTATCGATTCGACTCTATCCTCAACTCTATAGAAAGATGAGAAGAACTTATTCGAATTCGCGGTGGACACGATCTGATAACAGGGTCGCCCGTCAAATTCGATTATATCGGCAACTTCCATCGCCGCCGTGCCGGCATTTATGAACCCATAATTGAGGTCATAAGTAAGCTTTTCACCCGGCCCGAAGGCGACATTGTCGGTGATCCTGTCGAGGCCGTCAACTGATTTTGATTTCTCGTCCACTGCCTGGGCCGATGCAGGATCAACGGAAAGACGGACAATCACTATGCTGACGGCAGCGATTAACAATAAGATCGCGGCTATAATCGTCTTTCTGGTCATGATTATGATATCTTTTCCCGTTTCCTCTTGCTGATCTCGATCAAGCCCGGAAGTATCCTTCCCAGCTCCTCACCGATTTCGAGAAAGGTCTGATTATACATATCCAGCGAACCGCCAATCGGATCCGCCACGCCTTCCCCCTCAAAACCGGTTTCGGGATAATTCTTGAGAAGAAAGGTTTTCGATCTCGCGTCCGGCGAGACCCGGACTACTTCATAGCAATGTGAGGAGGTCATCCCAATTATCAAATCGGCCTGCTCGATTAATTCCTGAGTGTCAGAGGACGAGATCGATGACCGCTGATATCGGCGTCCCAAATTTTCGCGGCTTCTATGGCATAAACGGTGGCAGGGAAACCCGAGGCGGCCGCTGTCCCGGAGGAATACACATCAACGCCTCCGATTTTTTTATTATCGAAAAGCTTCCTCAAACCGCCTTCGGCCATCGGCGAACGGCAAGTATTGCCGGTACAGACAAACATTATTCTAAATGTATTATTCATCTTACCCTTTCAAGACATCGGACTATTTCCGATTCTCTAATTGCTCCTTTTCGTACGATCCTGTATTCATCTCCACAACAATCAATGACGGTAGATGGTTTCCCCGCGAGAGGCCCGGCATCAAGATATAGATCAACCCTTGAGCCGAAAAGATCTGATATTTCCGAAACTGTCTCCGATTCACATTCCCCTGAAAGATTGGCGCTGGTGGCCGTAAGGCCAAATTCAATCTTCTTCAAAATCGCAGATATAACCGGTGATGACGATATTCTTATCCCGATTTTTCCATCAACTACGATCGGCGGCCCATATGGAGCCTTCGCCCGCAAGATTAACGTAATCGGGCCCGGAAGAAAGGCGTTGGTCAACTCTTTGGAAATCTCGGTCTCCACGGCATATCTCTTAATGGCGTCTCTATCGGGTACGAAAATAGCTGTCGCCAAAATAATTTCCCTTTTCTTGAGGTCGAATATTCTCTTCAGTGTATCATAATCATCCATTGAACCAAGAAGCCCATATTTGGTTTCCGTCGGAGCAACGATAATTCCCCTGTTTCTTAGTGTTTCCGCCGCCAGCTCAATTAAAGCCGGATCCGGCCGAGAATGATCAATTACCCTGATGCTTGGTTGAGTCGACATTCTGCCTCATCGATTTATCTAAAGGGCCTGGGGTATCATCCGCTGATGGCTGAAACAAAGGTTCCTCAAGCGTATTAATATTTACGTTGACCCGCACCACCCAGGCTTCAGGATACCCGGCATCATTGACTGTCGGTAAATACTGCTCAGCCTCTTCGCGAGTCGAGAAATTTCCTACCCGTATCTTGTAATATGGCACTTCATAATCAAGCCAGGTGTTGCCGTCGAAAACCTCGTTGGCAACGCTGAATTCCTTCAAAGCCGGTCCATACGTATTGGAATTATAAATCTGAATTCGATAGACCTGGACGGGACCGGTCGCGGAATCCTGATGAGATCTCTGGTGAGCGATGAACGATCCCACATTCCGGGCTGAATCGCTCGGTTGACTTAAAGGGTACTCTTTCGGCACAACTGCCAAATCTTCGGGCAGGTCTAGCGGATAAGCATCGGATGGCCAGCGGACTTTGGGACTGTTTTTCTCTTCTCCCGGTCGACTGAAACTTCCCCCGCATCCTGCGACGACCAAAATCAAGAAAAGAGTTGGAAGTATAAATTTCATATCAATTCTAAAGATATTTTTTCAGGGTTGGGTCGGCCGCGAATTCGGCAAGTACCTTTTTGATTTCATCAGCCTTGGTTTTATGAGTCACAAGAACTATATCGTCAGTCTTCACAACCACAAGGTCCGATACTCCCAACGCTACTATGACCCCTTCGCTTTCATTATAGACTGTCGTCTCATATGAATCTGAAAGCATGGCACGGCCGATGACAACATTATTTTCACGATCCTTATCTTTATACCTTTCCAGAGCATTCCAACTCCCCACATCATCCCAGACAATATCCGCCTTAATGGTCAGGACATTCTCGGCATTTTCGAGAACTGCGAAATCTATGGAAATAGCGTCGCCTTTTTCATAAAGCTCACGCCTCATTTCAGGTTCCTTTTTGGAGCCTATTCCCGAAGCATAATTACTGAGAAGACTGCCCATATCCGGCTGACACTTATTGATGGAATTAATTACAGCGTCTACCGACCAGATAAACATGCCGGAATTCCATAGATGTTTCCGCCCGTAGTAATACTCCTGAGCGGTTATGCGTTTCGGCTTCTCGGTAAATGAATCAACCTTATATATCGAAAGATTACTGATCGTCCGATGCAGTTCGGCAAGTTTGATATACCCATAAGCTGTCTCGGCACGTGTCGGCTCGATACCTATCGTAATCAGCCTGTCCTCTTCAAGGGCAATTTCTGCCCCGGCTTTGATTATTTCCAGAAGTCTCTCGGCGGGGCGAATAATATGGTCGGCAGAGAGCACTACCATGACCGCCTTGGGGTCTATCTTCTTCAGATGCTCGGCGGCAAGGCCAATTGCCAGACAGGTATTTCTGCCGCGAGGCTCGGCCAGGATATTTTCGGGTTTTAGAGATTCTATTTCCTTAAGAATGGGATCTACCATGTTTTCGGAGGTGACGATAAAAATCCGCTCTCGAGGTATCAGAGGCAGCATCCGATCAATAGTCTCCTGAAGCATGGTCTTGCTCGAGATAAGCCGGAGAAGCTGTTTGGGGCGATGCGTGCGCGATAGAGGCCAGAATCGCTCCCCCTTTCCACCCGCCAGAATTACGCCATAAATCAAATGTATATCCTCCGCATTATTAATGTTAGAAGAGAATACGCAAGCGCCGAAATATTGTCAATAACCCCTGAGTTTATTCCCCAAAAACGACCGCCTGAAATTTATAAATGATGGCGTCCGGGGATTTATACGCGTCCTTATCGAGACCCGCTTTATTGGATGTCTGCTCCAGAAACTCGGTGGTGTTCCACCCATAATCCGTGGCTACCTGAGGCAGTAGAAGCCCGCGATTGCTCCCCTTAAAGATCATAAGACCATCCCGCCCCACTTTGATCTCTTCAAATGAATTTATCTTCTGCATCGCAGATAAGACGGAAATCTCAATATGGAGTTTTCCTACCTCGTCAGCCGTAATGGGCGGGAATCTTGGGTCGGAGACTGCCGCCTGTACTGCGCAGTATGACACTGTTTTGGCGAGAGGGCCCTCGGCGGTAGTACGGCCGATACACCCGCGCAACATCCCCTGCTCTTCAAGAGTCACGAAAGCCGCCCCGAACTTCTGCAAGTCTTCGCCCGCTTCAAATTCAGGAATACTGCCGTTCTTCAAGTAGGCGACTATCGATTCCCGGGCAATCTTAAGCAATTGCCTCTTATTTGCCGCATCTAGATTGTACTTCCCGATAAGGTCGGCGTCGTTGGAAACGCTCGTTTTGCCTTTCTCTTCAGCCTTTTTGACGGACTCCTGCCGCTTCCCATTTGATTTATAGAGCGCAGCCGCAACATACCCGACAACCGAATTCTTGTCCCCGGAAACATCCCCGGAGTCGCCGTATTTCAGGATTTTCACCTTATCGGCTCCACGGGCTATTGCTGCCCTTATTACCGCCACGGCGGGGGCGCCGCCGCACATCTCGACTTTGCCTTCCTCAAGATTTTTTTCCAGTCCGTCAACATCCAAATTTGCAAGACATTTCATCCCCAGTGAATCCATTTTGCCGCCGATCGAGGCGGGTCGATAATGCTGCCAGTCGGTAGACGCTATCAAGACGGTTTTATCGTCAAATGGAAGAGATCCTAGCGCGGCTGCTAGAACGTCAATAGTGGATTTATCGGGATATCCCATGATTACCGGGACAATCTTGAAATCTCCGAGAACTGTCTGAAGATATGGCAACTCAACCTCCAGACAATGTTCCTTGGCATGAGCTTCGGGAATAACAGAAATACTCTTGTCAGACGCTATCAATATATTGCAAAGCGAATCGTCGCACGGCACCTCTCCCAAGGGAGTCTTCCAGATAATCCCCGGGCCATAAACCGAGAGCCCCCGAAATCCAAACTGATGAGATGGCCCGCAAAGTATGACCTTATTTACACCTGAATTCTCCAATAGCCTGTGGCCGAACGCCGCGACTTGGCCGGAATAAATCAAACCCGCATGCGGAACTACCAGAGCGATCAGCTGCCCATCAACTCGTTCCTCGGCAGGGACTTGAGCCAGATGATCAGTCACCATTTTCTTGAGATCTTGAGGGTTGGCGGGATAAAATGTCCCCGCCACTACCGGTTCTCTAACGGCCGCGCCCACTCCCGCTACGCCCAAGCTTAAAATCATAAATAAAGTCAAGGTGAAAACTAATCGATTCAGCATACTTTTCCGCTTTCAGAATACCATTCTTTATACAATCGGTCAAGGAAAAAAGTGTTGACAGTTCCCACCGTGAAAATTGTATATATCTATATGAGCAAAGTAGTTGTCGCCCGGCTGTCATCCTCCGCATCAAACGAAAACCCGGATCAGGCCGCCTATCGAGTTCTACTGCAATGCGCCTTAAGAGCTCTGACGGGAATGGAAGATATCAAAATGGCGGTGCAAAAATTTATCCCCTCCGGCGCTGTCGGCATGAAAACAAACTGTCTGGCCCGGAAATTTAACTCAACTCCGGTTGCCCTCACGGACGCTCTGGCCGACCTTCTGGTTCAATCGGGAATTGTAGAAAATAAAATAATCATCTGGGACAGGACCAATTGGGAACTCGAGACCGCCGGATATAAACTCAACACTTCATCATCCGGAACGCGCCGCTTTGGCACCGATACGGATGGAGTTGGTTACAGCCGCGATTTTTTCACCTCCGGAGATGTCAACTCCCTTGTCAGCAGAATATTGACCGATATAGTCGATTATAATATCAACGTGCCTGTCCTCAAAGATCATTCAATCGCCGGATTATCCGCCGGTTTGAAAAATCTGTATGGCACCATCAACAACCCCAATAAGTGGCACGCCAATAACTGCGATCCTTATGCCGCCCAAGTGGCCGCTCTTGAACCGATCAGGAAAAAGAATCGGCTCACCGTAATTGACGCCATAAAAGTTCAATATAACGGCGGCCCGGGTTACGACAGCCGCTATGTCGAATATTATAACGGCCTGATTCTGTCGGACGACCCGATTGCTGCCGACCGAATTGGACTGGAAATTGTCGAATACCTTCGAAAGAAAAACAACCTGCCTTCTCTCGAGAAAGTCGAAAGACCTGTAAAATATCTCGCGACCGCGGAAAAAAACGGCCTTGGAACGGCTGACATCTCCAAGATTGAGCTGAGCGTCCTGAAAGTCGACAAACAGGGGAAACAAGAACCGGGGGTCCTACTAAATGGATAGAAGATTCTTCCTGCGCTGTCTTGGATGCGGCGCGATAGCATCCGCCGTAATGCAGGGCGATATCCTTCCAGAGGTCTTTGGGGGGATTCAGAAAGCTCTGGCTGTCGATTACGCCAAAAATCTATCCTCGGTCGAAGCTCGCTATTATAAAAAGCTTGACGGAGGCGGGATCGAATGCGGCATCTGTCCCCGTCATTGCCGGGTGACCAATCTGGAGCGCGGTTACTGCGGCACGAGGGAAAATCACGAGGATACCTATCATACACTGGTCTATGGCCTTCCCTGCTCGATAAACGTCGATCCTATCGAAAAGAAGCCTCTGTTCCATTTTTATCCGGGAACTTATGCTTTTTCGCTTGCCACGGCAGGGTGCAATGTGAACTGCAAATTCTGCCAGAATTGGGATATTTCCCAGTCGCGACCGGAGCAGACCGATAACATCAGCCTCCCGCCCGATGCGATCCCAGCCATCTGCTCCGAAAATAAAGCCGCCACTATTGCCTACACCTATTCCGAGCCGACCATTTTTTACGAATATATGTACGATATTGCCTCCCTCGCGAAGAAAAAAGGAATCAGGTCAGCCATGATCACTGGAGGGTACATCGAAAAAGAGCCTCTCCAGAATTTGCTCCCTGTCCTGGACGCCGTCAAAGTCGATCTGAAGGGAATCAGGGAGGATTATTACAAGAACATTGTCAACGGCGAGTTGAAACCGGTTCTGGAGGCTCTGGTTCAAATAAAGAAATCTGGAGTCTGGCTTGAAATTGTCTATCTTATTGTACCTACTCTCAATGACACCGACGCGGAATTTACCGATTTGGCGAGGTGGATAAAAACAAATCTGGGGACTGATGTTCCCCTCCACTTTTCAAAGTTTTATCCTCAATATCTTTTGAAAAATCTTCCCCCCACGCCGCAGAAAACGCTTGAAACAGCCCATGAAATCTGCCGCGCCGAGGGAATCGAATATGTCTATCTGGGCAACCTGCCCGGACACCCCGCCGAATCAACCTATTGTCCGCAATGCGGAAAAATATTAATCGAGCGGCGAGGATACAGAATCTATCAGAACAATATAAAGGCGAATCGCTGTACTAACTGCAACCGGTATATTCCGGGATTTTTTGGATGAACCGTAAGGCTTTCCTGTTGGGATTCTTTTCAATCGGGGGACAGGTCCTCCTTCTGCGAGAATTAGTCTCGTCGCTGAACGGTGACGAACTCTTTATATGCACGGCCCTTTTCGGCTGGCTGGCCTCTGTCGCATGCGGTTCCATTATCGGCGGCCGAAATTTATTCCGGGTAAAATCCTTCCCTCTTTTCCTGGTCGGGGTTTTATTATTGCCTGCTTCAATCATAGGAATCAGACTCTCCCCGCTGCTCATCGGCCTGAACGTGGGTGAAATAATTCCCTTTGGCCAAGCCGTCCTTATCTCCCTCTTATTGATGTTACCTTTAGGTCTGATCTCCGGCGCCCTTTTTTCAGTCATCACCCGCGAAGGGTACCGCCCGGCTGAATCGGTCGCGCACGTCTATCTATTCGAGGGGATGGGAGCTTTTTTCGGCGGAATCGCCAACACCGCACTGACAGGATCGGTCTTCTCGACCCTCTCTATGGCCATCGCGCTCGGATTCATGGTGATTGCATTGTCCATAATTCTGAATTGGAACAAAAGAATCATTTTAACCGGGGCCTTGCTCTTCGCCTGCTTATTAGCCGTGAAAGTTTTCGTTCCGATTCTTGACTCCCGGCTCGATTCTCTGAAATACAGATCATACAAGATGGAATCAACATTCGACACCCAGTACAGCCATCAATCGATCCTGTCCCGCAATAGCGCCATTAGTCTTCTTACGGATAATACCGTTGAGGGTACCTATCCCGACCTGATGACTTCCGAAAATATTCTGATTCCGCCCCTGCTATATGCTCCACAGGCGCGGAACATTCTTTATATCGGGCGGCCGGAGCTGGGTATCATGCAATTGGCGGATAGTTTTCCCGAATCTGAAAATTACCTCCCTCGACCCGAGAAGCCGATTATCTTCCTTTATCGATAAAGTCATACTGCCATCGCGCAATATTCAACGAATCGATGATGATCCGGTCGCCTTCTTATCGCGCAGGAACTGTCCTGTCAAAATACGATATTATCATTATCAACTGCGGGGAATCGGACAGTTACCGGAACAGCCGTCTAATCAGCGCCGATTTCCTGATGACCGCCTCCACCATGCTTAAGGACGGAGGTCTGATCTTCCTTCCCACACTGTACGATTCCGATCGTCATATTTCACCGATAAGGGGGAAATTCTGGCAATTATCGACAATTCCTTCAAGAAGGCTTTCCGCCATACTTATGTATGGCCCGGTGAGATGACCCTCTTCTTCGCCTCAGATAGCTCGCTTTTCGATCTACCCCTCGATTCAATTATTTCCCGAACCAATATGACCGCATATAAGCCGCAATATATCACCGCTGATTACTTGATAGACCGATTTCAGACGATGAAAATCGATCGCCTGAATGAAAGCTTAAAATCATCTATTCAAATTAACTCTCTCAATAAACCGCTCCTCGTCTACAAACAGGCCATCTACAGATCAAAAACCAATGCCTTTGATTCGAGGCTGGTTCCTTTGCTGCTTGAAACCAAAGTTTGGCTAATCGCCCTCCCGGCCCTAGTACCTGCTTATCTTCGCGTTAACGATTATAAAGAGGCAGCGTAGAAGGGCGTTCGGCTTATTCCTGTTTTTCATGGCCGGCATGGTTTCTCTGTCGCTCGAATTGATTTCGTTCTATGCCTACCAATCCTCCGCCGGTTCACTTTTTTCTGAAATGGGGGCGTTGATCGGAATATTTATGCTTGGACTCGCGCTGGGGACTTACATTTCAATCAGGATCGGCAACGAACGCCTCGAGTACCCCGCCCTCCTCCTGCTTCTGACAAGCGCCATAATTTACCTGACAACCTATATTGACATCGATCCGAAGGCGCTGCTTTTCTATTATTTGTTTTTCATCTTCACGGCTGCTATCGGCACTGGAAGTCTTTTTGTGGCCGCCACCAACAGATATTATTTCGGCAAATCAGAAAGTAATCGCGGCCTCGGTTACGCCTGCGAATTGGCTGGGTCATCAATCGGTGCTCTGGCGCCGACCATGATTCTGTTGCCTATTATAGGCATGCAATGGCTGATTATTTCAATCATAATAATGCTGATCGTCACCTTAGTAGGGGCAATCCTGTCCGGATAATTCCATGGATTTAATAATTTCAACCTGTATTTTCTCTTTATGCCGAAAACCATAAATCATATCAGCGCCCCGGCCGTACTGATAGAGCATTCAATAATCGAAAAGAACCTGTTAACCATGCAGAAGCTGGCGGATAAATCAGGAGTGAACCTGAGGGTTCATGTTAAGAGCCACAAAATTCCCGCATTGGCAAAAAGGCAAATCAAACTTGGCGCGTGCGGAATTGCCGTGGCCAAATTGGGCGAGGCCGAAATCATGGCGGCCGCGGGCGTTAGAGATATTCAAATTGCCAATATAATCGTAGGAACGGATAAAATTGCACGACTTGCTCGGCTAAATAATAAAATCAGGCTGACTGTCGCGGTTGATTCAATCGAAAATGCCCGGGAATTGTCAAATGCCTTTCGCCGAAAAAACGCTCCTGTTGAATCTGCTTATCAAAGTCAATTCCGGTCTGAACCGATGCGGATTCGATAACTTTCGATTCTCTGCTAAAATTTATAAGAGTGGCGGATAAGTTAGGCGGGATAAAAATCGTCGGTCTTATGACTCATGCCGGCCACGCCTATGGCGCCAAGAGCAATAAAGAACTTCAGGATATCGGGCAAAGTGAGGGAAAAATTCTGGTCGAATACGCCCATAAATTGAAAAATTACGGATTTGAGATGAAGATCATAAGTGTCGGCTCCACTCCCACTGCGAAATATTGTTCAAAAATTAATGGCGTCACGGAGCTGAGGGTGGGAAATTATATCTTTAACGATTTGACTCAGGTATCATTGGGAGTGGCGAATATAAATCATTGCGCCCTGTCGGTATTAGCAACAATGATAAGTAAGCCATCCGCAAGGCGAGTCATTATCGACGCCGGCAGCAAGGCGCTGGCGCTCGATCAGGGCGCCCATGGAAATACCAGATTGTCAGGATACGGGCATATTATCGAAACCGGCGACACTATTACCAGACTATCCGAAGAGCATGGCATAATCGACAATCCGCGCGGAAAGTACAACATCGGCGACAGTATCCGAATCATCCCCAATCATGCCTGCACGGTGATGAATCTCTTTGATTTCGCATATCTGGTCGACGGCGAAAAGGTGATTCGCAAATATAAGATTGCGGCCCGGGGTAAAATGAATTAATTGACAATACTATCATGAGCAAAAACAACAAATACTCCCTCTTTTTTAACAATAAATATATCGCTCAAAATGACCGTTTCTATCGCACCCGAATGAGAGGGTCAATAACAGTTGCGGTTGACGGCGGAATCCGTTTCTTCCTCAGAAATAAAATCTGTCCCGATATATTAATTGGCGATTTCGACTCTGCGCCGCGCTTGTCGAGGAAATATCTCTCGAAAATCGAGACAGTACGTTTTTCTCCTGAAAAAGATAAAACCGACGGCCATCTGGCTCTGGAACTGGTCTTGGACCGGGGGGCCGATCGAATCGAAATCTTCGGCGCCATTAGTATCGACGAAATCGATCATACGCTTGGAAATATTCTCCTGCTGGAACTAATCAATAAGTTTAACCGCGCCGCGCGACACAGAGTGAGCGCATCAATTATTTCTCCCGATACTGAAATCCGTCTCCTCGAAAATGACATTGCTAAATTCGGCGGACGGAAAGACGACTACATTTCGGTCATTCCGCTTTCCGATATTGTACGGGCTAAATATAAAGGCCTTCTCTACCCGGCGCCAAAAGAGGGATTGAGATTGGGTGACAGCCTCAGCCTCCGGAATCGGCTCACGGAGAAAACCTGCCAGATCAAAATCAGCGGCAAAGCGATAATAGTGCTTAATCGCGGACTGTAGGAGTTTGATTTATCAAATCCCCATTTTTCCGAATCAAAGCCCGACAAACCCGCGGAAATACTGGCCATCATATCTCTTGACAACCCCCCTCGCCAATATATATTATCTCAATCTCAGAGTGCGTATTACCGATAAAGTAATAAGCTACTCAGGGAGAGCACATAACTGGGGAATGGTCCAACGGTAGGGCATGTGGCTCTGGACCACAGAATCGGGGTTCGATTCCCTGTTCCCCAGTTTTTATTTGCCCGGTAAGAATATCTATGAATCAAAATTCGATCATTTTGTTCTTCGACCTCAAGCCAGCCCTCAACCGTAAATCAATTATGGAAAAAATCAGGGAATTCCCCGTCTCCAAGATATAGCGCTCGAATCCCCTGAGAATAAATCATAACTCCATGGATTTCATCTCACACGGCTTATGGGGAGGGATTGCATTCGGAAGGAAGAGTAAGAAATTCTATCTATTGGCCGTCGGGATTTCACTCCTGCCCGACCTGCTCACCGAAGGACTCTTTTTTGTTTTGTACCTATTAAACATCGGCGGGATGCCGGGTTGGGAAAATGGACATCCTAATATTACTGATTATCCATTATTCGCCCAATATCTGTATGACTCCACCCATAGTCTCGTCGTCTTCGCCCTCATTTTTGCACTATTCTGGATTATAATCAAGAGACCCCTCTGGGTCCTCGCCGCCTGGGGACTACATGTATTGATAGATATACCGATGCACACGCTGGCCTTGTTTCCGACACCATTCCTCTGGCCGATTTCGAATATCCGCATCAACGGCTTTGACTGGAGCGGCCCGCTCATCTTGGGCACCGACATAATCCTTCTCATTACCGCCTATTCGTTCTGGCTCGCCCCCAGATTCTTTCCGAAAAAATCCCAGGCCTGATTATGCCTTATCGCCATTATGCTTGCGTCAGGGAAAGTCCCTTCAAACCGGTTTCATTCCAGGGACATAAGACTATGATTGATTAATGCTTACGCGATCTTCCGTAGCCACCTGCTCTTCCAAAAATAATAGCAGGTCCTATCGCATCCCTCGCCGTCGAAGACGTCCCGCCCGTTGCAGGTGACTTTTTCCAGCAGGTAGGCGTCGCGGATCTTCACCATTTTCCAGAGACGTTCATCGAAAATAGTCCGAACTTTCTTAAGCACCCGAGCCTCCTGCCCGCAATATTTCTGCATGCCCAGCATGAACTGAAGCCCCGCGCATCGGTCGTTATCATCAAGCGTCATCCTGATTTCATCGAGAGATTTAATCTGCACTAAATCGCCCGGTTTTAAGATGATTTGGGGAGCGATTTCGGTACCACTTTCCTCCGGAATATTCTCGCTTGTCCCCACTCCCGGGCCGCTTGCCACGTTTAGCCCTACTGCATGACCTTTACCGCCGAGCCGACGCCGCAGTGCGCTCAATACCCGAAGACCGATATTTCGGCATCGATCTGCCAAAGAAGGCGTCACGCCCGCATCATAAACGAACTGAAGCTGGCAATCGTCTTTTTTGCTAGAATCGTCCTTATTCATTCCTTAAAGGAATTTACGATATGTTTATGCACTTGTCTTTATAAATTTCATTATACTTCGTGATATGTTCAACCAGTAAATGAGTTGAACGTCTTACGGTGGGTTGATGAATGGCCGGTCTGGGTGGCTACCTTTTGGCCTTCAGGGCTTTTGCCTATCCCGGAAAACAGCAAAAGGTGAGGAACTCGCCCAAAGATGCCGATAATGTAATATAATGGTCTATTATTGATTAGTACGTTGAGAAATGAATAACAGATTTTCGAAAGCCGTTGATAGTACAATTGCCTGTGAAATAGAAGCCGAAGATAAGGGGGCAATTAGAATACTAACCGTAGAAGACTTTGCCGGCCTTGCCGCGCATGCCCCGGCATGGGATAAACTTGCCCTGGAGGCCGACCAGCAAATGCCCATGCTCTCCTACGCCTGGGTTGTATCAGCCCTGGAACATCATCTTCGCCCGAACGATAAATGGACCTGCCTTTTCGCATACGACGACCAAAACCTTGTTGGCGTTCTACCCCTGGTTGCGGAACAAGGATCCGCTCCCGGCGTAGGGCGGGTCAGACTCCGGACATTATTCAACTGGCATATATTGACCGGAGATCTCCTGATTAAACCCGGTTACGAAATTACCGCAATCCCGGCCATGTTAAACGGCCTGAAAAAAGTATCTCCCGCTTATGTAAGCCTCAAACTGAATCGATTATCCGATACCTCCCCCCTGCTGAAGGCGTCCAAAACCGGAATCAACGGATTTCTCTCCCTGAGCCATCTCAGCGGAACCGGTTCCTATATTAACGTCTCCGGCACATTCGATAATTTTATTTCTGCTCTTGATACCAAGTTCTTGCGGAATCTTCGCCGACTGGATCGCAAAATTCAAGAAATACCGGACCTGCAATTCGTCTTCTGCAATAAAAGAGAAGATGTCGATATCTGTTTCGATAAATTTTGTCACGCCGAAAAAGCCTCATGGAAAGGGAAAAAGGGCACTGCCATCATACAATCCCATGCCCTTAAAGAATTCTATCATTCGCTGATAAAACGACTGGCCGAACGCGGCTGGCTGGAGTGGTACTTCTTCACCTCAGGCGAAAAAACCATCGCCGCCATGCTTGCTCTCAGGTTCAATCGCAAATTAGTCATCTACAAAATCGGATTCGATGAAGCCTATGCCTCCTATTCCCCGGGGAATAAACTTCTTGAAAAAATGATCAATAAATCTTTCTCTTCCGGCGAAATTGACGAAATCGATTGCCTTACCACCTACCCCTGGAACCTGAACTGGAATATGTCCCTCAGAGCCTACCATGACCTTACCATCTTCCCCATCCGTCCGATAGCTCTGCTGACCGCCTACCTCCCGGCGAAAGTTTTTAGCTGTATTGGACACGGTTCATATATCCGACGGAAATGCCGTATCATGATAAATTCGGCGGCCCAATTTCTGGCGGACAGAAAAAAGAAGCCACAGAATAACCATACCAACGGCAACCGGTAGGATTGGGGAGCTATATGCGTTCCAAAAGCGAAATCAGGGAAGAAGTTATAAGGGATTTGAAAACCCGCGGCCTGTTCGGGCAATTTTCGACCATGCAGATCGAACGCGAAGTTGACGGCCGATTCCATTGGGAGCGGGTGATTGAAGAAGCCGAACAGAGCCAGAAAGCGCATGGACAGGTGAAGATTGAATTTATCGCCTCGCCGGGCGATGAGTACTGCCGGAAGTGCTGGGAAATGAATGGCAAATCCCTGACCCTTGAAGAGCTCAAAAAACTGCAAAACAAATGGGCCTGCCGCTGCGCCCTCGTCCTCCCCGACGAATCCTGACACAACTTGTCCTGTCCCTCCGGTGTTTGGACTCTATTCCCTCTTTTTATTTGCCCTTTAGACATAAATCGATTACTTTCCCCATGATCGTGAATTATTATGACCCATGAGTTCGACATCGACCGAAGCAGTAATATTTCAAACACAACACCTGTCCGATTTGCAGGCTGCAAGCCTCTTCGGACGCATCTGAGAAAGGAAACATTCATGAAGGCTGGGATGATCATGGTGGCGTTAACGATCTTCTTGTTGCTCTCGAGCAGTTCTGTGCTTGCGGAATGGTCGCTGGAAGGCGATATGACAGGAAGAGTGGATTTAATCGACGATATCGACGGTGATGGCAGATTTGAATTGGAGGATTTTAGTAGTGATACACTCCACATTTTTGATTTGCAGGGAACGGGTGTGCCGGAATTTGCAATTCCCGGGGCGAATGTATCTTCCAGATTTGAGCTGACTGGAGAGTATTATATTCCCCTCCTCGACCTGAACAATGATGGGATCAAGGATTTAATTCTTACCGATACCACAAGAGTACTGGCATATGATGTGGCCCATCAGGCCAATATATATGAAATATCTGAACCTACGGCGACTTATATGGAATGCGTGGCACTTCGTGATATTGATAACGATAATGTCATCGAAATGATGGTCATAATCGAATTTGGGTACGGCGATTCAACCAAAACCAGAATATATTCAACCGGCGTCGCCCCTTCTGCTCGTAGATGACAACGGCAACGAAACTCAAATCCCCGCTACCCATAAATTGGAACAGAACTACCCGAATCCTTTTAACCCGACAACCATAATAGGTTATCAGGTGCAGAGAGCCGGGCATGTAAAATTATCGGTTTATAACACCCTTGGACAGTTGGTTAATACCCTTGTCGATGAAAATCGTACCGTCGGCGATTACTCCGTCCAGTGGGATGGCAGAAATGGATCCGGTAGCAGTGTGGCGAGCGGTGTTTACTTCTATCAGCTTGAAGTCGGCGATTTTCTATCCAGCAAGAAAATGGTGATCCTAAAGTAGCCGATAAATCCTAATTCTATTCGGGGGTGAATCTCATCGATTCCCCCCTTTTTCAATGAAATCCCTATAGATCAACCCCACCCACGCGCCCGCCTATGGCGGCTAAAATACTATTCCGGTTTACGAGCCTTGATAATATAGAAATACATCCCTGCGCAATAGGCAAATTCTTCATGATCGTACTGCACCTTGGCCGCCGCACGGAATTTATTCATTATCTTAATCCAGCGGTCGTAATCTGCAGGCTTGCCGCCACCGGCCTTAAATTCCTCCCTGCCATATTCAATCCAATACTTCGTCTCTTTTTCATCGCCAAGTTGCCTCTTCATCATTTGCAGCAAATGCCTTTGTTGTTCACTCTCGTACGGTGGTTCCAGAAAATGCACCCTTTCGTTCATACGAATGTCGATCTCTTTCATTCCCAGTTCACTCAACATATGCGGGACCTTATTTCCTATAGATTGATCCCCCCGCCCGAGTTTTTTTCTCCCCTCATTACTGGCCAGCTGTACTTTGGCCTGAAGGATAATCTCCTTATCGCTGAATTGGAAAGCCGAGAAGTAATGCTTTGATAGGGCCGCGCTCAAATTATCCGGCTCCTTGCACATGAACAATCCACCCGGTCTTAAAACCCTGATCATTTCTATAACAGCTTCCTTAGGTCTTTCCAGATGCATCAGCAGAGTTTGGCACATAACCCAATCGGCAAAATCGTCTTCAAATGGCAGGTTATAGGCATCAGCGATCTTAAACTCCGCTTTACCGCCCCGGGCCCACTCTTTAGACCCATTCTTGGCATCTTTCAGAAGCTTTTCGGACTTGTCAAGCCCTATATAGCGACCGCCTTTGCCGAAGTATGGCCAATAGGTGTAACCAAGGTAACCAAGGCCGCATCCGACATCGATGGCTGTCATCCCTTGCTTCAAACCCATCCATGATGCATATTTCTCAACCGCCTCAGGCAACCAAAGAAACTTGCGTTGCTCGACGATCGCCTTGCGCCGCGAACCTTTGCTCCAATCAGCTTTCGTTTGTTTTTTCTTACTTTTCATATTGTGAACCCCTCATCTTTATGTCTTCTGACAAATCGAAGATTCTCGTGATTTATTCTAAACGACACTTTACCCGGGGGCAACTACTTTTTGATATTCCCCGCCGTCAATTCGCCACGGTGGATTTCCCATGGAAACCATAAGCCACAGAAATTGTCATTCCGGTCTCAAGACTCGCCCCCGACGAGCCGCTTCGATCCGGAATCCAGAAGGCGGACACCCCGCTATGCACGTTTCAAATTAAATCTTGCATTGGTCTGATGAGAGAATAGATTACTCATGAATTTCATTTTGATTAGAGGCGATATCCTGAGGAGAGAAATATATGCGTATCCAGAAGGCTCACGGCATTCAAAAATAACTGGGGATTTTGGCGAAACCCTGGTTCTATATCTTTTATCCAAGACCGGATTTGAATGCGCTCAGGTCGACCACACAGGAATCGATATAATCGCAAGAGCCTTGAAATCGAAAGAAGTTATGGGCATTTCGGTAAAGAGCAGAAGTCGAACCGCTGGAGCCGAAGGAACCGACATAACTATCCGCAAGGATGACATCGAAAAAGCGCAAAATGCATGTAAGGCTTTTCGGTGTAAACCATATTTCGCATTCGTCATTGATGAAAAGGGGCTTATCAGAGTATTTTTTGTTTCGCTGAAAGACATGCTAAAATTCCGCCCCGGTGGTTCGAAGACAGCAGCATGGTCGATGTCGGATCAGCAGATTCAGCGTTATCGTGATAATCGCCGCGTAAAGTGGCTGGAACTGGGATTGCATGAGGGTAGATGGTGGTAGTTCAATTATTGTGTACCGCAGTCCGTCCATTTACTCTAATATCCAAACCGGATAATCTTTGGTGAAGCGCGGCGAAAATTTTGGGCTCAAGTTCATTTGGCACAACTAAAGAGATATCTGTTGAATTACATTCAATATAGAAGTCTTCAGCCGAATATATAGGTCTGTGGGTGGCATATCTATCCCATTCCTGAAAATTATCGCATAGGAAGATCAAGAAGGCTAACGGGGCCAACTCGAATTCAATCTTTCTCGAAAATCCGTAATAATTAAGATCAATATTATGAATAAAGAGCAGCAGATGCGGAAACAATGTCCAGGTCGAAATTCATCTGATTATAATTCGATACTCCATCATTAATCTCTCGAATTTCCCGTCTTGGGATTATATCATGATAAATGGCGTCGATTATCTTTAACTGCGCTAATGCGCTAATTACGCCATCGTCGGTTCTTCTTCAGCTTCCACCAGCGATAATAATCATCGACATCGATCCCCAATGCCCAATCGGTCAATCTGTCTTGAATGATTTTATTTCAATTTCTTCTCCCGCATAATTTCTCAATACCTTTTGGAAATACGTAAGTTGCCACTCTTGGGGATGGTGAATCGATCTCATCCAAAATGTCATTTATTTCATTAACTGTCAGTTCATTTTCAATGTTACGTGCGACTTCAAAAGGAATTCCGAGATCGTGAGTGGCCCGCATAATTTCCACATAAACGGATAGTCAAAGCGTGCAGGAATGAGATGCGGAAATCTCACTTTTTCTAATATATAAACTCCCGTAATAAAAGTATTTACGGCGTGGACAACATGATCTCTCACCCGTGGTTGTGCTTCCTGTATATTAGACTCTAGGCCGGCTACGCGGCCAAGAAATCTAATTATTTCCCCTTTGGCGTTAACATCAAGTATGCACTTTATAATTTTCAACGATTTGCCTATGCGACGCTGAAATTCATTACCGTCTGGAACGCCGACATTACTCGCTATTGGCGTCATAAATAATTGCAAATTCGATAATGCCACTTGTGTACCATATTTATTAGGAAGTACATTTATGACTTCATTTATCATTTTGTTCATTATATGCATTTGATCTCCCTTTACTATGTGATCGCGTATTTATTGCTGTCTCATTTCTTCCGCGAGGCTTTGCCGCCCTAGGAACTGTCACCAGTTCATGGGAATGGTCACTCTTCAAATTCGGCCCCCAGTGATGGCATTTATCTGGGTACATTGCATTTGGCTTGGGGGAGACTTCGCTCATCAATATAGCTGCGAGTGTCAGCCAGTACTTCATTATTACAATCAGAACATTTGTATGAATAACTCTCCACTGCTTGCGAGATTTCGCCGCCATATGCTAATCCATTCAGTTTCTTCAAAAGTTTGATTATTTCTGCTCCAGCGGAAAATAGATACCGACAAGCTATACTACAAATAAGAACGATAATGCCAATTCCAAGATAGATTGGAGCTGAGCTACTCGATGCCTTTACTGCGTACCCTACCATGACAAAACATATTATTGAGGCCACTATTCCCACTGCGAGAAGGAGTCCGCCAAAATCCTTTAATGTCATCTCGATTCCGCCCGTAGCTTTTGTACTAACCCTGATTTTTCTCGCCATACTTATTTTCTCCCATTATCCGTTATTGAGTCAGTTGATGGCCAATCCAACAGATGCTATTCACGGGTTTCGCTGCATTATTCACCATCATACAATCACGATAGACTTACCTCTTACCCCTATCTCAATCAATAATATCTATTTCCTAACCCCCTGTCAATCATACCCCGCAGCTCAAATCCCTACTCTGGTGAAGCCAGTCGATTAATCACCTTCTCGCAACCACCATTTTTTATGAATTCCGTATGTTCGCCTATGGTCTTAAAACTCCGCCCCGTTATTTTACAACATTCCATTTCATAACCGGTCTCCTTATGGAATGCCGCTATTATTTTCTCTATAACCGGGTCGGATAAAGTGTATTTATAGTTTTGTCCTCTGACTCGCACGAGAGTGTTCATCCATATCGACGCACTCAGCGCCCCGCAGGCATTGCCGCTCAAACCAAGACCTCCGGCAAATCCGGCAACCATAACCATTTCTTCATCACTGCCTCCCATCTTCCTGACAACTTCAGAAGCGCAACTTATTGGCGTTTGAGGCAAATCCGTCAGTTCGCGCGATAATCCTTCATCTGCTGCCCGGATTGCCTCCGGAGCCCATTTAGCCGCCAGATTAAAACAGATGAACGGTTTGCCGGTGAGTAGGAATTTCACCAAAGCTAATTTGCCCTTAAAATCGCAATTGGTTATATCCATACAGTCGGCGCTTTTTGCCCTCTTTACGAATGATTCCATAACATGTTGAGTAGCCGTTATGGCCTGAGCGATGGCTCGACCGCGGTCATTGTACCTGCGAAACGATTCCGCCCCCACCGCCAACGTAGACCCCCAGAGCATTCCGCATTGATATCCCTGCTGCATAATACCACCCGCGAGTGGATCCGATGCACACTCCTCATTTTCCTTTAGATGATCGAAATTGCGGTTTAAAATATAAAAGAAAGTGTGAGAGCAGGCGCCCTTTTTCCAAAATACTCTTCTGGTGTCATTCTTTATAGGATTCATAAATATTCCTCTTAAATCGGCAGCAGAACCGACCCCCCACATCTTCTCCTGCCTAACAACAAACTTGGTTCATTTCTTCTTCCAAGTGTCCTTCAGCGATACAATCCGGTTGAAAACCAGAGACCCCTGCTTGGAGTCGATCGGGTCAATACAGAAATACCCGTGCCGCATAAACTGGAGTCGGCTTCCCGGCAACGCCTTGGCGAACGCCTTCTCGATTTGGCACCCCTTGAGAACAACCAGCGAATCGGGATTTATCTTTTCCTTGAAATCCCGCCCGTCGCTCTCATCACCCGGATTTTCTGAAGTAAACAGATGATCATACAGCCGCACTTCGGCCGAGGTTGCATGATTGGCCGACACCCAGTGGATAGTCCCTTTCACCTTGCGCCCGTCCATCGCCTCTCCCCCGTGCGTCTCCGGGTCATAGGTGCAGTGCAATTCCACGATCTCGCCGGTCTTATCATCCTTGACCACCCGCGCCAGCCTTATATAATAAGCGTGTTTCAGCCGCACTTCATTGTCGGGCGTCAGACGGAAATACCCCTTGGGTGGATTTTCCATAAAATCCTCCCGCTCGATATACAGCACTTTCGAGAATGGTACCTTGCCTCGTCCCCATCGACGCATCTTCCGGATTATTGACCGTCTCGAATTCCTCGACCTGATCATCAGGATAATTATCGATGACGACTCTTAACGGCCGAAGCACCGCCATCACTCGCGGCGCGCGAATATTCAGATCCTCGCGGACACAATCCTCAAGCACCGCCACATCCACCATGCTGTCGCGCTTGGCGACTCCGATCCGCTCGGCGAAAGCGCGGATAGATTCCGGAGGATATCCTCGACGCCGGAGTCCCGAAATTGTCGGCATCCGTGGATCGTCCCAGCCGGATACTATATTTTCGCGCACCAGCTCCAGGAGCCGACGCTTGCTCATGACCGTATAGGTTAGATTCAGTCGCGCGAATTCTATCTGCCGCGGGTGATGTATCCCCAGTTCGTCGATATACCAGTCGTAGAGCGGCCGATGCGCCTCAAATTCGAGGGTGCAGATGGAATGCGTGATTCCTTCCACCGAGTCCGATTCGCCATGCGCCCAGTCATACATCGGGTAAATACACCATTTATCGCCGGTGCGATGATGCGATGCATGCAGGATACGGTACATCACCGGATCCCGCATATTGAGATTCGGCGATCCCATATCGATTTTGGCCCGCAGAGTTCTGGTCCCGTCCGGGAATTCCCCTTTTTTCATTCGCTCGAAAAGGTCGAGATTTTCATCAACTGGACGATTGCGATAAGGACTTTCTTTTCCCGGCTGCGTCAGCGTCCCGCGGCCATCACGAATTTGATCGGCTGTCAAATCGCAGACATAGGCGCTCCCCTTTTTTATCAACTGAACCGCATATCCATAGAGCTCATTAAAATAATCTGACGCGTAAAATTCCCGATTTCCCCAGTCAAATCCCAGCCAGCGGATATCCTCTTTGATAGACTCCACATATTCGACTTCTTCTTTTACAGGGTTGGTATCGTCGAACCGCAGATTGCACACTCCGCCGTACTGTGCCGCAATTCCAAAATTGAGGCAGATCGACTTGGCGTGACCGATATGAAGATATCCGTTCGGCTCCGGGGGAAAACGGGTCATTATTTTCCCGCCGTACTTATTGGTCCTTATATCCTCGTCGATGATTTCTTTGATAAAGTTACTCTGCGCCGTAATATTCGCCATAAATTTGTAGTCTCACCGTCAGGGTCTATTGGTTATATGAATTCGATTCTTCTCTCGCAATAAACAATTTTCCAATATAAGAATTTTTGCGATTAATGGCAGGGAATTATTGTCGTGATAAAAGGAGATGAACAAGCCTTCAGGGATCACCCGGAAGAATCGTTTATCAGAAGCGAGACTCTCATCGGATGCATTTCATATTTCATGAGCCCCTGCTTGATCGAAGGTTCATTTTCCATTATCGCCTTCGCCTCCTGCTCGGTTTCGGTCTGCAGAATAATTATTCCAATTCTCAGATCGAAGCATGGTCCGGCCAGAATGACTTTCTTCCGGGCGACGAACTCTTTAAGATATAGAAAATGTTCCTCCATTATCTTCTCTTCCGCTGGGCTCATATTATCCGGCCATCCCGGTCTGGTTCCGATCAGATGGATAAGGTATTGAAGTTGAGGCATGACAATTACTTTTCTGCAGGGAACTCTGTTTTATCTGCCTCCGCCATTAATCATCTTCATTCCTCGCCTTCTCTGTCAGACCCCAGGTCTTCATAATCCGCTTTTCCCATTTCCTCAATGAGCGCCTCGGCTTCCTCGGCGTCGTGAGGATGAACCTGAAGCTCCATAAACCCTGCCGCAAACAACGCTTTGGTGGATTCGCCCCGGACAAAGTAATCAATACCGGCATCCTCAAGAAGCGACTTGGCCAAACCCAAAAGACCGGCATCAGCCGTAGTATAAACAGTAACCAGTTCTGTGTATTCCACCTCATCTTCCGGAGGCAGTTCCTTTGTCAGAGTGGCGCCACATTCCGGGCAGACGGTGACATGATTCTCATATTCATAACGGCAATTGGGACAAAACATAAAATTTCCCCTTCCCACTATCAAAGATTATATGTTATTCTGTTCCAAGATATTAACCTCTCATTCAACCACTATCAGGCTATTCAAATTCGAGCCAAATTCCTCTCTTGCCAAAAGCTCGGAAACCATTATATTAAACGTTTGTTTTAGAGCAATGGAAAAAATACTATGATTATAACTGTTTGTAAATCAAAAATTCATCGGGCCACCATAACCGAGGCGAATGTCAATTATGAAGGGTCGATTACGATCGATACCGATCTGATGAAGGCCGCCGATATAGTCCCATTTGAGAAGGTTCAGATAGCCAACGTGACATCAGGTGAGAGGCTGGAAACCTATGTAATCGAGGGAAAAGCGGGATCAGGCATAATCTGCCTGAATGGGGCTGCTGCTCTTAAGGGAAAAGTGGGAGATATCATTATCATCATCGCCTACGGCCTGCTGGAGCGTGAAAAGGCGGCCAATTACAAACCGCGCTTTGTCAAGGTTGACAAAAGCAATCATATGATCTGATTCCGGTAATCCTATTTTATGAATAAGAAAATTGGGGCGGTTATCCTTGCCGCCGGTAAGGGGAAAAGGATGAAATCCGATCTCCCCAAGGTGCTTCATAAAATCGACGGCCAGTCGCTGGTTCGGCATCTTCTCAACACCCTTTCAACCATCAATTTCAGCAAGATCGTGATAGTAATCGGACACAAAGGGGAAATGGTCGTAGAGGAACTCAAGGATTTTGATGTTGATTTCGTCTGGCAGAGGGAGCAGCTGGGAACCGGACATGCGGTGCAAATGACCCAGGAAATTATGGGGAATTTCGACGGGACTATTCTTGTGGCGGCGGGAGATGTCCCCTTCTTATCGGCTCAATCGATACAAGGTTTGATCTCCCTGCATATTCAAAGCAACGCATCCGCAACCTGTCTTACGGCTGAATTTCCCAATCCTCGGGGATATGGAAGAATCGTCAGAATGGAAGGGACCGATCATCTCTCCGAAATCGTTGAAGAGAAGGACGCCAGCGAAACTGTCAGAAAGATAAAAGAAATTAATTCCGGAACCTTCTGTTTCGATGGAAAAGATCTCTTTTGGGCTCTCAGTCAGGTCGGCGATAACAATGCCCAGAAGGAATATTACCTTACGGATACCGTCAAGATTCTGGGAAAAGCCGGCAAGGAATGCCGCGTCTGGAAGGTTCCCGACCCCATGGAAGTAACCGGCGTAAATTCCATTGAGGAACTGATCGCCCTGGAAAAGGCTTTCAAGGCAAAAAAAAGTGAACGATTGCCCGCTAATTAAAGTATTATTTTATAGAGTTAACCAAGGACGCAATATCGCCGACAGTTATACTATAGAATAAAAAGGGTTGACAAAAAGTTTAAACCTGATAGCTTATTATTAAGCCTGCTTTAAGCGGGGGATTGTATGAAAAAGATAACAATATTTTTGATTTTGAGTCTGATTGGCGTAATGGTTTCAACAAGTATGGCACAAATGGCCGACCAAGCCGAAATAAGCACCATAAAGAGTGACTATCTGGGGATTAAGCCGGCTAATAAGCCATTTTCTCTCATTGACTTATCAAGATTAAGCTGGTCCAATTCATATTCGCTCAGCTTCTTTAGCGGCGGAGGATATTCCGGCTCCATGGGACTGTATACTGGAATTATATCATACGAGCTCTCCAAGGCGTTGACCTTGGGGCTTAAGATGGGAATAGCCCACGATCCAGGTGCCCTATTTAACCGTCAGGCGAATTCGGGGGCAGTCTTTCTTCCGGGATTGAACCTTGATTACCATCCGTCAGAGCACTTCAGATTTTCGGTGGGAATCGACAGCTATCGTGGTCCCGGTTTTTTCCCTTACCCGAATAACAGCGATTTTCTCTGGAGGTACAACCGCTAGCAAATATAGTCCTGCCCCACCCGGTTGATTTCTCGATTAATAAATGTCACTAAGAAGATTATCAAAAAGCAGTATTAAGATTAAGAGGCACACTCCCAAGAGCAAAAAGAACTCTCGCTTTTTGGAGTTGACGATTCTGGCCATATTTGCGCTGGTAGTGATTTATGGCGCCAGCTTCGCGCTCCGGATCTCCAATGGAGTATCAAAAACCGTCGACGTCCCCATTCAATCGGTTCGATTACAGATATTGAACGGTTGCGGGACTCGAGGCGTGGCCGATCGGGTCGCCAAGGCGGTTCCATCGAGAATCCAGCTTCCGTTGGAAGCTTCCGTGGTTGAAGTCTACGATTTCAGAGCATACGATGTCAAAAAGAGTTTCCTGATATCCAGAGAAAGAGACCTCAGCCTTTCTCGGGAGCTGGCATTACAGCTTGGTCTTGATGGCGAAAATATTATTTTTGAACCTCTGGAAAATAACTATCGCAATATAAACGTCAGTCTGGTGCTGGGCGACGATTTCGAAAAAATATTGCAGAAAGAGAAAAAGTAGGAGAGAAAGAACCACGATTTGAAACTTACCCCCTTATCGATCGCGCGCACGGCCGGAAAGCTCGCCCTCACCAAAAAAGGTTACGATATAAAGATATTGAAGTTGAAAAACCTCACATCGGTGTGTGACTATTTTGTCATCGTCAGCGCGGATGTGGATGTGCATGCTAAGGCCATTGTTGAAGCAATAGATGAAGGACTCATAGAAATGGGCGTGAAGCCGTGGCATCGCGAGGGAGTACGGGGGGGAAAGTGGATGCTGCTTGATTATGTTGACGTTGTTGTCCATGTTTTCCACAAATCAGCCAGGGAGTTCTATGCTCTCGAAAAATTATGGGGGGACGCGCCTGTCGAAACAATAAAATAATTTCTCCTTCCCGGGGGGGACCGTTTCTTCCATTTGCAAATTATTAATCTTAATCACAGGATAAAATCTATGGAAAGTACAGAGCTTAAAAACAAAACTATTGCCGAATTGCTGGAAATGGCGGAATCACTTGACATTCCCGGCGTTTCCGGCCTCAGGAAATCGGAGCTTATTTTCAAAGTGATGGAGGCTACCTCCGCACAGCAGGAAGGGATGATTTTCGCGGAAGGCGTGCTTGAAATACTGTCTGAGGGCTACGGCTTCCTGCGTTCGTCTGATTACAATTATCTGCCGGGACCGGATGATATCTATGTCTCCCCTTCGCAGATAAAAAGATTTGACCTGCGCACGGGGGATACAATTTCCGGCCAGGTCAGACCCCCCAAAGACAATGAGCGGTACTTCGCGCTCTTGAAAATCGAGGCTATCAATTTTGAAGATCCGGAGATCGCCAAACATAAAATTCTCTTTGACAATCTTACGCCACTCTACCCGAATGAATCATTCATGCTCGAAATCAATCCGGAAGAGTTGACGACAAGGATAATGGATCTGATGACGCCGATCGGGAAAGGCCAGAGGGCGCTGATAACCTCACCGCCCAAAGCCGGAAAAACCATGATTCTTCAGAAAATCGCCAATGCCATCACTAATAACCATCCCGATGTAATTCTAATCGTGCTTCTTATCGACGAACGGCCCGAAGAAGTCACTGATATGAGGCGCTCGGTCAAGGGGGAAGTGATTTCATCGACTTTCGACGAACCGGCAGAACGTCATGTTCAGGTGGCCGATATGGTGCTGGAGAAAGCAAAAAGGCTGGTGGAGCATAAGAAACATGTCGTAATATTGCTTGACAGTATCACTCGTCTGGCGCGAGCCCATAACGCGGTGGTTCCGCACTCGGGGAAAATTCTATCTGGCGGCGTAGATAGCAACGCTCTCCATAAACCGAAACGCTTTTTCGGGGCAGCCCGCAATATTGAAGAAGGCGGCTCGCTGACAATCATCGGAACGGCCTTGATCGAAACCGGCTCAAGGATGGACGAAGTCATATTTGAAGAATTCAAGGGAACCGGCAATCTGGAGATGGTGCTTGATCGCAGGCTTTCCGATCGAAGAATCTTCCCGGCCATGGATCTCAATCGCAGCGGCACCCGTAAAGAGGAGCTTCTTTTGGCCCCGGATATCCTGCAGAAGGTTTGGGTACTGCGCAAGTTCCTGGCGGAAATGAATCCTATAGAGGCAATGGAATTTCTGACTGATCGGATGAAGAAGACCAAGAATAATCAGAAATTTTTGCAGTCGATGAAGGATTAAAAATCGGAATGGGCGATGTGTAGTGGCGGCGGCGACCGCCCCGCAGGCATTTGACTCGGCGACCCTTACCATAGCAATTAATAGGTCTCTTGTCCAAAATAGCCAATGCTTTTGGGATTTTTAATTCAGATTACAATTATTTTAGGAATCCGGTTGGATCTGTGATCACGCCTCTGAGGGCCGAGGCCGCGGCTGTCGCGGGGGACACCGCACAAATCTCCCCGCTTGAATCATCGCCGGTGTCGACATCCAGGCTTATTCCTGCCGTGGTCAGGCACCTTTCCCCCGCCGCGAGGATGCCATTATAGGAATTGCGGCAAGGTCCGCAACCCGGATTCATAACGAGCGCTCCCGCTTCCACCAGTGCACGTATTAGGCCTTTTCGCAAAGCTTCAAGATACGAAGATCGAGATCCCGGATAGACAAATAGCCGGACGTCAGAGTTGATTTTTTTCCCCTTCAGGATATCGGCGACGACGCGAAGATCTTCAAAACGTCCGCCCGCGCAGGACCCTATTATCACCTGACTGATGGGAAGTCCTTCCAACTCAGAAACAGGGCTGACATTATCAGGCCTTCCGGGGCGAGCCACTTGGGGTACCAGATGGGCGATATTGAATTCATAAAGCTCTCCATACAGAGCGTCCTTATCCGCCAGTGCGGGTCGATAAGGCATTCTTGTGCGCCCCAAAAAATAGCGGCGCGTGACAGAATCAAAAGGACATATCCCCGCAGAGGCGCCGATTCCGGCCGTTGAATGGCAGAGAGCAAATCTCTCCGAAATGGACATCTGAGTCACGGCAGAACCGTTATACTCAATTACCTTATTCATGATATTCTCTGATCGGAGGGTCTTGGCCACGAAGAGGGCAATGTCTTTAGGACATATGGATCGGGACGCTTTTCCATTTATGACTATTTTGACAGTCTCGGGAACCGCAATCGATATTTTGCCCGTCGCCCATACTACTGCCATCTCGATCGGAGTTATCTGTGTTGAATAGGCCCCAATGGAACCATAGGAGCTTACATAGGGGTCAGTTCCCGTGGCAAACTGGCCCGGCAGAATCTGTCCGTTCTCGACTACAATCTGGTGGCAGGCGCCCTCCCCGATATCATAAAAATGCTTTATATTTTGTTTTTTTGCAAACTCTCTCAAGGTCTTGTTGACAGTGGGGGTCTTCTCGGTTTCGGAAGGTGATGATTGATCGAGAGCAATTATAACTCTTGATGGATTCCATAAGTAGCCGTAGCCATTGTCCTTGAAGTACCGCGCGACCAAGCCGGAGTCGGTAGGCGCCACGACCAGATCAGGCTCAATACTGATCGTTTCTCCCACTTCGACTTTTTCCTGTCCGGCCCGGGTGGAAATTATTTTCTGCGCAATCGTCTGCCGGCCATAATTGAACTTCCTGCCGACGTTGCGACTTGGCGATCCGAGTCCCAGCTCCAATTGCTCAAGCTTCAGGAATGCCGGCTTATCCTTAAGGCTATACTTCCTTCGCCAGTTGTAGAAGGCCGCTTTGGAGATTCCCAATTCGAGCCCGCACCGGTAATCATCCCCATACCTTTCCCAGATTTCCCGAATTTCGGCCTCAGAGAATTTTGGAAATGAGTGGCGGGGGATGTTCTTTTTGCGCCGCCAATAGGCGACCAACTGGGGCGTTGCCCCGCCCAACCGCTCGGCAATCTTCTCGTCGGTCTTGTATAATCTTTGAAGCTGAACTAGCTCCGCTTTGGTCGGGATTTTTGCTCGGGGCATAAGGCGTCAAACCCTCTCTTCAACATCCTGTAAATCATGCCGAGGTCAAACGATACGACCCGCGTTTTGCCTATCACAGGCATAAAACTTGTATCCTCGCTCCATCTTGGGACAATGTGCATATGGAGATGACCCGGTACTCCCGCCCCCGAGCCGCGTCCCAGATTCATTCCTATATTGAATGAATTCGGCCGAAGAGCATTCTTGATGACATTTACAGTCAGCCGGATCAGCTCGAAAAATTCCTTTGCCTCAGCCTCCGTTAATTTATCCAGCGAACCAATATGTCGACATGGGACGACCATCGCGTGGCCTGAATTATAGGGAAATCTGTTGAGGATCACAAAAATTTTTCTGCCGCGAAATACAATGAGATTCTTCTTATCAGAGCTCTTTTTTATTCGATTGCAAAATATGCACCCTTTTTCCTTATGCCCCAAAATATATCCTGATCTCCATGGAGCCCAAATGAAGTTTTCACTCATGGAGGGGAATATAAGCAAAATCCGCCATACCACAAATATTTTCTAAAAAGAGAGCGAAACTGAATGAGTGTACGCTGCGGAGTCCAACGAGAATGGGATTCCAAGCCTCTTCCTACTTAATATGGGATGCTTCCCATACGTTGGAAAGCATTGCCAATCCGCAAAGACTGCCATATCCCCATATCAATTAAAAGGATACGAGGAATGCTTCTACGGGCATCACCTTTGCAGTATTCATGAGTGAAATATAGAGATTTGAAATAGTGGGGAGGTATGGAAGAGAATATTTCTGTTGCCAGACGGCGGAAGAAAGAATCGGGATTTTTTCATTCTCCCGCGGCCCATTTCGCCCTGAAGGCGCTTCTGGGAATAATAGTGGTGCTGGTCGTCCTCACCCTGATTCAGTGTTCGATTGAAAAGCCTGCCGCTCCGACTTTCACGACCCATCTGACCGTTCCACTTGTGAACCGGACATATTCTATAAGGGAAATAATTGATAAAATCGATCAACCCGGCTTGTCGATAGATTCTGCCGGAGATGTCTTGTTTTCCATTAATCAGGAACTGGATACAATAAGAATCGGGGACAATCTTGATATAAACGACATATCCGAGCATATTAGTGAATCGCTGGGACAGCTTTCGCTTTCTCCCAATTTGCCCGATCCGATTGCCATAAATTTAGGCGAATATTTCGCTCTGGATCTGGGGATGATTCCGGCAGTCTCCTTTGATATTCAGAAGGATGTACAGCCTTTTGACAATTTCAACTGGGTGGAGATTGTCTCCGGCGGGCTTGATTTTATTATAGTCAATAATTTTGGAGTCGACCTCGATACGGTAATTTTTCAGCTTTACGATATTGGCTACTCGCGTCTATTATCAACTGTTCCCCTGCCCCCGCCCGGGATTCCGGAAGGGGAAACGGATACCGTCCATGTCGATCTTGGCGGGAGAACCATATCAAATAATTTGCAGATTAATATCCACTGCCACACACCCGGCGGAGCCGTGTTGTCTCTCGCGGATAAATCAATGACTGCATCGGTTGATTGTCCCGAAGCCCTTGTGATTGCCGCAGCTCAGGCGGTCATACCTGCGATAGAAAAAAGCTTTGGTAGCGAAGTCGAACTGTCGGAATCAAATACAATTATTTCGGCTGAAATATCCCGGGGAGAAGCCCGGATCCGGATTCAAAATAGCACCGCCCTTGAGGGAACTATCCGGATCAGCCTGCCGGATTTCAAAACTGGCGGACAACCCTATACTATATCGCGTACCATTCATGCGAGTAGCACCGATAGTTTCAATGTAGTTCTTGATGGCTTTATCTTCGAACCGCTTGACCAGACACGCCCGCAGGTGGTGTCGGTTCAGGCAACAGCTCTTTTGGATTCGAGCGGCTCGAGTTTTGTAACTGTACATCAATCCGACTCGGTAACTTTGGAAATTGAAATGTCGGGGCTGAAGTTCCGGGCCCTAACCGGAATTATCGATTCCACTGAAGCGGCTTTCGACAGCATAGCGACCGCAATCGATCTCCCAAAAGGGTTTGATTCTCTGCAATTGACAAATGCCGAATTGATTCTCGAAATAGAAAATGGGATTAACTTTGCCGGAAACCTCAATATCGAAATATCCGGCAATCAGGGGAAAACGTTACCCCTTCAGGGCTTCATTGCCGCAGGCAGCCCAAACTCTCCCGTGCTCTCAATTATTGCCAACTCGAATCTGGCAGAGTTTCTTAATCCTGTACCAAGCGAGATAACGGTCAGCGGAGCAGTAACTTTCGGGGACGGCAATACTTCCGGCACTATTTCGGCTGATGATTTCATAGTTTCTCGGGTAAGAATTAGTTCTCCGCTGGAGGTTGTAATAGGGCGATCGGTCTTTGAGGGTGACATCTCTTCCGAAAAGATTTCCCAGGAGGATATCGGCAAAATCACAAATCATGTCATGCAGGCGGATTTCAATTCCACAATTATCAACCACCTTCCCCTCGGGGTTTCGGTTGAAATCTTTTTGAGCGGCGATTCAGCCACTCTCTACACGAATCCGGAATTGACCCTCGGCCCAGTCGATGTGTCCGCGGGATTAATCGGACCAAATGGCGAGGTGATATCCCCGACTGAGTCGGAAAATCTTATTTCCATCGACAGCCTTGATATAAAGATACTGGAAAACCCGATCCTTTACTCGGGGCAGATCATCACCCTGGCCGGCTCAAACGGCCAGACTATAAAGATCACCGGCGACGATTATGTCACCGCCCGCGGTGTCATTCAGGTTCAATACAAATTCGACGGCAAATTTTAGGGACAGGGGGAAGAGATGAGACTATCCAACTCAGAACATGCGAATAGATCGAATGCGATATCTCAAATGTCTACAAGCAAAATAGCAGTCCTTGCGGCCACGATATCAATTCTAATTCCGGCAATAGCGCGCCCAATCGGCCTTTCGTCAGCTCGAGCCACGGCGATGGGAGGATCATTCATGGGGCTGGCTGAAGGTGTCTATGCCCCCTTATATAATCCCGCTAATATAGGTCTCTCCGGGTACAGACAATTTGGCATAGAGGTCGCCGGCGTGGGCGCCAAAATCTCCAACAACAGCTTCTCACTGAAGGATTACAACGATTATACCGGCGCCGTCTTGGACGAAGAGGATAAATCGGCCATCCTTGGAAAAATTCCTTCGGAAGGATTGAAAATAAATGCGGATATCGAAGCCAGAGCAATGTCATTATCGCTTGGTTCAATCGTATTCAGCCTGAGCGGCAATGCCGCAACCGAAGTTAATCTCGGCAAGGACGCTCTTGAATTATTTCTGAAAGGGAACGGCCTTAATGATACCTTCTCCCTTGAGGGGATGTACAGCGAGGCGATCGCATACGGAACCGCGGGCATTTCGTATGGAACCTCAATATATAAATCCGGCACTCGCCAGTTGGCGATCGGCGCCACTTATAAATATATCCGCGGCATAGCCTATGAAAAAGTAACGGAACTGCGCGGCGGAGTCGTGACCCTTTCCACGGGATATCGGGGCGAAGGTACAATGATAGCCCGGACCGCTCAGGGTGGAAATGGATATGCCCTTGATCTTGGCGCGGCTCTCAAGATAAATGACCGTTATACGGCCGGAATCAGCATCTCTAATTTTTTAAGCAGTATCAAATGGAGCAATAAGACGGAAGAACATGGATACCATTTCCAATTTGATAGCGTCACGGTGGAGAATATGGATGATTCTATCATAGTATCGGACGATTATTCGAAAGATATCCCGGCATTTAAATCCAGTCTGCCGTCAATCATGCGGCTGGGGCTGGCCAAAATATCGGGAAAGCTCCTCTGGGCGATCGACTGGGAACAGGGATTCAAGCAGGCCGCAGGCTCATCATCGCAACCCAGGCTGTCAGCCGGAGTCGAGTACAAATTTGTCGGATTTCTTCCTCTGAGGGCGGGATATTCAATCGGCGGGAGAAGCGGCTCCGTCATTTCAGGAGGATTTGGGATCGATCTGGCGGTCGCCTATCTCGATCTGGCCGTGGCCAATCATAGCGGACTGAACTTTGGCGCGAGCAAGGGGCTTCATCTGGCAATTTCGACAGGAATCAGGCTCTAAGGCAGGGAGGCAATCGTGAAAACCACAGAAATCCCAAACAAGAAGATAATGTGCATCATTTCAGGGCTGACTGTATGTCTCGTGCTGGCCCTTTCATCATCGACGGCGGCCATGCCGCCGCATTCTGAATGTTCTTGATAGAATCGCTAAAGGAGTATCATCTTCGCCCTACTATTTGGCAAACAGAACCAAGCTTGTCAGTCAGGGCTTGAATATGGCATCAAAATCGAGAGTCGGCAAGCCGTCGTACACGGGGCCATTCAAGGCTCTGGCAGTTCTGGTAAGATTTTCCGACAAAGATAGTTCTATTTATGCGGCTGAATTCGATACCCTGATCTTCGCAAATATCCAGGGTACGGTCAGACACTATTATAACGAAGTCTCCTATTCCCAATTGGACATAATAGCCTTAAATCTACCCTCCTCGCTCGGCTGGCTGACCGCCCCTCAAACCTATTCATATTACTGCAACGGCCAGAATGGGCTGGGGGCATATCCCCATAATTCCCAGAAACTCTGTGAGGATATCGTCGATCAAATTGATCCTTCAATCGATTTTTCGAATTATGACAATGATAACGACGGATACGTGGACGCCCTGATTCTTGTTCATGCCGGGCCCGGGGCGGAATATACCGGAAGCGATAATGATATCTGGTCACATCAGTGGGGTATAATGCCAAGAATGAAAGATGGCGTACTCATATCCGGATACTGCGTTCAGCCTGAATATTGGCAAACGCCCGGAGATATAACCTGCGGTGTTTTCTGCCATGAATTGGGACATATTCTGGGGCTTCCCGATCTATATGACACCGACAGTCCGCGCGACGCCTATGGAGTGGGAAGATGGTCTCTCATGGGATATGGAAGCTGGAATGGTCCCTCAGGCATGGGAGAGTCCCCCGCGCACCTCGATGCCTGGTCACGAATCCAGCTGGGATTCAAAGATTTTATCAATATCGCCTCCAACCTCAACGGGGTCTCAATCCAGAATGTCGAAAGCGGCGGGAATATCTATCGTCTCTGGTCGAGCGGGGGCGCAAGCAATCAATACTTTTTGGTCGAAAACAGGCAAAAAGTCGGATATGATTCGTATCTGCCGTCCGCCGGGCTTCTAATCTGGCACATTGACGAGTCGCAATTTAATAATGATAATCAGTGGTATCCCAGCCATACAACCTCCGGCAATTATCTCGTCGCGCTTGAGCAGTCCGACGGTTTATTTGAAATGGAAAAAAATCTCTCGGTCGGCAACGTGAGCGATCCTTTCCCCGGAAGCACAATGCAAACGTCATTTACTTCCCTGTCATCGCCCAACTCTGACTCCTACTCCGGAGATAATACCTATGTGGCCGTTACCGGTATATCGCCGTCGGCATCAACGATGACGGCCAATTTCCAGGTTTCTTTTGCCGCTGATTTTGAGCAGGCCGATGATGGAATTATTCCGGAACTGATTCACTTGGGACAAAATTATCCTAACCCCTTTAATCCATCGACCAAAATTGAAATCAACCTGTCGCGCGGCGAGAATCTGAACCTGGGCATTTTTGACCTCCTTGGGCGCCGGGTAAAAAGCCTGCTGAGCGGATTTTATCCCGCCGGAAATATCTGCGCTGTATGGGATGGTTCCGACTCGGATGGGAATAATGTTCCGTCGGGAATCTATTTCTATAGATTAATCACTGACGATGGGGAACTATTCAAGAAGATGATGCTGTTGAAATAGACAGATGACCGGATTGGAATCGGTCATGCCGGGTGATGTGCCGCCGCCTCCCCCTCGGCGCCTCCCCGGCAAATCATAAACCCCTGTTCGGACAACCGAGCAGGGGTTTTTAAATTAGATTACTCTGGATAAATGGCGCCGAGATCGACTTTTTCCGCTTCCGTGCTTGTGCTAATGACGCGCTTTTCACGCTTATGCGTATTATAGCAATGCTTGCAGCGTTTGGGATCCTCAGTATATCCTTTTTCAGCGAAGTACTCCTGAGCATTAATCGTAAAAACAAACTCCTGCCCGCATTCGACACAGATTAGGATTTTCGGCCCTTGACCGGAATCCATTTTTCCCCCTCTCGCCTTTAGCTAATTTAACTTCCTTGTTCTCCTCCCAACTGGACGGGTTCCTAATCGGGACAAATTACACTATAATCCCGCCTTGTATAAGAGAATTAAATCTCTAAGTCAAGAAAAAAATTATCGACTCTCCCTAAAAGGGATTGCAAGGGGGACGAACTGCACCTTTATATAGATAATTTATCAGTCGGGTGATGTCAAGCATATTAATCAAACCGTCACAGGTAGCATCGCCGGCGGCGTGTTCAGGGCGCGGAGGCAGGCCTCCCCTGTAGAGAAAATTAATCAAATACGTGATATCGAGAATATTGATTGTTCCATTGAAATCCGCATCGCCATGCTGCAGCACTAATAAATAGGGCGCCGCGAGCGAGTCATACGCCGTCGTATCTCCCTGGGAACGCACGCAAAGATACAATTTATCCCTGACAGTCAAAGGCGTGCCCGGCGGTGGCGATAATTCAAATTGCAAAATAGAATCCTGCAGGCCGGCCAGCGAAAAAACCGAATCAATCGGATTGATTACCCAGCCAAGGCTGTCGGAAATTCCGATTCTTATGTTATCCGACTCATCGCATTTATTGGCGACTCGATACTCCATTTGGCGGGTATATCCGGCATATCCCAGCGTATCGGTGAGCATCTCCCCGGATACGGAATAAGGGGGTATGACCTGAGCCGAATAGGTGAAGGAATTCCCCCCGGTGTACTGGCTCGTATTCGTGACAATCAGGGTTACCGCATAGTAGTTTTGAAAGCTATCAATATTGGCGGCAGCTGTCCATCCGGCTGGATTCATGATCAGCTTTTGGACAGCGTGGCTATTAAGAGCATTCGACTTCACAATATAGGCGGCCCACTCGACTCCATCGGATCCATCAAGCGCTATTTTCAGCCGCCCTTTATACCCACCCGGTGAAAAACGAATATACGCGGAAGCATACCCCTGCGGCATCACCGATACGGTGTGCGAAGCTACAGGGAAAGCAGACTGATTCTCAGCCATAGTCATCAACGGATAAAATTTGGCTTCCTCGTAATGATTACCGTCGTCTCTGGTCGATGTTATAAAATTCCATGTTGTAAACTCCGCGACGGCGCTGTCGAAATTATATCCAACCAGAGAAAGGGAATCATTAATAGCATTGTACGCTGTGGTATATCGGCATGCTTCCCAAATTTTTCTTGCCAGTGACGTATCCGCAAATCTCTCTTCAAGGAATTTAGGCCAGATAAAGCTGGAATAAGCATGAAAACCATTATCGGTAAGCGCCGTTTGGGGAGAGGTGAAAAATGTGCTAAGATAGTTATAATTATCATTTACAACATCAAAGACCATATCTTCCATCCAGGTGGAACCCGCTTCCATCCACCACAATTCTTCGCCATAATCATAGGCGAATTGAACCGCATGATAAAATTCATGCGCAATCGTCACTTTGGCCGCGCCCAACTGGTTACCGTCGGGATCAGTATTGGGTGGGAAACCATTGAAATTCCGATGTATGGAAATAAAACTTATCCGATCGTTCCACGGATTTGGGCCAGCCCCTTCAGGCTGAGTATAGCCATAATATCCCATCTCCTCGAAGTAAATATCATACCGGGAATCTCCTCCTGAAGTGCCATCCGAAGGAGGCGACATATATTGAAGATTATCCACTTCTGTCCGCCATGACGAGTCGCAATAATTGGCGACGTTTTCCACATAATCCGGTGTGCCATTATGATTATTGTCGGTAATAGGCACCGCGTTCGCGCCGGAAACGTCATAATGTAATTTGAAATGTCCTCCCGGGGAGTTATAGGCATAAGTACCCCCGGGTCGAGCCAGATATTTCGCAAGTGTCGCCTGACCCTGAGGGGACAGAGAACTCAAGCTATCCAATGCCTCTCTTAATATGAATGTCGCCGATTTAGCTTTCGGGCGCTCCGCGGCCGACAGAGAGGATTTATATTTCTGGGGCAGGTTGTCGTAATCCCGAACCGACATGACCTGATAGATGATCTTTGATTCATAATCGATTGCACCGGCCTTATAGTCGTCCTCAATCAGAAGAGCGGGTGCCTGCTGCGCGGAATTTCCATTAACTGCCCGCGCAGGGGAAAATCCCGTAAAAGAAAGGGCAAAAACCAGCGAGGCGCATGACCATGCTTTCCAATGCATATAAACACTCCAATTAAATTATGGGCGGTAGGGGCAGGGTGGAGGACCGCCTTTATAAAGGAATTTTATCAGGTAGGAAATATCAAGTATGTTCACTGAACCGTTGCCGTCGGCATCGCCCATCAAATAATTGTTCACGGGCGACGGACCATGTTTATAAAGGAAATTTATATTATAGGTGACATCTTGAGCATTTACGGAAGCCGAGCCATTCGCGTCGCCGAACGGTATAAAAGCAGTTCCGAAAGTATACTGATTATCGTCGAGCCATTGAGTGACGACCGTCGGGATAAAAACCACGGAATCATAGCGCTGAAAATCATAAATTCCGCACCGTGCCCTCCCCTCAAGATCCACAGAGCAGTTATCGACAAAGGATCTTGTATTATTCTGGAAAGTAAGGTAGGCAAATGCCCATTCTACGGAATTTGATCCATCAAAATCAATCCTGAGATATCCATTGGGCAGAGTATCAGGATAGGCTTTGATATAGTTGCACGAAAGGCCGTCAGGCGCATTCACCGCCGGCGCCGGAGCGAAAACACAGGACGAATACACCCGGTCGAGCGGAGCAGCGGGATAATAAGCTCCGCTGTCGTATCGGGCAGTATCGCTTCTCGGTCCCGTGAAGTAATTCCAAGATTCGAATTCGGGGAAAATGCTTTCCATGCTTTTCGAGTACGGCAGAAGGGCGGAGTCGATCGCAGGGATCGATGAATTGAATCGGCAATGACTCCAAATAGAGTGAATGGTGTTAATTCCAAATTTTTCCTGCAGGAAAATTGTCCATACGAAGGTCCCATACATATGGTAGCTGTTGGCGACGAGAGACGAATCGGGATAGTCATAAAATGACGGAAGGTAGTTGTAATTGTCATTGACTTCCGAGAAAGAGAATTCCTCAAACGCCGTCGCTGAAGATTCCATCCACCAAAGATCTTCCAGGGCATTATATGCCATTTGAGTGGCGTGGAAATATTCGTGAGCGCAGGTGACTTTTTGTGCCCCGATAACATCACCTTCAGGGTCATCGTTTGGAGGAAAATCAAAAAACGTGTTATTGATCTGCATATAGGAGGAATAGTCATTCCATGAGGAATCACCTGCATGTTCTCTGATAGTTATGCCATAGGCGGAGATTTTGATTAGATAGATATCGTAATAGGCATCACCGTCTGATGGCGGAACCAGATAACCGAGATCGTAATGATAATACAAATAACAGCTGTCGGCGTAAAGGCCTATTCTCTCGACATAATCGGGAATCCCATTAAGATTCAGATCTTCTGAGGGGACCGCGTCGTATCCGACCGTATCATAGTGGATGGCAAATTGCGCTTCCGGCGAGATATAGATCATGTCCCCCGATGGTCTGGCCAGATAGGCGGTAGCGGCCTGTTGCTGGTCGGCAGTCATCTGCCGCCAGTTATTCAAAACATCCATCACGATGGGAGTGCCGCACGGGACAATTTCCTCGGACGCAGACTTAAACTGAGTTGGGAGATCGCGGGGCGCTATAATCGCCTGAAGTTTGAAAAATATCTTATCGCCCTGAGTTATTTGTCCGGCTTTAAATGCATTCTCTATTAGAGATATGGAGGAACTCATCTTATAATCGGACGCGGAATTGGCCGCTATCACGGGGCAGGAGACAACAAGAAGGCTGATTATTAAGACCATCAGGACTCTAGCAATTTTATTCATATAACTCCTTGTCCCGCAATTAATGCCTTGGCGAGAAAACTTTCGTAGTAAGAGGCAGTAATCTCTCATCAAATAATCTACCCATTTTTCGGATTTTGTCAAGCACTATGTCGCTGTAACGCATTGAAATATTACTATTTACAGGTAAGTCATTGTGTCAATTTATATATTGTCCAGCCGCCAGGGAAACTCCCCATTGTTTCAACTTTACCGCGTAGGCCATATCCATCCTGATTATGTTATGATGGGATATTTTTCCGGTTCCAATTCTGATTCCCCCCCCAACCGACCAGAGAAGCTTGTTTTTGCTGAAACTCTCTCCTCTTCCCATAGTTTCACCTACGTCAACGAACTGCACCGCCCCAATGTCGATAGAAAGAATTCTTATTCCCGGGAAAAATCGGAGTTCTCCATTGGCGCGAAATAGTTTCTCGCCACTCGTATAATTTTTTGGATATCCACGAACCCCAAGATTTTCCCCCAGCCTGAGAAAATAAAGCTGACTTCTGCTGAAATCCTCCTGATAGGCGGCAAATAACATAGGCGTTAACCACGAAAGTCGGTTCTCATAGTATTTTATCGAAATATTGGACTGATTCCTGAAGTCGATATTCCCCTCATACCAATATTTACGGTCAAATTCCAAAAAGAAGAAGTGATTACTGTAGTTTAACGAATAATTAAAAGAAAATGACATGGAAAGATACAGCTTATCCCAGCTATTGTCATAATACCATCCTCCTATTAACTGACCTCCTGTTACCAATGGGATATCCTCAATTTGGCTGAAGTAATTGATCCGGGTGGCCTTGGAATATTGAATGTTTTGCAGCCCAAATTGGAGGAAAATGCAATTGTAATTGCTGTCGGTCGGAAATATCACCCCAAGACCCTTAAAGTCTGAATAATTAAGATGGCGATATTGGAAGGTCAGGCCGGTAAATACTTTCGTGTGCAATTCTCCCCAGCGATATATGGATCCGATTTCATAGACCTCTCCCCCGACTTGATTCTGGGCAATCTTATCGGAAGTCGAATAATAGTCGGTTCGACGTTTAACCCTGGAATACAAAAGTGTATACCCAAATTTGGAATTAAGAGAATAGAGCGGCCTCAGCAGACTAAAGTCACGCTGCCCGATTTCCGGATCGGTGTTCACGGATATGTTGAACTGATTCCGCGTCCCCAATAGCCTTCGTTCCAAATAGGTTAATAGAAAATAATCGGGCTCCTTCTGGCGGTGGAAATAATCAAACAAGACATACTGTCCCAGACCAAGAAGATTCGACTCCTCCGCGCGGAGTTCGATAATATTCTCCCCGTTTGTCCTGCTGAATGAGGGCCCCCCGGCTAAAGTCCATCGATCGGAGGTTGAAACTTTCAAAATGCCTCTACCCTTATCATCGGGATAGAAACTGACGCGGGCGTCCCAGAGATAAGGCATCGCTCTCAGATTGCGCTCTGTTTCGTCAGCCAATTCACGCGAAAATATGTCGCCCCTCTCTTGCAGCAACTCTCTCGCGACGACAAATCTTCTGGTCTTTATATGAAATCTATTTGCTAACTTGAAAAACCAGTGATTATAAGCCGCGGAATCAGTACTGAAAATATTTCGATTCTCGATGATTATGGAATCTATGGTATTGGGACCGGTTTCGGCAGTCGCCACGGAATAAATATACAGGCACGCTAGTAAAGGACAGAGCCATCTCATGCATAAATATAAGAGATTCCAAGCCGACTAAAAAGGCATTTAGAAACGCTTTATGACAAACCTGGTCGATGGACTGAAGAAAAGATATGCTGTCAAGACCAAAAGGCCCACATCTCGAATCAGTAGACTGATAATACTACTTTTCGCGTTCGAACTCACGGAAAAGCAGCCGCATTCAATATTGACGCCCCTGAAAAGATTTATGGATAAAGCTATAATGAAACTCAGCACCAGCAGATTGGCCAGAATAACGGCGCCTTCTTTTCCAATACCCAGAACTACCAGGATCCCGGCCATTATTTCAATCCAGGGGAAAACAAGAGCGAAGATATTTATAAGGTCTGGTGGCACAAGATGATAATTATAAACGATCCGGGCAAACTGCGCCGGATTTGCAATTTTATCGATGGCGGCATAAATGAATATTGCTCCGACCGCAATACGGATCAGCAGATTCAGGTAATCATTATTCAAGCTCTTTTTCCAGTCCGTCATGCAGTATTCATTTCTCCACCGGAAGGCCGGCCTTTTCCCATTCTCGCCAGCCGCCAAAAAAAACCGTGACCCCGCTATACCCCTTGGCCACCAGTTCTCTTCCCAGAAACAACGATGACTCGCATTCATCGCCCGAGCAATAAGTTACTATTTCCCCATCCTTTGGGAGTGAACCGGTGACTTTTTCCCAATATTCATCCAACCGCTCAAAGGGAAGATTTATCGCGCCTCGAATATGGCCCAGCGCATAATCCTCGGGTTCGCGCGCGTCCAGGAATGAGATATTCCTCGATTGAAATTTCGCCGTCGCTTCATCAAGCGAGATGAAGGGCGGATCCCCTTTCGCGGCTGAAGGTGGGATGATCACGGAATCAGACCCTGCCATTGAAGGCCAGTCTCCATGAAGAGGGATGCGATTTGAGGATACCATGTTGAAGACCAGGGCCAGAACGCAGGAGATGATAGTGATTATTATTGCCTGCCGAATTCGAGATGCCATAAATATTCTACAAATTTGCCTATGTTTGGTTCATACGGGTAATCAGTTGCGCAAAAATATAATTCCAAAGGGGAAAATGTCAAGAGACCAAAATAAAGCATATAATAAAGGTCGGCTTTTCAGCCGACCCTAAGATTGTTCAGATTGATCTCCAACCTATTATCCAGAAAAGCTCTTAGATCAATTGAATATGCCCTGAATAGTCCTGATGCGCATCCTTCCTCGGTTTAAGCATTAACAGGTCAAAATCCCCCCTCAGAATCTGCGACGCAACGGCCGCAAATTTGTCGGGACTGAGTCCCTGCAATCCATACGGGTGCCAGCAGTCCTTCGTTCCGACTCTGGCAAAATTCTCTGCTTCTTTTCTCAATGGCATATGCTCTTCCCTTGCCTGCCTTTAAATCATTGATTAAAGGGGCTGTTTAAGTATGGCGGCTTGCTAAGGGACAAGATTCTTGAATATACGATACCACCTCCTTCGGCTCTGCTTTATAAACCTATTCAGTTTTCTGCAACATCGTGAGGAAGGTGCTACATCTTCTTAAAATAATACGGCAGTAAAGAGTAGTATATTTTACATTCTTCCAATATATATAGCATTTAACATACACTTATGGCATATAGCAATTGTCGTAACCTATTGATAGCCCGACGCTTGTAAATATTGACAACTTGCTGCCTCACCCCCAGAATTGCACCAATCTCTCCCTGCTTTTTTCCCAGAAGGTACAACTTTAGAACTTCCTTTTGTCTTTTGGACAGGGAATGGTCAACATGCCATTTCAGTTTGCTCCGCAAGCGCTCAAGCTCTGCCCGCTTCTTTTCGTCAAGCTGAGGCCAGTAATAAAGAGATTTTTCCTGAGGGAAAGACTCCATAATCAGCCGGTCGATTAGTACTTCGGCAAAAGAGGAGGATCTGCTGCGTTCCATCTGTAACGGGCTTCTAATGTCTGCTCTGTATAATTCTCTGCAAAGAGTCGGGGGAAATATTATATTTCTGAGCCATCTGAAAACATACCTGCGCCCGGGCAATTTCCATTTCTCTGATGGCCAGACCCGGAGGCAAGGCGCCAAGAAGAGAATCGTATTCAACTGTCATTCGTTCTACAAGCAACGAATTAGGATCTTTTCCAGGAGATGGAGAGGTATCAGCGGCCGGATTGGGCTCATGTGCGACTTCAAGGCTTTCGAGCCGGGATCGATAGAGGTTTTCCAGTTTTCTTACAGAATCGGAGTACAGGCGGGTGGAATCACTGCGGCGCTCTATTAAGATGCGGGCTATCTGTGAACGATAAAAGGATTCGAGCGTCCTTATAGAATCAAGATAAAACTCGGTCGAATCGCCCGAGTTACGATTAGCAGGATTCGAGCTGATATGACCATCTTGCGCCTGATTCAGTTGGTTTCTCGTTCGCTCCCGATTCGCCGAAAGACAGGACCTCAAAATGGAAATCACTATGATTATGGTAATAAGAGCGATGATTGCTAATAGCTTTGAACTGGTTTTGGTCATAGAAAAACCTATCTTATCGGGGAAAAGATAGGTCTTTCAAAATTAAGTGTCAAGAATCAAACTTATGGGGTAACAACAACCTGTCCGGTCATAGTTGGATGGATGGCGCAATGATAAGGAAATGTCCCAGCGGTGGCAAATTTGAAGGCATAGGAGGCGGTTGGCGCTAGATTTCCCGAGGAAGTGAATCCCGCATTATTACTCGTCACCGTGTGGGTCACATTATCCCGATTGTTCCAGGTGACGGTCGTCCCGGCCTTGACGGTCAACTGGGAAGGAGAGAACGCGAACCCGCTTATAGTAACAGTACCTGTCGCCGGGATTTCCCCCAGTAGTGTTGGGATTTGTTGCGTAATTGTTATTGGAGCAGGAAGCGAGAGCGAAAACAGCAACCAGCGCAATTATCCCGAACAGCATCGTAAAAGATTGCGAATAGATCCTTCTCATTTTAAGACTCCTTTATTAATGGACTATTCTACTCTAGTTTGTCCAACGGAAAAGAGACGAAGAAGTTCCCCTTTAAAAAAAGATACCCGGCTCGTCCTTGAGCCGGGATAATCCGCCGCCAGCCGTTTCCCCCGGTCCGGCGGCATCATCTGCACAACCCCTTCACTATATCATATACCGCCTCGCGGGAGGCTTTGTTCCCCGCTATTTCTTGATTTTTAAAATCAGATATATCCAGGGTCGAACCATAGACCACCAGCCGCTGAACGGTTTTATTTTGCTGTAATCCTTTGATTGAGCCGGATAGACCATCGAGACCGGAACCTCTTTAACACGATACCCCCCTCGAAGCACATGATAATGCACGTAGTATTCCATCTCGTATTTGTCCAACCAGCGCTGATCAAGATTAAAACCCGGATCGTCAAAGAGAGAGAGTCTATAGGCCCGGAAACCGCAGGTGATATCCGTCCCCTTAAATCCCATGAATAAATTGACAATCTCTGTGAAGAGATCAATCATCACCTTTCGGAAAAATGGGAGGTGAGGAGAATTTCCTCCCGGCAGATTACGCGAGCCTTGCACGTAATCATATTGCTCGTATAAAATCGGATCGGTAAGTCGAGGAATTTCATCCGGAAGCATTTTTCCATTGGCCGCCATGATAACTATAATTTTATATCCATTCCGGCGCCCGAAATCGATCGCCTCCCGAATTCCACAGCCTATCCCCCTATTAGCGTCGTGCCTGATAATCGCATAATTATTTTCCTTCAGGAATTCATAGCTCCCATCGGTGGAACCGTCGTCTACGAAAAGCAGATCGTGGTCTCGTTCATGCGGAAATCTGGCGATGACATTCTTCAGCTTGTCGCCTTCGTTAAATGAGAAAAGGGCGACCAGAATATCAGAATGAGGCATTATTTGTCGTTGCCTGCATTGGTATAAGGAGGCCAGACGTACGGCCGTTCAAAAGCGTTAATCCGGCAGGTTAATTCAGTGACCGGCTTGATAACTTTCGCCGGATTCCCGGCCGCAACCATCATCTCAGGTATATCAAAAACTACGACTGAGCCGGCCCCAATCAGCGCGCCGCGCCCTATTTTTACTGCGGGCAAGAAAGTACAATTGGCGCCTATCTTGACAAGATCCCCAATGACGGCCCCGCCACCACACTCTTTGTATTTGGGGCAATTCATTGGATGGGGATCATCGGTGAAAACCGTGTTCGGGCCTATGAAGACATAATTCCCCATTGTCACCATTTCCAGAAAACATCCCGAATGAATACGGCAGGAATCCCCGATTTTGTTTTCGAATTCGAGAACCGCATTGGTACCGACCGAGACATTGTTCCCTATAACATTATCTTCACGTATCGAAGCCCCCTGCCCGGTTTGGAAATTGTCGCCAATCGTACTCCCGGCGTAAATAGTCGTAAAGGGACGGATAACCGAATTCTTTCCAATCCGGAGGGGAAGTTCCCCCTCTTTTTTCCCGCGGGGCGGCTGACCAAGTATCACCGGGCCGTATATGATTGTTCCAGCCCCGATCGTAACGTTGTCGAATATTTTTGCCTCGCCCAAAATTTGTACATCTTTCATACCGTTATCACCTTGCCGCCCTGTTTCAGCGACTGATTGGCGGCTTCAAGAATTTTTACCACGCGCAGCCCGGACTTGCCGTCGGTCAAAGGTGCCCTCTTCTCGGAAATAGCCCCGATAAATTCCTGCGCGACCCGACCCAGCGCCTCTGTCAACTCGATCTTAGGAGCCATCATGTCGCCGGTCCGATACTGAACCAGAATATTATAAACCTCTTCCCTGCTTTTTACGTAATCCACCCCTTTATCATATATCTTGACCTTTTCGGAAGGCTCCACGTCATCGTATACGATCATTTTCTTCGAGCCACAAATAAGAGTCTTGCGAACTTTTACCGGCGCCAGCCAGTTGACATGAATATGTCCTATCAGATGCGAGTCGAACCCGATCGAAATATAGGCGATATTTTCAATTTCGCTTTCGAAATGGGCGATGCCGGTAGCCGATACGGTTCTGGCGGGACGCCCCAGAAGGTAATCCATTATTGATACATCGTGAGGCGCAAGATCCCAGACGACATTGATGTCGTGCTGAAAGAGACCAAGATTAACCCGTACCGAGTCAAAATAGTACAGCTCGCCCAGCTCGCCGTTATTGATGATTTCTTTAATCTTCCTGACCGCACCGGTATAAATAAAAGTATGATCAACCATAAGCACCAGACCTTTCCGCTCGGCCGTTTCAATCAACGCCTCCGCCTGCTCGGAAGTGGCGGTCATCGGTTTTTCCAACAGAACATGCTTCCCATTTTCCAGGGCTTCCATACCAAGTGGGAAATGAGTCGAAACGGGGGTAGATATTACAACGGCATCGATATCCTTGTGGCGCAATATTTCATTGCAGTCTCTGGTGGCAATTTTAATATTGGGATAGAGTCTGGAGATATACTTCAATCTGTCTTCGCGAAGATCCGAAACGCCCACTACCCTGGCATTTTCCAGAAGGTTGAAATTTCTGATCAGGTTAGGCCCCCAATATCCGCACCCAATTATTCCAATGTTCATGATTTTATCTTCCTAAAAATAAATAATACTCTTGTCATATCTTTCTATTTCAATGTAAATCCGATATCGTCCTATCTGACTTCCGCCTTCCGGCGAGAGGTCATTTCTGGTTATCTTATCCGATCCAGCATCCGTTACAAAATAGGATATAACCGAATCAGACGAAAGAGGATAATTTATCCAGACGCGGGGATCGCCCCTGTCAATAAATCTTTCACTTGAGGAATGAGTCAGGTCCGGAATAAGAGCCGAATCAATTCCCGTCAATGGATAATTCCCGAAAAGAGTGACTGGCTTATCGTAACTGCCCGAATCCACGGGGCTTATCCGAATATCCAAATAGCCGTCACGCTGAACCAGCCGGTTAAACACCGGCGCTGCCAATTCAAAATAGGACCAGTGTCGAATTTCCTCTCTACCGACATCAAGCATCGCCTCAAAAACCGTATAATTCATTTTTCTATAAAATTTCGAGGAAATCGGAAGTTGGCCGACTGTGAATACCGATTTGATCCCATTGACCGAAATTTGAAATTTATTATCGCTCTCTCTTACTCCAAGCAAATCCACCTTAATTCCGGGAGATTCTTTGTCGGATACACGAAAATTTCTCGGAATATATATTCTGGTTCCGGCGGCCTGATTGGGGTTATTCAATCTATATTTCCATTCTGCCCAACTATCAGGGGCGGCGCTCAGGATAAATAGGCTTATGAATAGAATAATGCCCGGAAATGCTGTTGTGCGGATAGCCGTCGACAACCCCGATGACCCCTGTATCAAGCGAGCGAGATAAATCAATATCGCCAAAAGGATAAGGCTTACCACCAACAAAGAGAGTGTCTTACCAGTCACGGGACCAAACAAATTCACAAAGAGATTGGAAGGAATCAAAAGTATAAAGCCTCCCCCCGCCAATGCCATAATTATCCCCGTCAGTCGCGGAAAACGTTTCGGATTCCGGAATAACTCGTGAACATAATCATAAGCCTTGATCAGTATCCCTGCCGATGCAATTATCATCAGGGGCATAGGATTTAAATTATATCTGGCCAGAGAATGAAAGACAACATGCACGATAGTGTAATAAAGTGGAATTAAAAGCAAATATATCCGACCAGTATTAAAACCGAATGAAAAGTAGAAAATTCCAAAGAGGGCGGAAACAATAATCACAAGATGGACGATATTACCGATACCCGGCGTAATACCAAATGACTGTCTGAAATCATTCGAAGGTTTGGACCAGAGGCGCAGAAATTTTTTCACGAGCAATTTCGCATACCCTGCCGGGTCGTGGGAGATTGTATAAGAAACCGGGTATGTCCAGAAATCCTTTTCGGCGTAATCGAGGTCGTACCCTTCATATTTGATTGATGAGCTCGACCGGAAATTCGCTTCTGAGTAGTGCGGATCGCGAACAGCCGGCTGACCGTAATATAGGCTGGTTATAGTCACCCAGGGAAGAGTAACCGCAAGGAAGGGAAGCGCGGCTTTCGATATCTGAAGAAGTCCGCTTCGTAAATCATCTCTCTGTTCATAGAGAAACCCGAGCCAAAAAAGGAACAAACAGAAGAGTTGCGGTCGGCTTGGTCAGAACGAGAAGCCCGAGGGTCAATCCCGTCAGATACAGGTCTCTCCTCCGTCCATCCCGCCGCCAGAGCAGCATCAGATAAATCGAGAGTAAAATTAATAAAATAGTGATCGGATCGGGCGAGACAATTCCGGTCAATATTATGAACGGCAGGTACAGAATATATAATCAGCGCGGCCAGCAATGCCGCCCTTCGCCGGAAAAGATTGTCGGCGACCAGGAACAACAGAATAAGGCAGAGGCTGTCGATAATGGCGTTGAGAAATCTGACAACCATGAAATCGGGCAGAATATTTTGCCAGAAAATCAGACTCAGATATGCCGGGAGAATCGGACCTGAGATAAAAATATATTCCTGTGCGGCAGCTATAGTTGGCTTTTTATAATAGAGCCATTCTATCTGCTCGCCGTTTATATATCGATTCAGATAACTGTCAAATTGGGCCTGTTGGAATGCGGAATCGGCCGCGGGATAATTTTCGGGATGTCCGAATGCTCCGCCATTTTGAAGATAATAGATCAACCCGACTGCCGCGGACGAATATATCCGGGCGTCCCACATCACCGGAACTTGCTTTTCTCCGAATATGAATCCGACCCGAACAATAAGGCAGACTGCAAATAATAGAATAAGTATCCGGCGAAGATTAAGCTGAAAAAACATCAGGACGTATCATGTGCCTTTCTTTTTCAAAGAAAGATACCAGTCCACGGTCCGTCTCAAACCCTCAGAAAGCGTAATCTGAGGCTGCCAGCGGAGACGGGTGCGAATTCGTTCGATATTCAAAACCCGGCGCCTGATATTATCGATATCTCTTCGGTCGACATGCTCAAAGATAGCCTTTTTTCCGATCAGATCTGCGAGAATCTCCGCAACTTGAAGAATGCTCGTCTCGAATCCGGCGCCGATATTAAAGGACATTCCATCGGCACGAGGCGACAGTAACGCCAGAAGGGTCCCGGCAACGGCATCATCAACATAGGTAAAGTCTCTGGTCTGGTACCCATCCCCATGAATTTGAACCGGCATGCCGTCGTCGATAGCCATGATGAATTTTGAAATTACTCCGCAATACGGATTGGAGGGATTCTGCTTTGGGCCGTAGATGTTGGAATATCTTACCACCGATACAGGCACGTAGTAAGTTTCATAAAAGGCATAGCAATAATTTTCGCCCGCTAATTTGGAGACCGAATAGGGCGAAAAAGTCAGAGGCGTTTCATCCTCCACGATTGGCAATATGCGCGGATTGCCATAAATCGACGCCGATGAAGAATAAACTATCCTCTTTGGTTTGGTTTCCCGTGCGGCCAATAAAATATTCAGGGTTCCGCCTATGTTCGTTTCGAAATCATCCCGAGGGTTCTTTGTCGAGACAATAATATTTCGCGCGGCCAGATGGGCAATATAATCCATTCCGGTCATTAATTTTCGCACCAGGTCATAATCGGCGACCGAACCCTGCACAAATTCATAATCGACCCCTCTGTCTATGTTGGCCAGTTCGCCCGTGAAAAGATCATCAAGCACGGTTACTTTTCCGCCGGCCCTGACAACCGCCGCAACAAGATTGGATCCGACAAATCCCGCTCCCCCGGTAACCAAAACCTTACATCCTGAAAAATCGATATTTATCACGGCTATTTCCTCAATCTTAGTCCCAGATAAACCATAGGTTTCGCCAGCCGCCACCAATCGCGAAACGGCTTCATCTTGGTGAATTGCTTGCGATTCTGATGATAATATATTGTTATGGGCGCCTCTTTAAATCTGATACTCTTGCACTCTACCGCTTTGTATAATATATATGGCTCAAGTTCATACCTGTCAAGCCAATCCTGATCGATATCCATATTCGCATTTTGAAATATCGAGAGCCGAAAGGCTCTGAAACCGTTGGTGGCGTCGGTGATCTTTCTCCGGGTCAATATCGAAAATAAGAGAGAATAAAGCTGAGTGGTAACCATTCGGAAGGGTCGGTCATTAACCACCCTGCCCCCCCTCATGCGCCGCGAACCCTGTATAAAATCATACTCGTTGTCGATAATCGGCTGTATCACGCTCGGAATTTCGCTGGGCTCGTGCTGATCGTCGCCCGATAGAATAACGCAGATTTCAAACTCATTTTTGATACCATATTTGATGCCGGTTCTGATTCCGGCGCCGACCCCCATGTTCCTTTCGTGTCTGATAACAATAGCTCCGGCCGAACGGGCTTCATCGGACGTACTATCATTCGAGAAATCATCTACTACAAGAATGCAATCGACCAATGGGACCGCTTTCACTTTTTCCACCACTCGGCCGATTTTGCCGGCCTCGTTAAAGGCGGGAAGCACGACTAGTACCTTCTTTGCGGATTCAACGGTCATTTTTCGTCGAGAGCTTCTTTCTCGAGCTGTTTGAGCGACAAATGCTCCTTGCGCAAGAAATAAAAGCCCATCAATGTTATGGGAATAAATTGCGCCGCATGGAGAACAATGGCGCAGGAGACCGCATCATGCTGGTTGATGCTGAAATAATTCAACGTCCAGACGACCCCTCCATGATACACCCCAATGAATCCCGGAGACGAAGGAATCAAAATGGAGATCGAGACCACGACCAGGAGCACATAGGAAGCATAGATCGGAAGATGAAAATCAAATGCGTAAAATATGAAAACATTCGAAATACCCATGAAAAGCCAGAGCGCCATGGTATGTGCCGACACCCAAACCGTATAACGCCAATCCTTAAGAAACAGCAGACCCTTAGAGAATTTTAAAACCGTTTGGCTGATCTTTTCTCTAATTCGTAAAGGAAGGAAGAAGAGATATTTGGTGAGGAGCCTGCCTGAACCCTCCGGCTTCAGCACAATCACAATCGCGAACAGGAAACCGGCGACGGCCACGGCAAGCGACAAAAGCGCGCCAAACTTGAATTTGCTGTCGACCGGAATCGGAGCGACAAGCAGGATAACGCCGAGAATAAGTAGCAGGGCAAGCAAGTCAAAAACCATCCGTTCGACAAAGATTGTAGCCAGTGACGCCGATTTGGTGATCGATTTCTCCTGACTGGATAACGAATAGGCGCGCACGAATTCTCCCAAACGGAAGGGAAGAATATTATTGGCCATGAAGCCAATGCAAGTTGCCGAGAGAAGTTTCTTGTATGGTACCTCGGCCAATGGTCGCAACATATATTTCCATCGTTCCGCTCTCTGAAACATAGCAAAGATTACAAAGAAAAGATTCGGCAACAGCCAGAGATAGTTGGCTTGTCTTAGAGCCGTCCCGAGGTCCTTAAAATTAACATTCCGCAGGATGATATAAAGAAATATTACCGAGATGAGTATGCCGATTATGAATGAAAGAAGCTTCTTGCGCGGCATATCCTATTTCCCCCGTCCGGCAACCGCTTCGAGGGCCTGCATAAATTCCCCGGCGGCAAAATCCCAATCGAATTTCCCCGCCCACTCCAGACCTCCCCTTTCCAGCTGCTGACGTAGTGGGACGTCTATAAGAATCTTTTCAAGCCGGTCAGCCAATTCAATTATATTTCCATATTCATAGAGAAAACCGGTTTTGCCGTCAACTACGCTGTCCCTAAGTCCCGCGACATTCGCCGCGACAACCGTGGTTCCGCAGGCGTTGGCCTCGATATTGGTAAGTCCCCACCCCTCTTTCAGTGATGGATAAACTGCCACGTGGCTTCGTCTCATCAGCTCGACTTTTCTTTCCCGGCTGACATAACCGGGAAATTCCACCTTGCTATCCATTCTCAACTGATCGGCTAATATTTTAAGTTTTGGCAGGTAGTCACCTCCGCCGACAATCTTGAGCTCGGCCTCGGGAATTCTTTTCTGAATGATTTGAAATGCCTGAAGCAGATGGTCAATCGATTTATATTTTTTCACTCTTCCAAGATATAGTATAGTCGGCCGATCGAATTTTTTGATTGACGGGTCGAATTTGTAGGTGCCACTTTCGATCCCGCAGTGGGTCACGGAAATATCTTCACGCGGAATTCCACGTTTTGAAATATCCATAGCCGTGGATTCCGATATGACATTAAATTTCCGTCCGCGGTAAACTGAAACCAGCGGCTTCTCCGAGAAATAGATATATAGGCCGAGTAAAAAATTTATCTCTTTGAAGACGGTAGTCGAGAACAGGTGTGGCACGACAACCATTGTCGGTATTTTTAAGTACAGCGGGGTATAAAAGGGAATTTTGTTTATGTCTTCGACAAGAACATCGAATTTTTCATTCTTAATCAGCCTGCGCAATCCGAACGGAGCCACCAGATTAAAATTATATCGATTTCCCTTTCTTATTATTCGAATCCCCTCGATTATCTCTTCCGGTTTGGAGCCGGCATACCCCGAGCAAAACAGCGTTATTTTATGCCCCTTCTGGGCAATCCTTCTCAGAAGCTCCTCCAGATGCACCTCGGCTCCCCCAGCCTGAGGATTGGTCAAATCTTGCCAATTGAGCGCGAGGATGTTCATCGTTTAATTCCCTCGGCGGTATCATATGACGGTTCCACATTCTGAATCTCTCTCAATAATTGCTGAGACTCGCCGTCCTCCGGATGCCTGCCTACCCATTCGGTCACCATGACGCGCAATTTCGCATAATAGCGGCTTTGATAGTAAAGAGCCACAAGCGCCCGGTAAGCGTCGGCATAATTGGGGTACATCTGATGAGTCAACTCGAGGACCTTAATAGCTTCATCAATTCGACCGGCAACTTTCGCGGAAATTCCCCAATTGAAATAAAGTTTCCACCTGTCCTCAGTATGTGCGCCTTGAATAAAGGCGCTCATAGTATCGATTCTTCCCAATTGAGCGAGAATCTGCGTTCCATAGGCATACAGGTCGTAGGAATCGGGCATTATTTGCAGACCCTTCTTGACGAATTCAAAGGCGCCTGACAAATCACCTGCCCGCTTAAGAGTGTCCGCCAGCATAATCATCCCGCTGGCATAATTGCCAGTGAGCCTGAGAGCGTTTTCATCTTTATAGACCGATGGATCACCCACCCCGCGATATTCAAATTCATCAAAATACAATCTCCTGGTTTTCTCAAAGTCAATTTGATTCTTGCCTCGAGTGGGAACGACATGATAAACCATCCCTTCCAGCGAGAGATTTTCATCGATTGACCGACCCTGAAAACGTCGACTGTTATCCGGCACAGTCACCGTCATATAAATTGGATAGCGCCATTTATTTGCGGTTAATATATGTTCCACCACCTGATCCTGGACGCGGGACACATCATTATCTTTAGTGAGATATGGGCGAAGACGGTCAATCTGTTCGTCATTAAGATCGAAGGGAACATTCCAATTGTTCTTCATCTGTTTTATGTACCAGGGAGTATTGGCAAGGGAAAGATTGACCACCCTAACGTCCTTTCTCACCCCATAGACCTCCTGAATGCACCAGAGGGGGAAAGTATCATTATCGCCATTAGTTATGATTATACCGTCTTTTTCGCAGCATTTTAGATAATTATTGGCGTAATCGTACGGCATATAGTTCCGAGATCGATCATTAATGAAATAATTGGCCTTAAGAGGCAAAATTGGGAGCAAAACCATAAGCGATGAAATTCCGAGAACATATTTTTGATAGGACGGCCGGAGAGACCGCGAGAAATCGCGTAATAGTTCCATCACTGCGGCGATCCCCATCCCGATCGCCAGCCCGAAAAATACAAAAGCCGGAGTGAAGAAATAGTCTCGATCCCTCACTTCAAGATAATCCTCAAGGGTGACAGGGTCCTGGCGTGTCCCATCGGCGAAATTCATGTACAATACAATCCCAACGGAACAGATCATAACCAGAACGAGAAAGGGGAGACCAATATCCGGTCTTCGTCGGATCGTTTCCCAGATGCCGAACAATCCGAGAATCAGGGCCACAAAAAATGCCGGGCCGACCATTCCATACTGGTCTTTGAAAAATCTCCAGAATCCCATTCGTTGAAAATCGCCAAATTGATTCACCCACTCGCCTCGGCGCACAAACATCCTGTCAACCATCGATTGGGAACCATACTGTTTTCTTTCAAGGTATCCCACCAGCGCCGCAAGCGAGCTGGAAGGTTTATTTTCGTCGATTGCGGGATTCTGAGCTGACCGTATTGGAATAGATACGTGGATTGAATAACCTATGGCAGCCAAGAGAATAATCATGAGGGCAGTTTTCCAGCTGCTGTCTTTGAGGTAATACCCAAGAGCGATTATAAGCGAGACGCCGATTAAGAGCCCCCATACCAATTCCCAGACTCCCAAAATCACCAGTGAGATTGAAGTCACGGCAATAAGTACGAGCCAATTTATATGCCGTCTGAGAATAAAAGCAAGAATGCCCGCCAACAGCACGGTCAACCCCAGAAATGCGGTGTACCCGTCAAAGATCAGGCCGGCAAAAATCAGTACGGCCGGAGTCAGAGAATAGACAGTCGGAATAAGCCATTCCCTTTCTTGACTTTCCTGTTTTCTTTCTGAAAGATATTTCATAAGACATACAAAGCCCCAGATTGTCAATCCCGCCAGACCTATCCAGCCGATCGGGATATCCTTCAATGCCTTCAGGGACGATTCAATATCCTTTCCCAAAATATTAATCGCGAAGGCTTTTATAATCATCAGATAGAGCGAATAAAGCGATACCAGATAAAGGCCAAGCGTTGTCAGCAGAGCACGAGATGATTTCTGACTCAGGGCAGAGTGGAAAAGAAAGACTATGAAGACAACGAGAACGGGTAGATAGAAGGGAATCTCTCTCGGTCGCGATGAAAGCTCAAAAATAAGGTATAATTCCAGCAGGAAAAAGGCCGCCACAGTCGCCCACTCCCTCGGGCCGGCCTCCTTTTTCATGATAAAATAGAGACCGAGCACAGGGACTATGACATACATGGCCAGATGGACGCCCACACCAAGCAACCCAATATACAGGATCAAAATCATGTAACGACTTCCGGGGGACGTCTCCTTGTTTTCAAAATAGCGCAGGGCCAACCAGTAGATAACCATCATGATCAGAATCGCCATAGCATAAACTTCGGCTTCCACCGAGTTCCCCCAGTTGGTGGTGGAAAAGGCCATAAAAAGCGCGCCGGTGAAGCCGCCTATATAAGAGATCATTCTGCTTCTTACATCATACAGCCCACCATACCAGAATCTTATTAGTCTGACTGTAACCAAATATCCGAATAGCGCAGCGACCGCGGAGCAAAAAACCGACAGCAGATTAATCCTGACCGCTATATCGGCGGCAATCGGCAGGACAGAAAAGATCCTCCCGAGCATAATAAATAGAGGTGATCCGGGGGGATGAGGTATTCCGAGAATATAAGCTGAAGCAATTAATTCGCCGCAATCCCAAAATGAAAACGTTGGGGCTTTGGTCAGATTGTAAACAACAAATGCAATCAGGAAGACCAATCCGGCCACGGCGGCATTTATCTTGTCAAAACCGGAGGTGTTACTATCGAGAAGCTTCATCGGCACATTCATTTTTTGTCATTTTGACTAACTCATTATACAAAATGGAGTTGAAAATATAGTAGATTTTCGCCGGATGTCCAGAGATAAAAGACTTGTCTGCAATTTTGTCGGATTATATGGCTGCAATCTATTTTGATATTCCGGTTTCAAGCTTATATTTCAAATACTTATGTCGAAATCCGTCAGCTCGTCGAGAAAATCAGTCGGCAAGACTAACACTATCCTATCGCTAGCGGAATATCTTGTGCTCGCAATCGCGATCGCCATATTTATTATTATCGCCCTTCATTATGATTTCGTCCAGGATGATGCCTATATCTCATTCCGATACGCTGCTAATCTATTGTCGGGAAATGGCCTGGTCTATAATGTCGGAGAGCATGTGGAAGGATATACCAATTTCCTTTGGATAATCCTACTCGCGTCGTTCAAAAAGACAATCTTGATGGATTACATAACCTCGGCCCGTATCCTGAGTCTTTTAGGCGGCGGGATGATTTTCATTATAAGTTTTCTATTTGCAAAGTTGCATTCCAAAAATGATCGTCTGGTCATCATGGTTTCGTCTGCGATTCTTCTGCTATCCAATCAGGCTCTGGCGTACTGGACAGTCTCTGGTCTCGAAACGATGGCTTTTGCATTTCTGTGCTTTATTTCCCTTTATCTGGAGTATAGTCGACCCCGACTTACTCCCGCAGCTCTGGTCTTGGCGACCTTGACTCGCCCGGAAGGCGGATTGCTCTTCGTAGTAATTCTGCTCCATAGAATAGTGAAACAACGGCGTTTTCCGATCAGCTTTTCAGCGATCTATGTTCTACCATTGGTCCCTTTGGCGGCATTCAAGCTTCTTTATTATGGCTCCCTTATTCCCAATCCCTTTTATGCCAAGAGTGGATTTGGATTCGAATACATTACCAGTGGTTTTGAATATCTATGGCAATTTTTGTCCACAGCGGGAATATATGGCCTGGTACTCCTTATCCCTCTGATCGCCCTTCCGAGACTCTGGTCGAGATACTCTCTCTTGTACCTCTTCGTGGGAACTTATATAGCTTATATAGTTTGGGTTGGGGGCGATGTGCTGAAAGTCTACCGTTTCTTTGTCCCTATCTTACCCCCGCTTCTATTTCTTCTGGCTATTTCGGTATCAGACCTAGCGAACATCCTATTTGAGAAACTCCAAAATAAATCCTATTGGCGACAAGTGATAATAATATCATTTATCGCTTCCTTTGGACTTTTGTCCTACACCCTTGCCAGAAAACATGTGATTACTTTCTGGGACGGAGAGCAGAAGCTGACTCAGAAGATGGAATATACAGGCATCATGCTAAAAAAGTACATGAAGTCTGATTTCTCCATCGCCGCCAGTACGATCGGAGCTCTCGGATACCAACTGATGGGTCATAGAGTAATTGATATGCTTGGCCTGACCGATCCATATATCGCGCGCAATCCGGAAAATATTGGTGGGTTGATTACGACCTGGAAAGAGCGAAGGTTCAACAGCCGTTATCTTCTAGAACAACAACCCGATTTTATTATTTTCTCCACGAATTTTAAACCCTCGGCCCCGGCGGAACGAGCCTTGATGTTGCATTCGGAATTTAGAAAAAAATATTCGCCAAGCGGTTTTGCCCGACCGGGAAGTGTAGAATGGGCCATATTTTATCGCAGAAGAGGGGCCATTGAAATGGCAAAGGATCGGATCCATACGGATTTAACCTTCACTAATCAGCTCAACGAAGCCTATGGACAGCTTAACAAAGGGAACCTGGTCGCATCCTGCGACGCCTTCAGGGCTGCGGGAGACAATTTGAAGGAGGAATATGACCTCATATATTCGGGCATGGGTGAAGCTCTCGCAAGGCAAAAACTGCTGGACAGTTCCCGGATAATATTGCTTCATGCGCTCGCGCTTGATCCGGAATCCTGGCAGGCGCGAATGTCGCTGGCATCCATCGCCAGAATGGTAGGCGATTCTATCGATTTTGAAGAACAAATAAAGGTGATCAAGCGAATAGCCCCGTGGTCTCTCGGAAATTGACATTTGCACGATTTATTCGCGGAGCTTGACAAATTATCTCACGTTGGTTTTATTTTATGATGAATTCCAAACTGAGGTCGTCAAGATTAATCCGGCGTGCACGTCATTTGGCCGAAAAACAAATCTCTCTTTTCCTTATAATCGTAATCTGCGTCGGTCTGCCATTTATCTGCCCTGCTGGAATATGTATGGCTCAATCCGCCGCACGGGCGCCTGATTCTCTTCGGTCGCTGGCGCCGAAAATTTATATCGACTGCGCCGATTGCGATGAGAATGATCTCGATTATATTCGCTCCGAGATTAATTTCGTCAATTTTGTCCGTGACCGCTTTGAAGCCGATGTATTTATACTCATCACCGGTCAGACAACGGGAAGCGGCGGTTCGGAAATAACCATGGAGTTTAGCGGCCAGCATAAATTCGAGGGGAAGGATGATACTCTGAAGTATTTTACGGGGAAATCAGACAGCGATGAAATGACTCTCGCCGGGGCAACCAGAGCATTAAAAATGGGATTAATGCGTTACATGGCCGGGACCCCATTGGCAAATTATATGACCGTTAATTATGCACAACCGTCCAAACCGGCTGAAGTTGTCGACCGATGGAATTATTGGGTATTCGAGGCATCCGTAAGCGGCGGGATTCAGGGACAAAAGTCCTACCGGCAATTTTACGATAATATCAGCCTGTCTGCCGAACGGGTAACCGATGCAAATAAGTTGACTGTTTCGGGATGGTTGAATTACAATGAGACCCGATGGAATACCCCGGACTTCAATAGCCTGAGCATTTCGCGGGGCAAGGGGGGCGACATAACCTATGTCCGGAGCCTGGGTCCTCATTGGTCGCTGGGTAGCTATGCATCAGTTTCTTCGTCTTCATACAGCAATCAGGAATCGGTCAGCTACCTGGCGGGACTGATTGAGTATGATATCTTCCCTTACTCGGAATCGACCCGGCGTCTCCTCAGTCTTCGATATCGACAGGGGCTGTACTATATGGATTACTATGAAGAAACGATATATGATAGGCATAATCAGTGGCTGAGCTCGGGTCGGCTCTCCCTAATTTCGGACATTAAGAGATTCTGGGGCTCCATCTATGGTTCTATTTCTGCAACAGCCTATACTTATGATCTGCATAAAAACCGCCTATCGCTTTCTACTCAAATATCGGTCCGCCTTCTGAAGGGATTGTCACTCGATATTTCTTCCAACGCTTCCAGGGTTCGGGATCAGATTTCGTTATCCAAAACGAATTTGAGTAAAGAAGATGTACTGCTGCGAATCAGAGAAATGGCCACCAGTTATGACTATTGGGTGTCTCTGGGATTGAGTTATACGTTCGGTTCCATATATAATAATATCGTCAATCCGCGGATGGAAAACTAGCCGGCAAATTGCTATTGACTTAGTTTTGTTTTGCAATATTTTGTGGCAAGATGTTGAATCTCCTTATTTAAGTTTCGCCAGGGTCTGCGCTAATTGTTCACTCACCCGCCTGGTTATCGGGTCCAGCGGCCAGCAGAAATGTTAATCGGGAGATTTGGCGCAATGGTGCGCGATAACAGGTTTATCCGGACGGTGAGATAATGTGAAAAAGGAATCGCCGACGGACAAACAAATTTGGAGAGTAGAATGAATATCTACGTCGGTAACCTGTCACGCGACGTCGAAGAAGACGACCTTCGTCAAGTGTTCGAGGGTTTCGGAGAAGTGTCGAAAGTGACTATAATCAAGGACAAATTCAGCGGCGAACCGCGGGGATTCGCTTTTGTCGAGATGTCCGACAAAACAGAGGCTCAGGCCGCCATCACTGGCCTCAATGGCACAGAGCTTAACGGACGGACGCTGAATGTAAACGAAGCACGTCCTCGGACCGAGGGCGGGGGCGGCGGAGGCGGCGGACGCCGCGATTCCAGATCGGCCGGATACAGCGGTAACAGGCGCCGCTTCTAAATCCGGTATTGACAGGCATAAAAATAAGATAAGCCGCCCCGCGGAGAGCAGGGCGGCTTCTGTATTTTTGGCCAAAAAGATTGTTCAAATTATATGATGCTCTATTGGCACTCCCCTTTGTCATGTAACACTCGGTCCAGAATACCATTTACAAAAGATGCCGATTCCAGGGTACTGAAAGTCTTTGCCAACTCGATGGCTTCATTGACAGCTACTTTCACCGGAACATCCGGCATGTATTGGACCTCGGTGATGGCCATGCGCAAGATGTTTTTATCTACCACGGCGATCCGTTCCAGTTTCCAATTGGTGGCTAAGCTGGAGATATATTTGTCAATCTCTTCGAGATTAGTGGCGGCGTTTTCAAAGAGAATGCGAGCGAAAGAAATAGAATTGTTGTCCAGACCGCTGTTATCGATGATTGATTTCCGGATATCATCCTTTGACTGCCCTCCCTGTTCAAAAGCATACATCGCCTTCAAAACCAGTTCCCGGGCGCGATGGCGGGCGCTCGTAATCATCATCTCTCAATTTCGCGATAAAGATTGGCCATTTCAATTCCCGACAGGGCAGCATCCCATCCCTTGTTTCCGGCCTTCGTCCCGGCCCTCTCAATAGCCTGTTCCAAAGTATCGGCGGTGATAATCCCAAAGATAACCGGAAGACCCGAATCGAGAGCCAGCCGCGCTATCCCCTTGGATGCTTCACTTGCGATGTATTCAAAATGAGGCGTATCTCCTTTGATAATTGCTCCCAGGCAGATTATGGCATCATATTTCTTGGTTCCTATCATTTTGGAGGCCGCGTAAGGGATTTCAAATGAACCCGGTACCCAGACAACAGTGATAGATTTTTCATCGGCCTGGTGACGCACAAGGCAGTCGATGGCGCCATCGAGCAGCTTGGCGGTCAGGAGATTGTTAAAGCGGCTGACTATCAGGCCGAACCTGAGACCCGACGCGTTCAATTTTCCGGCAATTTCAATATACTGCATATATACTCCTATATTATTGACAAAAGATGTCCAAGCTTGTCGCGTTTGGTTTCAAGATATTTCAGATTATGTTTGGTCGGTGTAATTTGAATCGGCACCCTATCGGTAATTGTCAAACCATATCCCTCGAGCCCGACAATTTTGCGGGGATTATTTGTGATCAGTCGTATCGATGTCAGCCCGAGGTCCACCAGTATCTGAGCTCCGACACCGTAGTCGCGCAGGTCGGCCGCGAAACCGAGTTCTTCATTGGCCTCCACGGTATCTTTTCCAGACTCCTGAAGTTTATAAGCCAGTAGCTTATTGGCCAGCCCTATACCCCGACCTTCCTGCCGCATGTATAGCAACACTCCCTGCCCTTCCTTTTCGATCATTTTCATTGCACTTGCCAGTTGCTCGCCGCAGTCACAGCGGGCAGAGCCAAAAACATCGCCGGTCAGACATTGTGAGTGAACCCGGACTAGAACATCTTTTTTCCCCTTCACTTCCCCTTTGACAACCGCCAGATGATGATGCTCGTCGGTTTGCGATTTATACAGATGAAGCTTGAAATGCCCAAAATGTGTCGGGAAATCAACAACCGTAATATCACTTATCAGTCGTTCGGTACGAAGGCGGTATTCTATTAAATCCTTAACCGTGATTATCTTGAGGGAAAATTCCTTGGCCATTTCCATCAGTCTCGGAACGCGAGCCATGGTGCCATCTTTGTCCATAATCTCACAAAGGGCGCCAACAGGCTTCAAACCGGCCATTCGGGCCAGATCGACAGACGCCTCGGTGTGGCCGGCACGAGTCAACACGCCGCCGTTCAAGGCTTGAATCGGAAAAATATGACCCGGCCGGCATAAATCCTCCGGCGCTGAGTTATCATTGACTAAGACCTGTATTGTCAGGGCTCTGTCGGCAGCCGAAATTCCGGTGGATGTTCCCTTGCAGGCATCGACGGAAACGGTGAAACGTGTTCCATGCAGAGCGCTGTTGGATTCAACCATTGGCCGAAGCTTCAGCCGCTCTATCCTATCCTCGGAGAGCGGCGCACAGATCAAACCGCGCCCGTGCAAGGCCAGAAAATTAATCGCCTCGGGCGTGACCTTCTCGGCGGCCATGATAAAATCGCCCTCGTTTTCGCGGTCTTCGTCATCCACCACGATAACCATCTGCCCCTGTTTTATTGCTTCTATCGCCGCAGTTATGGAATCGAATTGAGTCATTTATAGCTCCATTAAATTTATTACCAACCGCTGTTGATCAGTTTATCTACGGTCAGATTGCTTCCATTTTTCCTTGTCATGAATTTAGCAATGTACTTTCCGATTATATCAAACTCCAGATTGATTTTATCGCCCTCTTTCAACATGCCGACCGTGGTAATGTTCCGTGTATGGGGTATCAAATTAGTGCTGAATGAATTCCCCTTGATGCTATTTACTGTCAGGCTGATTCCATTCAGTGCTATCGACCCTTTAGTCACGAGCAAATTTGAAAATTCTTCGGGGTAATTTATCGAAAGTTCAAGGATATCGGCCTCTTTTCGAATCTCTTGTATGGTGCCGGTGGAATCGATATGACCGGTTACTAAATGCCCGCCGAGCCGTACGGTCGGAAGCAATGCTCTTTCAAGATTCACCGCTGTCCCATTTTTATAGTCCCCAATGATTGTAACCGCGAGACTTTCTGGAGAGACTTCCACTGCGAATTCCCTGTCGGCGGATCTGACAACCGTCAAACAGCAACCATCGACCGAGACGGAATCGCCCGGAGCAAGCGGAGAAAGAGGATTTTTAGGCCCGATCGTAATTATTTTGTAATTGGCGCGCGCGCTTATGTTGCCTATTATGCCGGTGGTCTCTATGATTCCGGTAAACATCACCGCTCCTTCGGGTAACCTGTGAAAAGAATATCTTCTCCGCAGGGTATAAATCCCGGGGATTCGAATTTAATCGCTCTTGCGAGTCTTCTGATGTTCAATTCGCCGACTGCCTCTCGTCCTCTGCCGATTATCATTGGTGCGATAACAAGATAAAGTCTATCCACCAATCTGTGCTTGAGAAATGATGTTGCCAATCTTCCGCCCCCTTCTACAAGGAGTGTCTGGATGCCGAATTCCCCCGCCTTGCGCAGAAAATCCGTCAAGGATAGGCCGTCATTATGGTCACGTATATGCCAAACTATCAGATTCCCGGAGCCTATTTTCTTTTTTGATGATGTCGATGTGGCCAGGATCGTCTTCGCGTCTTTATTATGGGCAAAAAGATTCATTTTGGGCGAGAAATCAGGATGCCGCGATAGAATAATACGATAAGGATTTTCGCCTTTCACCAGCCGTACGGTCAGGCGCGGATTATCGACTTTGACTGTACCGGCGCCTACCGCTATGGCGTCGGAATCGGCGCGAAGATTATGGGCAAACTCTCGTGAGTCGGGACAGGAGATCCATCGAGAGTCCCCCGTCGCAGTGGCGATGCGGCCATCGAGTGACTGTGCCGTCTTAAGAATTACAAATGGAAGTCCCGTCCGAATATATTTAATATATGCTTCATTCAGCCGCGCTGCCTCTTCTCCAAGAATCCCCATCTTCACTTTGATTCCGGCTCTCTTTAATGCTAAAGCCCCTTTGCCGCTGACCAAGGGATTCGGATCCTTCAAAGAAAAAACTACCCTGCTTATTCCGGATGATATGATGGCATCCGTGCAGGGACTGGTACGTCCAAAATGACAGCATGGTTCCAGATTCAGATAAAGGGTAGCGCCTTTCGCCATCTCCCGAGCCTCTGCAAGCGCAACGACTTCAGCATGCGGGCCGCCTGCCCGCTTATGATACCCCCGACCGACGATTTGCCCATTCTTGACAATCACCGCTCCCACCATCGGATTCGGCGAAGTATATCCCCGACCTTTTTCGGCCAGATCAAGCGCCAATTTTATGTATCGTTCTATAATCGCATCGGCCATAAAAAAACCCGATAATCTATCGGGGATAGTCTATCCAGATATTCCTCCAGAATCTCTTCTTCTCTCATCCGGACTTTACCGTCGGGACCGGAATTTCACCGGCTCAGTCCCATTATTCTGGGAGTCGCGGCCTGTAACCGCCGATCGAGGAATTTCACCTCACCCCGAAGAATATTAAATAATATACGCATTGGCCGTCCCTGCGCAAGCGGAAAAATCATCGAGTCCGACCAAATTCAAAAATTACCCAACTTATACATATTCAATAAGTTATAGGCAGATACGCAGAAGACGAAATCAATAATATTATTTGCAGAGGTTATAGCGCAGCTATCCGGTTTATTTTGATCGGAGACAGATCATTGCCTGACGGCCTCTTGATGTGAACCGGTAAGATTCGTCAGAGTTTCCAGCACTGTTTCTAAGTTGAATGGCTTAGTTATCAGGCTGTCTACTCCCTTCGACTGGAGATCGGATATGCTCTGTTCGATCTCCCAGCTGCTGATGAGAATTATCTTTATTTTACGGTCGAAGCTTCTTATCTGGCTGGCCAGTTCCAAACCGGTCATGCCGGGCAAACCAAGGTCAACGATTAAAACGTCAAACAAGGTGCGCCCGCAAAGCGCGACAGCCTCTTCACCGCTGATCGCCGTGGCAACCTCGAATCCGCTCTCATTCAGAGCTTCTTGGAGAGTCACTTTCAGCTCGGACTTGTCTTCAATAATAAGTACGCGGACACGGCTGGTCTTGTCGAAATCCGGTATGACCTCGCGATCGCGGCATCTCCGATGCTCGATGTATTGGCATTTCGATTATAGTCTTCGTCCCTTTGCCCGGAGTTGAATTGACATTGATCGTGCCACCATGCAATTCAATTATTTCCCGGCTGATCTCCAGCCTCGGTTCCCTTCCATCTTTCTCTATAGTAGTAAGACTGGAATCAGTGACATTCTCCATAATTTCTTCTGGAATTCCTACTCCGTTATCCGTGAAGACGATTCTGGCTGTCTCATTAACCTGTCGGCAACACACTTCGATTTCGCCTCCTGAGGGGAAGTCATTCAGGGAATTCAGCAGGATATTGATGAATATCTCTCTTATTTCCGAGGGATTTGATAGTACCTTGATTTCTTCGGGCACATCTTTTTTCAGCAAGATTGTGGCGCCCTTCTCGTGAGACGCTTTCTCCCAGCGAGGCCTCACCACTTCTATGGCATCATCGAGTACTTCCAAAATCGACATTTCCGTCCGTGTCGATTCTCTTCTCCCGACACAGGACCGGCGTAAGCGGTCAAGAATGGCGCCGGCGTCGGTTGCTGATTTTTCAATCAGCTCGACATCGTGAGCAATCCGGGCCCGAAGTTTGGAATCGCTGATCTTGGACAATCTATTCTGGATGAGTTGGCTTCGACCCACAACGGCGCCCATGACATTATTGAGATCATGGCAAACCTCGCCCGCCAATTCGCTCAGGGCCTGTGGACATTCAATGGAGGCCAGCTTGCCTTGAAGTTCTTCAGCCCGACGTGCATATATTTCAACAGCGCGCTTCTTCTCATTAAGAGAAAAGAGTTTTCCCAGATAATTGGCAGCTGTCTCAAAAATAGCCAGATTCTTTAAAATGTGATCGTCGGTCATTGGAGATCCGATTGTCAAGATTCCGAGAACGGCATTTTCGCACTTAATCGGAAGATGGAGTTCTGATCTCGAGTCTCCCTTAAACGCCCGATATTCGGAATGATTTGAAGAAGAAGCTGTCATATCGGACTTGAAAAGGTACTTTCCCGTCTCTATCAATGATTCAAGCCCCGAACCTGATACCGGTATTGTGGCCTTATTAGGAGATGGCAATTCCTTGGATCGACCCGCATCGCCCTCAATTTCAAAACGATTCTCGAGTCGATTGAATTTAGCCAATCGCAGCCTATTGATATTGTCATGCTCGCTGAGAGCTTGAAATAACGATTCCGCGAACTCCTGACAACCGTTTTGAGCATTGTTCTGCCAATCAAGTTTCGAGAATATTCGATGCCACTCCGGACTTTGGGCAAAATGTTTCTCATTAAGTCCGGCCAGGATTCGTTTCAGCCTCGTGAATGAAAGTGCATATGAATAGGAAGTGAAATTGGGGACATAGCCGGTCAGTAAGTAGTTATTGTTTTCCCCCATTTCGCCGCCAAGAATAAATCTGATTGCGGGAGGCGATTTCAATTCCGCAACATAGTCCGGCACGGCGCCAGCAGGCAGAAAGAGCTCTTTCCCGGCAATTGCCCTTTCATAATATTTCGCTTTTTCACCGGTCAAGTGAGCCGGCATTTCCTCGTAATACCCCATCTGCCCCGCCATCTTACGAAGGACATAATCATCCCCCGATCGATAATAAAAAGATGCTTGTCCCCCGCCCATAAATTCGACCAGCCAATCCGACATTGAACGCATGAAAGCATCGAATGATCGGTGCGAAGACATCAGATTTAAAATCTGCACTGCAATTGATTCGCCTGCCGCCAGCTGGTCATTTATGTTGAAAATCAGATTGAAATATTCGGAGACCGCAAAATCATCGAGGAGGCATTGAAATTCTTCGGGACAAGAATGATCTTCGCCGCAAACGAGGCCTCCCATCACGATATTGTCAACCGCTATAGGGACAAAAATCTTGTCTTCGAACGGTACGACAGTAGGGAGAATCTCAAAATTCTTATATATAATATCATCGAATATAGAAGGAGAATAATCGGTCCGCAGCACTTCTGGCGGAATAAATAGAAATCTCTCGTCGTTCTGATTGAGCAATTTGTCGGTCGCTGAGAAATACAATCCCGGGAGAATGGTTGTAAGATAGATTTTTATCTTGTCCTCCAACACCGGGGAATTCCGCAATGACGGTAATTCGGAGTACTGCTTGTCGCTTAATATTTTGATCTTATGACTCATTGGAATTGTTGACGATCGTGCGCTGACATGGTCCCGATGCACTTTGGTGAATCTTCACGAGTCCTCGTTTATAATGGACATCATTTGATCGGCGGATTTCTCTATGAGAGTCATTATTTCTTCCGAGCCTTCCATCTGCCCGCTTCCCTTGCGCTTGAGCAGCTCGATAGAACCTCGAAGACTCGTGAGGGGCGTTTGGAACTCTCTATAGATGTTGGTGCGCTGAATCTCCCTGTCCGGCTGAACCGGTTCGTTCTCCCCGTTTTCGGCGAACGTCTGGCCGATCTGAATCATCCTGATTCCATTGGCGATCGCAGCCGCCACCCCTTTGCAGAAACTGATAGCCGCTGAATCATATGAATTGCGGTCCCAGTGACGCATTTCACCGAGTGTGATGACCCCGTAGGTCATCTCATTAATGAGTATAGGGATGATCAGCGCTGATAGAGCTCCGCGAATCACCAGAGATTCTGCTTCTCCGCTATCCATGCGTGATTCAGGGTCGTTTTGATTTATGAGGAGCAGCCGATTTTCATTGATAACCATATTATGCCAGGGTGTCATCTCTCTGGACAGGGCCACATTTTCGGTCTTCACATTTTCGAACGGGCGGATGGTGCGCATCGCCCTGGTAATAAGTTCCGTTCGGTCGGCATCAAGAACAGTGATTCGAGCCATCGTAGTGCTGACATTCTCGACTATCAATTCCGTCGCCGCCCTCAAGAGCGCATCAATATTCGCATGCTTGTGCAGCGACGTCTGGAAAGCCGAAAGCGCGCTCAGGTAACGATCCCGCTCGAAGGTAGCCCGCCGGGCAAGCTCCCCTTCAACCGCAGGCGCCAGTGATGATGAGAGTATCTCCGCCATCAGCAGATTGCGCCGCGTGAACCGAGCGGGGCGGGGATGGCCAAGGATCAGCACGGCAATTGTGCGTCCATTGTTCACGACCGGGATTACCATGATACACTTTTGGCCGCAACTCAAAAGAAGCGAATCCGCCTCCATATCTTTCCGTGAATCTATGTTATCCACAAGCATACTCCGCCGGCCTTCATGAACAAGATCGAGATAATCATTTCGGTAAAACGGATTGGTCAAACCGTCCTGCAGCATATTGCCCCCGATGCCAACCGTAAAACGAAGAATATTCTTGCGATGTTTTTCGGGAATGGTCAGAGAAATATACTCGGCTCCAGTCGCTTGATTGAGTACCCTGTAAAGGGCTCGGAGGTTGGAGTTGATATCCGATCGGGTAGAGAAAATCCGCTGCGCCTGGAACAAATAGTCGACAGTACTCTGCATAGAAGGATTCTCTGGCGGTCTCATAAAAATCCGTTAATCTGATCGACAGGCTTCTACCCAGCCTGTCCAGCATTACTTTTCCCTCATCCCCAATAGGATTATCTTGATTCCCCCAGAAAAGCAAGACCGCTTCGGTTCGGCCGCCAATGGAAATTTCGACCGAATGGTCGGCAAAGGAGCCCGCCTTATCCGCAAAAATAATTGCGTCGGTATGCGCGTGAGCCAATTTCTCCAGAATTTCCCTCTTGTCAGCAGGCATATTCAGCTGCTGTGTGCACAGGAACCTTTTTGACCTATGGCTGAAGCGGAAAATGACCGTGGCCGGAATATTAAGCTGATGATTTATCAATTCCGGAAGATTCAAAAAAAGCCTCCCCACATCCTCAGCGGTCTCGATATACCGTTGTACTTTCTCAAGAGACTCATACTTTTTGACGCGTCTCATTTCGAGGCTTTCCCTTTTCCTCTTTATGGGAAGCCATATCGTGATACCCGCTATCATCAGCGTAACGCCGCCGATTATTCCGATCACCTCGATCAATTCTTGATACATCGGCTCCCATAAGAAGGGGACAGTGATAAATAGATTCTGATGTCCGGCCAATTGAATTAGGGATACAAAGGCAAGAGTCGACATCCCTGCAAGCGTGTAATGATAGCTGTCTTTATTATCGACGAAGGTCTTTTCTTTTACTTTGATCAATAAGATCACGAGAAGTGCAAAAATAACGGAAAAAAGCAGATCAATAATAAATTGTGACAATTTCGTGCTCCAATTCCCTCGAATGGTTAAATTGCCAGAATTCCTTCATACATGCATTTTCGGCAAAATATGGCGATTCTGAAGCTTTGTCGACCTCCTATATATCTCGGAGCCTGCCCATATTTTGCCAAAATAACCAGTCTGTGCAAAAACTGATCAAGACAGGTAATATTCCACTAATAAAGGCGTTGCGCTCGCCACTTTTAATCCGGTTGCCCGGCATTCGAATTGCATAATTCACTCAAAATCGAATAAGATACTATTTAAACTCTCGCCACCGGCGGAGGGAGGAATTAATGAGTAAATTACTTTGTCGCATCACGGCCTTTTTAGCCCTGCCAATAATGATAAGCATTATCAGTGGATGTTCCGACCACGCATCGCAGATTACAGTATCATCTGAAACCTTCACTCCGGTCTATAAATATTTCCCGCTGAGCGCGGGTGGATCAACCGATTATACGATCACCAATAATCTGAATCATACGACTTCTCATCTGAGATGTACCATGGGAGGTACGGTTTCCCGGAACGACCCCGGATCAGTCCTATGGGTCACGCAATATGAGGAATACCCCTCGATTCAGGATACCGGTTATTTCCAATTGGAGGGAGACGCGGTTTATTATTACGAAAATGGAATAGATGCTCCTGAAAAAATATTGGAGGGACCTCTTACGGTCGGTAAATCATGGCAGAGATATGCCCCGGCCGAACAGCATACTGATACCAACAATCTGATCTACATCTTCAACGATCATGATTTTAGCTTTAAAGGCGATTCGGGTACAGCGGGAACAGATGAAACAAACCGGGACGAAAATGAGATGAAGCATTCCGGCGCGGCAAAAAATTACCCCACCACGGGCGCCAATTACTTCATTATCAGTGGTATTGAAGATGTCACGCTTGGCGAGGGGAACGTGTACTATGGCTGCGTGAAAGTGGAGAACAGATCAGGAGAATATACAAATTACTACTGGTATGCCCCCGAGGTTGGCCTGGTGAAATTTGCCAATAACATCAAACCGGGTGAATATCCCGATGGTCAGGTATCCGGTGTGATTACGGGCAAAAGACCCTTTTAGACGTATATTGTGGATGTTTTCGACCGAGGAGAAGGCCGCGTCTTCAGCGGCCTTTTTCTATCCAGACATGCAGATTATTCGATGTGCCAATTCCGAAATCGGAAATAAATAGGTCCACCAGTGAGTTTGGAATTGCTTCAAAATAGCGGTTGATAATTTTAATTTTTCGGTGATGTTTCCCGCTCCAGACCTCCTCGGACGGCAGACTTCGGAAATGCTCCGGTTCGCGACCGGTCAATTTGGCCGATTCAAAAACCACGATTCTCTTGACGCCCGAGGTTCCTGCTTTCTCGAGAAGCGCTCGGGAGCCTATTTTGTTTATAAATTCCTCTTCCCCGACGGAATCGGCGCCCAGAATAAGATAGTCAACCTCAGCCATCATTTGGAAGAGCAGGGCATCAACCATATAATGGACCTCGACCCCGATGTGGGAGAGGAAATCAGCCATTAATTTCCCCTCGCAGGCTGGTCGCGATTCCGACAGATAAACTGCCTTTACCTTTAGCCTATAATAGCTCAATATTTTCTTGACTGCCCCGGAATTGCTGTAAGTGGCAATAGTGACCTTTTTCCGAAAGAGCTTTCTGCAATTGTCCAGAATCTTCCGATCAGCACCCTGCAACGAGTCGCGATAATCTGAAAGATTTCTTACCGCCAATGCTCTGTTTGCTGGAAATCCTATCAGCAATTTCTCGATCTCTCTCATCCCGCCTGCTACCGCCCGCATTAGACTATGTTTCCTCGCCACCTGCCGAGTGAACGACCTGAGGCGAATTATTTCGCTAGGCGATATGTCCTTCCTTCGAAGTCGGGACAAAATGTATTTTATTGATGAAGCCAGTATTTCGGAAGAGCCGGATAGATTATCATTAAGAATCCTGATCTCTTCGCGGCGCGGACTCATCCGACCACCTTTTTAAAATTGCGAAAATGAATCTTGGCAACCTTCGTGAGGGATTCAACTCCATATTTTGAGATAAATTGGCCTGCCGCCTTGTCAACCGGATCGCCTGCCCCTTTGGGTAATTCCAGATTAAATTGCCGCGACAGTTTATCCATATATTTGATGAATCCGGCGCGCGCCAGAATAGACGCGGCGGCCACCTGAGGAATACTCTCCGCGCGCACCTGCTGCAGAAGTTTGATCTTCTTTCCTTTTTCCATCAACGCCCTCTCAATAAATTCGGTGCGTCCGAATTTATCGGAAATGGCCAGCTCTATCTCGTGCTCATTCGCCATATTTTCGATTATTCGGCTGTGGCCCCAGGCCAACAACTTATTCAAATTGCCAATTTGCGAATAGAGTTGATTATATTTTTCGGGCCCGATGGTAACCACGGAATTGGGGAAATTGCCCGCTATCCAGACACTCAATTCCAATATTTTCTTATCAGTGACCTTTTTGGAGTCCTTGACCCCGGCCCTCTGAAGGATGAGAGCCCCTTTTTCATCAGCCAACACGCCGGCAATTACAAGAGGGCCGAAAAAATCGCCCTTGCCGGATTCGTCTATTCCGAGCACTCTTTGCAAGGGATGCTGATCAATTGGCTCGTTCGAGATATTCACCGGTGCGAGTATCGACTTTGACTTTGTCGCCTGGCTTGACAAATAGCGGTACTTTTATGGTCAAACCGGTTTCCAGCGTAGCCGGTTTCATGATGTTGGAAACTGAATCCCCTTTCACCGCCGGTTCCGATTCGGTGACAATCAGGATAACTGACGAAGGCAATTCCAGGGATATCGGCCTCCCCTCGAAAAATAGGACTTCATATTCATGATTTTCCATCAGGTACCACCGCGAGTCACCCAGCAACTCCGCACTCATCGCTATTTGGTCATAGGTGTTGGAATCCATGAATGAATATTCATCCCCTTGAGCATACATATATTGCAAGGTCCGGTGTTCGAGATCCGGTTCCGGAAAATTCTCTGTCGTTAAGAATGATTTTTCGATGACCTGACCTGTGAGAAGGTGTTTCATTTTTGCTTTCACATGCGGACGGCCTCGGCCCATTTTTACATGCATAAAATCAACAATTACATAGGGGGAGCCTTCAAACATCATTTTCAGACCTTTTCTGAAGTCACTGGGAGCAATCATTATACCTCCAAATTCATTGCAGGCGGGAATATAGAGAATAAGGGAAGGACTGGCAACTGTTTTATGAGGGTAAAGCCGCCGATTGGGCGGTCGTTTGAGGCACTGTCGGATTGCTCTTGAGCGGCAGAGTAATGACGAAAGTCGTGCCCTGCCCGATCTCCGAATTAAATTCAACCCGGCCGCCATGAAGCGTGATAATTTTGCGGGCCAGCGGAAGCCCCAGACCCAAACCGGAGGGCGTTCCCGAAATGAAGGGGGTAAAAATGTCGTCTTTGATATTGTCGGGCACGCCCGGGCCGTTGTCGGATATAGAAATATCAATCATTCCGTCTGCGATTCGAGACATTATTTTGACCCTGCCGTGAATCTCGCCTGCCGCACTGCAGGCATTATCAAGAATATTACCGATACCCTGTTTCAATAATAGCGAATCACCGTCAATTACCACTTTTTCCTGATGAGTCTGATCAAACGAGATATCAATTCCAGGTGCACTTCTCTTTGCCGAAATAACCATATCTTCTATCAGTCTTACTAAATCAGTCTCGGCGACGTCAAGGTAAAGTGGACGGGCAAAATCAAGGAACCTGGCGACGAGGGCCGAGGCATCCATTGCCTCTTTCAGAAGAAACCTCATATTCTCGCCGGCTCCGCAATCTTCCGGAATTCTCTTTTCTATTAATTTGGCAAAACCGACAATAGCGGCGGTCGAATTCCGAAGCTGGTGGGCCAGCCCTCCCGACATCTCTCCCAGCGAGGCCATCCGGCGATTCAGCTCGAGTTCATCCTGCATCTTCAGTAATTCCGTCTGATCGTTGAGAATCAGCGAAAGGCCAATCTGCTGGCCACGGCTGTCGGCCAGCGAGAAGAGCGATACGGATAGAGTGCGTAAACGCCCCCCGCTCATCCTTGCTGTAATCTGCCTGTTCCTGACTTGCCGCTTATCTCGCAGAAAATCTTCTATTAACTCGAGCAATCCATCATGTCCCGAAAGTACTCTGGAACAGACCTGTTTGATGGCATCGACGCCTTGGAGTTCCATTATCTCAATGGCGGCACGATTAAGGCTTGAAATTCGCCTTTCATTATCTATAGTAATTATTCCGGTGTTTATCGACTCCAGGATATAATTATTATAAACTTCGAGATCTTGTGCCCGGCGGGTTATGATTTCATTCAGGCGCACCAGGTCCAGCTCTTTCTGCTTCAAATCATCTATTATTCCCTCATAGGACTTTATAAGGGCGGAGACCTGATCACCGGAGGTAGCATCCATTCTGCCCGACTCCACCGCTTTTTCTCTCAGACGCTCAAAGGGGATGGTGATGAAATGCACAAATCGGGCGGAGACATAAACTATAATACCGATTCCAAGGAGTCCGAAAAATATCAGGATTGCCCCGGCATTTTCGACTGAGCTGAGCAGGGCATTTTCCCTGGTAACGGCGATAATGTATTTGGAACCCATGAATTCAATTGGAAAAAGAAAGGCACATCGTAGGGAGCCTCTCTTGTGAGAGAAAACCGGCCGATTGCGCACGATAGGAGCCAACTCAGCCGCCGATATTGAACTGTCAATTTGAAGAAAAACTGAATCGGGTCTGCGACCGGCATTGATAGCCATCACCCGGTCGTATGAAAGAGGCACAATCGAAACTGAATTGAGCGAATAGGCGCTGGTAATATGAGAAACCATAGTATCAGGCAGCATTGTGGTCCTGATTCTTGACACGTCATCAGCCGCAACCACCGCCGCTTCGGTTAACTCACCCCTGATTTGATCCTCGAGCGATTGCCGTATCCGAAACAATGCATAGTGGGAGGCAAAATTCAGTATGATCAGTACCAAAATTATCAAGGCAAGCCCCAGACGGACTTCAAGCTGGAACCCTGGCATTTTTGTCTTCATAATCCCTGTATGAATTATCGACAGGATACGCCAATGATTAAGGATCAAGGCCGTTTTCGAAGGATATCAGGAATGAAGGAAATGATTCAAATAAAATGAAATCACCGCGTCCCCGTAAATCACCGCAATCATGGCCGCAATAGCCAGAAAGGGGCCGTAGGGGATCATTCGTGTGGAGCGAATCCTTTTTGAAAAATACATCAAAACCAGGGATATAACCAGCCCAATCACGGCCGACGCAAAAAAGACGAAAATAACTTTCTGCCATCCCAGAAAGGCGCCCAGCATGGCGGCCATTTTGATATCGCCACCTCCCATGCTCTCTTTCTTGAATAACCAGTCGCCGAATATCGCGACCAGATAAAGAACACCTCCCCCCACAAATACACCCACAGCCGAATTGATTATTCCGAGTCCATGCGGAGCCAGGGAAAGAGCCAATCCGACGGCGATGCCGGGAAGAGTCAAAATGTCCGGAATGATTTGAAAATCGATATCGATAAAGAAAATTGTCAATAGTACCGATGCCAGAAACGAATAGGCATAAAATGGCGTCGTCAGGCCAAATTCGGAAAAAAGAAATAAGTACGCGGCCGCATTGAGCAACTCCACAAAGGGATACCTCAGAGAGATTCTTGCCTTGCATTTACGGCATTTGCCGCCAAGAATCAGAAAACTCAGGATCGGCACATTGTCATAAAATCCGATCTTCTCCTTGCATGAAGGACAAATAGAACGACTGAGGCCGAACGATATTTTTCTGGGAATTCGATAAATCAGCACATTCAAAAATGAGCCGATCACCAGTCCTAATCCGCCAACCCATAAATAAATAATTATATCTTCCATCTCTTATATTATCGACAAAACTAGGGCCTATCTGAATTCGCCAAGTATATGCATAAGCAGGGCGAGAGCGGTCGGTCCGGCATTCTCGGTCCGCAGAATTCTCCGCCCGAGGGAAACTATGATTGCTCCGTTGGCGACGGCTTTTTCAATCTCGTCGCGGCTGAAACCCGACTCGGGGCCGACCAGTATAGTATATTTATTCTGAGCGACATCAGGGACGAATTCATTCAGGTTTATAGAATCGCTATCTGGATCAAAAATCAGGATGCTCCCAAGGTCATTAAATTTTTCAAAGAGCGTGCCAAATTCATTGATCGGCTCGATTACAGGTATCAGTGATCGGCGTGTCTGTTTCATCGATGCCACCGCCACCTTTCTCCAGCGATCAAATTTCCCCTTTCGATCAGACCCTCTGCCGATCTTGATTTTCGATTTTTCGGTAATCAGGGGAATAAAGCGCGAAATCCCGAGTTCCGTGCATCGCTCGATCACATCGTCAATCTTTGTTCCGGTTGAAAGGCCCGCCGCAAGTGTGATATGGTGCGACGGCTCGCCGAGAGCGGCGGTAGTCCTATATATTTTGCAGATGGCTTTTTCTTTATCAATTCTATCAATTGTACAATGATATGCTTTCCCCTCACCATCAACGATGTCGACTGCATCACCCTTTTTCAGGCGCATCACTTTTGCCAGATGATGTGCCTCGTCGCCAGAGATTGTCAGAATCTCGCCGATTATATTTTGGGGAGGAGAATAGAAGACAGGAATCATTTTTTGAATATCGTATAGGCCAGCCACTGGCCGTCTTGGGAAATTTCGCACTCTGCGATGTCATCGCGATCGAGAAGTTCAGCCATCGCTTCTTTATCCTGAAATAGCAATCCCGACAGAAGAATAATTCCGCCTGATCTTACAGCGGCGTTTATTCGCGGATAAAGCTCAATAATGGAACTGCGGATAAGATTCCCGGCTAGAAAATCATATCTGGTATCGTCGCCCGCTTTTTCGATCGAACCGAATTCAATATGTACCCTATCGGCGACGCCGTTGATTATTAGATTTTCCGCTGCATTCTCGACCGCTACCAGGTCAATATCGACTCCCTTGACATATTTGGCTCCAAGCTTCGCGGCGAGAATCGACAGAATTCCCGAACCGCATCCAAGATCATAAAAAGACCAGCCCGCTTGAAATAACCTCAGGATTTCCCTGATGCAGAGTTTCGTCGTTTCGTGGCTTCCCGTTCCAAATGCCATTTTCGGTTCAATTATAAGCTCGATCTTATCCTTTGCGGAGACAGAGACCCAGGGTGGTCTGATTAAAACATTTTCCACGATGATCGGCCTTATGGATTCTTTGTACGCTTTCTCCCACTCGACATTGGCTACCATTTTTGTTCTGATATTACTGGGACTGAATAGGGTTTTCCCCGAAAGTTTATTAATAAAGTCAGATAGAGTATCCTTGAACGCCATGCCGTTCGACTCGGGCAGGTAGAATTTTATCCCGATCTCCGATGAATCTTCTTCATCTTCAAGGATGACACCGCGAGCGTAATTTTCAATAATAAAATTGCAGACCAGCTCATGAATTTCCCGCGGGACCGCAAGGCTGGCTTCATTGAAGCGTTCGGACTTGCTTTCGATGGGGGACATTTTATATGCCCAGAGATTCCTTCAATTTTTGAATAAAGGATCGGTCGGCACGGGGAGGTACAAATGATGCCGAGCGGTTAAGGGTCTCCAAAAGCTTCTTGTCTTCGGATGAAAGATCGCTTGGCGTCCAGACTGCCACTTGCACCAATTCATCTCCCGATCCGTGAGAATTAAGGTGAGGAACCCCTTTCCCCCTCAGGCGAAAAACCTTGCCGCTTTGAGTCCCCGCCGGAATTTTCAGCCGGTGATCTCCATTGAGGGTAGGCGCCGTGAATTCTCCCCCCAGAGCGGCAAGCGTAAAGGAAATCGGAATGGTGCAAATTATATTATCTCCTTGACGGGTAAAAATCTCATGCTCCTTCTCTTCAAAGATCACTACGAGATGACCATGCTGCCCGCGATTGCGGGCGGCATTCCCCTGCCCCTCGAGGGTCATATAATTTCCCGATGACACCCCTGCCGGGACCTTTACTTTCACCGAGGCCGTGTCATTGATCCTGCCTTCTCCACGGCATGACGGACATGGGCTTGCGATTATCATCCCTTCACCGCGACAGACGCCGCAGGTATGAACTTGCTGAATGGTTCCGAGAAAAGTTCTGGTAATAGTCCTGATCTGGCCGGTTCCCCGGCATTCAGGACAGGTTTTTCGAGACGATCCCGCGGCCACACCGGAGCCGTCACATTCAGAGCATTCTTCCAACCTTTTCAGCTTGATAGTCTTTTCTGTGCCGGAGGCTATTTCCTCAAGGGTCAAAGATACTGTCGCCCGCAGATCTTCACCCCGATTATACTTTTCACGCCCGCCGCCGAATACGTTTTCAAAGCCGAAACCAAATCCGCCGAAATCGCGCATAAAAGCCCGCAGGGCATCGCTTAGGTCAAATCCTCCGAAATCAAATCCTCCGAAACCGCCGCCTCCCGATAATCCGGCATGGCCAAACTGATTATAAGTCTGGCGCTTTTGATCATCCTTCAGGATCTCATAAGCTTCGGTGGCTTCTTTGAATTTTTCTTCCGCCCCCTTATCGCCAGGATTGCGGTCAGGGTGATATTTAAGAGCCATTTTTCTATAGGCAGACTTAATCTCGTCTTCCGAGGCGCTTCTGGTAACCTCGAGAATTTCGTAATAATCTCTTTTGGTCATTTCGCGGAATCCTCAAAATTGCAGCCCGAGGCCTTAATTGAGGCTTTATTTATTGTCATCCACCACTTCAAAATCGGCGTCAACCGCCCCATCCCGCTTCTGCTTGCCACCGTCCCCTTCGGGCGCGCCGGTTTGCGAGGTCCCCGATCCTTCACTCTGCGCGGTTTGGCCAGCCTGACCAGTCTGCTGCTGAGCCGATGCCTGCTTATAAATTTCCTCGGCCAGCTTATGCGAAGCCTGCACCAATTCCTCTTTCGCCTGATTAATCGTCTCCGGCGATTCGGACGAAAGAACACCGCGAAGCTTTTCGATCTTTTCATTTATCAGCTTCTTATCTGCTTCCGAAACCTTGTCGCCATGTTCCTTAATAGTCTTCTCCGTCTGATAAATCATCTGGTCAGCCTCATTTCTGGCTCTTACCAGTGATTCTTTTTGCTTGTCGTCGTCGGCATGCGATTCGGCATCTTTGACCATCTTCTGGATTTCAGCTTCGGAGAGACCGGATGAAGCCTGAATCCTGATAGATTGCTCTTTGCCGGTGCCGAGATCTTTGGCTGAGACATGAACGATACCGTTGGCATCGATGTCAAAAGATACTTCAATCTGCGGCATCCCTCGCGGTGCCGGCGGAATTCCGACCAAATCAAACCGTCCCAGCGTCCTGTTATCAATGGCCATCTGTCTTTCACCCTGCAGAACATGGATGCTGACAGCCGTCTGACTGTCGGTTGCAGTGGAAAATATCTGGCTCTTGCGAGTAGGGATAGTGGTATTACGTTCGATCAATCGGGTCAAAACCCCACCGAGTGTCTCGATGCCAAGAGAAAGCGGCGTGACATCGAGCAGAACAATATCCTTCATATCGCCCGACAAAACCCCTCCCTGAATCGCGGCGCCGACGGCTACGACCTCGTCCGGGTTCACGCCCTTATGAGGTTCTTTCCCGAAAATTCCTCGAACCATTTCCTGGACTTTCGGCATCCGGGTCTGACCGCCGACAAGAATAACTTCATCGATTTCGGACGGCGTTAAGCGGGCATCTTCCAGCGCTCTCTTGCATGGTCCCATTGTTCGCTGAAGCAAGTCATCGACCAATTGCTCCAATTTAGCCCGGCTCAAAGTCAGATCAAGATGCCGCGGGCCAGATTGATCGGCCGTAATAAATGGCAGATTTATATTGGTCTGCATGGTCGTCGAAAGCTCGCATTTGGCCTTTTCGGCCGCTTCTTTCAATCTTTGCAGAGCCATTCTATCCTGTCGGAGATCAATACCGTTCGACCTCTTGAACTCATCCGCCAGCCAGTCGATAATCCTCTGATCGAAATCGTCGCCGCCCGAGATGGGTATCGCCATTGGTCGACCTCACCTCAAAAACGCCGTCGCCCAGCTCCAGAATGGAAATATCGAATGTCCCGCCGCCCAAATCATAAACGGCGATTTTTTCATTTTTCTTTTTATGAAGACCGTATGCCAGCGAGGCCGCCGTCGGTTCGTTGATTATCCGAAGTACTTCCAAGCCCGCGATACGTCCGGCATCCTTGGTCGCCTGACGCTGGGAATCGTTGAAATAGGCCGGAACGGTAATTACCGCCTGTTTGACCTCGGTTCCCAGATAATCCTCCGCCGTCTTCTTGAGAGCCTGCAGAATCATCGCCGAAATTTCGGGAGGAGTATATCTTTTATCACCGGCAACTACCACGACTTCGCCCTTATCGTCGGAAGTTACCTTGTACGGTACAAGCTTCTCCTCGCTTTGAACTTCGCCATGCCGCCGCCCCATGAATCGTTTTATGGAGAAAACTGTATTTTCCGGGTTGGTGACTGCCTGCCGTTTGGCGGCCGCGCCGATCAGCCTCTCCCCCGTTTTGGCAAAGGCGACTACGGACGGCGTTGTCCGCCCACCTTCCTGATTGGGAATTACAACCGTATCATTCCCCTCCAGAACGGCCACACAGGAGTTGGTCGTTCCCAAATCTATTCCAATGATTTTCCCCATTTGACAGCTCCTTCTATATCAATTTCTATTTTTCTATTTAATCCGTCACCCCGAAAGAATATCAGCCAATATAATCCTATTCTCCTGCGTCATCTTCTGACGCTGATTTCCCTTTGCTTACAGCTACTTTGGAGTGGCGTATTATTTTCCCCTTTAATCTGTAACCTGGCGAAATTTCCATTGCTACTACTCCGTCAGGATAATCATCCGTTTCGATCTGCATCATCGCGTCGTGCACCTGCGGATCGAATTTCTCTCCGAGAGCGGCTATTCTTTCCAACCCCTCTTTCTTCAGAATATTCTCAAGATGCTGATAGATCAGAACCGTGCCCTTCTGTAATGCATCGAAATCGCTTGAATTAATGCTCGCTTCAAGGGCGCGGTGAAAATTGTCTGCGACATCAAGCAGCTGCACAATCAGATTTTCGTTGGCCGTCTTTATGATATCTTCAAATTGTCGCGCGGTGCGCTTTTTGTAATTATCAAACTCTGCGACGAGACGGAGATATCTGTCCTCCAGTTCCATTATTCTTTCCTGATATTCTCTTTCGGAATCTTTCCACGATTTTTCTTCCGGGCGTGCGGATTCAGGAGTTGATTCTTCCAGCTTCGCTGCGGCTTCGGGCGAATCATTTTCCACATTGGCAGATGCTGCGGATTCGAGTTCGGAATCTATCGTACGATTATCCATTATCTTGTCGTTTTTTTTGCGGCTGTCCATTATCCCCTCACCTGTCCGATAACGCCTCGGTGAGTGATTTGGCGGTGTATTCAACGATAGATATCAATTTCGAATATGGCATTCTAGTCGGTCCTATTATTCCAATGGTACCCGTAACATTCCCCACACGATAATTCGTCGTGACCAGCGAGCACCCCTGAATTTGATTAATCGGTATCTCACTTCCAATAGTGATCACGATCCCCCCGACTTCCGATTTCGATTCCACAAATTCAACCAATTCCTTCTGCTCTTCAAGCAGTCTCACAAATTCGGTCAGTTTGCCTCGGTCGGCAAACTCCGGCTGATTGAATAACCTATCCGCCCCCGTAAAATGCAATTTTTCATGATTTATGTCACTGAGTATCTCATCGCTTGAATCAATAAATAATTTTATCAGCCGGGGTGAGCAGGGTGTATCCGCCAGCCGCTCGCTTAAAGTCTTGCGCAGATGACCAAGCGAGTTCCCCGCCAGTCTTTCATTGAGAATCGCTTCCATAAGTCGAAGCTCTTCCATATCGATATCAGATTCAACCTCCATCAATATGGTCTTGGCCAGCCCTGATTTCACCGCAACTATGACCAGAAGTTTCCCGCCTGAAACCGGGACAAGATCAATTCGAGTCAATATCCCCTCTTCAAACCGAGGAGATATCGTTATGCCCAGCTGGCTGGTGATTTCGCCAAGTATCTTGGTGGTCTGGCTAAGCACCGAATCCAGGCCTCGCCTGTTGGCGCTTATCATCGCCGCAATCTTAGCCTTCTCCGCTTCAGTCAGGGGCTCCGGTTTCAATAACACATCAACAAATACCCTGTAACCTATATCAGTAGGAATCCGCCCGGCAGAGGCGTGAGGCTGCTTGATAAGCCCCAATTCCTCAAGATCCTGCATCGTATTTCGGATGGTCGCCGGAGACAGCCCCATCCGAAACTTGTTGGCAATAATCCTTGAGCCCACCGGATCCGCGGTCTGGACATAGTGGGTGATTAGATTCTGCAAAACCTTTAATTCACGTACTGTTAAATTCTCGAAAGCCATATTACTTCTTTATTATACAACAACTTAATGCCATAGTTTGGCAATCTACACCTTAGAGTGCTAATTAATCTATACGAATCGCGTTGCAAGTCAAGTAATAAAATATCCCCGGGCGGTAATGCATTCAAGAAATTCCTTGACTAATTTGTGGGACTTTTTCTATTTTAGTCGTAAGGGATGAATCCAGATGAATTCGGCTATACTTGGTGTCAGCATATCTCTAATGTTGCAACTTGTTGCCCTTGGCGATTGCCAAAGCAGGTTTCCCCCTCGCTATTCGCCTGATAGGGTATATCTTGGCCAGAAGCTGGGGGACTTGCCTGCTCTTCCCGAGAAACAAGTTGACATCGGTCTGTGGGCTCTGATTATTGCGAAGGAATGCGACAGCAGCATAGACATAGGCTGGTATCTTCAGGTGCTTGATTCTATGGCTATGAAGATCCGATACATGGTCGGGCCCCGGGATGGTGATATGCTCCAATTTATGATGGTCAAGACGTAACAGTTTGATTCAGGTGCGTGGAATGATGGCCGCAACTTTAGCTACGATCTGGATGATCCCCTCGGTGAGAAACCTGGAGCCAGATTCCTCACAAATTATCTTGATAGCCACAAGGGTAATTGCGTAAGTATGCCGACTCTCTTTTTATCCCTTATGGAGAGGATTGATTCGAACATCCCTTTTCATGGAGTCTGCGCACCAAAGCATCTTTTCTGTCGATTGCATGATCGGCAGGACGGCAAAATTTGGAATGTCGAAGCCACTAATGGAGGCAACAATATGCGAGACGCCTGGGTCATTGAGAAATTTGGAATATCCCAAGGATCCGTCGACAGCGGCGGTTATATGCGAGATTTGACGAAAAAGGAGTATTTGGCTGAGCTTATAGGTGGGCTTGTGACACTCTACAGACAAAAGGAGCTATACGAAAAGGCATTTGAGTTGACGGACGTGATGTTGGCACTCAATCCCAATTCTTTAATCGGTTTGGTCCACAAAGGGGCAATATCGGCCTGGCTCGGATACAATCTCCAAAAGGAATTGTCATTATCCGGCCGACCATCAAAACCCGAAGAAGAAGAAAAAATCAGCCTTTACAGAATAGACTCCGAAAAATATATCAGACGGGCGGAGATGCTGGGCTGGCGCCCTGAAACATTGGAATCGCAAGAAAGGTATTTGAAGGCAATTAAGGACACTTACCATTAATCGAGACGTCGCGGAGGATCATCATGGCAAAGGCAGAATTAAAGATTATTTTACTCTTATATTTGATATTAATTATCGTCCCCTTCGACGCAAGCGCGCGATGGCTCTCAGTTGATCCAAATGCCAGGAAGTATCCGAGCGCAAGCCCGTATGCATATGGTCTCGCTAATCCAATAAAGCTTGTTGATCTGGACGGCAAAGACGTCGCTTTCAACGTTTACCAAACTGACAGAACAAAACAATTCGGCCATATGGATATGTATTTTCAGGACAGCAAGGGCAATTGGCTCAAGCATAATCAGGGCGATTATGGGGTGAAGATAACATCGTCAGAGGGTCCGAGCGAGGGTTCGCTGTTGCTCAAGACTACGTCGAAACAGGATGCTCTCATCACTCAAAGTGCTCTCAAAAGTAAGGCTGAACATGAGAGTGGCAAACTTCAATATAATGCATTGTCGAATAACTGCAAGGACGCTGCCGTCGCAGTGGTGAATAATTCCGGGGCAGGGGTAAAAATAGATAATCCAATAACTACTATCACGCCAAGCAGCTGGTTTAATGATCAGAAGAATGCGACCGTGCAGTTGAATAATCAGCAGCCTGGCGGCCAGGCAGCAGATGCCTCTGATGTGGTCATCGTGTTGCCCAAGTACGAAGTGGTCAGAAAGGAAGTTCAGCCACCACCACCCACGGAGCCGCAATGAAAAAAATTGCATTGGAATCCTAACGTGGTGACTAACATTATTTAAATCCAGGAATAAGGATGTCTATTTTACACAATAAAGATCCCAAATTTCTGCTTGTTGAATCGGGAGCTATTTATATTCTTGGCAATCTGGGTGCCTTCTTCTTAATTCGCTTCTTGATAGGCGTAAATATTGGTCTTGCTCATCTTACTCCATGGCTGTTTTTGCTGATTCCGATTACATTTGTAATCCTGGGTGTAAGAGGGGGCATCTTGCGCAACGCTTCTCGCTTTCGCAATGCGGCATTCGTGCTATTGGCACTCTGTCTACTTACCTGGCTTATAGTCTTATACATTTATCTGATGAATGTATTCCCTGAGACTATTTAGCCAAGTGCGTATACAACTGCTCGGCGTGAACTCACAGGCGACAAGATTAAATCCAATCGCCGACAAAATTGATTAATATGCGCTGCTGAAATTTATTTTGACGGAGGATTTGATTTTGGCTTCTGTGGCGTGCTGGGCTTTATTTTCATCCGCGGATTCTGCTTCTTCGCCGCCACTCGATCATCAATCCCGTCGCCATTTCTGTCTATGAAATCATCCACTCTTCTCTTGGCCGGAGTAGTTACCTGAGTCCCTTGCTTTGCCGAGTGGGACGAAGGCCGATCGACTGAATCGCCGCCGATTTTCTCGACTTTGCCGACACTCTCGGGAGTGTTCTTTTCTGCCTTGGTCTTCTCTATGGCGAAAACCCCCGGTTGAATGACCAGCAGCAATACCATAAATATCAGTATTTTTTTCATTCTGCTTCACCCAATTTAACAAATGGTCGTCTGCATTCGCAAGCCTAAATTACAGACCTCTTTATCCTGATCTGAGACGAAGTTGCACTCAATCGTACGGGCATTTCACACGATGCCCGTACGATCTGCTTATTCGCTTCTGAGACAAGATATTGTTGGTGTCCCACAATAAATCCCTTCTTCCATCCGCTCCTATCGTCTTTCTTTTGACCCATCGGAGTGCCCGCCCCTACTTCCGCCCGATGACGGCGCTGGCTTCGCCGAGCCACTCGATCCTCTTTCTGAGCTTCTGTCGCCCGACGATTTCCTTTCGACTGTGCCACCCGATCTTCTTTCTACAGTTCTATCACCTGACGATTTCTTTTCAACGGCCGTGCCCCGGCTTCGTTCGGTCTTGGGCGTCTCATATCTACCCGATTCGCGAGTGGTACCGGTCATCTTCTGCACCTTCCATTCGCCCGCGCGACGCTTGTCGGCGGAATTACTATTCTCACGCGTCGTCTGGCGAGTATTGTAAGTACCCTTTTCGCCTCTGACATCGCGATTATCGTACGTCGGTTTTTCCCGGTAAATCATGCGGGTCTTGTCGGAACTATTATCGAAACCTCTTCGCGCATCCGCCTTGTAGGTTTCCTTAACCCTGACTTCCTTCTGATAATCAGGATATCCGTTTTTCGCCGGATCGCGGAATCCGCGCTGAGCCACCTCACGATAGCGCGACCTTACCCCGGGATGAGTTCTTATGATGCTATTGTCAAGAATTACGGATCTATATCTGGCCACGTCAATTCTGTCTTCCCAGCAATAGCCGTCCCAGTCATAAATCGTGATATAATGATACCCGAAATATACCCGGGGTATGAACAATGGTGCACATCCCCAATAGATGCCGTCAATATAGACCGACGAGCCAAATGGGTAGTCGATATAAACCGATCCGCACATGCTCCAATCGGGGTAATCATGATGATAGACCGGCCTGAAATAATAATCCTGCCACTCCTTAACCTGAAATGATGTCATATCGAGGGCACGGACGCAATCGTCATCACACCCAAAATAGGTTGCGTTGACATAATTAAGATAATAGTTTGGATCGTCATCACTGACAAGTCCCGAACCCCTTGACCAATCCGGAAGAGGGAAAGGCTCGCTGGACGCCACCATCTGCAGATATTCCGTGCCAGCAGGGCCGTCGACTGTGAGTTCATAGTTGTCACCGCTTTCGGGAATCTGATAAATTCTCCCGCCCCTGACCTGGCCGGCGTCGCCCTGATCCGACGGATAGATTAGATTCACCCGCCCGCGGGTGTCGATATTGTAGATGGCCACAAAGCAATCTCTGTTGGTTCTGAACGAGATGTTTATCTTGTCGCCTTCATAGTACTCATCGTTATTGGTCCAGATCTCAACGTTGAGATTGCGATCGCGCCTGATATATTGAGAGTAATCAACCGACTTGTCATAACTGACAATTCCTGCATAGGCCGATATGGCAAAGACCGTTAGCCCGGCCAATAACGCGCCGATTAATGTTATTCTGGTTTTCATTTTACTCACCTCTTTAATTAAAGTCTTCTCTATTTAACAATACGGGTTATTATGGTTCTTCTCAAATAATCGTCACCGTGTTGAGGGCGCGCCAACTCCGGATTCCCCTGGGCAACCTGATATCCCCAGTCAAATCTGACAATGGTCGAACCGATACTGGTAATCCTCAACTTGGCATAATGGTCGTCCGACGTCCAGATTATGTAAGTATGGCCCAGAATAGCCTCGGACCAACCTACCTTCGACCACCCGTCAGGATTGGTTGGCGAAAAACTGATTTCGTCGAAATTATCGGTATATCCCATGTCCTGAATATCTGTCTGTGCGTCAGCGACATTTATGAAGAATACTCCCTTTGAGAGTTCGACATAGATATCAGCATTGGAGCTACTATATGGCACCACCGAGTATGTAGAAAAGTCATATCCGGCGTCTTCCGGAAATTGATTGAAATCGGCCAGAAGCAAATTCTGTCCCTCCGGACGGGGCGTGTCGAATACCGTTTCGCGCGAGAGCTCGGATTCATCGCCACTCTGGTCGACCGCCGATATGGCGTAATAATAAGTGGTTCCATTAACTACATTCGCGTCTATATACTCTTCGGTGCCTTTCGGAACCGTACTGATAAAATGATATTGCACATCATCGGAGCTTCTGAAAACGCGATAATGCGCCAAATCCGTTTCCATGACCGGCAACCAATAAAGATAAACGGCCTCGTCTGCAGTGATTGAATAAACCCCCTGCGGGGCGACTGGCGGACGATTGACTTCAACATACTTGGTAGTATTCTGTTCGCATCCAAAAAGACCGAGCGCCAGAATCATTGAGAATATTGGTAATATTTTCTTCATTTTTTTCTCCTATTTTCTCCTACAGGGATATGTATCAAGCGCTGTGCCAATAAATATAATCTATTGAAGCGCGATGATTTACACGAATAATTGGATTTTGACGGCGGCCAGCTATGCACAGAAAATGTTCACGCCCAAACAATTGAGCCTAAATTTATTCAGGCTCGGAAATCTCGTATTCTTTGATTTTCATCCGCAGGGTATTTCGATGGATTCCGAGGACGTCTGCCGACCTGCCAATATTCCAGGCCATTTGGTCGAGGACTTTCTTTATATGACGCTTTTCGAGGTCGGACAGCTTGTCGGATGATATCTCTGCTTCACCCTGACCCGCCTGAAAACCGGGCAACTCTTTGAGTGTAACAACATCGGATCGGGATAAAACCACGGCCCGTTCGATTACATTTTGAATTTCGCGGACATTCCCCGGCCAAGCATAAGAAACCAACGCAGCTGCAGCCTCAGCGGAAAAACCTCCGATCGGTTTGCCCAATTTTTGGGTGAAGTCCTTCAGGAATTTCTCTGCCAGAAGAAGAATGTCTCCGTGCCTTTCCGAGAGAGGAGGCATATTGATCGCTATGACATTGAGGCGATAGTACAGGTCGTCCCGGAATTTCCCCTCGCTCATCATTCGTCCGAGGTCTTTGTTAGTGGCCGCGATAAGGCGGACATCAAGCGAAAGACTCTCCTCCCCGCCCAAACGTTCGATTTTCCTGTCTTCAATCACGCGAAGCAGCTTGGCCTGCATGCTTAAGGCCATGTCCCCGATCTCGTCGAGAAAAATTGTGCCGCCGTCGGCAAGTTCAAATCTTCCCGGCTTCCTTTTTTCGGCGCCGGTAAAAGCTCCTTTTTCAAACCCGAAGAGCTCCGATTCAAGAAGATTTTCAGGGATGGCCGCGCAATTCACCGGCACAAACCGATTATCTTTTCGATGCGATAAGGCATGAATCCCTCTTGCCACCAGTTCCTTGCCGGTGCCGGAAGCGCCACATATTAGAACGGTCGAATCACCCGGGGCCGCAAGATGTATAAGCTCGTGCACTTTCTTTATTGCCTCTGACTGCCCGATAATTTCGCCCGTGCCGAATCTCTCATGAATAGTATCGTTGAGAACCTTATGTTCAAGTACAAGACGATGCTGATCGCCTGCCTTCTCAAGATTCAGTAATAGTTCCTCAAGATCGACCGGCTTGGTCTGATAGTGGAAGGCTCCCTGTTTCATAGCGACAACCGCGGTCTCGACCGAGCCAAAGGCTGTTAGGACAATTATTTGAATGAACGGATTTATCTCCTTTAGCCGGGTTATCAGCTCCAGTCCGCCCATTCCGGGCATTTTCATATCGACCACGGCCACTGGCGAAAAAAAAGACGGATATGTCTTTACCGCTTCCTCCCCGGAGGATGCCTCGCGGATTGCAAAACCTTTTTTCTCCAGATATCCGGCAAGCATTCGACGCTGACCTGCTTCGTCGTCGACAAGTAATAATTTGATCGGATTCATGAGGTAGAAAATATCTCGATAGGAGATGACTTACAACAAAAAAATGCCCCTCTGAATTCAGAGGGGCGAAAACCTAAAAACAGAATTTTCTATTGCTCGGGCCCAAAGAATACCGATAACCCCGCCCTGATATTCAGATAGTTTATGTTATCCTTGAGGTGGTATTTCACCCCCCCATTTTCAACCGAGTTATTTTTCAACTTGGCGAAATTATAGCCGGCTTCAACAAAGACTCCACCATAATCGGAGGTGTAATAAACCGCTCCCGCGAAAATAGCCATTGCCAACCCCGCACCGTATGACAACTCCCGAAGCCGGGTCCCATTGGGGCCTATCCAGGTCGCAAATTTGGCAAATTCCACTCCCGCTTTTACCTTTAAATACGGTTCCAATTTGGAATCACCCGTAAAGGCATATTTGGCATAACCGCCAATGTCATAAAACTTATAATGAAGTTTATATTTCTCCATTGGAAATTGTACGTAGGAAAAATATCCGCCCACGCTGATCCTGTCATTGATAAAATACCCGCCGCTGCCGCCGACATCAAAACCGGTCTTCGCCCCCATGGAATCATTCCAGTTCTTCAGCGAACCAGACGGCATCGACAATCCTCCGGTCACGGAAACCTCATATTTGCGCCACGAATCTTCCTGCTTATTCTGCGTAGAATCCTGCGCCCGAGAATTTATTGAAAGTGCAAAAATTAAAATTGAAGCGCAAATCAATCCTTTTCTTTTCATCGTCACTTCCTCAGAATATTTCTTATAACTATTTTCGCCTTTTATTTTTGCGGCTGGTTCAGTCTTCGGGCGGGAATCGAAAGTGTCGCCCGTGCTCAGCCAAATTAAGCACCTAAATAATCATAGAGTAGACGGTTTGTCAACAGATTTATAAAATTAAACCTGCGGGACGATTGAAGCCTCCCGAACGTCAATTCTGAACTCCTTGATTTGAACGCCGTTGGAAGCTTCTAGCTTTACCGGCGTTGAGCAATTTCCAATATTGAGGCGCATGAAACCATTTTGGACTTGGCTCTCACCGAAAATTGATTGATCAGGTGTTACTAAAATTGCTCAATGATCCGGGATTTGGGCTGTCGATTTATTCATAGTTTTTCCCTTGTTCGAGTAGTACAAAACGAAAAACATCCAAACAATCAAGAAAATCGTGGTCGAAATCATTACCGCCGCGAGACAATATTTGAAAATTTCTGATAACATTATCGCTCCCTTATTTATGAGCTTTTGGCTCGTCGTTTTTGCCTTATTGGAAATCTAATCGAGGGCAAGATTTGATGTCAATACATAGTCGCATGATGTCGCCATCTTCACGGAATTCTGTTCAAGAAATGATCGAAGAATGGGAAATTCTTGAAATTATAGTTTCAGAGTGAAACGGGGAATCGCGCTGAAATGATTTATTCTTCTCTTCCGCCGGGCTGAACACCCTTGTCGGTAATAAATGCCGTCACTAATTCGGCCGGCGTTATGTCAAACGCGGGCGAATATACTCTGATACCATCGGGCGCGCTGATGATTCCTCCCCAGTTGACCACCTCGTCAGCGGATCGTTCCTCGATCGGGATATCTCCGCCCGAGGCAATGCTATTATCAAATGTCGATGACGGGGCCGCGACATAGAAAGGAACGACATGTTCTCTGGCAAGTAGCGCTATGCTATACGTACCAATCTTATTCGCAAAATCGCCATTTCGAGCGACACGATCGGCGCCGACTATAACACAATTGATCTTCCCCTGTTGCATTAAGAATCCCGCCACGCTGTCGCAGATGAGAGTCACTTCTATCCCCTCCTGATTCAGCTCCCAGCAGGTAAGTCGTGCCCCCTGCAGAAGCGGGCGCGTCTCATCGGCATAAACCCTTATTCGCTTTCCATCGTCTCTGGCGGTATATATTACTCCCAGAGCGGTGCCGATTCCGCCTGTTGCCAGCGCTCCGGCATTGCAATGAGTCAAAATGGTATCTCCATCTTTGATTAATTCTGCTCCATGTCGACCTATGGCGGCGCACATTCCTCATCCTCTTTCAGAATGGCCGACGCCTCGTTCCACAGATACCGCCGGAACTCTTCAAGATCGTCTCCTCTGAATTGATGAGCCGCATTCAATATCCGGTCGACCGCCCAGGCGAGATTGACTGCGGTGGGGCGGGCTGATTTTATCTCTGAAGCTACGTTCTCCAAAATCCTCTTGAGCGATGCAACATCGGTTTTTACTTCCGCCATGGCGGCCAGAGCCAATCCGAAAGCGGCCGCAATTCCGATCGCGGGGGCGCCCCGGACTTCTAGAACCTTAATCGACTCAATAATATCTCTATAGTCGGTATAGTCGTGATAAACAACTTTTGTCGGCAATTGACGCTGATCCAATATTCTAATTTTTCGTTCCAGCGGTTCTATAGTCTTAAATTTCATTTGTCTATTCCGGGAGTCTTCAACTATACAGGGCTCTTCTGATTTTTCGACTGGAGGTCTTCTCAAATTCGTCAAAGCGGAGTTCAAAACGAACCAGCCGTTTATAGTCGGCCAGTCGCTCGTTAACAGATTTCACTTCGTCCTCTATAACCTGCCTTACTTTTTCCGGCTCGGGAGAGTCGATTCCGACATCATGCTGTCGCTTGACCTGTTCCATATCGGGTACAATTATGGCATGCACTTCCTCACCCATTTTGCTTCCTTTTTTTCTCCCAAGAACAATCGACTCCAGAATAAAAGGAGACAAATGAAGCGCCGCCTCGATTTCCTCGGGATAGATATTTTTACCGGCAGCGCTGACAATCACATTTTTCTTCCTTCCCGTTATATAGAGACGACCCTTCTTCATCTTACCCATGTCCCCCGTATACAGCCAGCCATCTTTAAGAAGCTCGGCCGTTGCCTGATGATTGTCAAGGTAGCCGATCGTATTATTGGGGCCTTTGACTTTTATCTCCCCCACACCGTCGGGAGAAGGATCTTCAATTGCCATCTTGATTGTCGGAAGCGGCGGGCCGACTGAACCGAAGCTAATATCATGAGGCCTATTGACAGCGACCACTGGCGCGCACTCGCTTAATCCATACCCCTCGAGAAAATCGAACCCAATCAGATTGAACCACTCCGCAATCTTCGGAGGAAGCGGAGCGGCTCCCGAGACCATCATTCTAAGACTCCCCAGCCCGGCTTTCTCTCTCATCGATCTGAATAAGCCTTTCCCGGCCTTAAATCCCATAACCCAACCTGCATAACTTAGGCGATAAAAAATTCCGAATAACAATCTTCTCAATACCGGCGCTTCTTTGATCTGCCGCGTGATCGAATTATATATTTTCTCAAAAAGCAGAGGAACTCCGATAAGGCAGGTTATTTCGTGATTTCGAATATCCTCAAGGAGGTCCCGCGACTTAAGCGATCGCGAGTAAACGATTTGCAGTCCAATAGCAGTGGGGTCAAGAGACCGCAAGTTGTTTCAAACGTATGATGAAGCGGCAGTACCGACAGAAATTTATCGCTCGGATAAAACTCCAGAGCCCCCGTTATCCCCTCAAGATCGGAAGTTATATTTCGATGCGTCAATACTACCCCCTTCGGATCGCCCGATGTCCCGGAAGTGTAGATAATGGAGGCGGGATCATCTGGTGATACTTCGTCGCAGACAAACGGCGGAGATTCTGTCAGGCTTCTGAAGGCAATGTCATTTGAGGAATCCATAATAATTATTCTTAAATTCGGATCAACCTGCTCTGCACCTTCACCGGCGGTGGGTTTGCATTTCGCCGAACAAAAAAGAATTTTTATCCCTGAAAGTCCGATGGCGCGCGAAATTTCACCTGTTTTCCAAGATGAATCGAGCGGCACAGCAACTCCACCGGCGGCAAGAATAGCCAGGTAGGTGATCCCCCACTCGGGACAATTGTGCGATATCAATCCTACCCTGTCACCTTTGCGGAGGCCGATTTTCCTCAGCCCTCCCGACATTTGCATTACAAGGCTCCTCAACTTCTCTATAACTGAGCGTTCCGCCTGAACCGTCGTTTCTTACGAAGACAATCTTTTCCGGTTGACGTTTGCAGGCGTCAAAAATGGTTTGATGCACCATCCCTGAAATTCGCAGAGTTTCCGAAGCAATCGCTCTCATGCCGCCAATATAAGAGGACTGGGCTCGTCCATCAAGCGATTTTGGCAAAATTAAAGGGCCATCCGGTGGCTCGGATGACCCTCTCGAAACAAAACAGGAGTAAATCTTATTTTGACAGAGATAATGTCTTTGTCATCGTTATATTTCCCCTGGGATCAGTATCGCGCACCTGCACGATGACGCTCTTGATTGTCGTATCGGTGGGTGCCGAATAGAGAAATCCCATCGCTTCGCCGTACAGGTTGGATTTCTGCGTCGGATTACTTATCGATCCGCCGCCGGTGACGCTGGCCGTCAACGAATGGTCGCCAAGCGGATTGCCCCAGCGATCCTTTATCGTGACCGACATCGGTATGGTCGTGCCGTAATTCACGGTCGTGGCAATATCAAGTATACACCCATTATAGTAGGCCGGACCGGTCAAAAGTGTGCACGGAACAATGGCATTCACGAATCCCTTGTAGTTGGAGCTGATCCGATCGATGGCCCCGATCCCGTCGTCTACTCCTCCTGTAAGAGAATAATCGTAATCAAGAATGACCGAGGTCATAAATGTTCTGACTATCGAGGCGTTGCATCCGTCCTGAACAACACCCGAAGCGACTTTGAGATAATAGCTCTCGATATCGATCTCGGTCTGGTCATTTACAAAGTTCCCATTCAGGTCGCGAGCTTCTACCCAGAAAACTTTCATGCTCTTGCCATCGGCATTTATATGACCGGGAAATCCGACAAACCAGAGAGTGTCCGGCACCCAGCTATTTACAAAATAGCCGGAATCTCTTACCGTTCCCCCCGCTGTCTCAGCATAAATCTTGACTATACCGTCGGCGCCTTCATTATCGCATCCGGAAATCCACCAAGTTGTCGCCGTCCCGTCTTCATTCATGGTTCTGGTCTCATGAGCTTTTATGCATCCCTCATCGCACGTGAAATAGACGACTGTGGAATCCATCACGGGGTTATTGTACATATCGCAGACCACGGCGACAATTTCCACCCGCTTGTTCACCCATCCCCAATAAGGCGCGTTGCATACTTCCGAACCGATGACAATACTGTATGGCGGACCGGCATGCACCATAACCAAACTGGCGTTGGAAAGAACCGTATCCGAATAAGCCCGGATTCTGAGCGTTCCTGATTTTGTTCCCGATGCAATCGGGCAGGTGGCTACTCCCTGACTGTTGGTAGTGGCCACATAAGGGCCGTATCCGTAAGATCCAAGATGTTCACCGCCGCCCGGGCCGTCGGTAATTATAAATGACATCTGCAATCCTTCCGGAACCGGATTTCCATTCGCATCATACCCGGTCGCATAAAGCTTGGCATTTTCGATGCCGCCCGTGCTCTTAACGGCCATATGCATTCTGTCGGTCATCATGGAAATGCTGGCGATGGAAGCATCGGGGGTTAGCTGAATGGAGGTTTCCGCGTCGCCGGTGATATTGCCGCCAATCGTTGCCTTGACGTAAACCGTTACAGCTTCAGTTCCCGAAGTATAGTTGACAATCGCCTGTCCCTGGCCTCCGGTGGTAACAACCGTCGATGGAATTAGGCCGATTGGATCCCAGCGGCCGTTGGGAATGGCATCATAAATGACCGAATCGACTCCGCTGGTGTAATAGCCGTTGCCGTCGATGTCGTCGAATTTTTCGCCGGCGACTAGCTTGACTATCGTGGAATCAGGCGCAGGCTGATTGTTAGCGTCTCTGACAGTGATAGTCACCTGGGAGGTCGACATGCCGTCCGCAAGAAGCAGAGTCGGCGAGACAACTAAATCGACATTCCCCGTCCCGTGTTGAGGATTCGACAGGACTGTCACCGCAATTGATTTTGAATTTGATCCCGAAATGGTAGCTGTCAGGGAAGCGCTTCCGGACTGAGTAGCGGTAAAGACTGTGGCAACCACTCCGCTGGCGTCGCTGGTATCCAACGCCGGCGTAAAATAACCGGCCGCGGCGGGTGTCACGGTAAACGTAACGACCCGGTTCGGGAGAGGATTTGTGCCGTCGGAAATTGTCGCTTCCACGACGGAAGTGGCTCCCACTACTATTGATGATGGGCTGGCAGTAACAGCCGAGACCTGAAGCGAAGCGTTGTCTTTCGAGTCGCTTGAGGATGAACTGCAGCCGGCCATCATCATGGTCACCAGGGCAAAAAGCAAAAGCAAAGCGCCCGGCGCCGACAAATGATTTTTGAATTTCATTTTGACTCCTGTTCTATACTGATCATTTATTTTGTCTCGACAACTGACTCTTGCTTATCACTCATATTATCGGAATAATTGAGGAGACTCTTTACTCAACAAAAAACCCGCCCTCGGGCGGGTTTTTCAAAATCCACTCTTTATTTCAGCGCCCCTCGGCCGCCAAATCATCGGCCACAATCGTTGGTGTAACAAAAATGACCAGATCTCTGTTTTCCACCGATTTCTGGGAATATCTGAATATAGCTCCAAGCAAAGGTATATCCTTCAATACCGGAACGCCTGACTGTGATTCAACCTCGTCCTGAGTCGTAAGCCCGCCGATTACAGCCGTCTGCCCATTGTTGACGACCACGTTGGTTTCGGCGTTATTTGTATTAATTATAATACCCGACGGATCAGGCTGGAGAGTGCTTCTTTCGGGCTTCAGATGCATCAAAATCTGATTTTCCGCGGTTATATGAGGTGTGACGCGCAAAATGGTTCCTATTTCCTCGAATTGGATGACCACGTTGCCCGACTGATCAAACTGCTTGATCGGAACCCGCTGGCCCATCTGAATTCTGGCTTCTTTATTGTCAACCGTCGTTATTTCCGGATGGGCTATAATCTTTCCTTTTCCGGTGCTGACGATCGCGGCCACGGTGGCGTTGATATCCCAGCCCCGCTGCAAGGCGACAATATTGTACTTAATAAATTGTTCGGTGACATTATTACCGCTCTGAGTAGCTTCCTGCGAAATAGAACGGCCGCTATTCGGAGCGTATTTGCCTGCCGCCGACCAGTCAATACCCAGCTCATCGGCGTCCTTGGAAGAGATTTCAAGAATCTGCGCCGAGATTTTTATCTGACGCGCCGGGCTGTCTAATTCTTTGATAAAGGTTATCAGCTTATCTATATTTTCAGGCACTTCCTGCAAAATCAATGAGTTGGTCCGTTCGTCGGCGTCGACCTTGCCCCGATCGGTCATCAGTGATTTGACCGAACTGACCACTTCGCTCGCGGCAGTATTGGCAAGGCGAACAATTTTGACGTCCAGCCGGGCCAGAGTCTCTTTTTCCATATTATGCTTATCAAGCTCGGTCTGTTGCGTGCGATAGTCGGCCGCAGGGAGAATTCTGATGTACCCGTCCTTCTCGAAAACGATTGCCAGATCGTAGGTCTGGCCGATAATCTTCAGTGCCTGATCCCAGGTCACATTACGCAGTGAAATTGTCACACTCCCCTGCACATTGGGAGCTACTACCACATTGACCTGCCCGTAATCAGCAAGAAATCTTATGACAGACCGAACATCGGCGGCCTGAAAAGTCAAATTTTCGATCGGCGCCAGCGGATCCTTGGCGCCGGTTGTTTTCTGCGCCGCAACAGATTGAAAAAGACAGCAGGCCGATATCAATATCATTATCAACCATGCATATTTCGCCGTAGTTCTATTCATAAATCCCGCCTTTCGTGATCCTTAATTATGACCAAGGTATAACGCAATTGTCCGACTCCAACCGTATTCGAAGAGCTGGAAAAATGCTTTGTCTATATCAATTCTTTCAACATAACCTTTCTTGACTTTATCGCCGGACTTCAGGATATACCCATATCCATCCAGATCTTCCAGCAAGGCCCGATTATCCCCGGTCTCGGTTTCAATGACTCCAACCAGTCTTGACGTTTCCACATCGGGAATCCGCTCCACGCGGGGGCCGTCCGACTGCTTGGTCTCATCGATCAGGGTCTCAAACGGATCCCGGAACACTCCGGGGGCGTATTCGATAACCATTCGCTGTGGGAACTCGGCAACCAGAGTCCCTTTCAGCTTGTTAGGGAAATTCGGTTCTCTGCGAAAACGAGAAGTCGGCCGCTGCCCGGTGGAATCAGTGACTGAATCCAGGGGCAACGCGATTGCGGGCATGTCATCTGGCGAAACATAGGCGTCGACCACGCTACTGTCAAAATAAACATTCCCCGGCTTGCTCGCAGAATCTGACGGCTGCACTCCGACCGCGCCCTGCACGGCAACTATCGGCAATACTGGTGCCGCGCCGCTGTCAGACACCTGTTTCTCTTCTGAGGGGCGAGGCGGCATTCCTGCCACCACCGGAGCCTGAACCGTTGAATCCTTCGGCTCTTTAGCGGTCACGACGGCTATATTGGCGATCGACGAATCCTGGGTTGTCGCCGGTGATTCTTGAGCCGGTCGACTCTCCGGGGCTTCTACTGCTGCAACAACGGGCGGCACCGTCGGATTCACCGCCAGGACAACTTCTTCCTTTTGTCTTTGAGATTCCGCCATCTCCTGTTCAAAGAAACTTGATTGATTTGGCCTATAATAAGCGGCCGGCGGTTCGGGAGCGGCTACCGGCTGTTCTTCAGTGGCATTCTCCTGAGTTGCGCTCTCCTGATTCTCCAGCGGCGACGGAACAATCTGAGTTAGCGCCTCCGTGACAACCGGTTTTTCCTCAGGATTAGCATCACGGACTTCAGACTTTTCTTCAGTCTTTCGGAGGCTCAAATTGTGACTGTTGCGGTGCAACATAGACCTCAGGCGCGTCAGCCGCAACAGAGGTCACCGACTCAGGCGCTTCGGCCTTTGCAAACTCCTTTTGTGGAGCTGAAAATGATTCACTCCCTCCGTTGCTTGACCATTCTATGAAATTTGAATTCTCGCTGTCGGGTATATATATGAACGCAAAATTTCCGCTCTTTTCGATCCGATAGATCGACGAATTCTTCAGGTCAAGAACTACACGGACTATTTTTTCCGGCTTGACCGAGTATTGACTGGTCCGAACGGCGCTTATTATTGACACCGGCAGATTGGCAAATGTCTTCTGATTCAGATTATGAACGGCGGGAAATATGTCAACAATGATGCGATAAGGCTTCCCGTCTTTGGCTTCTTCAATCTGATGCGTGAACTGGAATGGCCCGCCGACGTCGATTTTAAGAACGGTTTCCCCATTGATGCTTTTCAAATGGAGACCGTCGACACTCGTACCGCTGAACGCTATCGGCGCGGCCACAACCATCAGTATAAAATACAGGGCAAACTTCTTATTCATATTTCCTCTCCTCCTCCTATATCGCCAGTTCCTGCAACCGCTCCTCCGGCTTGACAAAATAAGTCGAAAGGACGAAGCTGGCGGTGATAGTCGGTTTATGTTCCCCTACCGATTCCTGCTGTGTCGTCTCCGGGACAGCCACATTGGCGGGAGAGGAAGAGGTTATTTTGATGGCGGAGACATTGGCTATAAACGGGAAGTTGGCAATATATCCGATGAATTTACCAAAATCATTATAAGTTCCGGTCATTTCAATTTGAAATCCGGCCACATTATAGAAACTTTCCGGCACTATTGGCTGAGGCTCGATTTTGCCTATTTTGGTTCCGGTCAGAGCCGATGCGGTATGAAGCTGAACCAGAAACGACGGTATCTGTTTGACTTCGGGCAACAGTTGCTCTATCTCGTGGTATCTGGTCAGCAAGTCTTCATACTCGACCTTCAGGGCTTCCAGAGATTTAGACTTCAATTCCACATTCTTCAGATTGGTAATCATCGTTTCATATTCGCGAGTCATGCCTGACAGCTTGATGTCATATTTCGAGTATAGCTGAAAATACCAGAAATAGACGACAGCGCAAAACGCGACTGCGCCGAAGAATATTTTCTGAACCTTTGGGTCTTTGAAATCCATAGCGCCTCTTTTCAATTCGATATATCTGTCTCAAGCGTGCTATCCGGCCCCTGTACGGCCAATTTCTCGAGTTCGTCATCGGACAGGTAATGCACGGTGCAACTCAGCTTGAAGTTATAGGCCTTTTGTCGCCCGAAAGCGACTTCTTTCGTATTTACCAGATCAACATCTTCAAAATAATTTGATCGCATCATCTTAATCATGAAGGCGGCCAGAGCATTCAGGGTAAAAGCGAAACCTTCGATTTCGGCCGGCCTGACTATCGGTCCCGTCGTATTCTGAACCATGACTGTTGTATCAGGCTTGGGCGGAGGAGCCGGCTTGCCTGTCGCGGGTAGCGTATTCGTCCTCTGTAGCTGAGCAACGGGCGCCGGTGGCTTGATTTCACTGAAACTCGACAGCCAGACGAAATCAGGAATGTTTTTGGTCAGGTCTTCAAGAATTTTCACCCAGGAGCTGCGATGGCGGTCGAGCCGTTCCACCGCGTCCATACGGTCCGTGATTTTGGCTTTGATATCCATCAACGCATCTACCATCGTGATATCTTTTTCCAACTGCATGGTCCGGGACCGGGCGATCTCCATCTGGCCCGTCAGGTCTCCCATCTGATGAAGTTGATAAAGAGTCACCGTTCCCAGCATAAGAATCACACCGCATACGGCTGCAACCGCATACAGGCCATTCTTGCCGAGATTAAGCCCGCCGGTGCGTCGAAGATACTGTTTGGGCAATAAGTTTATGTTTATCATGGCTACCTGACCTTCCTCATTGCCAACCCCACCGGCACTGTCAGGAGGGGAGCAATTTTTTCAGGCGACAGATATTGGAACATATCCGGGTCAAAATCGACATTCCGAAGCGGATTGAGTATTTCCAGCGGGATATTCAACTTGGACTGCAAATATTCGGGCAGATAAGGAACCAATGCCCCGCCACCGGAAAGCACCATCCAGTCAATCCTATCAACTTTTGCCTGTGTCTTAAAATATGAAAAGGCCAATTCCAGACCGGAAATCACATCATCGGCGGCTGAAATAATGGTCGCCTTCAACATATCCTGGTCGATAGAATCCTTCATCTCTCCACGGATCGCCTTGCCGGCCAACTCCGCATTCAGACGAAATTCCTTCTGAACCGCATTGAATATTTCGCGCGTGCCCGATGAAATATCTCTGGTGGAGTGATACAGCCCTTCGTAGAGATACAGGATATTGGTCACATCGTAACCGAAATTGACCAGAACCGTCGTCCGGGTGGGATCGATCTCATAATTATATTCATAGGCATTCAGAGCCGCAAAGGCATCAATGTCCACGACTACCGGCTGGAGACCGGCATCGATTATAAGCTCGACAAACGAATTCAGGAACTCATTGCGTGCGGCCACCAGAAGGATTTCCGCCTTTCTGGTCTCTTCATCAACTTTGATGACATGATGATCCAGGGTAACATCCTCGACATCAAATGGGGAGCGCTGCTCGGCTTCAAATAATATCGCCTGCTCCGCCTCTGATCCGGATTTCTTATCGATTGTAAACTTGTCCGTAATTACGCCGTACCCGGATATCGAAACAACCACGTCCTTGATCTTCGGATCTACCTGATCGACAAGGGATTGAATGTTAAAAATAACCGCCTCGCGGTCCTTCACCTCGTCTGCCACGATTGCCTCGGGGGGAAGCTCCTTTATTCCTAAGGCAGCAAGGGAGAGGCCTCCTTTGCTTCGATCCAGCTTCACCAATTTTATGGAATTGGCTCCCACATCCAGGCCAACCGTGCTTTTGCTCTTTTTCGAAAATAACATAGGCGTCTCTTTTATATTAGGCTCATTTATTCATCTTCTTATCTTATCGACCGCAGGATTCCAAAATTAAGCGCCCGATGATATTCCTTGCTATGTCGATAAGCGGAATCCATTGACCCTCTTCATGGTATAATTTTCTTTCTTAGTTATCGGCTGGACGGTTCAATTTTTTAACAAAATCGGGAAAAATATAAAATAAAAAAACCCCCCGCCTGGAAAGGCGAGAGGTTTTACCGGAGGATGAGAAAGAGGGAGCTTACAAGACCTAATAATTATGTATATACTCAATCCTGGAGCGCCCGGTCGACGCTAAGACGTTAACCTGACTGAGGTTAATGATACTGCCACTCTGTGACATTAGATAAACATCACCGGTGCTCGACGCTGTTCCGTTTGGCTTGAAAATCACTGCGGAATTTGGAAAGCTGGAATACATGTAAGTGAATTCACGCGGGAGCGAATCGATTCTAACCACCGAATCAGAGCCAATCTCATAGGAGTAATTACTCGGATTGGCAATATCCTTAAACAGCGTGAGCGTAAAGCCATTCCCATCAAAATAAAGTCCATATGGCGCCTTATCTGATAAAGCGCTCGATCGGGCAGTTCTCAGCGCAGACACCAGGTTCTTGCTCTCTCCGCGAAACTTGATTCGCTGAATAGCCCGATCAAAAGATGGCCCTGCCATGGAAGTTGCGATTCCAATCACGACCACAACAGCCATCAGTTCCGCCAACGTCATTCCACATATTGATTTCAGCTTTGTATTCATAGCATTTTCTCTTTCATTAATTTGGCTTCTGCCATCGATAATTTTCGCATAAACAATGCCCATAGAGCAAATATCCAAAGCGGTCCCAAGATTTCATTGAAATTTGTTACCTGCAAATGACTTAGCCGATCGAATCGATACGCTGTCAGGCGGTGAGATTCATCCGTTGCCTTATTTGGGGAGACATTATATGGCTTTCCTCCCTATATAAATAGCCTCAAGCCGACTGCTCTGATTTATTGGCCATCCCGCGGCGGCTCACAGGCAAAAAAAACCGCCACTTGTAGTGGCGGCTAACGGAAGAAGTTGTGTTTGACGGACTTATATCAGAAATGCGCCATGCTTATAAATGACCTTGCCGTCGGCCAGGATTTCCCCATTTTCCTTCAAATCACAAACCATATCCCAGTGAATCCCCGATTTGTTCACACCCCCCGCCTCCGGCAAAGAATTGCCAAGAGCCATATGGCAGGTACCGCCGATTTTCTCGTCAAATAAAGTATTCCTCGTGAATTTCTTTATCTCATAATTGGTGCCGATGGCAAATTCGCCGAGCCTGCGGGAACCATCATCGGTGCCTATCATCGAAAGCAGGTATTCCGCATCCTTGTCCGCTTTGGCATCTACGACTGCGCCATCCTTGAAAGTCAATCTGACTCCTGCCACCTCGCGCCCGATATAAAAAGCCGGATAGCTGAATTTGACTGTCCCATTGGTGAAATCCTCGATCGGTGACGTGAATATTTCCCCGTCGGGAAAATTCTGTTTGCCGCAGCAATTAATCCATTTCCTGCCTTTGACGCCGAGCTTAAGATCCGTATCGGCTGCCCTCAATTGAATTAATTCCGCCTGATTTAATATATTTATCAGACGATCCTGTTCCCTCGAAACCTTTAGCCAATATTCGACCGGGGCGCTCTCATGAACATGGCCTGCATGAAAAACAAAATCCTCGTATTCACTCAAAGACATCTCCGCATCCTGCGCATGGGCTTCGGTAGGAAATTGCGTTCCACACCATTTCAGCGATCGTTCCGCCTGTCGAGCGAGGAAACGTTCAAAATAGGGTCGGCCGGCCTTGCTCACCAGCTGCTGCCGCGCCGGATCCACACCGCTCAGGAATTTGGTATTGGTCGTTCCCCAGATGGTCAATTGGGCGTCAATATTCTCGACTTCAAATTTCCTCAGGGGAGAATAAAACGATAATTGATCGTCGTTCCCATTCTTCAAGAACAATTCTGCGAGATCAATTAATTTGATCTCCGCAAATACATTAGCTCCACATTTTAAAGCCTCCGCATAGACCGCTTCCACCAGCGGTTTCGCAATCGGTTCGGCCACAATTTTGAAAATATCCCCCGGTTCAATACCAAGCGAATATTGCACCAGAACTTTCGCCAGATTATTCAGTCTTGGGTCCATCGCCAACCTCTATTTATAATGATTATTCATCTAATATTTTTCAACCCGACGCCATTGCGCAATACTTCATGGCCACACGATATATCTTTTTCAACCACGGCTCAAGTGTTAATTCCCTCGAGTTTCAGCAAATACCGCTTCATCTTCATTCCACCGCCATACCCTCCGAGTCCATTGCTGGCGACTACTCGATGGCATGGAATAATTATTGGCAGATGATTATTTGCGTTGGCCGAGCCGACCGCGCGCGCCGCACGCGGGCTCCCTATAGCCGCGGCTACGGCGCCATAGGTACTCACTCGCCCGAATGGAATCCTGGCCACTTCCATTAAAGCTTTTTTCTGGAAATCCGTACCCCGCAGGTCAAGCCTGAGCGAAAATTCCTTAAGCTTCCCGCTCAAATAAGCTTTTAATTGCCCTTCCGCTCGCCTGTTCTCTTCTCCCCCTTCTACAATTTCGAAATCCCTGAATTCCTTTTTCACGAGCGAGTCAAAGTGAACTGATTTCTCTAATGGAAAATCGACTATGGCAATCCCTTTTTCGGTTTCGGCAAGATGAATCCATCCAAATTCCGTCTCAAATTTGTGAATATAAAGTCGATTCATTTGACGCCTCCTTCCATAAGCAAGAACCATAAATAAAGCGTATATAATGAACGATACGGAATGAATTTCTTGGCCAGTTTCTCGACCTTCGCATTATCAGGGAGTTCCTTCAGGCGGTTTGTGATTTTGACCGCCCTGTGAAGACCGGAGTCACCAAGAGGAAGACAATCCAGATGGCCTGCCCCCCGCATCAGGATATAATTTGCCGACCAAATACCTATCCCTCTGATTTTCATAAGGAGTGATACCGCCTCATCATAATTGAGGGCTGCCAGTGATTCAAGACCAAGTCCGTCCGTGCGCATAGACGCCGACAGCCCCGACAGATACTCTGCTTTACGCGAGGAGAATTGAAGCTCCCTCAAATTTGCAATATTAGCGCTGGACAAATCGCCGGGGCTTGGAAATAGATATTGATTATTCCCGTCAACGCGGAATTTTGGACCGTAATTTTCCACCAACCGTTTCTTGAGAATATAGGCGAAATTCAGATTCACCTGCTGTCCCATAATCGCCCAGGCCGCCGATTCAAAGACTGTCGGCGTTAAGATCGGCTTCAGACCTCTGAACTTTCCCGTCAGGTCGTTCATATATCTTGATTTTGCCGCCAGATTATAAAATGGATTCAGGTCGAGTCCCGCAGATAGGATTCTTGAGGCCAAAGCGATAATTTTCTCCTCCTCAACCTTCCCGCCGCTCACGCAATTCCATTTGACCTGCCCCGACGGATTTTCGATTCCGCCCTGACAGGATATTTCCGCCTGGACTATTGACTCTCCAACTCTGTAAAGCCTCCGCAGTACATTTTGCTCCGTCTGATCCACTATTTCAAAGCGGCTTCTCTGCGAAAATTTTAATGACAATTCAAAATTGTACGGCGGAACGATTTTGAAACGCGAAACGATCATAAGTATTCCATCTTGTTAAGTTCTGCTAAGTCAGCAGGTTTGGCAATTCCTTCACCCCGGAAATCAATTCATCCGGAAAGCTCGCCGCCAATTGAGTATTATCGCCAAATGGCGAAATCACGGCAACTACCGGCAACCCAGCCTTACGAGCCGCCTGAACATCATTTATCGTATCTCCCACGACCAGAGAATCTTCCTGCGTGCCATTAAGAAGCGTCATTACCTTAATGTAGATATCAGGGGCAGGCTTGCCATTGGTCACATCATCAGCGCCGGCGCCTGCTGAAACGATTCCGCTCCATCCTAAATTATGAATAATCTTGTCCAGATGAATTCTCATCTTTTGGGTGCCGATTCCAATCCGATAACCTCGGCCATGAAGTAAGCGAAGCGTTTCGTCCACTCCATCAAGAGGCTTGGCTGACTCAGCGATAACGTCGACTCCATACTTCTGAAAATGATGCCGGAATTCATCATATGATTTTGTGGAAAACGCCTTAAACATGATTTCGAGGGAAAATCCGATATATTTTTTTATCTCCTCCGGCCTCCTCGGCTTCTCTCCCATTTGCTCAAGAGCATGGTTTACGGTCGAGACGATTCCCTCCGAGGAATCGATGAGAGTGCCGTCAAGGTCGAAAATCAGGTTCCTTATGTTACTCTTGACAAGCAATTTGTGAATTCCTATGCATAAGTAGCAGACTCAATCGGACGAAGATATTGCGATCCTCAGGACAAGTCAATTACTTTACTGAGCCGCAAATCATCCTGATCTTGATCACCCCCTGAACAATTATTCTGCAATGACTTGCGTATAGCTTGTTGTATATTGATGGACAACGCCATAGCACAGTTCGACCCGATTCACGGATGCCTGAATTCTCAGGCCCGTGCACATTCCATTGAAACATGTTATTCCTCAATCGATTACAGATTCAGACTTTCCCCTCAAAACAAAAATGAAACTATAAAATGCGTTTAACTGTTAAATCACCAAGCGGATAGGATCTCATCCGGTTCTTATCTTGCTTGACAATTGGGTGCAAAGAGATACATTGTGAATATATTGCTGTATTGGAGGTTCGTCGGATGAAAAAATTTACTCTGCTTTTAATATCCTTGACTGCATTTCTGCTTGGTCTGATCTGGGCCGTTGGCTCCGGCGAAGCTGTGCCCCCGCCCACCACGAAGACCTTTTACTTGGCCGATACCGTTCACATCAATCTTGATGAGACCCCGCCTGATTCGACCGCGGCATCGTCTGATTCCAAGGAAACCTTATTCCGGGAAATCAAGAAATTCGACCAGACCGTTTATGATATCAAAAATCGTTATATGGAAGATATCGATACCAAGGAATTGATTAATTCCGGTATACGCGGAATGCTGGAAGATCTCGATCGATACTCCGTTCTTATGGAAAAGCAATCCTATGACCAGCTCATGGAGAGCACGCACGGGAAGTATGAAGGATTGGGAATGGAGATTGACGCTCGCGAGGATCATATTTTGATTGTCACTCCGATGGAAGGTTCTCCCTCATATAAGAAAGGACTCAAATCGGGCGACCTGATTTATGAAATCGACGGCAAGTCAACCTATAAGTTGACAACGGCCGACGCGGCAAAATTGATGAGAGGCCCCAGCGGAACCAAAGTTACTCTAAAAATCAAGCGCGAGGGTATCTCCGAGATGCTTGATTTTGAACTCGAGAGAGCTGTCATTGAACTTAAATCCGTCAGCTATTATGGTGTAATCGATGGTACGAATATTGGATATATCCGCTTGTCCAGATTTGCAGAAGAGACAAGTCATGAACTGACTCAGGCGGTGGACGAGCTTAACGCCAAAGGGATTCAGGGTTTAATATTTGATATCCGCTCCAATGGCGGCGGCTTGCTTCAGCAGGCGGTGGAGACTTCGGAGCTCTTCGTACCCGAAGGCAAGCTCATTGTTTATACGAGAGGCAAGTTTTCCGACTCAGAGAGACGGTACTATTCCCGCCGTCTTCCGCTCTTCCCTGACAAGCCCCTCATTGTTATGGTTGATGAAGGGACCGCCTCGGCCTCCGAAATCGTTGCAGGCGCCATACAGGACTGGGATAGGGGCATAATAATGGGACACCCGACTTACGGCAAAGGCCTGGTTCAGCAGATATTCCCGGTCGGCAATGATGATGAAGTGGCTTTGAAACTTACTACCGCAAAATATTATGTTCCCTCCGGCAGATGCATCCAGAAAGCCGAAAATGAGATGAAACATCCCGCCACCGATTTAATGGCCGGCATGGACTCTGCGGCCACTTCTCCTGATTCGCTGGGGAATGACTCGCTAAAAATATCTAATAAAGAAGTATTCTATACCAATAAGGGGCGAGTGGTCTATGGCGGCGGGGGAATTCTTCCTGACGTCGAGATTGCGCAGGATCCTTTCCTTACGCCTCTTGAGATAAACTTGGAAAGAAAATCGATGTTCTTTGATTTCGCCGTCAAATTTATGGTCTCCCATCCCAATGTTGACAGAAATATGGTGATCGACGACGAAATAGTGAAACAATTCAATTCCTATTTGGAAGGCAGAGATTTTAGCTATAAAACATCTCTGGAAGTCTCACTCGACAAAATAAGAGATATGGTTAAGAAAGAAAAGAAAGACACTCTGTTCGATCCGGCCATAAAGGAATTTGAAGATCAGATAAAGAAAGAAAAAGAGGCCAATTTTGCGAGTTCTCTTGATTATATAAAGAGAGCCATCAGGCGCGAAATCGTGGCCAAGATCAGTGGCGAGCGCGGTGTCTATGAAGACGTAATTCTTAAGACTGATCCCGGAATTCTTCAGGCAATTAGCCTCGTGAAAAACCCTGAAGAATATGCCAAACACCTTCAGACCGGGCAAACCCGCGGCCAGAACGACGAAACCAAATAACTCTATACACACAGTCATGAAAAAGCCCGCCTGTCTCGGCGGGCTTTTTTTATTTTAGATCAAATCGCTCAATCAGCCAACCGTCGCCCGCTTTGGTAAGAGTTATCTCAAGAGGGCGCCCCTGGCTCGTGCTGTCGGCCAGTATGGAGCAATCCACGATCGCCTTGTCCTTGGTATAGAAAAATTCCCGTTTGCCAAATGAATAAAATTTGGTCTCGCCGGGAGAAGAATAGACAATCGATAAAATAGAACTGGAACTGTACCCTTTGGCGTATGAATCGGCTATTATTAATGAATCAATGGCGGCGGCATTTTCTGCCTTAATCGCGAGCTCCAGCTTCGCCATCACATCTTTTATTCTTGGTATTTCATCCCTCGGCGGATTCTTTTCGGCGCATGAGATTGACAGAATCAGAAGAATAACGCCGATATGAACAAATTTGGCGATATTCATCTATTCCTCCTGAATTCTCTGGAACGTATAGATTCCACGTCCCTCTTTGGTTATAAGATTCCCTTTTTCGAGCCTATCCATTACTCCCGTGACAATCAGATTCCAGGCCCAATATCGCGCACCCATAACCTTGCGATTATTTTTTCCCTCTAGATAGACGGAATTTATGGCGTCCTTTAAGGCCTCGGTTGACTTGACACAACCCTCCCCCAATATGGCAAGCGGAATCGAATCAATCTGGTCGTCGAAGGTATACATAATGGGGAAATCAGTCTCGGGGAAATTCCAGTAGTATTTACTGACTTCCATATAGGACTCTCCGATGGGTTCACAAACGAGGGATATCTCTCCGATGGATGTATGAAACTGCTCCCCTTGAGGGTCAATTAGATTATAATAAAAAGAACTCCCCGGAAAATCACTAATGGTCGTGGCCATGTACATGAACGCTCCCATATCGGCCCGACATGGGTCTGAATTTTCGAAAATATTGAAGCGACTCCCGTCATTGACAAACACCCGGCCGATTTTATTCCATAGGAGCAGACCGAGAATTGTCGGATACTTATGATAAAGCACTGATCCCGCATCCATCATATTGTCTTTGTCCCGGGTCAATTTACCCTGCGCAACCAGGGCCGCCATGGCGCTGTCATACTTGGGCAGATTGGTTTTGATGGCCCCGGCTAGCTTCTCTATTGTTTCCGTAACACGGGGCTTGAGGGTGGTAAGAGCGGACTTATCGATCACGGCAAAATTTAGAATCGGCTCCCCGCCGGACTGGATTAAATACTTACCGGCCACTAGTCGGCTCGTTATGAAATTTACATAGTCGACATTTGTCCCCATAAGAGACGCGATTTCCGCAGGCTTTTTCCCCTGTTTCAGAAAATATAGATAATATCGCGTGAACTGATTGTCGAAAATAGGGCTCCTATCGACAAACATGGGGAAGGTCATGGGAGCGGCCAGAAATTGTTTCATCGCTTCAGGAACCGGGAATTGATTGGTGATTTCCTTGGTGTAAAAAATTTGCGATTCGTAAAGCGGATCGAGCGTGTCGACCACCTCATAAAAAGAAAATTTAATTTTAAGAGTCCCATAATTTCCCGGAACGTCAATTGTATCGCTCAACGTGGCGGAGTAGATAGGGTCGATAATAAAAGATTTTTTCTGCGTCCGCCTCGGATTAAGATCGCCCCCCTCAAAAGTCAGGTCTGCCTTGACCACTATAATTTTATAATCATAACTGAGATTTGTTATTTTGATTTTCGCAGTTTGAATTCCCCAATTAAGCGACGGAATCGTAATATCCTCGACCTTCAAGTCAGCCGCTATCACCGGGATAACGCAAATAACGCTCAGAATAACGGCTATGGCCAGGTTTCTAAATCCTCTCATTCGATCCACTCCTTTATCTAATGATTCAAAAATTCCTTACTCCGGGAAAAAATCGGCTGCCTCCCCGCCAGCTGACCGCAAGCCGCATCAACATCCAATCCCCGGCTTTTTCTGACGGTCACTGCCGGAGCGCGCGGGTATAGCAGCCGGCCAAATTCATTTATCTTCTCTTCGGAGGGCCGCCGATAAGGCAATCCTTCCACAGGATTATAAGCCAGAATATTTATTTTGCTCGGCACCCCTTTCACAAGATTAGAGAGGTCTTTCACATCCTGAAATGTATCATTAAATCCCTCAAAAAGAATATACTCAAAGGTAATCCTCTTCTTCCTTTTGTCCGCAAAATATTTCGCCGCCTTCATGAGATCAGCCAGCGGATAAGGTTTCGCCGCAGGCATCAATTTCTTCCTCTTCTCGTCAGTCGCGGCATGAAGCGATATCGCCAGATTTACTTTCAACCCGGAATCAGCCAGTTGATATATTTTAGGAACGATGCCGACCGTGGACACCGTAATTCTCTTGGCCGAAAGCGATAACCCCAATTCCGATGATATTATTCCGACCGAGCGCGTCACATTTTCATAATTCAATAATGGCTCACCCATCCCCATGAAGACAATATTATTAAAAGCATCCTCGCCATATTTGCCTCTGAAGAATAAAAGCTGCCCCACGATCTCCCCCGCCGATAGATTCCTGCGGAAGCCAATCTGTCCCGTCGCACAGAATTTACATCCCAGCGGACATCCGACCTGACTGGAAACGCAGACCGTCGTCGTTTTCCGGTCGGGTATTCGTACCGATTCAATAAACAAACCATCATCCAGCATGAATAGAATCTTTTCTGTTCCATCCGATGATCGGGAGACTTTATCGACTTTAAGGCCGCCAAAAATGAATCGCTCTGTAAGTTTGCCCCGAAGCTTCCGGGAGAGGTTTGTCATTTTTTCGAAATCGCTCTCCCGAGTATTGTATAGCCATTTGAAAAGCTGCCGCCCTTTGAATCTCTGCTCGCCAAGCTCCTGCATTAGATTCTCAAGATCGCCGACATTATATCCGAGAAGATCAATTCGTTTCATATCTGGCAATTTAATTCCGGCGACAAAATTATCAACCCTTTTTGTTACCTACACTTATACAACGAATTGAGAATAACGAAATCACCGAAAGAATATGAAAATTGTCAATTACGATCAATTTGTGAAGTTGAGCGGGAAGCTATGATATTCAGGGGATGCCGTACATAAAAAAAGCGGCCAACAACTTCAGCCGACTTCCGAAAATTGACTATTTAGCGTCTCAGCGTTTTCCGGTGGACATCAGGATAATATTGATTATCTCAAGAAGCCTTTCACAGGAGAATGGCTTCTTAATAAACATATCGCCGCCCACCTTAAATGAGCGCCCCATATCATCATTGCGATCTTTGCCGGTCAGGAAGACAACCGGAATATTGGACGTGGCCGGATCATTTTTGAGATCATTGCATACATTATAGCCGTCCGTTCCGGGCATCATAATATCAAGCAATATAATATCCGGCTTGATCGTCTTCGCTTTTTTCAAGCCTTCCGCGGCGATATTATCCACGAAAACCTGATGACCTGCATTGGAAAGGAAAGCCTCAACAATATCAGTGATTTGAGGTTCATCGTCGATGACCAGAATCTTCGCAGCCGATACTTTTTGAGCAAATGGCATATTTATCCGCTAATTATCCTATCCTTCTTTTTCTATCGGCATGCCCGATATATTTATTAGCAACAATTTACAGCGGGTGGTGGAATTAAATTGCCGGCCCGCCCTAATAAAATTCCGGTCGGCGATCCTTGAAAAGGTCGTTTCTTGGCGTAACTGATTTATCGGCAGCCAGTTTAGGGTCAATTTCCGCCGTCAGGAATCCCTCTTCTTCATCATCAAGTTGAGCCAGAACCTGTCCATCAGGCGAAATTATCCGCGACCTCCCGATAAATCTCAGCGTCTGGCCGGTGCGATTTTCCTGGCCAACCCGATCCGCCGTAACTGTAAACACGCGATTCTCCAGCGCCCGGATAATCATGGCATATGGACAATGCGGCATCACCAGATTCGAGGGGTGGCAAATTATCTGCGCCCCAAGAAGCGCCAGCTTTCTGGCCGCCTCTGGGAATCGCCAATCAAAACAGATCATAGTGCCAATCCAGGTATCCTTGAATGATATAACGGAAAATCCGGTTTCCCCCGCCTTAAAAATTTCTTTCTCCGAATCGAATAAATGCGTCTTCTGATAAAGCGAATATTTGCCGTCGGGAAAGACTGCGATTGCGGAATTGAATACCGCATTATTCCCCTTTTCAGGAAAGCCGTAAATCACGAGAGAATCTTTTTGGGTTGCTAACTTGGAGACAGCCTCGAAGGTATATCCGGTTCCAACAATGTCGGCGAGCCCGAGAACCTCATCCCTATTTGCAAATTGATACCCGGTGGCAAAAAGCTCCGGTAGAACCAGAATATCGAATTCCTTGCGTTCAACTGCGGATATCACCTTATCCACATTCGTTTTGATTTCCCCGAAGACAGGATTATTCTGATATAAGGCTATTCTCAAGGCCACCACAGCTCACTCTCTTTGATCGATAAAACAAATTCTCATTTAAGTACTGTCTCATCATGTATGATAGAACAACAATAAAGTAATTGCAACAGGTATGATATAAATCTATATTTAGCGGCATGGTGGAGATAGATTCAAGAGAGAGAAAAGAGAAAACCATCGTGACCAACCGCAAGGCCTTTCGAGATTACGAAATATTCGAAAAGCGCGAGGCCGGGATCGAGCTGATGGGAAGTGAGGTCAAGTCCCTTCGGGCAGGTAAGGTCAATTTGTCCGACTGCTATGCTTCCGTCGAACATGGAGAAGTCATCCTCTACAATCTTCATATTTCACCCTATGAGATGTCGGGAAAGACCAGCCATGACCCCCTTCGCCCCAGGCGGCTTCTTCTGCATAAGCGCGAGATCAAGCGACTTCTCATCGCCTCGTCGGAAAAGGGATTTACTCTGGTTCCCTTGAGGATTTATTTCAAAGGACCTTACGTCAAGATCGAACTGGCCACCGGTCGGGGACGTAAAATGTTCGATAAGCGCCAACGCACAGCCCAGAAAGAAGCTGACCGTACCATCGAACGTGCCATGCGCCGGAAAACAAATTGATGGAATAATATGCGCCTAAGATTACTCACTTCTTATTTGCTTTATACTCTCGATGACTCCTCTCATTCTCGAGGCGTCGGAGCTTTCTGTCCAGATATCGGGCGGCACGGAAAAGATTGAGTATTTTACCGAACAAAATATCGTCTATTTTTCGATGTCTCAACTGGTATCGCTTACGGGTGAAAAGCTGTCGTGGGAGGATGCCGGTCTGTCGATCCTGTATGAAAGCTCCGGAAATAAAGTGCACTTTTTGCTCGGGTCCCCATATGTCAAAATCAACGATTCCATTAATAATATTACCTATCCCGCTGTCCTCAAAGAGGGAGAGCTATATCTACCCGCCGTAACATTTATTCCCTTTCTCGATAGGTTGAAATCGGAACAGATATCGTGGGATGCCGGAGCCCGTACCATCCGGATCAATTCAGAAGGTTTCACTATCAATGATATCATCTTTTCCCAGAAAGCTAACGGACTTCTGATTGAAATCTATATCGCTCAGCCGACCAAGTACGAAATTTTCACATCTGAAGGAAACTGGCTCAATATCACGATACCCGACGGAACTATCAATCGCCAGCAGATTCTGTCGCGCCGCTCAAGCGAATATCTTATCGATATAAACACGCATCAGTTCGATAATTCGGCCCAGCTGTCCCTCCAGCTGCGACCCAAAATCGGAAAGTTTTCGGATCGTCTGCAGAGCAATCCCGACCGAATTCAGATTGCCCTGTTGGACACTCTAGCCACCGTGGAAACCAAATCCGGACCGGACAATGTCGGGCCGGATAAATTAATTGATAGAATCATCATTGACGCCGGGCACGGCGGAAATGATTACGGCGCCATCGGATTCAAGTCGACCAGAGAGAAGGACATAGTTCTCGATATCGCCAAACGCCTTGCCAAACTGATCCGGAAAGAAAAAATATTTGAGGCGATCCTGACTCGCGACAAAGACGAGGCTGTTACCCTGCAGCATCGAGCCAAAATTGCCAATGAAGCCAAAGGGGATATCTTCATCTCGATTCATGCCAACGCCTCACCCAAACGTTCGGCGCGAGGATTTCAGGTTTTCTTTCTGGCTCCCGCCAAGAATGATTCCGCCCGCGCCGCCGCTCAATTGGAAAACGCCCCCTTTCTGGCGGAGACCTCCCCCCTGACTGCCCACGAGAACAATGATCTCGGCATGATCATCAGCGACATGATCCAGACCGAATTCCAATCGGAATCGGCCGACCTCGCCGCTATTGTCGATCGCGAGTGCCGACGGACATTAACGGAAACATCGGCGAGGGGCCTCGACCAGGCTGGTTTTTTTGTATTAAATGGCGTATATATGCCTTCTGTGCTCGTGGAAACAGCCTTTATTACCAATCGTGAGGACGAAGGATTATTGAACGAGAAATCGTACCGGCAAAAAGTGGCCGGGGCGATCTATGAAGCGTTGAAAAGATTCAAAGCCAAATATGAGAATAAATGATGACTAATAATGAACTTCAAAACAAGCCAATAGGGATTTTTGATTCGGGTGTCGGCGGACTCACTGTTGTCGCCGAGATATTCAAGCTCCTCCCCGGTGAGAATATCGTTTATTTTGGCGACGTTGGTCGCACCCCCTACGGTGGCCGTTCGAAAGAAATAATTACCCAATTTACCCGCCAGGATATAAGTTTTCTGGTCGAGCATAAGGTCAAGTTCGTGGTCGCCGCCTGCAACTCCGCGTCTGCCGTAGCCCTGGAAACCGTCAGAAAGGAATTTGACATCGAAATTCTGGGAGTGATTGAACCGGGCGCCAGGGCGGCTATCGGCTATACCAGAAACAGCCGGGTCGGAATTATAGGTACTGTCGCGACTATCGGCTCCGACAGCTACGTGAAAGCCATTCATGTACTGAACGAAAAAGTCAAAGTCTTCTCCCTCGCCTGCCCCCTGTTCGTACCGCTCGTCGAGGAAGGATATATCGAAAAGGAAGCGACTCATCTGATCGCGGGCGATTATCTCAAAACATTGAAAGATGTGGATATCGACACCCTCGTCTTGGGATGCACCCATTATCCACTGCTCAAAAAGGTAATTGGCAAGGTCATGGGGCCGGCCGTTCGGCTGGTGGATTCGGCCGAAGAAACCGCGCGTGAGGTAGCCTCGGTCCTATCCCTGAAAAAGCTTCTCCGCCCGACCGGCGGCGAGGTCACCCATAAATTTTATGTCTCCGATGTCCCCGATAGATTCACTCAGGTCGCCCAGCAATTTCTCGGAAGAAATATTTCCAACCTGACAAGAGTCGATATCACAAGATATTAAAAAATGAATATTGTTGTTTCCGTTATAATATCAATCGCCGTCATGGCCGCTCTTTTAATCTGGGCGCTGAAATCCTTCTCCAGAAAAATCGAAAATAATGTTCTTTCCAAAATTGAAGATTCATTCAGCCGGGCATCAATGCAAGCATTGTCGAACAATACCGACCAATTTCTGAAACTTGCGGGCGAAAGACTCTCCAAAGAAACCGATGCCAACGCTCATGAACTGACCGCCAAAAAAGAGCTGATCGATAACACGCTTCAGCAAATAAAGAACGAGATGGAAAAAGTTCAGAATCTTATATCGTCTTTCGAAAAAGACCGCAACGAAAAATTCGGAGCTATAACCAAAGGGTTATCCTTTCATTCCGCCCAGACCGAAAAACTTCAGGAGCTGACCGGGAAGCTCAACCTGATTCTATCCGATTCCCGTCAGCGCGGCCTCTGGGGCCAGCGGATCGCCGATGACATACTTCGCCTCGTCGGGATGGAAGAGGGAATCAGTTACATTCAGCAAAAAACGATGAACTCTTCATCCCGTCGCCCCGATTTTACCTTCATCCTGCCCAACGGCAAGAAAATCAACATGGATGTTAAATTTCCGCTTGATAATTTCAAACATTATCTCGAGGAAACCAACGAATCCGCCCGCCAGAATCACAAGAGCCAGTTCATTAAAGATGCCCGAGTGATGATAAAACAGGTTGTCAGTCGCGAGTATATCAACCCTGACGACAACACGCTCGACTATGTGGTCGTCTTTATCCCGCTGGAGCAGGCATATTCGTTTATAATGGAAAATGACACTTCTTTCATTGATGATGCTCTGAAAAACAAAGTTATCGTATGCTCTCCGTGGACTCTGTACGCCCTCCTGGCTGTGATCCGGCAGTCAATCGACAATTTCAATCTGGAAAAATCTGCCGATCGAATTCTTGAATTAATGAGCGCTTTCTATAAGCAATGGGGCGCTTTTGTATCCTCCATGGATAAAATGGGCAAGAAAATCGAAGAACTGCAGAATGAATATAATCTCCTGCTGACCACCAGACGCAATCAGCTGGAAAAACCTCTCCACCAGATAGAACAGCTTTCGAAATTAAGCGAACAACCCCCTGATAATGACCTTTTGACCACAGGGATTCAGAAAAATAATGGCCGGATCAATGACGCCAATTCGGTAAATAGTTTGTAAAAGATAGAAATGAATCTGGCCTGAATGGGAAGAGAACGCACCTCGACCGATGAGAATATATACATATTTTTTTCTGATATTCATCGCCGCCCTCTTGATTCAGTGCGGCCCGCGCCGAGGCCTGCAGGAGGAGAAACCGGTCATCCAAAAAGAAATTCCTTCTCCGCCCGATTGTACGCCGCAAAACCTGACCGTGCGGCCGGGTGATGGCCGACTGCTTCTCAAATGGGAAACTAATTGTCCCGAAAGCGTTCTGGTTTCCGGATACAATATCTACCTGCTCAGGAGTCCTTTGGATAAGGACGATCTTGGCCCGAACCTGCGCGAATCGATAAAACCATACAATGACTCTCCCTACCCCGGGGATACAGGCTCGGATGGCAAATTTGAAACAATCCGGATCGAAAGACTGAATAACGCAATCGAGTATTTTGTCACTGTCCGCACTGTCTTCCCCGACGGTCGCTTATCCCCTTCGTCAAATGAAGTCAGCGCAATATGTCGCCCGGAAGGAGAATTTGCTCTGGCCTTTCGATATGCCGACCTGAACGACGGCTTCTCTTTCGCCGAAGAAAAATCTCTCAGGGCTGACGCCGCCGACAACGATATCTATTTCTATGAGAAGGACGGCTTCGATTTTATCGCCTCTCCGCACAGGTTAAATGGATTCCTGCGCCACTCGGGATTTTATTCGCTCGGGAAAACCGGCGATATTTATCAATACCCAAAAATCGAAATCGATTTTCCGGCCGTTGAGAAACTCCCGGCTATTGTCGGCGAAAGCTATCTTGTCAAAACGGCCGACGGCAATTTTGCCAAACTCAGAATCGAGGATGCATCCGGCAAAGACAAAGACAGAAGACTTAAAATTAAATACATATATCAAACCGTGAAAAATCTGACAAGATTCTAATCTATAAATATCTCGAATTCCTGACAAAGCGTCTTACGAATAGGGCAAATATCCCATTCAAATCAAGAGTCTACTCAATTATCAATTAACGACTTACAAGAACCTTTATGGCCTGTTCCCCATACTTTAAAGGCGACAGGGTAGTCAGGCCCACTCTTCTTTTCCCATAACACACTGCCATACAACGATATAAGTTGAGGCCCTCCGTGGGCATCCCGCTTGCCCTATGGTAGGTTGCATAATTTTTGAAGCAACATTCCAAGGAGGTTGAGATGACTCGTGGGTTATTCTTGATTCTAACCATCGTTTTTGCTCTCATGGTTGCAGTGCCTGTTGCATTTTCACAGGAGATTGCCAGCATCAGGGCAACGGCAACAGTACTACCGTCTCTGGTCGTGACTGGCAATAATGACCTCAAATTTGAAACGGTCATGCCCGGGATTGATAAATCGGTCGACAAATCAGCCGTCGGGCAGGCGGGGGAATTTGAGATTAGAGGCACCAATCTGGCCGAAGTGACCCTTGACTTTGCCTTGCCTGATTCTCTTTCCCGAGGCCCGCTTTTTATTCCACTTTCGTTCAGCAGTATGGATGCTTCATATGATGACGGCACATCCGGGGGACAGCAGGCTCCGGCGGGAACAATAAATCCCAATATTCAGAGCTATCATAGGCTGGGAACCGCCGGTCAACTGACAATCTGGATTGGCGGGACTGTCCATCCGGGAGTATATCAAAATGGAGGAGACTACGCAGCCGAAATTACTCTTACGGTCGCATATACCGGCAATTAAAATTTGGACGAAAAGAGGCTTTCTTAATTCCAAGCTGGAATTGACCCTCTTTCAGTATCATCAATCAACGTATTAGGGAATCCTCTCCCAGAAAAAGAGGGTTCCCTTGGGCGCTTTTCTGCCCTCAAAATACCCCATTGACATTTTTGGAAACTGCGGTATACTTATTATAAGGGTATATTATGACAAGGGATACCGCCATCGCCGCTTTCAATCGGCGCAAGACATTATGGGCCATCAGTATACTGTCACTTATGATTACTTCGATCACATTTGGGGAATCTGCAACAATTCGAGCCACCGCCACCGTCGCATCCCCTTTTGGGTATTACGACGCCGGTAAGCTTAGCGCTTCCGATCAGTTTGCTACCAGCCAAACCAGTAATCCTATTATTATCTCCGGTTGCTCATCTGTATTATGCAGCATCGATGTCGGCGAAATCGGCATAAAAGAGTTTATGATTGAAGATGACATTGCTTCCCGCGACCATGATAACCCTTACATTGTGCCTCTTGACAGCATTCCAATGGAAATATTAGTCGGCGGAAACACTCAGCCTATAGTCATCACTTTTTTTTATTCCGAAAATTGATATCATCTTCAAAGCCGGGCGAAAGACTATTGACTTGCACATTTTGATTCAATAGCTTTTTGACATGAAGCCAATAATGAGTTTCTCCCTTCTGCTTCCGTTTTTTGTCCTGCTATTATTACCGGGCGGACTATGTTTCTGTCAGGACGCTACTGCCACGCACGATCTTGCCTTCGGAGATATCTTCTCCGGAATACCCAAAACAATTTCAAAGAATACCCCCGGCGCCGCCGCGGAATTTACGGTTACCGGCACGGCCGGGGATGAAATCACGGTAGATTTCACCTTACAGACTTATTTGAGCGCCGGCGGTTACAATATGCAACTTGTCTTTAGTGAGACCGATTGTGCCATGGATTCGAGCGCGACTCCCAATCAAGCCAGCCCCGGGTACGATAATCTCGATCCCTGGCATACCATAACCTATCGCCTCGGTTCGAACGGATTGGTTATCTGGCTGGGCGGAAAAGCCATCCCTAAATTGCACCAGCCTCAGGGGAGCTATTCCGCGACCATCGTAATAACTGTAGCCTACACAGGCAATTAATTAATCCGATTTCCGGAAAACGGACGCTTTTTTGATAAATTAAGCCGATTTTTCCAAAATCGGCGTTGGTCACACCTCTCTTTCCGCATTCCCTGCAAGAAATCAGGCGGCTAAACGAGGTTATATTAACTTTCGATTCGCCGGGCCGATTATTTTTGGGGGGAGTCTCAAGTTATTAACCCAAGTGTCGATTATTTCCTATAAGATTGGATTAAAAAATTGAATACCGTTTTTTGAACGATAAAGGAGGAGATCATGTTCAATTCTCGGTCGAAACATTCATCCCGGTTCATAGTTGTCCTGGCGCTGTTTGTCATACTGGCCGGCACAACTGCGATCAAAGCCCAGGATATTGCCATTGGTCAGGCTACGGCCAACGTGCTGGCAGTTCTGGCGGTCACGTCTACTCACGATCTGGTGTTTGGGGATGTCTATCAGGGTGTGTCCCATGACGCTAGCAAAACTGTCATTGCTGACGCCGGCGTTTTCCAAGTTACCGGAGAAGGTGGTTCTGAAGTGGCTATGTATCTTCAGCTTCCAGATCACCTATGGAACGCTACCAACTCCGATCGGCTGGTGATTTCATTTGACATTGATGACGCCGACATCGACACTACGGCGGCCGGTACCCCCGCTTCACATGGCCTCGGTGCGATTGCGGCTGTTGACCCTCACAATCTGCCCAATACCGAGCTTGGCGGTGCCGACAATATTCTGCAGATTTTCTTGGGAGGTACCGTTTTCCCTACCGTTGATCAAGAGGCTGGAGCATATACGTCTGATATCATCCTGACTGTCGCCTACACCGGAAACTAAAGAAGACGAGAATGAGGAAAATTATTGCATTGACTTCGCGATTTCAGCATTGATATTTTTGCTTTTCGGGATTCGCATGACGCGGATCCCGAAAGGCAAACATTTTCGCAATAGGACCTGATTACTATGGATAGTATCAAATCTCCTTCCAAATATCGTTTCGCCCTTTGCCAACGGGCTTTTATTATTTCGCTAATCTTGTTTTCAGCTATGTTCGGCAGACTGTCCGCAGGCGTCCTGGTCGCCCCGACCGTCGTCATCCTGAACGAGAAAGACAGAACCGGCCGCTTAACCATCCAGAATCCGTCGGAAAGACCCAAGGAAATATCCATTATCGTAAATTTCGGCCTCCCGCTCTCAGATAGTCTTGGAAATATTCAAATCCAACTTCGCGACTCCGGAATTTTAGACCCACAGTCAGCCATCGGCTGGGTAAAGGCCTTCCCCGAAAGATTTGTTTTGTCTCCCGGCGGAAGTCAGGTCGTCAGATTCCGGGCTAATCCTCCTGCCGGACTGGCCGATGGGGAATACTGGGCGCGAATCGTGATCAGGTCCCAGGAAGGCGAAGTTTCCATCCCCTCCCCTGCCGACGCTGGAAAAATCAGCACGAAGTTGAACATGATCATGCAAACCGCCATAATGCTGAAGTATAGAACCGGGACTCTCGTCTCCAAACTCGAGGTTCTCAACACCGATGTCAGGATGGTCGATTCAATGGTGCAGGCCACTATTGGAATGGCCAACAGAGGAAACGTATCCTATGTGGGAACGCTCAAATGTCAGCTCTTGTCGGCCGACGGGAAAGTCATTTCGAATGATATAATCAATCTGGCCGTCTACCGCGAATTAACCAGAAGGATTAAACTGCCGCTAAATGGACAGGATCTGAAAAAACCTTTCAAAGTCGAAGTATCAATAAACACTTCAGGTCGTACTGATATACCGCCTGAGGAAATAGTAAAAGGAAATAGCATCGACTACTCGACCCTTATCAACTGACCACCATAATCTCTTGATAGATGCCATGGAAAAGGCTTTGGATAAATCAGACTCTAAACAAAATAAATACAATAGCCGGATAATACTTTTCAGCCTGCTTCTGTTATTGGCGCCATTGGGCTTTATCCGAAGCCAGACTACCGAGGAGATAGTTATTCGATTTGAGGTGCCTCGCCTCGTCCAAAGAGATATATTGGCCATTTATCGAAATAATGAAGTCTATTTCCCTCTCATCGAAATATTTTCCATTCTTGATATTAACGTAAAGGCTGACTTCGATAAGAGGATATTTGGGGGGCAATATTCTGGCGAGGGAAACAAATTTGAAATAAACCTGCAAAAATCCAAGGCCCGGTGCGGCAAAAAGGCCCTAGAATTGAATAGTGCCGACCTATACGAGAGCGCAACCGAACTATATCTAAAGGCCGGCCTTTTTGATTCCCTCTTCAATCTGCGGTTATTTTTCAACTTTTCAACTCTAAGCGTATACCTTCCGCTCAGCAAGGATTTCCCGGCTTATCAGAAATTGACAAGAAAAATATCTCATCAGAATCTCTTGGATGTTGCAGCTTCCAAAAGAGATATGGTCGAGATTCCTTACGAACGGGCGCTCCTCAAGGGTGGTGTTGCCGACTGGACAGCCACCGCCAGCCCGATCGGCAAAGGCGGGCAGTATGGAAGCCTTAATATTGGCGCAATGGTCTTAAGCGGTGACTTGAACCTGCAGGGAGAAGGCAACAGCAAGACTGGCATTCGCAGTGATCAGCTTCGATATCGCTGGCACTATTATTTTGATAACAGCAGATTAATAACGCAGGCGGAACTGGGCCAAATATATACTCCCGGGCAATTGGGACGGTCTTTGAAAGGGTATATGCTGACTAACAGACCGCAGGTGCAAAGGCGATTTTTCCAGACCATCAACCTCTCCGGACAGGTCGGCGAAGGTTGGGAGGTGGAACTCTATGTCAATGACAGACTGGCGGATTTCACCTATGCCGACCAGAATGGCGATTACAATTTCCTTACCGACGTCTTATATGGGTCATCCAGAATATTGCTCAAAATGTACGGTCCGAACGGCGAAATTCGTACGGAAGAAAGATTTCTGACCGTTCCGTTCAATCTTATACCCAAAAACGACCTGGAATATACTCTATCAGCCGGTATCGGAGAAGACAACACCGAAAAAGATATCTATCTGCAATCCCTAACTCAATATGGAATTCTGGATAATCTCACGACCGGGCTGAATTTTGATCTGCCGCTTGGTTCGGATGCCGCCGGACCGCCCATGATGGCCTTCGAAACCGCCTACCGACCGTTCGGTAATATCATCTTAAACGGTTCGGTCTCTCCGGGAAATTCCATTCGGCTGGCGGCCAATTTCAGTGAGCCCTCCTTAATAGGAATAAACTCAAGTTTCACGAAATTCTATGAAAATAGATTCCGCAATCGTTTCGCTCAACTCAGCAATTTTATCTTTTCGGCCTCATCGCCGCTTGCAATCGGAGGGCAGCGATTGGGTCTGCGATATCATTTTTCCATGGACAGATACCCCGGTTATACCTATTTCAACATGAATTATGGACTGAATGGTTCAATCTACAAATTTCATATCAACTATATTGGATCGCTCAAAATCACCAAATCCCCCTTGAGATCTGATCGAGATTTGGCCAGTCAATTATTCCTGGCCACCTCACTCGTTCGATGGGTGAAACCACAGATTCGCGCGACCTTCGATCATAGCAGCGGCCACTTTTCCTCGCTGGGGATTTATTTAAGCAGAAGGGTCTTTAAATTTGGACAGATTTCATTCTCCTTCGAAAGAAATCTTTTCACTCGATCCGATCTTCTGATGATTTCGCTGAACATTTTCGAGGATTTTGCCGAGTTTTCATCAAAGTATTATAATGTCTCCGGCCAGACCGCCTTTACGCAGATGCAGAGAGGCTCCGTCCGATTTGACCAGAATTCTGGAAGAATTCGGTTCGATCGGAAGATGGGGGTCGGCTTCGGAACCGCAGTGGTCATGCCGTTTCTTGATGGCAATTATAATAGCACACTTGATAGCGGCGAACAGGTATTACCCGATCTGCGTGCGCGAGTCGAAGGTTTCAATGGCGTCGGACCCGGAAGAAATCGGGCCGCTTACTATGATGGCCTCCGGCCGTATGACGAGTATATCATTCAGGTTGACCAGAACAGCTTTGACAATCCCCAACTGCAACCGGCGCATGATAATTTCAAGGTGACCGTTAATCCCAATATCGTGACCAAAGTCAACATTCCGGTAGTGGAAGCCGGTGAAATCAGCGGAGCTGTTAACCGCGGCATCCCCGATGGAAAAATCGGTGTGGGCGGAATGAGGATAATAGTCGTCGATGATGTTACCGGTAAAGAGACTAAAATAACAACCTTCAACAATGGCGAGTTCTACCACATGGGGCTGGTTCCGGGCAAGTACAAAGCATATCTCGACCGTGAACAGCTCAATAAATTCGGATATAAGTCCCAGCCGTCCGAAATTCCTTTTGAAGTCAAAGCTGTATCCGGTGGCGATTATGTCAGGAGCGTCGACTTCTTGATAATCCCCGCCAACTAACCCCACTTTTCATTCTTCATCCTGCCAAAATTATTGCCCCCTTGATTTTTTCACTTTTGAACCTCTCCTTCTTTTCAGAAAATAGCGTCGTTTCATTCGCAGAGCAGTCAGAAGACCTCTTTTCAATCGCCATATATTGAGTAAACTAGTTTTGGCTCTTCTTGGGGAACTTTAAGGAATAAAAAGGAGTTCAACTATTTAGAATTCTTGAGGTTTGACTGATTTGGAAGCTGGGTATATTCGAATTTAAACTTATTGTATTTTGAATTATAGACTTTGAACACATATGGACAGAAGATTTCTGTAAAGGAGCGATTTTTATGTTAAGCAGAGGACGACTTTTGCTGGCGCTTGCCATTATGCTCTTGGTGCCCGTCTCATACGGCGCCGATACGTATCAGATCGATCCGGTGCATTCATCGATCGATTTTTCAGTGAGACATATGGTCCTCAGCAATGTTAAGGGAGAATTCGCCGATTTCTCCGGTACCATCATGTACGACTCCGCGGATATCTCGAAATTATCTGCCGATGTCGTCATCAAGATCCCAAGCATCAATACCGGCAATTCTGGCCGTGATAAAGATCTCATGAGCCCCAATTTTTTTGACGTCGAAAAATATCCTGAAATGACGTTCAAGAGCACGAAGATTGAGAAAAAGGGAGACACTCCTGTCATGACCGGAATACTTAACATGCATGGTGTTTCAAAAGAGATCTCTTTCCCTATCAGCATTATGGGTACCACTAAAGATCCCTGGGGAAAATTCCGCGCCGGTGCCGAAGCCTCTTTGACAATAGACAGGCGGGATTTTGGCCTCGTTTATAACAAAACCCTCGAAACCGGTGGCCTTATCGTGGGCAATGATGTAAAGATTGACTTAAATATTGAAGCCGTCAAACAATAAAGTATCTGGAGGTCTTATGAATTTCGCGAGAGTCTCAATTGGGAGGCTTGTATTCGGCGTTTTTCTTCTCCTCATGGTGGCCTGTGTCTCGGCCAACGCTGATACGGTCAACGTGGAAATAGTCGATTTTGCATTCAATCCTGCCCATGACACCATTCATGTCGGTCAGGCGGTAAAATGGACAAATATGGCGACACTGACCCCGCACACTTCTACATCGAAAACAGGCGTCTGGAATTCCGGCACTCTCGTGCCCGGTGACAGTTTCGTCCGTACATTCAATACGGCGGGGTCATTCCCCTACGAATGTCCTATCCACCTTTCTATGCAGGCAACGATTGTCGTCCTGCCTACACTTGACATATCCGATACGCATACCTCGAGCCTTCCCAATAAATATCAACTGGGGCAGAATTATCCAAATCCCTTCAATCCGGTGACTGAAATCGAATACTCACTCCCTGCCAGTTCCCGTGTCACCATTTCAATTAATGACATTCTGGGTAGAAAAGTTAACACACTTATCGATGAAGTGAAACCGGCCGGACAGTATATTGCCAGCTGGGATGGCCGTGACACGAACGGAAATCCGGTCGCCTCGGGAATTTATCTCTATAGCATAAGAACTGATCGCTTCACACAGACTAAGAAGATGCTGCTGCTGAAATAGCACGATTTTGGGATCGGGGGGCAAATTGAAAATCCTGATAATAAACCCGGCGAGTCTTATGACCCGCCGGGCAAATCACTGCGCACTGAAAGTTGAACCTCCGCGCTTGCTGTCTCAAGCAATTTCCATATTGACATTTATGAATCCTTCGGGTAAATTTTGGTCGGTCTTATGTCAATGGAGGTCAATTGCGTCATTTTAACTATCTATTATTAATAATATCGGTCATCGTCGTCTTGGCCGTAAATGGCTGTTCGAAGAATAAAAATAACAATCCTACCGGCCCCAATAATTCCCTGGTTCTTCCCTATCCTCTGACACTCGGCGCCCCTGCACAGGGCATGCTTTATTCGGGCGATACCCTCGCCGGCAGCGCTTCGAACATGCTCACCCTGGCTAAGGGTTATAACACGTTTTTCAATCCCCCGGCAAATGCGACCGACACGACTTTCAGCGCCGACGGCATCGACACAACCATCACCACCTGGCAGTCAAACCAATTGATTTTGCAGATGATTTTCAGCCAGCAGCTCGAGGTAAATGCTTGGTCGATTATATTTAGCGGCACAAACTCTGGCGAAACATACGTCAATTGGCATTTTGCCGACGCTGAACAGTCTAAAGACGGTGCCAATGGCTGGATGAATCAATATTTGGATAATACTACTGGCATCGTTAATCGCTGGGAATGGCGAACCGAGAGCGGGAAACCGGTGATGTATATCAATTGGGCCGAACAGCAGGACTCTGTCAAATTCAAAGCCGTAATAAATTCGGGAACTAACGGATACGCCGAATACTATTTGAATAATATTATTAAATGGAAAGTTGACTGGAACGGAACCAATTCATCCGTAAATGGCATGTGGTATATTTACGTCAACGGTAATTTTTCACGATCGGGAAGCTGGGCATTCTCCACTTGAACATAATTCAACTATCCTTTCCTGCCACTTAAGATTCTTGCCGGCAACATCACCATAGCTTTCAACAATTCCAATACTCCTCCCACCGCGATGCCCAGGATTCTAAATGGCAGAAGCAACAGCCAGACAAACGGATAAAGAATAAGCGCAAAGAGCGCCAGCGGCCAGCAGATCACAAGTAAAATAAGCCAGAGCAGTAAATTGGTCATCTTATCTCCAATCAATCCGAAATTTAATCCGCTCCCGACTGGCGGGAGAAATTTCTGATCATCGTGCCGTGCGAGACACGCATCCCCAGGCGCTCATAAAAACCGCTTCGAGCCTCATCGCAAGTCAGGTCAATCATATATAAATCCTCAAGTAAGGCCAGCATTCGGCGCATTATTTCGCTCCCAATCCCCTGGCTCTGATATTCTGGAAGTACCTCAAGCAGCGGTATATAAGCTGAAAGGACGCCATCGCTGAGGGCATTACTGAATCCGACCACCTGACCTGTCCGATCATCGATTGCGAGGACTATTTTGTAGCTTTTCCTGAGGATCTTGAGAAGGATTTCCGGAGAAGGCGGATTAGGCCACCCGACAAAAAAGCCAGAAAGTCGGACGGTCGTGATGCCTTCAATAGACGACGCGTAAATGATCATAAGGCAATGATTATTCGCTACTCTTCCAGTACCGCGTCACCCGAAGAAGTCTCTATAGTGATTTCCGGACTTCTGTTATCCTTCGTGAAAGACTTTGTAACATAATCCTGATCGCCACGTGTGAATTCTTCTTCCTTGTCAAATTTGAAGGGGGCTTTGATCCGTCCCGGATGAGGATCAACGCAGGCGGTGAGTTTGAAATGCCCCTTCATCGGCATGCCATTATAATCAAGTACGGCATTGCCTGACGCCGACGATACTTTAAGATCATCTTTCGGGCCCCCCGCCAGTATTACACTCACATCTCCCGAAGCAGTCCCGAAATCGCACGCCTCTTCGGGATAAATCTCGGATGCGGTAATATTCCCGCTGGCTACACTGAGATTCAATTCTCCTTTTAATGCCCGGGCCTTGATATTCCCGGAAGCGGCTGATACTTCAATGATTCCTGATAAATTCTCCAGCGAAACATCACCGCTGGCCGTCGTGGCCTGAATATCCCCACTTAATCCTTTAAGCGACACTTCTCCGCTGGCCGTTGATCCCTTTAATTCGCCTTTACAATTATCCACGGTGATATTACCCGATGCGGTATTAACCGATATTCGGCTGTCGAGATCGGCCGCTTCGAAATTTCCGGAAGCCGTAGAGAAACTGATTTTCGTTTTTTCGGGAACCGTAATGGTCCAGGTGCATTCCCCATGGGTCGAGCCATACATCTCCTCGGAAATGATAAGTCGATCCCCATCCTCTTCGATAGCCGGCTCAAAATTATCCCGCGGCCTGTATGTCGCATCAATCTCAACCAGTATTTTGTCGGAGTTTCCGCGCTTAATGATGCAATTGCCGCTGATCGTATTGATCTTAACCGACGACTTGGCCGGAAATTCACGATTCACATCATAATTGTCACGCCCGAATACCAGAATTGCCGTTAAAACCGACAGTAAAACAGCCCCTGCAAGCGTAAGCGTAAACCTTTTCATTTTCTCCTCCTCCGCCAAGCCCTAAACGGCTTATATTCGATTTTTTATATAATTCATGGTCGAATTATATTTACGCTGAATGGACGCCAAAGTTTCGGGAATCTCGACTGAGATCATCAAACAATTCAATTGAGAGATTATTGCTGCAGGCAGGAATTTAAGGCCGACCCCAACTCTGGATCGGAGCATTCCGAAGTTGCAGAACCGAATCGGAGCTAATGGTTCAGACTAGAGCAGGGAATCTTTGGAAGCGGAAATTTCAGCGCGAACCCCTGTCAATCTATTCTCCAGATCATCATAGCTCAGACCCAGCGACAACCAGGCTTGGCTATAGAAATCGGAGAAATAATGATTCCCGCTCTGGCCGATTCCCATGGCGTGACATAACAAATCAGCAATATTGATTACCGACACAAGAGTAGTAAGCTCGCCTGCTTTCAGAGGACAATGATGCTTTGAGATCATGGCGCATATACCGATGGGGAAATTCCATTTTTGAGCAAGCATCCCCCCGACTTCTTGATGATTAATGCCAAATGCTTCCTTCTCGCTTTGCAAATCTGTAACCGATTTCTCGTCAAAATAAAATGAGGAAAAACAATTGGGATCGGACTTTAAAAATATCATCCTCCCCACGTCATGTAATATTCCGCCCATGAAAGCTTCACTTTGAAATTCCTTGTCCCGGCCCGAAACCAGACGTCTTGCGATTATCGCCACCCCTAGTGAATGAAGCCAGAAACTGGTAACTTTCTCTGATTGCCCTACCGACCTGAAGGAGCTGAGAAGCGAACTGGTCAGCAAGAGCTGTTTTGTCACGCTTAACCCGAGAATCGTGATCGCCACGTCGACACTTATGATCCTTCGGTTCATGCCGTAGAAGGACGAGTTCGCCAATCTCAAAACTCGAGCCGCTAACGACTGGTCCGTTTCCACGAGCCTGGATATTTCGTGCCTCGATACATCATCCATGGCGAATAACTCATGCAGTCGTTGCACGACAACAGGAGGAGATGGAAGCTCGATCGTGTTTTTGATTAAGACTTGATAACTGTCTGCGCTACCGATTGTCATCGAAATGCCCCCGATTTAGTTCGGTTAAATTACACTGCCCCTATTTACTTTCTTTATGACTTCCGCTATCCGTTTCACTTCCTCATAATGCATAATAGGAGAAAGTGAGCGATCCACCTCGGCGTCCATCTCTGCGAAATTGTCACTTACGGACTCGTCACCGGCAGGCGCAGGATCCGATTCCGCATCATTCAAGACGGTCTCTTCCAGAACGCTTACCTCATCTACCCCCGCATGACGTAAATCCGCCAGCATCGCCTCCGTAATTTCGGTCCCACCGCGGCATAGCAGAATTCCCAGATTATCATACATATTATCGGCTGCGATCATCCCGCAGGCTAATTCATCCGCATGTTTCGGCACTTTGATCTTCATCATGGCCCCTATTCTTCAATTACGAACGAACCGTCTTGTGTCAGTTTCCTCTCACTGATACCGGGAAACTCCTTTTCCAGCTGGCCGAGCATTTTTTCCTGATGGCTTACTACGGTTCTCAGACGGGAATTTTCTTTCTCCAGAAAACGGTGCTGTAATCCCTGCCGAACGGCGAGCAATAATTCATAATCGTCCCAGGGTTTGGTAAAGAAGCGGTATATTTCCCCTCTGTTGACGGCATTCTTGAGTACTTCCATATCGGCAATTCCCGTGAGCATTATGCGAATAACATCCGGATAGAGATTTTTCAATACCCCCAAAAGGTCGGTGCCTGATAATCCCGGCATACTTTCATCAGTTATTATCAGGTCTATATCCTGCGTCCTGAGAATATCCAGTGCCCCGTGACCGGATTCAGCGGTGTGAATAATATAGCCCTGCCCCAGAAGCATCCTCTCAAGAGCATGCAGTACCGGGCGAGAGTCGTCAACCAGCAGTATCTTGAATTGATTCATATTCATTCCTTTCACTCTTGCTTTTCTTAAAGACTGCAACCCCCTTTGATATCGGGTCGAATCTATCTATCTTTACCAGACGCAAAACCATTTCGGGCGATAACCGGGCCCCTTTGGGAAGTATGAACATACCGCTCTTGGTGCGAATATCCTCAGCCACAACCATTCCACTCTCCAGTTCGGAAATTTTGACAAGTGAGGCTTCCTGCAGTTCTTTTTGATAATATTGCCGTGCTATATCCAGGTCGATAAATTGTCGAACCAGGTTCGGGTCGTATTTTATGCCCGATTCCCGCACCAGCTGGGCCGCGGCGTCATTAAGGGTCTTCAATTCTGGATAGCCGTTGGAAAAGGCGTGATGATCAAAGGCATCGACTATTCTGATTACCCGCGCCCCTAAAGGTATCTCATTTCCCCGAAGACAATCCGGGTACCCGCTCCCGTCAAAATGCTCATGGTGATGTCGGATGATCAATGCGATCTCTTCAAACCCGTTAATGGCGATCACGCAGCTTTGCCCCACGATGGGGTGCTGACTTACTATCTCCATTTCATTTTTAGTGTATGTACCTACCGGCCTTTTCAAAAGCGCATCGGGATAGCCAACCTTCCCTATATCATGAAGGAACCCCGCCACTACTATATCCTGAAATTCTTTCTTGTCTAGATCCATGCTCTGTAGAAGTTTCTTGATCAGCGAGGAGACTCTCTGGGAATGACTGCCAACTTCCTTTTGCCGCATTTCAACTATAGTGGAAAACGCCCTTATCGTTTCCATAAAACCGCGCAAGACCTCATCGTGCTGAGATTTTATTTCCCGAGTTTGCTCTTCCACCCTTTCTTCCAACGTCCGGTTGAACTTGCGCAATTCCTCATTCTGTCGATGGGTGATTTCATCCAGCTTCTGGTTATCGGTAATCATTTCAAACAATTCCAGAGACTCTTTGACGCGGCTCAGAAGCAATTCGTCTTCCCATGGTTTGGTGATATAGTACCTTATGGCGCCATTGTTGATCGCCTGCATAGTTGCGTCCAGATCGGCGTAGCCCGTCAGAAGTATGCGAATCGCGTTCGGGTGTATCGCCCGCGATTTGGTCAACAACTCTACCCCGGTCATCTGCGGCATCCTCTGATCGGAGATTATCAGCGACACTTTTGCGTTCTCAAGAAGCACCAGTGCTTCCGGGCCGTTGGCGGCCGTAAGAACGCTGACATCAATCCCCTTCAGCAGGCGTTGAAGCGATCCTATGATGCCCGGTTCATCGTCAACCAATAAAATTGTATGCTTTATAGGCTCACTCATATCATATTCCCTTCTCAGCCTCAACCGTCCGTTTTTGCGCTATCATGACATCAAAATCCCTTATGAAAGATACTATCACACCCGCCTTTTCCGGCAACGCCGTGCATATCACTAGACAATTATTTTCAAGCAGATAAACCTTCTGTTTGCCGGAAGCCAGCGTGTCGTCAACCGCTTTTATTATTGTTGCGTCAAGAAAACTTGCGGCGTTGGATCCGAGCTCGGCATTGGGGGCGACAAAACCATTCAGCAATTCATTCATATACACTACTGTCCCCGTCGAATCGATGCCAAGCACTCCTATCGGCATTCTGTCGAGAATTCTGTGAGCCACCGTCAAGGCGCTATTTTTCATCTCCAGATCGCGCGTCCGTTCAGCTATCTTCGACTCAAGACTTGCCATCACTTCTTCAAGCCCGCGACTATGCTCCTGTAATTGATTGTACAATATATCATTCTCCCGCTTGAGATCATACTGCTCAAGCGCCCGCTTTATGGTTATGAGAAGCTCCTGATCATCCCATGGTTTTGCGATGAATTTATATACATGACCCTCATTAATGGCATCTACCACCGCCGCCGCGTCGGCGAACCCGCTTAATACTAACCGCATTGTATCCGGATATTTCTCTTTAACCTTGCATAAAAATTCCACGCCATTCATCCCCGGCATGCGGTAATCGGATACGACCAGATGCACCTCATTATTCGCTAATAATTCCAGACCGGCTTCCCCTGATTCGGCGGTGAGAAGCTTATAATTATCATCAATCATAAGCCGTTTGATCGACTTCAAGATGTTCGTCTCATCATCGACAAACAAAATGGGATGTCTATCCACTCAATCCGCCCTCAACTGGAAGCGTTATGACAAACTCCGTCCCGAGTCCAACTTCACTCGAAACTTCAATTTTCCCATTATGCTTCTTGATTATGTCAAGCGCCAGGCTGAGCCCCAGGCCCGTGCCCTTTCCTATTTCCTTGGTTGTGTAAAAGGCCTCAAAGATCTTTCCCAAATTTTCCTTGGAAATACCCGCACCATTGTCCTTTATCGAAACAAATATATTCTTCGCATCAGCCCATGTTCTTATTATGATTATTCCCTTGTCTCCAACGATTGCCTGCCCGGCATTTACCAGAATGTTCAAAAACACCTGGTTAAGTTGGTTTGGCATGCAGAACAGTTCGGGGATTTGCCCCAATTGCTTTTCCACCTTGCACTTGTACTTCAATTCGTTCCAGACAATGTTCAACGTGCTTTCTATACCTTCATTAATATTCGCAAATTCCTTTTCCGCGCGGTCAACCCGTGAGAATGATTTCAAATCTGCCACGATCTTCTTTACCCGGGATACCCCTTCCAGAGATTCCTTGATGGCGCTTTCGCCGTCATCCATTATTTCCTTAATCTCCAACCACCCCTCATTCTCCTGAGGAACGCTCTTCTCCAGAAAACCCTTTAGCTTCTGCAGATACTTCCCCATCGTATTGAGATTGGAACTCACATAACCGATAGGATTGTTAATCTCATGCGCTACGCCGGCCGCAAGCGTACCTATTGCCGCCAGCTTTTCGGATTGAACCAGCTGAACCCGGCTTCGCCGCAATTCCGATATATCCCTTATAATTGAAACCGTGTACCATAACCCCTTCAATGAAATTGTCGACACATATGATTCAACTGTTATTACGGTGCCGTTTTGATGCGTCAGGCTGGACTCAAGCACTCGGCAGGCATCCATTCCGCGGCCACGCTCTTTCGATTCGTCGACCATCCGAAACACCAATTCCTTGTCCAATGCAGGAGCCAGAAGAGCATGCGCATTATTCCCGACAGCCTGCTCTTCGGAATAACCGGTGAGCTTGCCGGCGGCGCTATTCCAAAAGGTGATTATACCCTCCTCGTCTGCCATCACTATGGCATCGGGCGCTGAGTTGGCGATTACACGAAATCTCTCCTCACTGGCTCGCAACGATTCCTCAGCCCGTTTTCGCCTGGTAATATCGCGAAAATACCAGACCCTTCCATAAAATTTCTTATCCGTCCCCACGATCGGGGCCGAATATGCATCTATTATTCTGCCGTCTTTGAATACGAATTCGTTCTCGCTTATATCATTCGGGTTTTCTCGCAAATGTGTTACTTTCTGCTGCAACAACTGAGGCTCTTGTAGCTGCGTCATTGCGAGTTCCAGGACTTTGTCTCCCAATTTGCTTTCCATTACTTCCATGGGTATATGCCAGATTTCGGCAAACTTCCGGTTGAACGAGAGAATATGACCGCGAGGGTCGACAACGAGAATTCCATCCTGAGAGGTTTCCTGCTGTGTGCAAAGCAGCACATTCATGAATTTGATCTTCTCTTCGGACCGCCTCCGTTCCGTGATGTCTTCAACCATTTCGATGGCGGCTATTACGCTTCCGTCACTATCCTTGATCGGCGACGATACCACCCGAAAATTGATAATGCCGCCTTTGCTGGGTGTTTCAGTCATCGACTCATGGACTTCGCCGTCTTTCAGAGTCTTATAAGTGGGACAATAGGAGCATATCTCCTTGCCGGGAGGATCATTGAAAGAATGATAACATAGAGGATGATCCGAGACTTTGACAGTCGGAAACCAATTCCTCATTTGCTTATTGATGGCCAGAATCTCCATTTGAGGGCTGATCAATGCCACTCCAATGGCGATATTATCTACGACTCCCTTGTACATCTCGTCGGAAGTCACAATCTTATTGCCCAGAGTAATAATCTTTTGAGTTTCCTGCCCCGGAGATGCAGCCGATCTGCCCCCCGATACTTTATCAGCCGTTCCGCGCGAGGATAATTCTGAGGCCGGGTTCGCTAAATTTTCATGAGTCGGCAAGTGGACCTCCTTAGACAGCAAAAATCATAAACTTAATAGAGCTGACAGGGCTATCAGGCACCCCCTTTTTAGCCCCGCTAAACCGTTCAAATGCTCTCCATATATTATCGACAGGGATTGATCTTTGATTAGGCGCCCGGGGATTCGATATACCGCCGGATCGCGCTTCAACCAGGGCCGATTATTCTGATCTGCTGACAAGCTCGAACATGTTGCGCCCGAGCGGATTAAAAATGCTGAGGGGTCAGTGATTCGCGAACTATCCAGTTCGCTTTTGCCCTGTCAGGAATCTGGGCCCAAGCGGATCGAGCAGCAACACGAGCGCGGGAAGCTCACCGCGCGCGAGCGGCTGGGGTTCCTCCTGGACGAGGACTCCTTCCAGGAGTTCGGCGCCCTGGCAACCCGTCGCATCACCGACTTCGGGATGGCAGATCAACGCTATCCGGGCGACGGGATCGTCACCGGTCTGCCGGGGAAGATCAACGGGCGCCGGGTGGCGGTTTTCGCCCAGGACTTCACGGTGATGGGCGGCTCGTTCTCCGAGGTCCAGTCGCACAAGATCTGCCGGATCCAGGATCTGGCCCTGGAAAGCGGCATCCCCCTCATCGGCCTGAACGACTCGGGCGGCGCTCGAATCCAGGAGGGCGTCCGCAGCCTTGCGGCCTACGGCGAGGTCTTCCAGCGCAACGTCCTGGCGTCAGGTGTGGTCCCACAGATCTCGGTGATGCTCGGCCCATGCGCGGGCGGAGCGGTCTATTCCCCGGCGCTCACCGATTTCGTCATCATGACGCGCGACACCAGCTTCATGTTCCTGACCGGGCCGGAAGTGATCAAGTCGGTGACCGGCGAGGACGTGAGCGTCGCCAACCTGGGCGGCCCACTGATCCACAACTGCCGGAGCGGCGTGGCTCACTTTCTCGCCGCCAACGAGCAGGCCGCAATCTCCATGGCGAAATTGCTGCTGAGTTACCTGCCCCAGAACAACACCGAGGACCCACCCAGGTGGCGCCCTATGACCCACCTGACCGCATGGAGGAATCCCTGAACAACGTGGTGCCCGTCAGCGAAAGCGAAGCCTACGACATGCGCGTCGTAATCGACGCCGTT
>CAWEZN010000001.1:0-32403 GCA_963813655.1 uncultured candidate division Zixibacteria bacterium | reverse complement strand
ATGCTTGGTTCCGTGGATTCCGGTTGCGTTTGGCGTGAGCGCCCCGTCGGGCTGCGGCTCGCAAACGCGATGACCTATGGAACCGAGCGCTTAGACTCGGTGTTCGGAAATTGGTTGGGGGGTTTCCAAGCCGTGGATGTGTCGGTGAAATGAGCATCCAATACGCCCTCCCACGATCATGAATGCACAAAGTGGTGATTCTGTCTAGTGTGCTAGGCGGCGCTCAAGGTAGGTGTCTGAGAGTTTTCGTTTGATGCTTTTCCCGGAGACCCCACAGATCGAACGCTGTTCAGGGGCATTCAACCAGAATTCCGCGCTGTTGCCAAACAACCGGGAGAGCCGCAACGCCATTTCAGGACTGATCGAGCGCCGTTCGCGGAGCAGTTCATTCACGGTTTGGCGCGAAACGGAAATCGCTTTTGCAAAAGCGGAAGCACTCAGTCCGTAGTCCGGCAAGAAATCCTCCTTCAACATCTCTCCAGGATGCGTTGGGCGAACCGTTCGTTTCTTGTCATTCGGAATGCTCATTGTTTCCTCAGTGGTAGTCGGTTACTTCAACATCGTAGGCGTTTCCGTTTTCGAAACGGAAACAAATACGCCATTGATCGTTTACGGAGATCGAATACTGACCTTTGCGGATCACCTTCTAATTTGTGAAGCCTGTTGCTCGGAGGAACAAGCAGGTCATCCACAGGTACCGCCAGATCCAGATATTCAAGCCGCCTTACGGCACGTTTCCAAACATCCGGTGGAAAACGCTTCGACCGGCCGGAAATCTAAAAATCCTTTGTGGCATGATCCCGCAAAGGTCTTGATCACAATGGAATTGTAATGTGTCACGTGACACATGTCAAGAGATGGAGGAGATGGAGCCGCCGCGTGATGAACAGAATTGCAGCAGGCGCTTACTCTCTGCGCAGGGCGTCGGCGGGCGAGATGCGGCCGGCTTTGAGCGCCGGAATCAGCGATGCCAGAAACGCAGACAACGCCAGCGCAGCGACAGCGGTCAGCACCACGCGAGGATCAGTGCACGGATTCATCCCGTAGAAGCTGGCTGCCCAAAAACCGCCCGGCGGCAAACGTCAACGGCAAGCCAAGAATGAGCCCAACAACGATGAGGCCAAGCGCGCCGCGCAGGATCATCGCGACGGCATCCGGCCGGCTCGCGCCCAGGGCCATCCGCACGCCGATCTCAGTCACGCGCGATCCCGCATTGTAGGCGGTCACGCCGTACATTCCGATGCACGCCAACACGAGCGAAAGAATCCCGAAAAACGATGCGAGCCGCGCAATCAGCCGCTGTTGCCGGAATACATTTCACTAGATGCTGCGTCCGGGGCCGGATCCAAATCAGCGGCAGATTCGGATCGACTGAAGCCATGGCCTGCGTGAGCTGCGCAACGGACAGACTCACTCCGGGCTTCGTCACGATCACGATGTCCTGCAAATAGTGCGAGCCCGGATCATTGTCCGGAACGTCATGCTGCACTTCGGCAGAAAAATGAGCGGTTGCACCGGTTTGTCCAGACCGGATGTAAAATATCGCGCATCCTTCGCAACGCCGACGACCTCGTACAATCGAGACGATTGGCTCTCGAGCCGCCCAAAATGTTTTCCGATAGGATCCTGATTTCCGAAAAACCTTCGCGCGAATGCCTCGTTGATCACGGCCACATGCAGTGAATCCGCGGTGTCCTGCTCCGTGATCCCGCGCCCTCGCAAAATCGGATTCCCGATGGCTTCAAAGTACCCGGCCGTCGTGCGATTCATGGACGACGAATTATCATCTCCTGGGTCCGGGAGGCGGTTGCCCATCCACCCAGACATTCGTGCCCCAATCATCACCATTGAGCGGCGAGAACATGCAAAGCGCGACCGATTCGACGCCGGGAATCCTCGCGACCGCGTGAATGCCGGTGAAAAGCGGGCTGAGATGCCCGGGACGGTAGCCGCCGAGCGTTGCATCCATGTGAGCAATCAGCCTCCCGATCCTGATCAAATCCGAAATCCTGAGTCTCCAGCCTGTGCAGCGAAACCGTGAGCAGTCCTGACAGCACAAGCAAGACAAGCGACAGCGCGGCCTGGACCACGACAAGCGTCTTGCGCGATGCAGAGCCGGCGCCCGCAGTGGAACGAGCGGGCCCGCGCCGCATGGCTTCGGTCGGATCGACTCGCGTCGCCATCCATGCCGGTGTGATGCCGAACGCAACCCCCACGATCAGCGAAATGGACAGCGCGAACAGCAACACCGCCGGTGATGGCGATGCGTGAATGGGTATTTCGGCGAGTCCGCGCAGCGACGGGAACACGAAATGCAAGATCATGCTTGTGCAGCCGTACGCGATCCCAGCCCCGCCGCTCCGCCGCAAAGCGACAGCAAAATGCTCTCAATGAGCGGCAGCCTTACGACTCTCGCAGTTGGCGCCCAGGGCGATGCTCAAAGACGTCTGCGGCCGCCGCTCCATGCCGCGAACCAGCATGAGGTTGGCGACGTTCGCGCAAACGATCAACAGCACGAATCCGGTGACCGTCATCAGAATGTGGAGCCAGTGTTCGTATTGTTCGCGCATGCTCGTGATGCCGGCGCCGCCCGGGCGAAGATACAGGGTTTGATGCGGAAAATCCGCGCGGGCGTTCGCGTCCATGTCCACCACTGCGAAAGAAGCCATTGTTTCAGCTCCAGCCGCATTCCGGCTTCGATCGATGTACGCGACGCGCCGGGCTTCATCCGCCCGATCAAGTCCAACCACGCCAGCTCTTGATCACCCAGATTGTCGGCCTGGAGCGACGTGTTCAGCGGTATGAAAAAAATCGGGCGGATTGTTGCGCAACGTGTCGCCAAAGAATTTCGGGCAGGGCTGTTCCACCGATCGTAAACGGCTTGTTGTCGATCGTGAACACGCGCCACCAATGACCGACGCATCCCCACCGAATCTCTGCTGCCACAAACGATCACTCATCACCGCGACTTCGGGAGCGCCGGGCTGGTCGTCCGCTTCCGTCAAAAGACGGCCCGCGTACGCGTTGATACCGAACGTAGCGAAGTAATTTCCCGAAACGAATTCGCCCGGATGACTTTTTCAGCCGCTCCGCTCTGCCCGCCCTCCGGACGCCCAGCAAGTGAGGCCTTGCGTTGAATGCCGCCAGTTCCGCGGAATTCCCTGCTGTTGTCGCGGAAATACTTGTACAAATCGTAGGAACGAGTGAATGTTCGTCGGGCTGATGATCACGTTCCCAATAGCAGCAGCGCGCCTCTTTGCCCAGCCGGACCAATTGCAAAGGATTCGCCACGGGGAGCGATTTCAACAGGACTGCGTGAACCAGCGTAAAAATGGAAGTGGTGGCGCCGATCCCCAGCGCGAGCGTCAGAATCACTGCGAGGGAAGGGCCGGAGCCGATCGCAATCTTCGCAGCGCATAGCGCGTGTCTTGAATCAACGTATCCATCAACGGCAATCCTCTTTGCTCACGGTAGCTTTCCTTGACGGCTTCCACCGGCCCGAATTTCCACACCGCTTCGCGCCGCGCTTCCTCAGCCGATAAACCGGCGCGCATGTTCTCTTCGGTTTGTAACGCGATATGCGCCTCGATCTCCTCACGCAGCCGTTCTTCGTCTTTTCGCGAGGATGTCCACGAAATCAGCCGCTTAAAGAATCGCCGCAGAATCCTCATTCGAGATCCTCCGCTTTCGCCGCCAAAAACTGCGCAATGATCGCCGCCGTCTGCTCCAGCTCCGCCTTTCAGCCTGCAGTTGCTTGCGCCCCTCGCGTGTCAGCCGGTAGAAGCGCGCCTCGATATCGGAAACACCCCAATCGGAGGCGATCGAACCTTCCTGCTCCAGCTTCAAGGTTCCGGATATAACGTGCCCTGATTGAGACGACTCAAAAGGCTGCACCGCTGATTTGCTCGATGCGCCGCGCGATTCCGTATCCATGCAGTGGCCCCAGCACGTCGAGTGTCTTCAGTCCCCATCAACGCCAGCGTGCCTTGCAGGACGTCCTGTTTGCTCTTCATTTGGGATTCCTACAGGAAGATCATTCTCTGATTTGAGATTGTGAAGAAGTTCCAACAACTCCTGATTTATCGGGATCTCCCTCTCCCCGGTCTTCGGTTGCCAGAATTCTTTCCCCCTGATTACTATCTTCCTCCGCTTGAAATCAATATCTCTCCATTCCAAATTCTCCAGTTCTGCCTTCCTCATGCCTGTATGAAGAAACGTAAAATACACCGGATATAAATCAGTTGGACAGGCGTCCAGAAATCGCCGACATTCCTCGATAGTGAGAAACCTCAGAGCTTTAGCATCAGCTGTCTTGAGCTTCTTAACTCCCTTGGTGGGACTTCCTTTGGCATATCCCCACTTCACCGCTACATAAAAACAGTTCTGAGAGCGCTCACCTCGAAATTTATCGTATGTGCCCGTGCTCCTTTGTGGGTCGATTGAGTGATATCATCTTCATCTTCCACCGGATGGCCATTGGGATTGACCCAGGAGCTTTTTCGGAAGACAATATAGCGGTCAATCAGCTCTGTGGTCACTTCTGAAACAAAGACTATCTCAGGGTATCCTTCCATAAACTTGCGGAAATGATCGATGACTGCTTTATATCTTTTGGTTGTCGCCTCACGATGGTTGGCTTTGGAATATTCCAGGAATCTTTCAATGAATTTATCGAGAGTGATATCCTGTTTGGCGAATCCGAATTCCTCGCGGGCTGCTTTGACTTCGGCATCTTTGAGGGCAAGCTCAGCAATCTGTTTGGAAGATCCGACACGCCTCCGGATTCGTCGCCCTTTGACTCGGACGTCCAGATACCAGACTTTGCCTCTTTTGTAGATATTTCCCATAATTGACGACCTGTTTTCAGTGGTCACAATTTGGCCACATCGACCACTCAACAGTAATATCGCCAATTATAAATGATTGTCAAGCAGATTATTACAGATTTCTATAAAAAATAATCGGAGAGGCTGGGATTCGAACCCAGGGTCCCCGAAGGGACAACGGTTTTCGAGACCGCCCCGTTCGACCGCTCCGGCACCTCTCCTGTACGGTTCAAGACGACCACGGCCAAATAAGCAGATTAAGGGCGACTTGTAAAGAGTAAATTTCAGGATTCCGTCAGGAATCCGCCAGTGGCGGACTGACGGCGCATTACGATAGGTTAGGGGCAAATGAGGACATCTGGCAGGCACGAAATGGGGGTTTTGAGACCGACTCAGGGGTTCCTGACGGCGCATTGAAATTTTAGTAGAGCTTTTCTCTTTTGGCAAGAAAGGCGTAGAGGGCGTAGTCGAACGGGATAGAAGTATCAATCAAGTGATAATCAATCCGGCTCTGGCGGCATTCCGAGGCGATTTTTTCGGAGAATTCTTTAGACATCCGGGCAAAATGCTTCTTTATCTGCCACGGGAGAGTCGTGATTTCCTCACCGGTCTCGAGGTCTTTGAATATTGCCTCGGTCGGGAAGGCAAAATCGCGCTCGCGGGGGTCAAGGATATGGAAAAGAATCACCTCGTGCTTTTTGTGGCGAAAATGCTTAAGGCCGGAAATAATTTTATCGGGTTCATCCAATAGATCAGAGAGAATTATAATCAGGCCGCGGCGGCTGATGCGTTCCGCCATTTCATGCAAAGCTACTGCGATATCGGTTTTGTCGCTCGGTTTTTGATTGGCCAGTTCCTGCAATAAAACATGTATGTGCCCCGATTTACTGCGCGGCGGAAGATAGCGTCGGATTTTTTCATCGAAGGTCACCAGTCCGACGGCGTCCCGCTGTTTGAGCATCATAAACGAAAGGGCCGCCGCAAGAAGTGAAGCATAATCAAGTTTGACGGTTCCGCCGGAGCTGTACCCCATGGAGGCCGAGCAATCCAAAAGCAGATATCCCTTGAGGTTGGTTTCTTCTTCATACTGCTTTATATAATACCGATCAGACTTGGCGAAAACTTTCCAGTCGATATCGCGGATATTATCGCCGGGCATGTACTGGCGGTGTTCGGCGAATTCGACCGAGAAACCGTGGTAGGGCGACTTATGCAGTCCGGCAATGAATCCTTCGACCACCATTCGGGCGCGGAGTTCCATCCCTTTGAGTTTCCCGACAATTTCGGGGTCGAGGTATTTTCTATATGAAGTCTGCAGCATATTCTGAATCAAGTCGCAGGCGATGGGTTATCGGTGTCGGGTTTGATGAATCAAACCCCTACAAAGTTACTTTCTTTCTGAGATCAATAAATATCCTAATGCACATATAGAGCACTGAGGCCAGGAGCGGGGGGCCGCCTATATAGGTTAATATTTTTCCGTAAACGCAGGTATCCAGTCCGGCCAGGCCGACGGCGTGAACGAAAATGGAAACCGCCAGCACCCAATAGACAATTTTCTTTGTCCGGGGAGTCACGGTGCTGAAGAAAAATATCAGTCCAAGCGCGAAGTAGAGTGCGGTATGGCCGTTCATGTGCACGTGAGAGAGTTTGAAATTGTCGACGAATTTTTCCCAGGTGGTTTGCTCCTGAGCGCCGGCAAAATTCCCCAAATTATCAGAATTGATCGGTTCTTCCTGTCCGGAATCAGCCCAGTTGGGAGCGGTTACCGCTTCAGAGTCGGCCATGATACTTTGCATGTCGCCCTGATAATCGTATTCGGCGGCAGCAGCTTGTTCGTCCTCGTCGGTACCGAATAACCCCGATTCGATAGTGGCCAGAGCGCTGGCCCAAAGAAAAACTGCCAGCATCAGGGCGGTAAAGAGGCCGACGAAAGTTTTCCCGTATGGGGGAAGCTTGGTAAGATTAAAATCGTTCAACATAGAATTACATAGTCCATTATGTTAAAAGCACCGGGTCGCGGCCAGATTCGATGACGGGCCGAGACCGGACATACAATTAATTTCATCCTTTTGGTTTCACGGAATCCAAAATTTTCCCGACTATGGCGGCAGTATCAACCCCATCAGCCTCGGCGTTGAATGAAGTCACGATGCGATGTCTGAGCACCGGCAGGGCGGCAATACGAACATCCTCAGGCCCCGGAGTCGGGCGGCCATCAAGTATGGCACGGGTCTTCGCCGCCAGGATCATATACTGCGATGCCCTTGGCCCGGCGCCCCATGATACCCAGTTCTTGATGAAATCCGGCGCAGAACCGTCATTGGGACGAGTCGAGCGGGAAATATCAACGGCATATTGAACAAGATGATCCGAGACGGGAACCCTTCTGACCAACTGCTGGAGTGCAATTATCTCTTTGTTATTCAAAATCTTAGTGAGCGAGTATGACTGGGCGACGGTTGTAGTCTTGACTATTCTGTGCTCTTCGCTCTCGGAAGGATAATCGACGATGACGTTGAACATGAATCGGTCTAATTGTGCCTCAGGAAGAGGATATGTACCTTCTTGTTCAATCGGATTCTGGGTTGCTAGGACGAAAAATGGTTCGTCGAGTTTGAAGGTCTGTCCGGCGGCTGTAACTTCATGTTCCTGCATGGCTTGCAATAGAGCAGCCTGGGTCTTTGGAGGGGTTCTATTTATTTCATCTGCCAAAATGACATTGGCGAAGACAGGTCCTTTGACATATCGGAATGATCTGCTGCCTGAGGCCTTGTCTTCCTCGATTAGTTCGGTACCGGTAATATCGGAGGGCATCAGGTCCGGAGTGAACTGAATCCTATTGAATTTCAGGTCTAAGATGTTGGCCAGAGTGGATATAAGGAGTGTTTTTGCGAGGCCTGGTACTCCGACCAGCAGGCAGTGACCCGAGGAGAGAAGCGCAATCAGGAGCTGTTCAATAACCTTATCCTGGCCTATTATGACTTTGGCAATTTCGCTTTTTATTCTCTGATGAGCATCTTTAAGTTGTTCTACGGCTTTAAGATCGCTGCTATCTGTCATCCGGTCGAGACCTCCATCGAAAGATTAACTTCAGGGTTAATATAAATGATTATACCTAAAAGGATTAGATTTGAATAGGGAAAAATCATGAAAAATGGAATCTATTTTAAGTATCACAATGACCGACGTTTGTGGAAAAGTCGCTGAATCAAGACTTTATATATTACCGGCAATCGCAAGCTATATAATTGAATAGAGGAATTTCCACAAATTTGGATTTTTGTCCACAGTTATTTGACAATATCGGCGAGGGCAGACTAAAATTCCTCCTTATTCTTGCCGAGATCCTTTTTCAGAATAGGCTCCAATTCATCAGGAGGCAGAAATCCAAGGGCTGATTTTCCCTCTTTCATTTTGCACGACCCGCAGAAGATGGCCCCCTGCTCGACGACCATGGACCTGGTTTTAATATCTCCCTCAATGTCGGCTTTGGCCTGCAATTCTATTTTGTCGGCGCCATTTAGATTTCCGACGACTTTGCCCGCCACGACAACCGCCTGCGCCTCGACATCCGCTTCCACCAGCCCACTGGCACCAACAGTGACTGTATCAGTACATATGACTTTCCCTTTCACTGTACCGTCGACCCGCAAAGCGCCTTTGACATCGAGTGTACCATTAACAATGGTATCCTTGCCAATAATGGTGTTCATGATCCCACCCTCAGGTTTACTTGTTGGATATTTCATGACTATCAATATATCTTAAAGGGTTAACCGGTTTTCCATATTCTCTGATTTCATAGTGCAAATGCGGGGCCGTCGATCGGCCGGTATTTCCCGACAGGGCAATTTTGCTTCCGGCCGCAACCAGATTTCCCGCAGAGACGAGCAGTTCGCTATTATGGCCGAAAAGAGTGGAGATATTGTTATCATGCTCGATAATGACGGTCAGTCCGTAGGTCGAATCATATCCGGCGAAGGCGACTTTACCTGCCGCCGTGGCCAGCACGGGTGTACCGATGGCGGCGGCGATATCAACGCCGGGGTGCTCATTGTCGGAGTCATCAGAGTATCCCCGCGTCATGAAGCCACGAAGAGGAAGGCCTCCGGGTATTCTGCGCTGCGTCGGATCTTCCAACCCGCTATTTTGCGATTGATTCTCTTCTATAGTGGCGAGCAGTTCCGAATCCGAAGGGAGTTCAGGAACCTGGAAATCGACGCCGGCAAGGACAGCTATCTTATCCACCACGGCCCGTGTATCTTTCATATTCTGCTCCAGCAGGAGTAGCTTGTATTTGTAAAGTTTGAGAGCTTCGTTCTCTTTCTCCAGTTTTTCGGCCTGTGCGGCCCGTACCATTAGGCGGCCATAAAAAATAAAAAACAATATTAATGTAATCGCCAAAACAACTGCCATGGCAACAATGGCCTTAAAAACCCAGGCTTTTAATCTGATGCCAAAAGGATTTTCCACCCCTTCGGGGACAATCAGGAGATTATAGTATTTGATCTGGCTCACGGTGTAATCAGGATATTTTTCTGAACAGTTCCAAAATCCTGTCGAGATCTTCATCGCCGTAATATTCGATCTGGACAGTCCCCTTTTTGAGGCCGGGGACAATCCTGACAGCGGTACCGAGAAGTTGTTTGAGATAATTTTCGGCTTCCATTAGAATCGGGGATTTTCTCCGGGGAAGCAATTTCCTTTTCTTGATACCACGCACGGTTTCCTCGACAGATCGGACCGACAGATTTTCGTTAACGATTCTTTCGGCCAGCCTGACGCGCGAGAGATCGTCCTCTATAGAAAGAATCGCGCGGGCGTGGCCCTCGGTGAGTCGTCCGTCACGAATCATTTCCTTGACTTTGTCGGGCAGGCTGAGAAGCCTTAAGCTATTGGCGACCGCGGCGCGGCTCTTTCCGACTCGAGTGGCCAGCTGATTTTGAGTCATACCGGCATCATCTATCAAGCGGCGAAAGGCCTCGGCCGTCTCCATCGGATTCAGATCCTCGCGCTGGAGATTCTCCACCAGCGCCATCTGAAGCATATCGGCATCTTCTTTTTCGTCAAGAACCATGGCGGGAATTTTTTCCAAGCCGGCCAGGCGGGCCGCGCGATATCGTCTCTCACCGGCGATCAGGATATATCCGTGATCCTTATTTTTCACGATTACAGGCTGAAGCACGCCCTGACTCTTGAATGATTCCGCCAGCTCGGCCAAAGCTCCATCGTCAAATTGGCGACGCGGTTGCATCGGATTAGGCAGAATCATATCGAGAGGGATGGTCTTGAAATTTCCGGAGACAGACCCGGTCTCATCGCTGGTGGGAATCAGGGCTTCCAGCCCTTTTCCCAAAACAATTTTGCCGCTCATCGGCTCAATACCTCCTTGGCGAGCGCCATGTAATTCTCGGCGCCGGATGATAGAATATCGTACAGGATAATCGGCTTGCCGAAACTCGGCGCTTCGGATAATCTCACGTTGCGATTGATAACGGTACCATAAACGCGATTGCTGAAAAATTTGCGCGCCTCATCAGCCACCTGCCGCGACAGATTCAGGCGGCCGTCGTACATCGTCAGTAAGACTCCCTCGATTTCCAAGGACGGATTCAGATTCTTTTGCACGAGCTGTATGGTATGAATCAGCTGACCGAGACCTTCGAGGGCGTAATACTCGCACTGTATGGGAATGATGACGGAGTTGGCGGCGGTAAGAGCATTGACTGTCAGGAGTCCCAGCGACGGGGGGCAGTCGACAATAATATAGTCATAATTGTCCACAATTCCGGCCAGGGCGAAGGCGAGCACCTTTTCGCGGGACATCATGCCGACCATCTCCACCTCGGCGCCAACCAGGGAAATGGAAGACGGCGCTATGTTAAGATAGGCCAGATCGGTCGGCAATATGACGTCCGCCATATTCTTCCGGCCAATAAGGACATCATAGACCGATGAATCCAATTTGGATTTGTCGAGACCGACCCCGGAGGTGCTATTGGCCTGCGGATCCACGTCAACCAGCAGTGTCCTTTTCTCCGCCACCGCCAGACAGGAGGAGAGATTAACGGCCGTGGTGGTTTTTCCGACTCCACCTTTCTGGTTGGCAACCGCCATGATTTTTGCCACAAATGCCTCTATATTATTTTAATTTTAGATTTAAGCGCCATATTCCAGACTATGCAGTTTAATCGTAATCCGCAAGGGAAATCTCATCTTTTTGGTCTGAGAACGACAAATGACCGAATCATTTTGGAATCGCTCTGATGATATGAGTGGGAATCTGCTACCACGGGCAAGTCATTTTTTAATAAGGAATTATCGAATTTTGAATAATGGATAAATCGGCCGTTATTTTTAAGAATCCGTAATGAGGCAGCCAATATCTTCCGGTCAAGCTTCACATATCTCATCAAGCCCAAATCAAATGACCTCTCCGGTATCTGTCGGGATAATTGCGTGAAATCACCAGGTCTGACTTCCGCACGCAAACTGAACTTACGGATTATCGATTGGAGGAAGACAGCCTTTTTCTCGGTACGTTCAAAGAGCAGACCAGTGAGGTTGGGAAAGGCCAGCATGATCACAATGGAGGGAAATCCTCCCCCGGAGCCAATGTCGAAAATATTCCCTGTAGGAGCGGAGGTGAATTCAAATGGGATCAGGCAGCCGGCCGCGAGGTCGATCAGTCCGGGGTCATCTGTTTCACGTGAAACAAGGTTTACTTTCTTATTATATTCTTTTACTTCACTGAGAAATTGGGACATTTGGCCGTTATGATCATATTTGGCAATGATTTCTTGAGAATGAAATATGGCGATATTGCTGTTAGGTTCGGACACAATATTCAAGCCGCCGCTCAGCTAACTCTATTGGATTTATGTTTTTTCAAATGAATGGCCAATACGGCCAAGTCACCGGATGTAATTCCCTCAATACGACTGGCCTGCCCAAGAGAATCAGGATGGAAGCGACCGAATTTTTCCCGGGCTTCATTGCGTAAGCCCCCGAGGAGTGAAGAATCAAAATCAGATGGGATAATCTCGTTCTCCAATTTCTTGAATTTCTCTATCTCTCTATCTTGCTTAATGATATAACCCTCATATTTGATAAGTATGGCGGCCCGCTCCAGTATTTCGTCAGAGGATCCATATTTCTGTCCTTCGCTTAGATATGGCATTATGTCATAAAATGAAATTCCGGGAATCTTCAAGAGGTCATGGAGGGATATTGCATCCTTCCTGACAAAGTACTTCGACAGGCCGTCCAGTTTTCCAATGGGGATATTAGTCTTCCGTAAAATCGAAATTTGTTCCGTCGTTTTCTTTCTGAGAGTTTCGAATTTCAGATAATCTTCGGAAGAAATAAGCCCGTATTTATGAGCATAATTGAATAGCCGATCGCGCGCGTTGTCTTCTCTAATTGCCAATCGGTATTCCGCGCGCGAGGTAAACATTCTATAAGGTTCAGTCGTGGAATGGGTTATCAAATCATCAATCATGACTCCGATATATGCTTCTGTTCTATCAAGGATAAAGGGCGTTCTAGCGTCAATTTTCAGAACGGCATTTATTCCGGCCATTATTCCCTGGCCGGCGGCTTCTTCATAACCGGAGGTTCCATTGATCTGGCCGGCCAAGAATAAATGTGAGATTCGCCTTGTCTCCAGTGAAGCTTTTATTTGATATGAGGGGAGATAATCATACTCAACGGCGTATCCAGGTCTAGTTATTCTTGCGTTTTCCAGACCGATGATTGTCCTGATGGCGGCCACCTGGATTTCCTCGGGGAGAGAAGTTGAAAATCCATTGGGATATATTTCATTGGTGCCATTTCCTTCAGGCTCCAGAAAAATTTGATGGCGAGGCTTATCGCTGAACCTATAGATCTTATCTTCAATGGACGGGCAATAACGAGGGCCTCGCGATTTAATCTGCCCCGAAAACATGGGGGATCGATGTAAGTTTTGGCTAATTATCGACTTGGTCTGGTCGGTCGTAAATGTCAGGTAACAGGGAATCTGATCTATTTCGTGTCTTTCGGTCTGAAAAGAGAAAAAGGGCGCCGGATTTTCGCCCGCTTGCATTTCGCATTTTTGGAAATCGATGGTGGCTCCGTCCAGCCGGGGCGGGGTCCCGGTTTTGAGCCTCCCCAATTCGAACCCCAGCGAATGGAGAGATTCAGAAAGCCTGTAAGATGCTTTTTCTCCGCAACGTCCGGCAGGGGTCTGCTTTTCGCCGACATGAACCAGCCCTCCAAGAAATGTCCCCGTGCAGAGGATTACGCATTGGGCAAAAATTGTTTTTCCATTATCAGTTTCGATGCCGATGGCTTTGCCGTTTTCGGTCAGCAGCGCTCCAGCGGTTTCTTCGATGATAGAGATATGCGGATCTTCGTCAATATATCGGCAGACATAGCGGTTGTAAGCGATCCTGTCGGCCTGGGCCCGGGTAGACCAGACTGCCGGACCGCGTGAAAGGTTGAGTCTTCGAAATTGAATTCCGGTCGCATCAATGGCTCTGCCCATCAAACCGCCGAGGGCGTCAACCTCTTTGACAATATGGGATTTGCCAAGTCCGCCGATCGCAGGATTGCAGGACATAAGCGCCAGTCTTGTGCGGTCCATGGTCACCAGTCCGACTGACTTCCCCATCTTTGAAGCAGCCAGGGCGGCCTCAACTCCGGCGTGCCCGCCACCAATGACCAATATGTCGAAATCAAAATGTTTCACGTTAAACACTGCTTATTTGCCAATACAAAATCGAGAAAATATCTTATCAAGTATCTCTTCATTATATACTCTTCCCGTTATCTCGTCAATTTCATTTATGCCCAGCCGAATTTCAAAAGAGATCAATTCAGGCGAATCATTTCGTTTCAAGCCAGCCATACCCTTTCTTAGGTATTTAAGGGCGGTATATAGTTTCTTCTTATGACGCTCGGAGGTGATTACGAGAGAGTCAGTCAGATCCGGCATATTATGTGTGATGCCAGATATCATCCTGCGCCTTAATTCTCGGAAGCCAGCTTTTGTAATGCATGAAAATCTAACGCCTTCTGCCCAGTCACCAATGGAACCTATCTCTGATAAATTCACTCCTTCGCATATGTCTATTTTGTTGAATAGCAATATTATATCGTTGTCGGAAATTTTTGTCAGATCATCTTTTAAATCTCGTTTCCAGCTGCGTCGTGTGATATCAACGATCCATAGAATTAGATCGGAACTCTTCATTATCTCTGCTGCCGATTTTTGGCCGGCTCGCTCGATAACCCCTTTTGATTTTCTAAGACCTGCGGTATCGGTGATAGAAACAGCGATCCCGTCAAGGTCGATCCATTCGGTTAGGTAATCGCGGGTCGTTCCGGGAATGGGGGCAACGATGGCCCTGTTCTGATTGAGTAGCAAATTAAACAATGACGACTTTCCGGCATTGGGCCTGCCGGCGATGGCAATTTTGAATCCTTCCTTAATAATTCTACCGGATTGGTATGATTCGGCAAGCTCGGTGATTTCGGTGATTATTAGCAGAGAGATCATTAATCAATTTCCCTTGATTCGAAGACTCGATGTCCTCTTCAGGATGGTCAATGCCCGCCTCTATTTCGGCCAGCAATTCAACAGTTCTATTTCGAATCGTCTCGATCTGCTCGGAAAGTCTGCCAATCAAATTATTTTTGGCGGCATTGTAAGAAAATTCAGTTTTCGAAGATATCAGGTCTGCCACCGCTTCGGCTCGAGCCAGATCGATTCGTCCGGCGAGGAAGGCCCTTCGGGTGAATTCCCCCGGCTCAGCGGGGCGAGCACCTCTATCAAGAATTTCATTGAGAATTCTTTTTAGAACAAATTGGCCCCCATGACAAAATATTTCCGCCTGTTGCTGTCCTGAATATGACTGCCCTTCGGGCATTTCTACGAGCGTAACCTCATCAATAACATAGCCGTGCGTATCCATTATATGACCATAGTATAAATGAAAGGGGATTCGCTTCGCAAAATCCGCGTGGGTGGGGCGGAATATTTTGGCGACAACTTTGGGCGAGTCCGGTCCGGCTATACGTATAGCGCCGATTCCGCCCTCACCGGGGGGGGTGATTATTGCCGCAATGGTATCATCGTTCGAGAATTTGATATTATAATCCTTCGGACTTGTCGGAATAAATCATGGAATCAAAATATTGCATTTCGCTTAATGCCGCAAGTGCTACCAAATGGAAATAGACACCAAAACGAGTCTATTTTAAGAAACGAAGAATGAAGTAATTATGATTTTATTTCGGGAAAAGTAGTCAGCTTCTTCGGCTTAAAAAGCAATTGCTCTCCAAAAGAAAATAGCGAAAAACTTGTCCAGTAGAGCACCAGACCGGCGGAGGCCTTATAGAAGAAAAATCCCATCATGACCGGCATAAGGTATATCAGCATTTTGTTCTTCGGGTCGGTCATGGTCATTTTTTGCTGAACAAACATCAATATCATCATCAAGGCAACCAGGATGATATATGGATCTGTCAGAGAGAGAGCGCCGCGAGAGAGATCATTCCACCATAATATGAAGGGCGCCTGGCGGAGGAGAATAGTCGAGCTGAAGACGGCAAAAAGGGCGAAGAAGAGGGGAAGTTGAGGGAGATAAGGCAGGCAGCCTGAAAAAGGATTTATCCCCATATCCTTGTAGAGTTTCATCATTTCTTTGTTGAGCGCCTGAGGATTATTTTTGTGCTTCTTTTTCAACTCATCCATTTTGGGTTGCAATTCCTTCATAGCCATCATGGACTTGGCGGTCTTTTTTGATAGCGGCATAGTTATGAGTTTAATAAGGAGAGCAAAAATCATTATGACCACGCCATAATTGGGTATAACGGCGTACATCCGGGGAAGAAGCCACATAATCGGAATGGCAAACAGCTTGATAATCCAACCCACGACCGGAGTAGTGCCGATATCAAAGATATCGACGACGGTATTATCGAAGGATTTCAAGGTCTCATAATCCATCGGGCCAACGAACACCGAGAAACTGTCGATCAGTTTGTCGCCCCCGGGAATTTCCATCATCAGGCCGACCGTGATGCTTCTCTTTTGAACGGTCTCGTGGGGAGTGACAAGTTTCTCTTTGATGCCGGAGGACTTTGCGCCTGCGGCCAATTGGGAGCGGGGAACCAGGATCGCCGCAAAGTACTTGGAGCGGGTGGCAATCCAGTTGGTGGAACCGCTTAGCGAGACATTATATTTATTCTCCGTGTAATCACTGAATTTGACCCGTTCGCCGCCCATATGCGCCATCACCCACATGGAATTGTAGTCATCATAAAGCCTTATTTCGGTAGGCTCGAGAGGGTTATTCCATTCCAGGGAATATTCCCGTTCGATTCCGAATCCGGCGCGATCGCTCACTTCGATGGCTAAATCATAATTATATTTGTCCTTATAAAATCGATAGCGTCTGGTGATAGCCTCTGCTTTTTCTCCATTATAAGTATAAGACAGCTCCAGCGGCGCAGAACTGACCGTATACTTTCCTTTAGGCAAAGAGGACTGATAAGTAATTTTGTCAGCGTCGATTTTCGCTCCAGTAAAGTCTAATTCCGGAGTAGCGACGCGGCAGCCGGGCAGCATTTCGATCAGATTGCCATCGTGGTACCTGTAATTTTTTAGTTTCAGAGATACGGGTCCACCGCCACGATTCGAGAGAGTGACGATCCAGGTATCGGTCTCGATTATGACGGAATCTTCAGGACGATTCTCCTCTGGAGGAGTGACCGAGATTTCACCGGTTGTTGCGGCTGGAGCCGGAGTGGCAACGGCGGTTGAATCATGGGGGGTTACAGTCTTATTTTTTTCCGATGAAACTTTCAGGGTATCTTCAGTTGCCCGCGGAGGAGGGGGAGGCGCCGGTTTCATGAAACCCAACGTGGTCATGATGGGAATCCAGAAAATTACCAGAAGTCCCAAGGCAACGATTAAAATGATTGTTCTCTTATCCAAAATTCGGACTTGCCTTTCTAATTAGGATTTTTAAGCGGCACCGGATCATAACCGCCTTTGTGCCACGGGTGACAACGGAAAATCCTTTTTACCGACATGATGATGCCTCTGGCCACCCCATACTCCCTAAAGGCATCCTCCGCGTAATGGGAACAGGTGGGATAGAAGCGGCACTGCCCTCCGATAATTGGAGAGAGGGTATATCTATAAATCAGGATAATCAATAAGAAGGGATAGCTTAATAAAGGTGTTTTTTCTTTAGCCATTTGTCTTAATTGAATTATATAGCGTTTCCAATTCCCCGGAAAGGGTAATATGACCAATCTCGGCACCCTCGCCTCTGAATCGAACAATAAATCCGCCCTCAATCTGATTCCTATCCTGAAGTTTCCTGAAATCCTCCCGCAACCAGCGTTTAATGCGATTTCGCATAACCGCGTTTCCGGCGCGCTTGCCGACAAGATAAGCCACCTGATATTCTCCGGTCGAGCCGGTCAGGGATTTCTCATCTTGATAGAGTGTCAAATTGGAGGAGTTGAATCTTTTTCCGGACTTTAGCAAAGCCTGTATCATTTTCCTGCTTTTAAGGTTATGACGAGGCAAGCTACTTTCTTTTCTTGACCGAGACGGTCAGTCTTTTTCTCCCCTTGGCCCGACGGCGCGCCAGAACCTTGCGCCCATCCCGAGTAGCCATCCTCTTGCGAAATCCGTGGTCGTTCAATTTTTTCCGGTTCGATGGCTGATATGTCCGTTTCATACTATTTTCCTTATCCTAAATTTTGGAGCGTTCAATATATCCAAAATTCGGATTTCGTCAAGGGGGAAAAGAAAGAATTGTCGGGTACTCGCATTCAGTCTATAAGCCAGTAGCCGGCAAATCTGAAAATGACGCTCAAGCCCAAAAGATCATGCTCGCCACGTATAGATTGTAGCCTTGATGGCTCCAAAATCGTCCATATCTCCAGAAGCGGAAATCTGTCCAGCCTTTTCGCCGGTTATGCTGGGGTGATCCGGATTTCTATAAGAGAGGGAAATCAACATAAGAATAATACCGCCAAGCAAAGCGGCTAAGTCCAGGATGGCGAGGATGGTTTTCATGTCATGCCACCCATTATTGCAGTTCGGCAGATATATCCGTCATGTTCGATTGACCGGTATCACAGAAATCTTATTACCTCATCATGCAGGCGCGCCCGGTAAGATAATCCGCCAGATTCCAGACCTGAAATGATTTTTCTGTACTCATCAAATTCCGATAGTCCGGCCAATTTGGCCTCACGGATTTCCGTAATGTCGATCGGTGCGATCTTTCCTGACTTATATTTGGCGGTGAAGACATGGGTTTTCCAGGGAATAGATCTTGTACCATAGGTAAATGAAACGTTGACCTGGAGGAGATATTTAGACAGCTCAATCGAGGTGCCGGTCTCTTCAAAGGCCTCCCGCAAAACTCCTTCGTGAAAATCCTCGCCCGGCTTCAATCCGCCCGATGGAGCCCGATAAAGTCCCCGGGGATAGTGATGCTTGGCATTGACAATAACTTCACTTCCCTTAAAAATATAGAGGGTGAAATCGTGAGACCTTCCATACGCTTGTGTGGATCGAATAAACTGGAATTCCTGCTGATTGACAGGCGCCCGCATATTGATAATCGGTGGGTATCCGTAGCGATCTGCGACCGCCTGTACCATACGGGAGGTGAAGTACATAATCAGCCAAGAAGCGGAATAATTTCCTTCTGTACCGGGAGTGTGGTTATACTCGGGCCGGAATCGGTCAGCATTACATCTATCTCCGTACGAAAACCGTAATCTTTAAGATAGATTCCCGGTTCGACCGAAAAAAGGTGGCCCGGGAGTAATTTTCGTCGGTCCTCGGTCTCCAGATTGTCGATGTTGGGTCCGGGGCCGTGGACAGATTCCAGAATCGAGTGCCCTGTTCGATGGAAGAAATATTCACCATATCCAGCGTCGATGACAACTTTTCGGCAGGCGTCATCGACATCAAATCCATAAACGACCTCGCCGGGGAATTTTTTCTGGAGGTATCCGACGGCCGCGTCACGGGCAGAGGTGATGACGGAAAAGACCGACTGGTATTTCTCGGGAACGGATGTTCCGGCATAAGCCATCCAGGTGATATCGGCAAAGACGGAATGACTATCCTTCAGCTTGGCCCAGAGATCGATGAGAATTAGAGAGCCCTTTATTATAGAGGAAGAATTTTTCTCCGGCGGCTCATAATGGGGGTTGCTGATATTGGCGTCGATAGCACAAATCGGAGAGAAATCTGTGACAAGATTTTCCTCATCGAATCGACGCATAATGAAGTCGACCACAATTCGTTCATTTATAAAGCTTCCGCCGATTAGAGATTTCTTTATCAATTCAAAGGCTTCATCTTTGATCCGGTTGATTAAGAGAGCGGCTTTCTTATGGGTACCGATTTGATTCGCATCCATTCTGGCTTGAAAGTAAGCGACGATATCTGCCGATGAAACAACTTCAACTGCCAGAGCCCTTGACCAACTCGATAGTGCCCGCATCAACCAAGCCGACATAAGGGAGTCGCCCGTTGGGCGAATATTCCATGGCAATCCTGCGGCACCCTTTCAGAGTCTCTTTCAGTGCAGATTCCAGAATCTTATATGATGAGAAATGAATCTTCCGACCCTGCAAATGGAGAAATTTATCCTTTTCGATATTATGAATCAGCCCAACCGGTTCACCCTGAGAAGGAATGAAATAGAAAAAGCGCCGGGTGATATTGGGCGGGAAATACAAAAATTCGGCGGCGATTGTATTGCGAGCATGAAAATCTGCAAGCAACCAGCCATCGAGCTTCTCGCCCTTCAGGAAATCCTGAATTTGGTTCAGGTCTAGCATATCGAGTTCCCCTCCTGCATGAATCTATATTAAAGCTTATTATTTTCAACGCGAGTTATCGAAACGGTGTCATCTGCTTTTCGATTTCCAGTCACTCCTATAATATATATAATAATAGAGATTGCCAAACCAGGAAAAATCGGCTCAAGGCCAAACCAATAGGTTCCGTCCAGTGTCCAATAACGAGACAATAGCCAGATCAGTGAAGTTCCGCCTGCCAGAATGACTGAAGCAAATGCCGCCCTGGGAGTCATCATCCTTCGTTTTTGATAGGCAAATAGCAGGGGTATTAATAATGCGGGCGTTCCAACCGAGCCGAAATCATGCCAGATATCAATTATGGACTTGAAATAGAGGGCCCCAATCAGGGCTACTACAGCTGAAATGACCAGGCCAAGCCGGGTATAGAAAGGAATCTTATCTTCCGGCACCCGAAATATCCTCCAGACTATGTCGCGGGAAAAAGTGGCGGCGGCGAGAAAGAAATAGGCATCGAGAGTGGAATGAACAGTCGCCAAAAGGGCCAAGGTAAAGAGACCCAAAAGACCGGTGGGAAGGATTTTGGCGGCTAATTCGGTATAAGATGAGGCCGGATCGGCCAGATTGGGGAGGATTGCGCGCGCGTAGATGCCGCATGAGGTAGTCAGGAAATCAAAGACGGCCCAGCACATTATGGAGATAAGAATGCCGGTGCGGGCCACTTTTACACTGGACGCGGAATGGCAATGCTGGAAGAAGAGAGGTTCAACCAGAGTCTCGAGTGCGAGAAAATACCAGACGGCGATATACCAGCCTGAATTTCCACCATGCCAGGTGAGGTTTACCGGCGGGACGGATCGCTTGATGAAATCAAATCCGCCATATTGCGAGACCAAGATGAAAAACATGATGCCAAAGCCGAGAAACATCAGGACAAATTGAAAATTATCAGTGCGGACAACTGATCGGAAACCACCAAGTAAAATGAATGCGATAGAGATAATGGTTCCTATAACAGCGCCGACCCAGAGCGGCCATCCGAAGAGGAATTTGAAGAGAATTGCGAGCATCAGGACATAGGACGCCGGAAGGGTCATCAGAAAAAGGATAATTGAGCCCGCCACGGCGGTCGGGCGACCATAGGCGCGATCGAGATTGTCGGGAATGGTGAAGGTTTCGGTGCGGCGAGCTTTTTGGGCAAAAATTAAGGCAAAGGCGAGGGCGCCAATATAGTATGGGAGGCCAAAGACGAGCCAATTGGAAATGCCAAAACGATAACTAAATTCCCCGACACCGAGAACACCTCCATACCAAGTTGAGACCAGTGAGGCGACAAAGGCGGGCAGAGTCAACGTCCGCCCTGCCAGAACGTAGCTGGCGGCAGTCTGCCGGACGGAATGGCGGTAAAGGCCAAGGTACGCCAAGGCCGCCATGTACCCCAGAATTATTATATAATCAAGGTAAGTCAAACAAAATCACTCAAGTTCCCATTTCAACTGCAGGAAGAAGTTACGTTCCGCCGCCGGGAAGTATTCACCATACCATTTTCCGCTGTATTCATAGGCATAACCGCTTGATTCATATTTTTTATTGAAGAGATTGTAGACGGTTGCGAGAAGAGTGAATCGACCATATCCGGCGATTTTCCCCAGCGAAATTGAGGATGATACTGACGACACGACGAATGGATTAATCGAGAGGCTGTCTATTTTGCCATTTTCAACATATTGTCGCCCAACCGCCCGAAGCCGATAGGTCAGCCGGAAGGGGTCTTTGTTGAAATCAAGTATGAGATTGGTCAAATAATCCGGAAAACCGGGGGTTGGGTTACCGGAATAATTGGTCGCGTAGACATTTCCGCTGGAATCGGTGTTGTATTCGAGATATTTCTTCAGACGATTATAGCTGTAGGAAGTGTTTCCTGATACGGCGAAGAGTTTATTGACCTGCCAACTGCCGCTGAACTCGATTCCGGCGTGCACGGAACGGTCGGCATTACCGACATTCGGTTGGCCATTGGCATCGAGGCCACCATTCGGTACGATTTCGTGTCGGAATTCCATCCAGTACAGATTTAGTCCGGCCCGATATTTGTCCCCTTTCAAGTTGCTGCCCAATTCAAAATCATAGACTCTTTCGGGTTTGATGGTCGGATTGCCAAAGACGAAAGTCGTGTCATGGGAAGGGGAAATACTCGATTCTGTCAATCGCCAGGGCTGGCTTGGACCAGGGATCCTCGGCATCATATATGGTCACATCTTCCGGTTCGCGGGATGAAATGGCAAAATTGAAGAATACGTCGGTCTTATCATTCAATAGATAGGTCACTCCACACGTGGTGAAAGAAAGAGCCAATTCAGCTTATATTTATATCCGTATAAGGCTCCCATGCGGGTTTGATCGAAATCGTAGTGCAAATTTTTAAGCTGGATATTTCCCATCAGTCTTATTCTATCCGTAGGATAATAGTATTCATGAAAATAGAGTGACGAAAAATATTTTTTGCCAAAATATGTGTAATATCGATGCTCGGGATCAATAGTATTGTTTAAGCCTTCGGCCCAGACGACCTGCCCCCAGTGATCGGAGTTGAAATAATAAAAGGAGCCGCCAACGGAAGTAGTTCCTCGTTTGTAATCCCAATCAAGGCGCGGGTTCCATCCATATTGATTCTTGGCTACCCATTTCTGTGTCACGAGATCGCCGGTAATTCTGTCAGCTGCAGACGAAGGAATATTGTATTCATAATAGCTTTGACCTGATTTGTACTGTTCATAGTATCCCTTGCCTCTTATATAATATAGTGTATTTCGCAGGGTTAGCCGATCATTCAACTGATAAGTATTGTGGAGTTCATAATGAGGCTGATCAAAATTGTCGGTTTCATTAGGATACCAGAGCGGATTAGACCGCCGGTCAAGCGCCAGGGTTGCCCGGTCGACGCCATAATATGCCAGATGCATTTTCATCGGGCCGCCATAGATATTAAATGTGGTAGTCATTTTCGGATCGAGCCGCGCCAGTGAGAAATAATAGGCCCAGCCATCATACCATGAATTTTCGCGATACCCCCCGGAATATTGTTTCGAGTAGCGCCCTGTTAGCGACCAGCGGCCGTCCAGAAGGCCGGAAACAAATTCAACCGATTGTTTTCTCATATCCGAAATGAAATCATTTCCGTCATAAAATCCTCCCCATCCGGAAGTCATCGTGATTCGGCGAGGACGCTCCAATCCGCCCGAAGCGATATTGACCGAACCGCCGAATGAGGCGTCTCCATAAAGCGAATTGCCGATGCCCCTTTGCACCTGAATGTCGGTCACGTCGGCAGCAAAATCGGGTATATCCACAAAATAAGTGGCCTGATCCTCGGGATCATTCAGAGGGACGCCGTTGATGTAAACGGAAATTCGTTTGTCATCGAAGCCTCGTATTTTCATGTAACTATATCCCAGACCACCCCCGGCATCGGCATAGGCATAGAGGTTTGGGGTTGTTTCCAGCAAAAGAGGAAATTCGGATATGGAGTAATCCCTTTTGATCTGGTCGCGGGTTACGTCGGAAAAAGCGATCGGGGTTAGGCCTGTAACTGCCCTTTCGGCGGTGACTTTAATATTCTGTCCGGGATAAACTGCCGGACGCAAAGAAATTACAATGTTTTTGACGGTCGCCTCTTTGACATTCATCATCACGGGCTGGTAGCTTATATGGCTGAAAGTCAAATGCGACGGCTGTTGATCGGCGGTCATCAAGTCGAAATGCCCCTCTTTGTCGGTCACAGTATTTATTAAGGAAAGATCAGTGAGGACATTGACACCTTCCACAGGTCGACCGTCCTGGTCAAGGACCTGCCCCTGGTACTCGCCTGCCATTATCTCCCCTGAAAGGAGGGCGGCGGCCACCAGAATAATGCTTATTATGCGAAACATATCTAGACTCCTATCAATTACACCAAAAAAATTCCGCCCTGCCGAGATTGCCGGCAAGGGCGGAATTAAATCAGATGAAAATTCCGTTTTCCTACGCCGGCATTACCCGGATCAGGTTAGGGGGTATAATCTCAGGCGATATGGTGCGCCACCCCCAACGGAAGGCTTCTTTCTACATATAAATCTACGCCCTTTCCATATCTGATGCAAGTCCTTTTTGCAGGATTTTATTTCAGAGGATGATGAATCCAGAGTGCAAACCGATTTAATAAATGGCAATGATGGAAAATCTTTGTATAATTAAAAAGTTATGAGCGTTTTATTCCCTTTAATCTTCAGCCTAATTGTTCTGGCCATCTTCTCTCTGATAGAGATTTTATTATTAAGAATTTTGAATCGAAATTGGTGGAGGCATAAATGGGTCAGGAGAATGGCCTATTTACTGCCGCTTTTTGGCATACTCTCAATGATCTGCATGGTTCGGCGCTTCTTTCTACGAAATTAAATGGTTGGCGCGAATAGCATCAATATCGGTTGCTGCCAGCCTGATTCTTCTTTTAGGCCTCACTCTGTCACTTCCATTGTCAGGGATCTTTAACACTATTCATCATTGGCTCGAGAAGCGGGAAAAGAGATCGTCCACAAAAGAACCTGCTGAGCCAAATGGAAATCGCCGGATCGTTCTTAAGGGAATCGCGGCGGCAGTTCCGCTCGCCACACTCGGCTCAGGCCTGACCGGCCTGGCAAGAGCTTTTCAAGATACCAGAGTTTATGTCATCCCGATGGTTTTCAACAACCTGCCAAAGGAACTTCACGGTCTGAGAATTCTTCATCTTTCTGATTCTCATCTGGGAATTTATCGACTGCTTGATGATTGGGAGATTGCCATAAATAAGGCCAGCGAATTCAATCCCGACATTGTCGTGTTGACGGGAGATATTGCCGATGACCTAACTCTACTTTCTCCGGCGTTGAATATGGTTACCTCACTTAAGCCGAAATATGGCATATTTTCATCGGTAGGGAATCATGAATATTATCGCGGGATAAATGAGGTCAGGAAGATTTATGACGGCGGCCCGATTCCACTGTTAATTAGCGCGGGTGCAACAACATACATCGGGAAGGTCCCCCTGCATTTCGGCGGGGCTGATGATCCGAGAAGGCTTCATCAGAACAATTTCGAATTTCTTAAATCGACGATTCAGAAATCGTTCACTGAAGCTCCCGCGGGAGCATTTCGAATTCTGCTATGCCATCGACCCGAAGGCTTCGATCCAGCCAGTCAGGCTGGAGTTGACCTGACTCTTTCGGGGCACACTCACGGAGGACAAGTCGGGTTCGAAGGAAGAAGTTTCTTTACGCCATTCATGAAGGGAAGGTATCTCTGGGGGAAATATCAAAACGGGTCATCGCAGATGTATTTATCGTCCGGTATTGGCCACTGGTTTCCATTTCGACTGGGGTGTCCTCCCGAAGCACCAATTATTGAGCTTGTTTCCAAGAATTAATTAGACCGGATAATCCACTATGGGGCTTATAAATCAGCAACTGATGCCGATTATTATGTAATATAGAATGAAATTGTCGCTCGGATTCGCATTTATTCAGGCAACAGCGTATAGATAATAATTGTGCTTTTGTATAAAAACCTTAGTATAAGAGGTAGTATTTCCGTTGATAGTCTTCTCGGACATGGTTTAATATTGAAGAGCACGAATCATGACCTATCAAGGAGGAGTTTATGGTCAAAGAAGTCAAAAAAACCGTCTGGGCGAAATTCTGCAAAGAATTCAATCAGGCCAATCAGTATCGCTCCGCGAATATCACCATTATTGATAGAAACAACCACGAAAGCGAGCTAACAGGCAATCTGCCATTTCTGGGCGTCAGCCTTCAGAAGAAAGGACGTCTGATCGACAGTGTCGAATTTTTTGCGGGTCGTTGGGATCCAGACAAACTCACCCAGCCGGTACTGTCTATCAAAGAGCCCGAAAAGATGATGCTCGAAAAGAATCCTGTCGGCGCCGACGATTGCCTGTGGGTCCACACCAAGGATGGCAGCAAAGCTCGAGTGGAGCTTCACGGCGAAAAAAATCCGGAGATGTACCGGTCATTGGTGGAAAAGGTCGCCTATTCTATATTTGAGAGACGCGGATATTCGACCGGCAACGATATGAATGACTGGCTGCAGGCTGAGAAGCTGGTCAAGCAGACAGAAGAGACATTGACAGAATAGGGTTTGATAGCCCTAAGATCATCCTATATAGTCTTTCTTATTCGCGGCAGAGACCAGGATTTGTTATGCTGGGTATTTATCCCGGCGGGGATCGGAAGCCCGGCTCGACGAAATAATCCGGATTGGATCTATTTCAGAAGTACCATTTTCCGGACCAGGTTTGTTTCGCCCGACGATAACCGATATAGGTATATTCCACTCGCGACGGGGTTACCCTGAGAATCATTTCCGTCCCAAATAATATCATGATATCCGGCAGGATACTCATTATCGAGGAGAGTTCGTACGGAACGGCCAAGGATATTGAATATTTCCAATTTTATTCTGGCAGGTGAGGGGAGAGCAAAATTGATAGCGGTTGAGGGATTAAAAGGGTTGGGGAAATTTTGCTCTAAGGCAAATTCCTGAGGTAATCCAGAAATCCCTTCGCCATCCAAGAATTTTCGAGTTCCAACGGCAAGAACCGCCGATTGCACGTTGTCAGGAATCGGAATCTCGGCATAATCTGCAAGCGGAATCTTTGAACCATTATCAAGTATTAACCATGTCGTAAAATCATCAGGCATCTTTCGACGTGGAATTAATTTAATGATTCGGTTGGGAACGGAATTCATGGCAATATGCCATCTGGCTCCTGAATTTGTAGAGGGACGGAAATCAATGCGATGCCGGCTTCCGCTGTCTTCCGGAAGAGTAAAAGCGAGAAGATGGCCCGTCAGGAGGCGCGGGAGGCTCGCCGTAGTCGTATTCGTCAAGACCATTGGTTGCATCAGGACGCACCCCGGCAAGGTTTCTGTCGTCGTACAATCCCCCCGCTTCCATTTGCAGTTCAATTTCCCAATTATCGAGAGAGGCTGATTGATCCTCATTCTCTTTTCCAAGACTCACGGGAGAAGCGTGACTTTCAACATAGGGGAAATATATTCTAATATGAGGCTTCTTGATATTGACAAAGAAACCATCCCAAGGAACAAGTTCCGAGGGGTTTGTGTACCCCGTTCCAGAATACCAATAAACAGCATCATCGAGGATTGAGGCCGGATGTCCTGCAAAAATAGAATCCGCATCGCCAAAACGGACATTCGACCAAGTAATACTAAAAGGAAAAGGATTGGCCAGCTGATTCCAACCGGAATCAAGCATTGAGGCGTAATATTTGTCACTGCCAATCGCAATATTGGGGGTCATCGAGTACCCGATAACGCCATATTTTTTGGGGATGCGGGTTATCAGCCAATAACCGACCTGAGGCTGCACCGGTCTCGCGTACGGATATTCATCATAGCCGCCGGTAAAAGGATTGTAGCTTCCCAGCCGCCATTGAATTTTATCCGGCTGGCCAAGATCATCCGGGAATATGGCATCCACTTGATTCAGGGGCCCGGCGATTTTTATGGGCAAGCCGATAATTCTATAGGATTTCGCGGGCATGGCAATCGGCCTCTGCGCCTGTTCATTAGATAGGCTCACGACAATACTGTAAGGGGACGACGGGTTTCCAACACTATCGGTTTTGCCATTATGTACAATCGAGAAATAATATTCGAGTCCCCGCAGGGTCAGCAGGCTTTCGGGGACAGAATAAACGAGTGTATCGCCATTGCCTTGAATCATGGCGGTTGAATCGAACAGGGTCTTCCCGCCCAAACGGTAGAAAAATTTCCCGGAAGCGGTACCTCCGCCATAGTATACTTTCAGGTTTTCCATCGCGACGGCGAAGGTATCGACTATCGGCCGATTGTACGCCATGGTCACTGTCACTACAGTCTTGCCGGAATCTTCCAGACCGCAGAAATCTCTGGCAATCAATCCTATAATATTTTCCCCTGCCACCGGGTTAAAGCAGATGCTGTTGTTTGCGAAAGTCCCACCAACGGGGAAGATGTCATTGATATTCTGGTCGGGATCGGAGGCGCTAAAGCCGGGGATGCAGATCGCCTTTGGAGTCCAAACAAAAACAGCGGTCTCAGGCGGTTCAACTACCTTCGGCGGCCGGTTGGCAGTGGCACAAAAATATTGTTCACGGGCGCGAATAGCATAAGTTTTTAAGTCTGCGAGACTATCGGCGGCCAGGATAGCGAAAACGGCTCTGGCGGAATCGCCCGGGGCGATGGCAAACGGTCCGGCTGAAAGTACCTGAGAAAGATCGTTTGTGCCAATGCCAGCGGTATCGATTATTCCAGAAGAAAGAGAATGGTATTTTTCCGCCTTGGTGAATGAATAGGAGGAGGTTCCGCCGGTCGTCGGATTCAAACGCAGTTTGTACGACGCAAAGGGTGTCGGATCAATGACAGCCATTCCTCGAAATCGACCTGGAACATCAAAGCAATAGTCCATATATCCAAGATTCTCATTCGATGAAAATCCACCGCAGTTTTGCGAGAAGTTAAAGATGTCCCAGTCAAGGAAAAGCCCGGCATAAACATTTGGATAACTATTCTGAGAAAGGTTTTTAATCGTATACTCAAGGATAACGAAGTTGCCATAGAAAGGATTTTTCCAACTGAAAGTCCTCTGAGAGATTTGCAGACTGGCGGGATTTTCGGCATTGGAATCGTCGAATATGGAGTACGTCTCCTGATCGGCGTTCGGTCCGGGGTCAGCCACCCGCAAGTCGCCGCCGGGCGCGACCGCGAAATCATTATCCGGTTCTTCAACGATATCTCGGGCGCCATCGGAAACATGGAGCGAATCGGTTGCCACCATAAAGGCCCCTTCGAACAGGGAATTGGTGTCTTGTACCGCAAATCCGCTATAGCCAAGGGGAATCATACTGGCGGCGGCAAAACCATACTGACCCAGATTTGAGACTGTGAAATTGATGAGGTTATTCTGGTGGGTGAAGTAACCTGCATGGGGGATTGAACCCACTTGAACTGACAGGGTGATGTGCTGCGTGTCCGCGGGAATGCCTATCAGGGTCATATCCACGGTAAGAATTGATCCAGGTGTAACGGTGTCGGAGATTACGGCCTCAAAGGGAATATCACTGCGGGCGGTGTCATTCAGCCTCACGGTACCAAACAGAAGAGTATTGACCCTGACATCCAGACCACCGCTGTGCTGGTCGAGAATTCCCTGCACATCAGTCAAAGTATTGCCAAAATTCTTAATAAAAGACGATATCCTCGCACAGTATCACCCGGATTTGCAGCAGGGATGAGGGAATGAATATAACCTGAGCAGAGGTTTTAGCTTTGGGAGATAGGGCAGTCATTGCCGCAGGTATATTGATAAGTCCCCAGCCATAAGTCATTGTTGGGCGAAAGGATTCCGGCAGGCAGACGCTGGCTGCCGGCCAACAAGGCCTCTTTAATTTCGTCGACGGTCGCATTAGGAAATATTCGCGAAGAATCGCCACTGCTCCCGCGACATGCGGGAGCCGCCATGGATGTTCCAGACATATCGGCATAACCGATCGCGGGGACGAAGAGCGGATATTAAAGCCGGGGGCGACCACATTTGGTTTTATCATGTCCGGGTCGCAGTCGGAAGGTCCACGTGAGGAATTCCAGGCCAGGATATCTGGCCGTACTTCCGTCCATATTACCGACGGCAAAGCAATCCAGAGAATCGAAAGCTCGATTGGCCGGATTGGCGATTGAATAGGCGTGGCGTTTCCACTGTTACCGGCGGCAAAAATATTTGACTACTCCCAGAGCTTCGATATTGTCAATCATCTTCCAGAAATAATCATGCACCCGATAGTCGAATTATTAATTCCCCAGCTATGATTGATTACATCGGGAACATCGCTAATTGTATTCGGATCGCGGTCGGGATCGGCCGCCCATTCAAAACGCATCGATTATCGATGCTCCCGAACATCAATGACGGCCGCGGAAATCCATTTGGCATCAGGCGCAACGCCAATCGTATCGCCGATGACATCGTCGTGCCCGAGCATGATTCCCATGGTGTGCGTACCGTGCTTGTAAGTGCTTAGTGCCGATCAATCAGGTTGTTCGGAAGTACGGGAAGGGCAGGCGTTCCGATCGGGTCAAACCAGGCGGCGGCTGAATCGCCATCGAGTCCTTTCCAATTATTAGAAGATCGCCGGATGATGTCCCTCGAGACCGGTATCGAACGAACAGACCAGACGTCCTTTTCCGGTATACCCGGCTTTCCAGGCAGAATCGGCGCCGATGGCCTTTATATTCGATTCAATTCCTGCCATCGGCTGTCCAATCGCCAGATTTTCAGTGGCAGGCTCGATAAGTTTGATTTCAGGTATTTCGAATATGGCAGCGATATCAGGTCTCGACGCGATTTTTTCGATTTGGCGGCGTCGATATCGGCGGTGATCACATTTATCAGCCAGTGGCTCTTTAAGTTATGGGCAAGCCCGGAAGATTCGAGCACTTTCAATGATTTTATCAGTGATATTTGAGATGAACCTGCGCTGGCTTTTAGTTTTTCGATTCCATGCCGGTGTCTATCGAAGAATGTCTTATATGTCGCGTTCAATTCTTTCTTGAGAGTCGGGACGGAGGATGTATCTTTGATAGTGATTACGATAGGAATTTTTTCGTGAGGAGCGTTCGATATTTTGGCGGCCAAATCATCGGAGACGATCCCGGCAACGGAAACGCTCGAGAATATCAGAACGGTGTAAAAAATTCCGACATAAAATTCAATTTTGGTCATTCAAATATCGCCTCTATTCAGCGTCGGCGCGCGGCAAATTGGATTTGCCCCATATAGAGTCCCGATGGTGAATATTTAACTGCTAATCATCAATAGAAAATAGCGAATGGATTTGAGTCCCGCAAGAGCAATCAAAGCCCAAGCCATGAATTGCCGGGCAGGGTGTGGAATAGTTTGATTAGAAATCAATTTCCCAGATGGGTCATAAGGCGCCGCATTTCTCTGCGGCCTCGGGATTCTTTTACGAGATAATTATAAGTCTCTTCGGCTTTATCCGGCATGTCATTATGGAAGTATGCCGCCCCCAGTGCAATCCGAGCCTCATCGCTTTCCGGCCGGATTCTGACAGCCTCCTCAAATTGTCGCAATGCCTCGGGATAGCGCTGAGTGAGAATATAGCACCCCGAGATGCTGGCGGGCGTCAAAGTGGTTGGGATCCATCCCCAGAGCTACTTTGAAGGCGGTCTCCGCCTCAGCGGATTTTTTCAGATATTCCTTAGTCACCCCCTGACTGTAGAAATATTTTGCTTGGGAGGGATCAAGTGAGACGGCCCGGTCAAGGCATTTTTCGCTCCGGGCATAATCGCCTTGCCCAATGTATATATTTCCAGCGAGATATTGCAATTCAGCGTCAGTCGTATCTTTTTCAAGCGGTTTCTTGATGTATGAGAAAGCTTCGGAATATTGCCTTTTGGCCGCAAGAAGGGAGCCAATATTCTTCGCGAAGTTTTCATCATCAGGGTTCCGGGAAGCAGCCTTGCGATAATATTCGATCGCCTTGGCCGTGTCATGAAGATAACTATAAACAACCCCCAAGGAATTGTATGTCCCCGCATCCGCAGTATCCAATTTTTGTGCTTTGGAGAGATATTCCAATGCCTTCGGAAAATTGCCCATCAGAGAATAGCTGTCACCTATCCCTTTATAAATCAGGGGATTCAGGGAATCGAACCTCATGGCGTTTTTATATTGGTCGATAGCGGCGGGAAACTTAGCCTGGGTGAAAGCCTTGCCGGCGTTAAGCAAATAGATATTTAGGCTGTCGTCTGCTGAAAACGTTAATTCCGGCATCAGCAATGAAGCTATAAAAAAACAAAAAAGAAAAAATCTCAGCCAAGTCTTCATTTTCACCATATTATTATACAACAACCGAACGTTCTTGGCAATCTTTTCCGATTTTTTCCAAGCTATAAGTTTCCGTCTATGAGAGATGGGCAAAATATCTATGAATTAGTGCGAAACGGCGGCTCAAGATCAATAATATGGAAATATGGCGGTTAGATCTTGGGGATCAACGGCTTTCCGTTGAGAAGGTTGAGTAAAGCAAAGGAAAGATACTCCAGCTCCATCGACATATTTTCGTTACGGAGGAAGACATCTTCGGGCACTTTTAGATTAGCCGGAGCAAAATTCAATATGGCTTTAATGCCGGCATTGACGACATCATCAATAATATATTGGGCCACAGTGGCAGGCACAGCGATGACAACTATTTCAATATTATTTTCTCGCAATTCCTGACTGAGATTCCTTACGTCCGATACCATTATCCCCTTGTGATTGGAGCCGATTTTTCTCTGATCGTTGTCAAAAATCATTTTGATTTGGAAGCCCTGCCTTTGGAATTCTTTATACCCCACCAGGGCGGAGCCAATATTTCCCACCCCAATGAGAGCCACGTTCCAAGTGCGGTTCAACCCAAGAATTTCGGAGATTTGTCTTTTGAGTTCACTAACCGGATAACCGAGGCCGCGGGTTCCAAAGGAACCGAAAAAGGAAAGATCTTTTCTGACCTGCGCGGGTGTCAGCTTTTCTCTTTTGGCCAGTTCCTTCGAGGAGACGGTCTCTCTATTTTCCTTCTCCAATACCGAAAGAACTCTGAAATATAAGGAAAGACGATGGATAGTTGACT